>NZ_JAGE01000001.1:2290000-2890000 GCF_000526495.1 Ruminiclostridium josui JCM 17888 | reverse complement strand
TCTCTTGGTTCCTTCACGACATGGTACACATTTACCGCAGGATTCGTTTTGTGTAAAGTTCATAAAAAACCTTGCAACTTCAACCATGCAGGTGTCTTCATCCATTACAACGAGTCCCCCTGAACCTATCATTGCTCCTACTTTTTTTAGTGAATCAAAGTCCAGTGGTAAGTCCAGATGTTCTTCTGTGAGGCATCCTCCTGAAGGGCCTCCTATTTGAACGGCTTTAAATTTCTTGTCATTCTTGATACCTCCTCCGATATCAAAAATTACTTCTCTTAGGGTTGTTCCCATAGGAACTTCTATTAATCCGGTATTGTTAACGTTACCTGTTATGGCAAATGCTTTTGTACCCGGACTGTTTTCAGTCCCAATACCTTTATACCATTCACTTCCATTATTTATAATTAAAGGAACATTTGCATATGTTTCTACATTATTTAGTACAGTTGGCTTTCCCCAAAGTCCTTTTTCAACGGTTCTTGGAGGCTTAACTCTTGGCATTCCTCTTTCGCCTTCTATTGAAGCAGTTAATGCACTACCCTCACCGCAAACGAAGGCCCCTGCACCTTTGTTTATGTTTATATCAAATGAAAATCCGGAATTTAGTATATTCTCACCCAACATTCCGTGCTTTCTTGCGTCTTCAATGGCTATCCTCAGTCTTTCTACCGCAAGAGGATATTCTGCTCTAACATATATGTATCCGGCAGTACTCTGGGTTGCATACCCGGCAATAGTCATACCTTCGATTACACCGTGAGGATCACCTTCCATTATACTTCTGTCCATGAATGCTCCAGGGTCACCCTCGTCACCGTTACAAACAACGTATTTAATTTCGCTGTTCTGTTTTAATACTTGTTTCCATTTATTCCCTGCTGGATAACCTCCGCCCCCTCTTCCTTTAAGGTTGGAATCCAGTATGGACTGACATACTTCCTGTGGCTCCATTTCGAATAATGCTTTACCCAAGGCCTGATAGCCTCCCTTTGCAACATATTCTGCAAAGGATTCGGCATTGATGCTTCCACAGTTTTTCAGAACCATTCTTGTTTGCTTTTTATAGAAAGGGATGTCTTCCTGTGCCTTATATACTTTGTTGTCCGCTGTATACATAAGTCTTTCAACAGCTTCGTTATTCATAAGGGTTTTGTTTACGATTTCTTCACAATCATCTATCTGAACTCTTAAATACAAGTAATTTTCAGGTTCTATTCTTACCAAAGGCCCCATTTCACAAAAACCGTGGCAGCCACTCTTTTTTACTCCTATTCCTTCTTTTTCGTAATCCAGTTCAAGATCAACCAGAAGGCCTTTTTCATTTATAAGCTCTTTGATTCTGTTGTATATCTCTAATGACCCTCCGGCTACGCAACCTGTTCCCGCACACACCAGAACCTTCTTTTTTTGCTTTTCAAGTGCCTGTGCCGACCTGTCAGAAAAGGCTTTAAATTCTTGCAAATTATTAATTTTCATTATCCTTCACTCCTCAAAGTCTTTATTAATTCTATTGTTGAATCCGGCGTCATTTTTGCATATACCTTATCATTTATTGTAATAACCGGGGCTAATCCGCAGGCCCCCAAGCAGGAAACTGTTTCAACTGTAAACAGCTTGTCATCTGTAGTGTGTTTGCTTTCAGACAGACCCAGTTCTTTTCTCATTGCATTTAAAATAGGAATTGATTTTCTAACGTGACACGCTGTACCGTCACATACCTTTATTATGTATTTTCCTTTAGGTACCAAAGAAAAGTTTTCGTAAAAAGTAGCTACACTGAATATCTTTGAGAGATTAATCTCCAGCTTTCCAGCTACGTAATTCAAAACATCCTCGGGCAAATATTTGTATTCATTCTGGATTTCCTGTAAAATCGCTATCAGGTTCGATTTATTGTTGTCATACTTGTTTAAAATCCCGTCAACCAGACTGCATTTGCAATCATCCATTTTGTTTTCCCTCCTCAAGTACTTGTAAAGTGCATTTACTTATCAGCTATCATTGTTATTTTTTTGACAATATAATTCTAGCCAGAGGAATTCCTTCTGCCAATGTTTATATAGAAATACAATATCTGAAATTAAGTTATAAATAAGGTTTTTGGAATTTATTTCAAGGAATTATTAGGATATTTCGTTAAAAGAATACAAAAAATCAGCAGATTGTAATATTATATTTTTGCAATCTGCTGATTTTATACGGGTTAGCTTAGTTATCAAGTTTGATGGTAAAATTAACTTATTTACTTGCATCTTCAAATGCACTAATTTCTTTTAACCTGTTTATTATTGGCAAGTGCTGTGTGCATTTTCTTTCGCACAAGCCACATTCTATACAATTGTTAACATCCTCCTGCTTGATTCCCCAATGGTATTTAATGTTGTTCAAAACCTCCTGAGTATTACCAAGAATATGGTTGTTATATGACAGCATATATTTTGACACAGGTATTTTCTTTGGACAGTATTCACAATAACGGCAGCCTGTGCAAAGTTTATCCATGGAATTAAAGAGTCTACCTTCAATTTCCTTTAATTTACTTTGCTCAATTTTAACCAGATTATCGCCAACTTTGCAATTTTGAACTACCTCTTCAATACTGCTCATTCCGGCTAATACGGTGGTTATTTCATCATGGGAAGCATTAAACCTTAAAGCAGCATCAACTACGTTTTTGTCGTCTTCACTTCTGATAAAATCAAAATAATCAGCCTTTTGAGGAATCAGACCTCCTCCAAGGGGATTCATTGTAGCTATACCCAGTCCCTTTTTATAACCAGCTTCTAAACCTTTTTGCCTGAACGGGAAGTTAAGTATATTGTAACCCACAGTCATTCCTTCGAAGCAGCCTTCATTTACTATTGTTTCAATCTCGTCTCCTGTACAATGGGTTGAGAATACAATATGTTCTATAAGTCCTTCTTCTTTTGCCTTTAGGGCAGCCTCATAAGCACCGCCTTTTACCATCCTGCTTCTATAGTCGTCAAGACTCAGGATACACCATATATGGAAAAAATTAATCTTTTCAAGATTCATTCTCTTTAAAGATGTCTCAAGCTGCTCACGTAATTTTGAGCCATCTTTTTGGCTGCTTTTAGTTGAAACATAGAATGGCTTTTTCATGTTTTTAAAAGCATGGGACATAATAAATTCACTATGGTCATCATTATATCCCGGTGCAGTATCAAAATAGTTTACACCAAGTTCATTTGCATGTACTACTATCTCTGCACATTTATCATAGTCGTAGCTATCTCCGGTTTTAGGAAACCTCATACCTCCAAAACCTATTGCAGATATTTCCTTGCCTGTGTTACCGTATTTTTTATAAATCATCCTACAATCCCTCCGGTTTCCCCGATTAATATATGCACCATTTTATATATTGATTTGAGTGGTATTATGTTAATAATTATACTTTATATAACTAAATTTCAATATACATTTTTATATTTTTACATGAGATTTTATAACTATTTTTACTCAAAGGATAAAGTATAGCCATTTTCTTTCAACCATTTTCTGTAAACTTTGTAATCCGGCATAATAGCTTCAACAATTCCCCAAAATTTCTTAGAATGATTCATTTCTTTCAGGTGACAGAGTTCATGTATTACTACATAATCAGCTACCGGCAAAGGTGACATAACGAGTTTCCAATTAAGATTAATATTACCTTTTGAGCTGCAACTTCCCCACCTTGTTTTTTGCTCTTTTACAGCTAATTTTTTAGGTGATAAGCCAATCAGAGGTGAGTATATTCTGATTCTTTCAGCCAATAGCTCTCTGGCCTTTGATATATACCATTTTTTTAGGACGGATTTTATTTTTTCCTTGTCTGGATTATCAGATATCTCTAAAACCATTAGCTCCTCTTCAAAGCGTACATTTGGCTTTTTGGTAATATTATTTTCAACAATTTTAAGCTTGTATTCTTTGCCTAGATAATAAAATAAATCGCCATTATCAAAGGTTTTTTTCATCACCCTAGCGGGTTTCTCCTGAATTTCAGTCAGCGTTTTTAGAATCCACTTCTCTTTTTCAAACAGAAATTTCTCTATGTATGCTAAGGGAGTTTTTAGCGGACAAGCTACAATAACCTGTCCAGTGTTTTTTATCATAATAGAAACTGTCCTTCTGCTGCTTCTTCTTAGGTAATATTCCATTTCTTTTCCGTCTAAGTTAATTCGTGACAATGTTTCTACAGTTTTTTGAGATTTTATCAATTTAAATATTCCTCCGCAAGCATAAATACCTGTATTTCGATATTAGCAAAGCATATCTCCAATGTCAATTATCAAAAGCATATATTGAAATATTATTAAAAGATTTTGAATACACATATAAAAGTAACTCTATTCGTTTGAAATTCATAGCATGATATTAAACAATAAATCAAATAAGAGAGCTGCAAATATGAACTGTTACATATCTAAAAATTTAATAAAGATATATGATGTATTTCTATGTTTTATTATATATTCCTTCTGCGGTTGGTTAATGGAAACAGTTTATTTATCCGTTTATCACTGGCAGTTTATAAAAAGAGGGTTTCTCATAAGCCCTTTATGCGGAATTTATGGAATAGGTACAATTTTGGTTGTTTTTCTTCTAGACAAACTAAAATCTCGCCCAGTCCTTGTATTTTTTAGCTCAATACTTATAACTACTGTTCTAGAGCTTATTACAGGACTCTTCCTTCAAAATGTGCTGAAACGTGAACTATGGGACTATAGCGGGTATTTTTTTAATTTCCTTGGAATAATATGTTTGAGGAATACTCTTATTTGGGGAATTATGTCACTAATAGCAATTTATAGTATTCATCCTGTAGTAATGAAAAAAATAAAATTACTTTCCCCACATACCAAAGCATTAATCAGCAGTATATGTTTTGTATGGATTTCGGCCGACTTATGTATTTCCATATTTACAAGCCTTCAGGGCATAAATAATATTCACTGGGTATACAATTTGGTATTCCACAGACTAAATGATATTAAAAGTATGACCGTAAAGGTAGTTTATTATATGAGGCATTAAATGATTAATCCCATTCACTCCATACATCCGGTCGATAACCTACTGTTGCCTGTTTTCCGTTTCTTACTATAGGAGTATTAAAAAGCTTAGGGTTTTTTAATAGAACTTCCTGTGCAGCTTTGCCTACCCCCAGATTTCTCATATTGAGTTTTTCATATTCTTTTGATTTTGTATTTATCAAATTACTTATGCCAACAGCTGCTTTTACACTTTCAAATTCACCTTTGCTCATTCCATACTTATAGAGATCTATATACTGGTAGCTAATTTTCCGCTCTTTAAAATATCTCTCTGCTTTCTGTGTGTCAAACCCTTTGGCTCCATATATCTGTATATTCATAAAGCTCCTTTCATCTGACAGTTTATAAAACTTTCTTTTACTTTAACATTGAAAACAGTGTCTTGGGAATATCCTCAAGATATGTCTGCTTTTCCACTGCCCCAATTTCATATGCAACTTTTGGCATGCCATAAACAACAGAAGACTTCTCATCTTGTCCTATGGTTCTTGCACCTTTTTTTCTCATAGAAAGCAGTCCTTTAGCTCCGTCAGAACCCATACCTGTCAATATAATTCCAACTGCCTTGTCTCCGGCTTCCTTCGCCACGGATTCAAACAATACATCCACTGAAGGACAATGTCCACTAACCTTTTCGCCCTGAAACACTTCAACTTTATAACGTTCCCCTGTTTTTTTGACTCTCATCTGGTAATTTCCGGGTGCAACAAGTACTTTTCCTTCTTCAACATAGTCACCGTTATTAGCCTCTTTAACCCGTAATCCGGTTTGTTTATTAAGTCTTTCAGCGAACATTCGTGAAAACATTGGGGGTATATGTTGAACTATAACTATACCTGGAATATTTGGAGGCAACTGTTTAAGTATGTTGAAAATAGCTTCCGTTCCTCCTGTTGAAGCGCCTATTGCGATAATTTTACTGCTGTCAAATTTAATATTCGGATAGGCAGTTTCACTGATGCTTCTGACTCTTTCCGGAAGTTTGGATTTTTTCGCAGTTTTTACTTTGGCTATCAATTCGTTTATAAATTCTTCTACATTTTTGGATATTTGCATATCCGGCTTTGGTATAAAATCTACTGCTCCTGCTTTTATTGCATCGAACACAGTTTCACTGATTGAACTTACAACAATAGTAGGAATCATATGCTGTGGTAATAGCCTACTTATAAATTCAATACCATTCATTTTAGGCATTTCAATGTCGCAAATCATAACATCTGGGGCATACTTATCTATTTTATCTCTGGCATCAAAGGGATCAACGGCCTTTGCAACTACTTCTATTTCAGGATCCAAAGTTATCTGTCTTGAAATCACTTCACGAAATAATAAACTGTCGTCAACAATCAGCACTTTGATTTTTTCCATATCAATCATATAACCTTTCCTGTATAATCATATTGTTATTCTATTCTACATTAAAACACCATACCCCATGTTTATAGAGGTATGGCGTTTATTGGGTCTAATATTTCAACTTTATTTGATTACTGGTTTTGAGGCAAAAAAGTAGCACAATCTGTTTCCTGAGTGTCTCTTGCATTTCTAGGCTGAACTTCTATCTGTTCAGCACTGCAGTGATCACCGCTCATATAATATTGACAAGTATTAACAACACATTTTACACCAGTATTAGGCTGACTCATCTTTTTAACAGACATTGTGTATTCCTCCTTTGAAAATAGATTCCTAAGTATTATTTGCACAAATTCTGTTTTAATTCATTTTATAAGAATTTGCATCATCTACTCTTTTTGTACAAAGAAGGCTTAATATCTGAAACCAGTTTTATATGACTATTTGACTCAGAATGACCTATAAATATCCGCCATACTATAATATACCATAAATCATATTTTTTGTGATATCCGTAAAATATTTTTTATGATTAATTTGGTAATAATTTTAAAAAAATAGTCCGCCCTATGAAACAAAAAATTGTTATTTACATAATTAGTTTACTATTAGATTTAAAGGGTTACTAAAAATATTTAAAAATTGCCCAATTTAATTTCTCTTAGTTATATTTCTTATGTACTAAAATCTATAATTTGCACTTATCAAATGCCTGTACATCAGCTCTTTTTCACTGAGTATAAAAGATGTTAATTGATTCTGTGTGGAATACATTGAATTTTTATCCCTATGCATAATCTGTATACCATACTCACATCTTCCGAAGTTAACGTTTTTTCTGACTATGGTTGCATCATACTTAATAACATTATTACTGAGGAATACACTAATCTCAACTTCATCGTCTTTATTGAACTCATCGCTTGAATATATGCACATGCCTGCATAGCTAAAATCCTTTATGCATATGGGTTCTCTTTTGTTGGAATTAACAAGCTTAATTTCACCAGCCAGTGAAGTGGGGAATCTCTCGTATTGTCTTCTTTCAGTTTCGAAAGCTATATTTTGAGGATTATTTGCATGGATTATGTATTCTTCTTCATTCGGAATAGCACCTACTATATTACCACCACTTAAATAAAGAGTTTCGTCATTGTTTAAAAATCCAATAAGTACGGGGTCTCCCTTTAGAATTTCAGCACCATTTTTTTCATCTTTACATAACTTTACAGTGAACACTTTTTGGGTATCACCACTCACAACAGTACAGTGCATGGGTTTGACCTTGTTATAATGTCTCAATACTAAGTTTAACTTTTCCATACTATCCTCCCAATACAAAAATACACAATATTAAGTTTAAAACAGAATATTCTTGATATGTTTACCCAATGATAAAAGAATAGCACATAATAATTTCTCGAACAAGACTATATCTGGGAAATGGGTTATTTATTTACATAATTTGATTTAAAAGAACATCTTTTTAATATTCATTATGTAAACTATCCCAGTATAGCTTCATCTGAAACTACAAGGTTCCTTCCTGTACGCTTTGCTTTATAAAGAGCATTGTCAGCCCTCTCAATTATCTGTGTTATATCTGTAACTGTCTCAGGAAATGAAGATATCCCAATGGATACTGTTACATTAATTCTCCTTCCACAAGAAATCTCAAATTCATTTTCAGCTATAATTTTTCTGATTCTTTCAGCTATCTCAATAGCTTCTCTGTTTGAAGCATTCTCAAGTAAAATTGAAAATTCTTCACCGCCATTTCGCGAAATTTTATCATCTGCTCTGCAACTCTGTCTTAATATCTTTCCTATTTCTTTTAAGACCTTATCGCCTGCCTGATGACCATGTGTATCGTTTATTTTTTTAAAAAAATCTATATCTAATAAAAGTAAAGAAAATTTTTGATTATTGCTCACTGCCTTCTCTATTATTAGCCTGAAAAATTTATTGAATTCCCTTACGTTGTTAAGTCCTGTTAAATAATCCTTTGAAGCTTCCTCTTTTAACTTCCTATACAATAAGCTCATGTTATTAAGATATAACATATATTTGTATATGGTATAACTAACGACTACAGTTCCCAGAATAAAATACGGATATACTGTAAAGAAGATTGAGATATTATTGGGAAAAATATAATAATAAACTCCACAGCTTACAATGGTCATGTAAATTGTAGATAGAAACCATTTCTTACCTAGAGGTCTTTTCGTTTTAAAAATCATCAGTATTCCTAATGTTACCAATATAATAACAACTGTTCCAGCCTCAGAATATTTATTTAGCCCAAAATACGCAATTCTGAAGCCTCCCATGGCAATGCCTGATATAACAGCAGCTGTACTTCCTCCTACTGTAGTTGCCAACAAAGTAGCTATATTTCTAAAATCTACCAACGTTACATTTTGTATTCTGACACTATACCACATTAGAAGGATACCTAAAATTCCACATACTAATCCAGTACAAATTTTAAACAAGAATCGGGATTGAATTTCTTTATCCCTATCCTTATAAAATTGATTTGCTATGCTTAAAAAAGAAATAAGAATAGCTGCATTTATTATCAGGTCACTTAACATTCTTTATTCCCTTCTTATGTATACCTACTCATATATAAATAAATATAATGAGAATTAATATCTTTAAATAGTATTTCTTTATATTAGTTCAGATATTCGCTTTTAATTATCATTAGTCTGACCTTTCAAAAACAATTATCCACAAAAAAAGCCGACCCCCAAAATCTTGGGAAGCCGGCTTAAAATGCAATTCAGTTATTATTTAGCGGACAATTTCTTTACTATTGATTCTGTTTGTGAAACAGTTATATTTTCTTGCGGTGCAATCATTTTTCCGCTCTTTCCGGATATAATTCCTTCTTTAATACAAGCAGCAACCGAAGCTTTTGCCCAGTTGGCAACTTTGTTTGAATCCTTAAATTCCTTGAGTATTTTATTTATTTCAGCAGTTGAGTAGTTAACATTCTTTCCTGTTACCTTTATAGCCTTGGCGATTATTGTCATTGCTTCCTGACGAGTAATCTTAGCCTGTGGTTTGAATTCTCCATTCTTATATCCTGATATTATTCCTTTCTGGTAAGCAGCGCTTACAGAAGCATAATAGCTGGAATCCTTTTTTACATCCTTAAAGGAATCTTTAGCCTGAACATTTTTATTCAATCCTAAAGCCTTAATTATGGAATCAATAAATTGTCCTCTTGTGATGTATTCACTAGTGCTATTGCTATCGGATTTTGTCAGGGTTAGAACACCATATACTGAAGTATCCTGATATCCTGTTCCTTTAGTATCATTCCAAGTAGCAACGCTCTTACGTGAACCATCTTTACCATCGTTAACCTGAACATCAAAACCAACTTTCATATTATCAGAAGGAGTTAAAGTTTTAAAAGGTATCTTCATTTCAACAATATAACTTGTTCCTGAAACCTTTGTTGCGGACTCAAATCCTTCTGCAATTGATGCAGGGTTAAATGAAGTCTCATTATCAAAGTTAACTCTGTACTGTCCGTCATCATCCTGGTAGAATGAAGTTTTTCCGTTGTTCTCATCAAAGAATACTTCAACAGAGTCTTGTTCGTATGCATTAGCACTCTTCTTATCAAGCTCTGAGTCACTTACCTGAACAAGAACATACAGGTTTTTGTCATCCCATAGAGCCTTTGCAGTTCCTGTAGCTCCCTGCCATGCCATTTGATATGTATTTACAGGTATTGCATGTGCTTTACTCCAAACACTGTCTATAGTACCGTCAATTACAGGTGTTCCGTATTTTGCAGTTGTATGCTTAGCATCTTTAGGTGTTTGAGGTTTATGTTCATCCATGTACTTAGCAGGGTCTATTAAACCGAAAAATGCGAGCTTTGCCTGAAGATTCTTGTCAAATGGCAAAGGATTTGTAGATGATCTCCAGCTTGTGCCGTCATCCAATCCCCAAATAGTAACACGGCTTATGTTAGCTGCATGTTTCTTATATATATCAAATAACTGTGCGTATAAATATCCCTGTGCTTCTGCAATTTCATCAGTTAACTTGAAGTCACTGCCTGCCTGTACATCAAGCTCGGTTATGCTTACTTCAACACCCAGAGAAATAAATCTCTCCAATGAAAGCTCAACATTGGTAGGATTTGTTGATAAGCTGTAATGTGCCTGCATACCAACTCCATCGATAAGAAGCTTACCAGGGTGAGTTTTTGCATATTTTTCATTTAACTCTTTTACCATGTAGTAAATAGCTTTAGATTTGCTTTGATTATCATCGTTATAATCATTATAATATAGCTTCACATCCCAATCAGGGTGAGCATCCAGAACCTCTCTTGCTGCTAAAAACGCCTCTTCTATGTAATCAGGACCAATTGCCTGATACCATGGGCTTTGACGTAATGATGCTTTCCAGTCAGCAGGATTAGTAGGATTATCATTCATACCTTCATTTACTACGTCCCATGATATTACCTTGTTACCGTAGTGCTCTACAACTGTCTTAATATGGGTTCTTAGATTTGTAAGAGCTTCCTCACGTGACAAAGGTATAGCATTTCCGCTTGCATCAACTTTTGTATTTAACCAAGCAGGTGACTGCTGATGCCAAACAAGAGTATGTCCATGCATCTTGAATCCCTCTGCCAGAACCTTATCAACAAGCTTATCTGCATCTTCAAATGTAAAGTTACCCTTTGAAGGTTGTAATGCATCTGGCTTCATAGCATTACCAGCTGTCATTACATTAAAGTGCTTCTTTAACAGGTCAAGTCTGACCCCTTCCATATCCTCTGCTGCTATTGCGTTTCCAATAAGGAAATCCTTTTTATATACATCTTTAATGGATTTTAAATCATCTTGGATTTTGATTGGTCCTGAACCCGTTTGTTCAAAGCTAATATCGTCAATATAGAAGGAAGCATTAGCACTGCTTGCACTTTCTACATATATAGTAATGTATCCGCTGGAAACATTGTTGTAACGATATGTACCCTCGAACTTAACCCAGCCATCAGCAGTACTTATTGTTTTTGCTGCAAGGCTTACATAAGAAGCACTTCCTCCATTTCCAACCTGAGTGGAAAGTTGAAGTTGTGTACTTTCAGGGCTAATAAGTTTTACCCAAGCAGTAACCTTGTATTCACTACCTTGGCTTACATTCTTCTCAACATGCAATGAAGGACCATGCCAAGTCATTGTTCGGTTTTCTACTTTTAATGCGTATGAACCATTAGCTGTGTGATTGGCTTCTTTTGTTACAGTCAGTTTTTCTGAGCCTTCACCGCCTCTAGGTTCAAAGCCCTCTGTTGTATTATCTTCAAATGTTATTGTTTTGAAAGTTTCTGCCTTTGGTTGATTAGGATCAACAGGTACTTCTTCTGTAGCCTCTTCTGTAATTAAAATGTCCCCAATATAGAAAGGAACTTCTTTACCTTCATCATTGGATTGAACACGTACCCTGCTGTCCTTTGAAGTATCAACAGTATACTTTCCGCTTAATGTGAAAGCCTTTCCAGCAACGAATTCTGCACCTGCCAGCCATGCATAGCTGTCCGCAACCTGAAGAAATGCCTGTGCACCTGCAGGAACCTTTGCATTTGAGTCAACAAAACCTTTTACGGTTATGTTATAAGTCTTACCGTCCTTTAATCCAATATCTTCAAATTTGAAATCAGCTGCGTCCCAGTTATTTATTCTATTGCTTACATATAATGCTGCTCCATCATCATTTCCTTCAAAAACCTTATTTCCTACTTTCTCTAGATTAGCTCCTCCAGATTGGGTAGCTATACCCTTTCCATCTGCAAAAGTCTCGTGATAAGTAGTTTTTGTGTCAGCCATTACTGTGCTGATTGGCATAACGGAAATGAGCATTGCAAAAACTAAAAGCAGTGCTAAGACCTTATTTCTGTTTCTGTACATTCAATCGTCCTCCTGATTTTAAATGTTTTTACTTGCCAAAATTATGTGCGAATTTTTCTATGAACTTGATTATTACCGTACTATCCCCCTTTCAAAGTATAAAGTTGCTTTATTATTAACTTTTAATAATTCCCTAAACTAAGTGGCTATGGTATCAATTTATGTGAAAAACAGGAATTAATGATGTAATTCTATCTACTTTATAAGCTACAATTAAGAGAGTTCTTTATATAGTGTGGTAAAATTAGGAAATAACGTCAATTAAATTAATAATGTTTGATAATTTATGAATTTATAACAGCTTAAATTTCCTCCTTGAAATAGGACTGATGCACTGTATAAACTGGAATATAATACTATATTTAAAATACTACTATTGTTTTTATAAGTCAACGACTGATTTTACATAATTTGTACCGAAAAATCTTATATCTTTTTCTTGTTATTTTTTTATTAATGGAAACTCTACATGAATTGATTTTCTTCTCTAACGCAATCAAGGCGGAGGATCTCCTCCGCCTTCAAGCATTTGATTATATTGGAAGTCAATTGACTAAATTCATGGTTAATAAGCTCAACTCTGACAAGCTGCCTTTTATCTCCTGTAAGCAAATAGTACAAAATCATTTAAGCATTTCTACTATTCTTTTCTTTCCTACATAAAGAAGTATTTCTTCAACAGCCTGTTTTGGGCCCCCTGCGTTTATAAATGAATCCCTCATCTTTAGCGCATTCTCCCGATATGAATAGTCAGACATTATTTTTTGAACCGATTCTCTTAGTAATTCAGAAGTAACCTTTGATTTTTTCAGACAAATACCACTTCCTGTTCTGACTACCTGCATAGCTACATGGGCCTGCTCCTGCTGCTGCGGTATAATGATTAAGGGAACCCCGTAAAAAAGACCTTCTTGTGTACTGTTCATCCCACCATGAGTCATAAATATATTACATTCTTTTAATATTTCCAACTGGGGAACTTCAAAATAATATTTTACAGTAAAGTTGTCGGGGATTTTCAATGAGGATATGTCAATGCTCTTTCCTACCGACATTAGAACATCTATTTCCATGTTTCCGAAAGCCTCAGTGCAAGTATTGAAAAAGTCTGTGTTGTTGTTGAATATTGTTCCCATGGATATAAACAGCAGTGGCTTTTTAGTGTTTCTGTTTAGCCTTAGTTCCGGTACATTCTCTTTTCTGTACATACTTGCTGGTCCTACAAACTTGTAACGTTTCATTAGTTTTTCGGACTTGGGTTGAAATTCTTTTGAAGTATATACTAAGTTCATTTCTTCCTTGTTTAGGACAACATCCATCAGACTGTTTACTTTTATATTATAACTACTTTCAATTATTTTTTTGATTCTGCGTATTTTTATCATGTTAGGGATATTTCTCAGTATATTAAAAGCCAGTGCTAAAACAAATCCAGTAGTTAAAATAAATCCATCTGGTTCTAGGGCTATAGTTGTAAAGGTGTTAATTGCAGGTATATTGGTGATTTTTGACAAGTGCTTTCCCCAAGGGCACATAGTATCATGTATTATATATGCAGGCTTATCTCTTTTCACATCCTCTATCAATTCATCCAGTATTAATAAACTCAATTCAAGATGAACCCTGAACAAATCCGTAATATTATATGTTACATAATTTTCATCAAGATAAAATTTACTGCTGTAACTCCTGAACACAGCTCCGGTACTTTCAATCTTTTCTCTGAAACTTTCGTTGCAATAATATATTACTTCCTCGCCGCTCTTGACCAACTCACTAACCAGACCCAAACTGGGATTGACATGGCCATGAAAAGGAATGTTGAAAAAAAATACCTTGGACATATTTACTTTCCTCCTTTGAAGCCTGTTTCAAATTCCCTGCAAATTTCTCTTAATAATTCTTCTTCCCTATCCCCAATTGCTTTTATTGTATCTATCACTTTCTGGAATGAAACCATTATATCTTCAAAGTTCACAGCAGCCGGATCAAAATTAAATCTTAGCATATGCTCTAAGTCAAAAAATGTAATTCTTGCAGTATTCATTTTTTCAACCAGTTTATTAAATTCATTCAATAAGTCCTCTAATTTTCCAGACGTGTAGAATTTACTAGTAATATATTTAAATCTGTCATAAAGTCCTTTTTTATGTTCATAAAGTAAATGAATGCTTCTGTAGTCAATTGCAGGCATTATATCTGCTAGCATCTGTTCCTTTAGCTGCTCTACCATTCCCTGAACATCCAATCCCTGAAGGATGTCTTTCCCAAGCTTTTCAAGGCTTTCCACCACTGCGCTGTATATTTTAGGTCCATATATTAAATTAGTGCACATTTGCTGCTCTTCCAAAGGTATGAGTTTTTCAATTCTGGATTTATCCTGATTTGAACCGTCTAAATATTTATATATTTCTTCCATGAATTTATTCAAATCAAACTTGTATTCCCCTACATTTTGCTTTGGTGTTAGAAGTTGTATCGCTTCCGTCTCTGCCCATGGTGCCGTGAACTTATAATTGGTCTTAGCCGATTCATATGCTTTGGAAAAATCATCATAGTCAAATTCAAGTTCTTTGAACATCATATTTGCGTCAAAACCTAGCCCCATTAATTTTCTTTCTGCTTTATCATAACCAAAAATCATTGATTGGTGAACATAGTGATGTTCATTGTAGCTGCCCTTCTGGGGTAAATAATATTCATCAACATTTATTGTAAGATATGTGCCGGAGTCAATGTTGTTTTCAATAAATTCAATAATATCAGACTGTTGTTCATCATAAGTGAGGTATTTCTCGTCAAATATTTCTTCAAAGTTGTTTTTTGGCTCTAAAAACTCCAATCTTGAAAAACTGTTATTATATGCAATGTAAAATATTTGAATATAGTGTTCATAAAACCATGTATAATACCTTTCGTCAGATAATATAGCACATAAAGGAATAGACCTATGTAAATATGTTGTTATGTCTCTTTGATATTTTATTTTAAGTTTTTTTCCTTTTGATATATTATGATGCATAACTGTATCTTTTTCTAAATTATCAGTATTACGGATGTTTTTTGCTATTTCAGAAATTGTCCTGTAGTTAAAAATGTCGTTAGGTGTCACCTGAATACCTTTTTCCAAACATATGTCTGTTATAATCTCAGCTTTAAATGAATCTCCTCCCAAATCAAAGAATCTGTCATTTACATCTAATGTCTTTACGTGCAGTACTTCCTTCCAGATATCTGTCAGTATTTCCTCAATTTGCCCTACATTTTGTTGTTCTTTCATAAATATCCAACACCCTTTCCTTTAAATCATGTCATCCTATCAATACTTTTTATATAAGAAAATATCTCCTCTGCAGCACGCTCCGGCCCGCCTGCTTTTAGAAATGAATCCTTCATTTTCTCAGCATTTTTACCATATGAATCGTCAGAGGTTATTTTTTTATAACTTTCTTTTAATGACTCCGGTGTAACTTCCGACATATCAAGATATATCCCGCACCCTGTTTCGGCTACCCGTTTTGCCATATGAGCCTGTTCCAACTGCTGTGGTACGACTATCAATGGTATTCCAAACATAAGTCCCTCATGGACGCTGTTCATTCCACCGTGAGTTATAAATGCATCACATTCATTTAGTACTTCTAACTGGGGTATCTCATAAAAATGCTTTACAGTAAAATTTTCTGGAATTGCAAGAGATGATATATCTATTTTCTTGCCTACCGACATGAGAACATCAATATCCATGTCACCAAAGGCCTTAATACATTTTATAAAGAATTCCCTGTCATTATTAAACACAGTACCAAGGGAAATAAAAAGTAAAGGTCTGCCTTCTGATTTGTTTAGTTTAAAACCTTTTATTTTCTCATTTCTATACATACTTACAGGCCCTACAAATTTGTAATTTACACCAAATTTATAAGAATATGGTTGAAAATTGTGAGATGTAAATACCAGTGTTAAGGCCTCCTTATTGTCGATAATATCACTCAAACCTTTTACTTTGATATTATATTTCTTTTTTAGCCTACCAGAAATTTTACGTATATCTATCATTCTTGGAATGTTCTTGAGCATCATAGCTGCCACTGCCAGAACTAACCCAATTGTATTAATAAAACCTTTTGGTTTTTCTACAAATGTTGTGTAAATATTGACAGCTGGTATATTTGAAACCCGTGCTGCATGCTTTCCCCATGTAGACATAAAATCATGAACTATGTAGTCTGGCTTGTCCCGTTTTATATCCTTATGCAGTTGTTCCATAATAATTTCACTTAACTCAAGATGAACTCTCAAAATTTCTATAATGTTGTGTGTAACAAAATCGTCGTTTAGATAAAATTTGCTTCCATAGCTTCTAAATACAGCCCCCGAGCTTTCAATTTTTTCTTTGAAGCTGTCAGTACAGTAGTATATAACCTCCTCTCCTTTTTTCACCAATTCTTTGGCTAGTCCCACACCGGGATTAACATGACCCGAAAATGGTATACTGAAAAAAAATACTTTTGACATATTAGCCTCCACCTGAGGGTTTATATAATTTCAAAAACTCACCCTATAACCTCTAATCCATTTAACACCAATACTTGTTTTCCTTATAAACTACCAGTATTAGATTGTAATCCTGCTTCTTTAAACAGTTTATTAAATCTTTCCTCCTGTTCTATAACCGGTAATAATTTTGTTTTAAATATTTGTTTTAATAAATCCACAGCCTCTTCAATATGCGCTTCTGTAGGCTGTATTTTTTGCTTTATTAGCTCTTCCTTTAGCGCAACTAATTTTCTGTAAGGCTCTACTACACCTTTGTTATATGCATTTTCATCCCAATTACGGTTTTTCGTACTAACTGCAGCTGCTATACAACCGGTTATAAACATAAGACCGTTATTTATGGGCTTTTCAGAATCTTTTGCTAAAATCAATTTTTCCTTCATAAGGGATATATCTTCTGTTGTTTCTGATGAAAACACCGTTATTGCCTTATTGCTCCGCAAAAGGTTTTTCAAAACAGTTTTTGGACCCATTTCAACAGCTTTGTTAATTCCGGAATTCTGTAAGTATTCTATGGTAGACTGCCAATTAACAGGGCTTGTTATTTGTAATGACAAATAATCAACAATTTGCTCTTTTCCCGGGTATGGCTTTGCCGTAACATTTGATATTACAGGCCATTCCATATGATAAAAGTTATATTTTTCCAGCTCATCTCTAAATTTATCTGCAGCAGACTGCATCAAGGGACTGTGAAATGGTGCACTCACTTTTAGATAAACCACTCTTGCACCCATGGACTTCAACTGCTCTCCCACATCATTAACCGCTTTTACATGGCCTGATATTACTATTTGCTCTAATGAATTATAGTTGGAGACCACCACAATACTTCCTTCTTTTGATACACGGGAACATTCCTTTTCTATAACTTCCTTTTCAACGCCACTAACGGCAGCCATACTACCCATTCCTTCAGGAACTGCTTCCTGCATAAGTCTTCCTCTCTGCTTTACAAGCTTAACAGCGTCCGTAAAATCTATTCCTCCTGCGCAGCAAAGTGCAGAAAGCTCTCCAAGGCTGTGTCC
Source organism: Ruminiclostridium josui JCM 17888 (assembly GCF_000526495.1). Lineage (NCBI taxonomy): Bacteria > Bacillati > Bacillota > Clostridia > Eubacteriales > Oscillospiraceae > Ruminiclostridium > Ruminiclostridium josui. The sequence goes on along the minus strand of NZ_JAGE01000001.1, from coordinate 2,872,036 downwards.
AGCGGTATAGTCAGGTTTAATACCTATCTCCTTCATATATACTCTGAATGCCGCAACACTTGCGGTCAGGATAGCAGGCTGGGTATTTTCTGTTTTTGTCAAATCCTCCATACTTCCTTGGAAGCATAGTTTTTTTAAATCAAAGCCAAGAGCTTCATTTGCTTCATCAAAAACCTGTTCAGCAACCGAAAAATTTTCACAAAGTTTACTGCCCATACCAATATATTGAGCCCCCTGTCCTGGGAACAAAAAAGCCAGCTTATTCATACCACATCCCTCTCCTTCTAAAATTTACTTTCTATACCTAAATTTAAAATTTCATAAAGATATTTCTTAAATCTGTCAAGTAATCCTTTCATTGTGCTTTCGTAATACTGATGCTTGTTGTAATGCAGTGTAACATTCAAGCTTCCATCTAGAATCATGAGTTCAATAATTAAGGTGTACTTTCTTTCAGATTCGGGACTCTCATTTAAATTTTTGTACAGAGGTGATATACTGAAGCCTTGAAAATCATCGTTTGTACGGCCTGCAAAATCACCTGAATAATTAAACAATATTTCCGGATTCAGATTTAGTTTTAATTCTTTTTTATTCTCAGGCAGAGTAATCTCCCTCAATATTTCATACCCAAGTCCTCTGCCGGGAACATTTCTGAACATATCTCTGATTGATATTATCTGGGCCGGAAGATCTTCCATCTTGGACATATCAAGTATTGCCGGAAATTCTGTAGCAAACCATCCCACTGTTCTTGAAACATCAACTCCGTCAAAAATGTTCTCCCTACCATGAATTTTATAATCTATGAGTATGTTATTCATGCCTGTCCACTCTTTTACAGCTGCCCCGAAAGCCGTTACCAGTAAATCCTTTATATCAGTATCAAAGCTCTGATTTACACTCTTCATTAGTACCTTTGTTTCCTTCTCCGAAAGCAGTGTTTCGTTTATAACAACATCATACTTATGCCTTTCCTCACTAAATGTCGTATCCTTAGGTAGCAATGTCACTGGAATGTTTTCCACTTTCTTCCAATAATCTATTTCCTTTAAAAATTCACTGCTGTTTGAATAGTCATATATTTTCTCAGACCATTTCTTTAATGAAGAAGTTTTAGGTGGAAGTGATATTGGCTCATTTCTTTGCAGCTGATTATACGCTGCTGCTGCATCCTCAAGTACTGTCATAAGTGATAGTCCGTCACAAAGAAGGTGATGTATCACAAGCAAAAGATGATCTCCATCATGGCGTCTGAAAAGTGCTAGTTTTACAAGGGGTCCCTCTGTAAGATTCATACTTCTGTGTAAGACATATGCCATATTATCCATATTGGTTGTATCATCTTTGTCAGCTATACAGTCAAACAGCTTCATTTCAAATAGTTCTCCGTCTACTCCTCTGTTGTACTGGCTTATGTTCTCTCCGTCAATTATGAAGTTTATTCTAAGTACATCATGTTGTTCTAATATTTTTGTAAAAGCCTTTTTGATAATATCCTCATCAAGTCTGTCTTTACTAAACATCATTACGGAAATGTTCCAGTGATTTATATCCGTCCTTGTTTTTCTGAAGAATCCTTTCTGAGTAGGAATTAATCCTATTTCCCCGGTAACTGGCCCCTCAATGTCAGTCTTTGCAGAGAGCTTTACCAGATTACTTAGGCTTGCTATTGTCTGTCTTTCAAACAAGTCTTTTATTTTAAGCTGTAGTCCCTGTTTTTTCAGCATAATGATTGTTTCCATTGCCTTCAGAGAATCTCCGCCTATATCAAAGAAATTGTCGTTTATTCCAATCCTGTCTAAACCTAATATTTTCTGCCATATATTTACCAGTTGCTTTTCCGTATCGTTTCTTGGAGCAATATAAACCCTGTCTGTTGCAATTACGGGAGTAGGTAGCGCCTTCCTGTCTATTTTTCCATTGAAGGATAGAGGCATTTTTTCCATAAAAACATAGATTCTTGGAATCATATATTCCGGGAGGCTCTTTTCAAGGAAGGACTGTATACTGCCTTGTTCTGCTCTCATACCATTTTCGCATACTACATATGCTACTAGCTGTATATCACCCTCACCTTTCTTCCATGCAACTACCACACACTCTTTTACATCCTGGTGAGCCGCCAACTGCTTTTCTATCTCGCCAAGTTCAATCCTCAGCCCTCGTATTTTAACTTGAAAGTCCATTCTCCCCAAATATTCAATATTTCCATCCCGTCTCCATTTTGCCAAATCACCAGTGCGGTAAAGTCTCTCTTGAGGTTGGTAAGGATTTTCTACAAATTTCTCATTTGTCAGTTCAGGTTTGTTCAGATACTCTCTTGCAAGGCCAATACCGCCAATACACAGTTCTCCTGCAACTCCAACGGGCTGGAGTTGCATATTTTTGTCCATTATAAGGAGCTTTGTATTGTCAATGGGCTTTCCAATAGGAATAGAATCCAATTTGCTCTCTATATCGCAGTTAAAATATGATACATCTATTGTCGCTTCAGTAGGTCCATAAAGATTTATAAGTCTGGCTCCATTTTTTGAAAGCAGTTTTTTAAATACCTCTACCTGCGAAGGTGTTAGTGCCTCTCCGCTGGCGAAAACCATTTTAAGTCCAGCAACTCTTTGTACCTCCCCTGTTTGCTTAAGATATTCAAGAAAAATACTTAGCATTGATGGAACAAAATGAATAACTGTAATATTGTTTTTTTCAATTGCTTCCACAATCTTTACAGGGTCTTTTTCAGCTCCGGGTTCAAGAAAACATACCTTGGCTCCCGCCATAGACCACCAGAACATTTCCCATACAGATACGTCGAAGGTATAAGGTGTTTTTTGCAGGATAATATCATTTTTGTCTAAAGGATATTTTTTCTGCATCCAGTTTAACCTGTTCACAAGAGATTTGTGCTCTATCAGTGTTCCTTTTGGCTTACCTGTTGAGCCTGATGTATAAATTACATATGCAATATTCTCAGGAGTTGCAATCAAAGACAGGTTTGATTTTTCTACATGGGATAAATCAACTAAATCAAGATTTATCTTTTTTATATTTTCCGGAATTTCACAATCCCCGAATTCCTTATGAGTCAACAATATTTTTGTTTGGCTGTCTTTTAGTATATAATCTATCCTTTCAGAAGGAAAATGGGGGTCTATGGGCAGATATGCTCCTCCTGCTTTCTGTATTGCCATTATTGCTATTATCATCTCAAATGAACGTTCCATCATTATTGCTACAATGCTTTCTTGTACTACTCCATTGTCTTTCAGAAGTCTTGCAAGGCAGTTTGCTCTGTAATTGAGTTCACCGTATGTCAATTTCTTATTTTGAAATATTACTGCCGTATTCGAAGAATCTTTTGTGGCCTGTTCCTCCAAGTATTGATAAATAACCTTGTTATCCGGGAAATCAGCATTAGTATTATTAAAGTCTTCTAGTATCTGTTTCTTTTCTGTTTCTGTAATATATTCAAGTCTTGATACCTTCTCGTTAGGCTTTTGTACTATACTTTTAAGTAATTTAATAAGATGCATTGATATTGATTTAACTGTTGCAGGCTCAAATAGCGATATGTTATAGTCAAAGCCGCCTTTTATCCCTTTTTCTGTCTCTGTCAACTGCAACCTTAAATCAAAAGGAGCCATATCACTTGTCACATCTATTTCAGTTATTTTCAGTCCATCAAGTTCCAGTTCAGCTTTTTTATTGTTATGGAGTATAAACATAACCTGAAATAAGGGAGCCCTGCTTAAGTCTCTTTCCAATTTCATTTCTTCAAGCATTTTGTCAAAAGGCAATTCTTGATGTTCATATGCTTCCAGAGTTGTCTTTTTAACTTTTAAAAGAAGGCTTGAAAAGTCCGGATCCTCCTCAAAATTAGTTCTAAGAACCAATGTATTTATGAAAGGCCCCACTGTATTTTCAATTTCAGCCTTATTTCGGTTTGCAACTACTGTGCCCGTAAAAATATCATTTTGTCCCGAATATCTGTGTAATAATGTCTGGAATGCAGCAAGAATTAGCATAAACAGTGTTACACCCATGTCATTTGAAAGCCTTCTTAGCTCCGGCATCAGTTTTTCTGGAATTACAACACTCTCAAAACCACCTTCGTATGTACGATTTTTAGGTCTAACTTTATCAGTGGGAAGTTCAAGAGTTGTTGGATTTTCAAGCTGCTTTTTCCAGTATCCCATAAGCTTGTCCAATCTTTCCCCTGAAAATCTGTTTCTTTCCCATATAGCATAATCTGCAAATCTTATTGGAAGGGATTTTGCCTCTATGGCTTGTCCTTTTGCCAGTTGACTGTAATTCTCTAAAAGTTCTTCTACAATAATCGTATTTGACCAACCATCAGATATTATGTGATGCGTTGTCATAGAAAAAATGTATTCATTTCCGTTGAGCAAGAAAAGGCAGAATCTGAACAATGGGCCCTTTTCCAGATCAAATATATATCGTGCCTCCTGTTTTAAAAGTTGTTCTATTTCTTCTTCATTTTCTTTTTTCATGTATGTAAGGTCAATTTCATTTATCTCAACATCAATATTTTCATTTATAACCTGCACAGGACTGCCATTTATGTTCTTAAATGTTGTCCTTAAAGCTTCATGAGACATAACTACATTTTCCAGTGTTTGCTTAAGGATTTCAGTATTCAGTCCGCCGCTTATACGTACAGCGCTGGACAAGTTAAAAACTGCATTACCCTTGTTCAATTGGTCATAAAACCACATAGACTGTTGTGAAAAGGAAAGAGGAAATTCTTTTTTTTCGTCACTAGCCCTTGGTATATTCTCTTGTATATCATCTGAATTATCTGCCTCTTCAAAATCCCCTATTAACTTCCCTAATTGTGCTATGGTTCTGTTCTCTATAATCCATTGGAGAGGTATATATTTACGAAATTTATCTCTAATCCTTGAAATTATAGAAACAGCAGTAAGAGAGTGTCCCCCCAACTTAAAGAAATCATCATTTACTCCTATTTTCTCAATCCCAAGTATCTCCTGCCAAATTTGAACCAATATCTTTTCAGTTTTATTGCCGGGTGCTTTATATTGCTGGTTTGTAGTTTCCACTGTTTTCTTGCCCATATAGGGTCTATGAACAGGCAGTGCTGCAAGCAATTTCCCCGAAGCGTTTTCAAGTGGAAGCAAATATGCTTTGTGGAAAAGCATTTCCATGTTTACTTTAAGAACTTTCCAGTCATTACTTACTAACGTATTTTCATTTTCTTGTTTTATGCTAACCGGCTCATGTTTTACTTCTGTTACTACTTTGGACTTTACCATAGACTCAAATTTAGAATCAAAGTAACATTCAACCAGATTTTCTTGTTCAGGTATTTCGTTAATATCCAATTGGTATATGGTAATTCCATTCTTTTCTTTAATACTTTTCCATCCACTCTTTTCAAGAAATTTCTTAAAGGGCATATTTTTTTCAGTTGGTCGAAACTCTGCTTCAAGTATCCTTGCACCTGTATTATTACAAAGCTTTTTAAGACCAACAAGTATTGCATCTTCTATCCTTCTTCCCAACACTCTGCAACTCAGAAGGAATGTGTCTATTAAAAGCTTATCGCCGTTTTCCTTTGTTATTACCACACCTACCAGTCCATAATCACCAAATCTGTCGCTTACCTCTATTACATGGCATTTGCAACCCGGCAAACTTGTCAGCAGCCTCAATTCCTCTTCCGTTCTTCTTATTGTGCTAAGATTAAATTGATTGGTTCTATGAGTCAGTTGAGCGGCTCTCATATATTGTGAATTCTCTATGAGGTTCATGCTCATTTTAAGTTCAAGACTTTGTATAAAACCGTCCAGAGAATGAGCACTGTCCTGTATTTGCTTTCTCTCCTTCTCGGCTATATACATTTGTGTTCTTTGAGCATCTTCAGCGGTAACTTTAATTCTATCAAAAGCCCAGACATGCTGTAGATACGAAGGTATTTGTTCAGCATTTTCAGGCAAGTTAAGTGTTAACACTTCCGGCAGTTTAGTCATTACTTCACTGCATTCTACAGGACTATCATCTATAAAAATGAAGCTATCAACACCAAGATTTAGCTCCTGGGCAATTTCTCTTATGTTATCTGCTTTTGACTGCCAGTTTATTCTCCATGAAACAAAATGCTCCTTTTTTAGTAACATTCCATTGTTACTATCAAATACCTCCCATACATCTGCTTCATTATTCTTGCTGCAAAGAGCCAGAAGCATACCTTCCCTGTAGCAATCCAGCATAATTTCCTGTAATCTCATAAAGGGCTCGCTTATTATAACCCCCTGTGCTCCTTCTTCTCCACATACACCTTTCCATAGAGTATTATCACAGTCAAGCACTATAACCTTGAAATTCTGCTTTTTCCATGCACAAATCTTCCTGGCGGTAAATGTTCCTAAAGCACCGAAATACGTATCACTAAAAGGCATGTGTGCTTCAGTATCTTTTAGCGTATCAAACACGGTATCAATAGCAAACTGTTTGTCCAGATTTTCGCAGTCCATTACATATACATTTTCCATATCTTCTAAAGCCAGTTTCCATCTCTTGTTCATTTCTTGAATATATTCACTGACTTTGGGACTGATATTAGAATACTGTCCTACAGGAAATATTCCAACAAAATAAGGTATACTTTTTGCTTTTGATTTCAAAGTACTTAAAAGATAGGTATAGTTCTCTTCAAGCTTTTTAATCTGCTCAGCATCCTCTGACATATTGTTTCTTAGCCAATCCTCAAACCGAATAAGCAGTATATTTACACCGTCATTCAGAGAAATAAGGCTTGTTTCATCCAATAGCTGCTGAAAAACCTGATTGTAGGGCGCAAAAACTACTTCATTCTTAATGCCAAACTGCTTGCACCACCAACTTATATAATCTTCAACAGGCTCAGCTGTAAAGGTTGATGCAACAGCTATTTTTAGTTTATGTATGTTTTTAATGTCTTCCTGAGTAAAAATCGAAAGCTGTGTAATATTTTGCTCCTGATTTTCTACTATACATTCTATTGTCTTAATTAAGTGCTTTGCCAATCTTCTGATAGTAGAGGAATCAAAAATTGAAAGGTTATAGTCAAACCCGCCCCTTAAACCTTCCTGTGTTTCAGTAAGTTGCAGCCTTAAGTCAAATGGCGCCATACCGCTTTCTATATCAAGAGGCTGCATTGTTACTCCTGGAAGCTCCAAGTCCACTTTTTGAGTATTTTGAAGAATAAACATAACCTGGAAAAAAGGATTTACTCCATCCTCTCTGGGTGGTTTCAGCTCCTCCACCATCTTATCAAAAGGAAGTTCCTGATACGTAAATGCATCATAGGTGGTTTTCTTTACTCTTTCTAGTACCTCCGTAAAACAGCTGTCCCCTTCAATTTGGGTACGCAATGCAAGAGTATTCATAAAAAATCCCACTGCACTCTCAATCTCTTTTCTGTTTCTGTTTGCTACAACAGTACCTATGCAAATATCCTTCTGTCCCGAATACCTGTAAAGCAAAGTTTTAAAAGCAGCAAGAATAAATATGAACTGGGTAACGCTTCTATTTTTACAAATTGTATTTATTTTTTTTGTAAGTTCAACGGGTATTATCACAGGCTCATATCCGCCCTCAAAAGCACGCACTGTTGTTCTTTCACGATCTAGAGGAAGTTTTAGTGTACTGGTATTTGCCAGCTGTTTTTCCCAGTAGTCTAACAAATTTTCCAACAACTCTCCCTGCAGCCTATTTTTTTCCCAGCATGCATAATCTACAAATTGTAGTGATGGCAGCGGTAATGTCTGCCCCACACCCTGTACACTCATTTTATATAAAGTAAACAACTCTCCAACCAATACCGTATTTGACCAGCCGTCGGATATTATATGGTGTATTATCATTGTTAATACATATTCTTCTTCACCAAGTATAAATAAGTGAAAGCGGAATAAGGGGCCTGTCTCCAGATCAAATACCCGTCTTGCTTCTTCTTTTAAAAGGTCTTTAAGCCGGACTTCTTCAATAGAATTCTCTAAATATGTTTTGCAAAGCTCTGCTTTTATTTCTGCTTTTACAACCTGAACAGGATTCCCAGCAATACTTCTGAAAGTAGTCCTCAAGGCTTCATGTCTTCTTACCAGTTCATTTATTGCATTTTCAATAGCATCAATATTGAGTTTACCTGTTATTTTTACAGCATTTGATATATTAAAAGCAGGATTTCCTTTTATAAGCTGATCATAAAACCACATGGACTGCTGTGAATAGGAGAGTGGAAATTCTGTTATGCCGTCTCTAGGAGCCTGCGGAATTTGATCATCATTGGAACTTGCTTCCATTTTTAATTTTTTAAGAAATTCTATTATATCATCCTTGTTTTCAGATATTTCAGATAGTAATGCTTTATTTACTACTCCTTTTGGAGCCTTATACTTTAATTGACCCTTATCCAACCATAAATTTACTCCCATATTACGCAGTCTTGACAGAAATTGCATTACAGACACTTTAACCACCTCCTAAAATTATATTGTTCCGCCTTCCATTTCCTCTTCAGCAGCTGCTGCCTCTCCTTCTCCCTGTATAGCCCAACGGAAGGTTTCAACCATTTCTGCAACCTCGGCAATTGTTGTAGCCTCCAAAAGCTTGGTCATTGGTATCTGAATATTGAATACCTTACTTAAATCTGATGCAACGGCGGCAGCAATCAGTGAATGGCCCCCAAGCTCAAAGAAATCGTCGTGTATTCCCAGTTTTTCAAAGCCAAGAACCTTCTTCCAGTGCTCCGCAATTATTTTTTCAACCTCACTTGAAGGTTCCACATAAGGTACATCCAAATCGGGACGAGGCCTTTTGCTAAGCTTTTCAGAGCTGTCCAAATTACTCTCAGAGAGTTTTTCTGAACTCTTTAACAACAGAGGTGAAACTTTTATTTTCCCTTCAAATTCAGAGCATAATTTTTCAAGTTTTTCTTTGAACAAAAGCATTTCTTCTATTTGATTTATCTTAGGGGCATGTGTTTCTGAGCCTAATGTGTCTTCATCCAGCTCTATAGATACGGAAATGCTTGCTTTACTGGATTTCGCAAGCAACTTCTCATCTATTTCGGATTTATCAGAAACCGGGAACTCCTGCTCCCTTTTCTTATCAGTTCTTACACCAGGTTCAATCCAATATCGCTGTCTTTCAAATGGATATGTAGGCAGTGGAATACGGTGCCTCTTTTCTTCTTCATAGAATTTATTCCAATCAACTTTTGCCCCGTAAACCCAGACCTTTCCCATACATTCTATAAATGCCTCAGAGGAACTTTTGTTTTCAATCTGAACTGAAATCAAAGAAGTTCCGGCTTCTGCTAAAAACCTTTTACCATTACCGATTTCAACAAAAATCCTTTCATCATCAGAAAGAATTTCCTGCAAGCCTTGGGCTGAAAAATTGCTGTTGCGCTGTTGTAACCAGTAATCCGTACTTGTTGCCAAGGAATCATCCATCCATTTTCCCCTCATAGACGATACAAATGGTATTTGTGGTACATTTAATGTGACTTCCCCTAGAATTTCCGGAAAATCTTTATCTTCGGAAGCAGTAATTCTCAATACATCTTCAAGGCTCAATACTTCAGAAATACATGCGGCAACATATTCTCCTGCACCTTCCCCTATCATACTTTCAGGTTTTAAACCTGACTCTATAAGGAGTTTTGCCATCGAATACTGTGCAACAAAAGTTAATGATCTTTCAATGTTGTTTTCATTTGCAGTCCTGTCTGAATTCAGTAAAGTTCTTATATCAATACCCAAAATGGACACTAGATAGTCGGCACAGTAATCCACAGTTTTTCTGAACTTTTCTTCAGTCTTGTACAATTCGCCCCACTCATTTACGTATTTAACATCTCCTGGAAACATAAATACAACCGGCCTGTTCTTGTGTTTCTGAAAGTACGAGATAACATTACAACTGGCGGAATTATTTAATTTCTCTTTTAAATCTATAAGGTCTTTACAAACTACAATTCTACGGTGATTGAAGCTTCTTCTACCTACATGATGTGTAAATGCTATATCAGCTAAATTTAAGTCAGGATTCTTATTTATATGTTCAACAAGGTTTTGTGTCATTTTTTCAAGTGCTGTTTCTGTCTTTGCTGATAGTGAAATCAACTGATAAGGTCTTTTTGATTTTTCCGATGGTTGGACGTCAGGAGCTTCCTCCAAAATAACATGTGTATTAGTGCCTCCGATTCCAAATGAGCTGACACCTGCTCTTAGTGGAAAACCTTCTGTTTCCCATTTTGAAAGCTCGCTATTTACATAAAATGGACTGTTTACAAAGTCTATCTTAGGGTTTGGCTCCTGGAAATTCAGGCTTGCCGGTATTATCCTGTGTTTCATTGCTAGTATTGTTTTTATCATACTAGCCACACCGCCGGCATTTACTAGATGACCTATATTTGTTTTTACCGAACCTATTGCACAGAACTCCTTTTTATCTGTATATGCTCTGAATGCCTTGGTCAAAGCAGCTATTTCAATAGGGTCTCCCAGGTTTGTTCCTGTTCCGTGAGCATCTATGTATGTAATTGTTTCAGGATTGACACCTGACATTTCTATAGCCTCAGCAATACATTCAGCCTGACCGTCTACATTTGGAGCAGTATAGCTGTTTTTTGAAGAACCGTCATTATTAATGCCTGTTCCTTTTATAATTGCATGTATATAATCTCCGTCAGCAATTGCATCCTCAAGTCTTTTTAATGCTAAAATGCCCAGTCCGCTTCCGCTTACCGTTCCATTGGCTTTGGAGTCAAAGGCACGACAGTGTCCATCTGCAGAACCTATACCGCCTTCTTGATAAAAGAATGCCTCATTTCTTGACACTTGAAAGCTGACGCCTCCCGCCATAGCAATATCACATTCAAAGTTGTTAAGACTCTGACAGGCATAATGAACTGCTACCATAGATGATGAGCAAAGAGTGTTGACATTTACACTTGGCCCCATAAGGTTCATTTTATAGGACACCTTTGTTGCAAGGAAATCCTGTCCGTTTGCTATCATTATTTTGAAGGAACCCAGACTTTCAACCAGTTCTGGATTGGAATACAGGTTTCTTACCATGTATCCGCTTAGGTTTGCACTGGCATAGACTGCTATTCGTCCGTCATACAAATCAGAATTATATCCAGCACTTTCAAGTACCTCCCATGCACTCTCAAGAAACAAGCGGTGCTGTGGATCCATAATTTCTGCTTCTCTTGCAGAATAATCAAAAAACTCGGCATCAAACATATCCATTCCGTCCAAAATAGCGTCAGCTGCAACAAATTTTGGATTATCCAGCAGATGTTCGTCTATACCCATCTTTACAAGGTCATCATGTTTGAAAAATTTTACAGACTCCACACCATTATAAAGATTTTCCCAGAACTCCTCCGTATTATTAGCCCCTGGGAAGCGGCCTGCCATACCTATTATGGCTATTGCACCATCCAAGGAGTCATTTTCTTCAAAATTACTCATTACTGTTTCTCCCCCCTCTTTATCATCATCCTTTGCTTTCTTTGCTTCAGTCTTTCCTGCTGTTTGCTGACTCTTTCATTTATTCGTTTAAAGCTTGGCTTTTCATTCTGATGGTTTTCACCCTCAAGCTTTGAAGCCAGAAGTGCTATTGTATTGTATTTATATAAATCAACAACGGCTAAATCCGTAGTAAATACTTCTTTGATATTTGTGTGCAGTTGTACCAAAAGGAGAGAATCTCCTCCCAGTGCAAAAAACTCATCATGTATTCCTACCCCATCTATGCCAAGAAGGTTTTGCCATATCTGCACAAGCCTTTTTTCAGCCTCGCTTTTTGGCGCAGAATATGCATTTGGAAGGTCAGGCCTTGGATGCAGTGATTTTTGTTCATCCTTTTCAGCAACCATATTACTTTTTTTATTTATATAACCTGCGTTTGCAATAGCTTCTTTAATCTCTTTGGTTGATACAATAACCTGGTTGTTAAAATACTGTCCTGACAGTATTTTTTCAAAGGCTTTTCTTCCTTCGTCTACTGTCAATCCCGAGTCCATAATATTGTCTCTGTTTGAGCTACTAATTAAGCTGTCATATACTTGTATGTCTTCCGTAAAAGAATTTGAACTCCGACTTCTGTTTTTGATGTTTTCACTATTCTCTTCCGAAATTTGTCTCATTGAGAAATTCTTTATTTCAATGAGCTGTACACCTTTTTCATCCAATACATCAATATCGCAGGTTATTATTTCATTTGGTGAATTGTATTCGTCCTTTAATGTTATATTTGCATAAATTTTTTCAGGCAGTTTTTGTTTTACAATTATCTTCTCGTATGAAACAGGAAGAAAATTTCTTTTGGATGTTAGTCTAACCGAACCGGTCGCAACATCCAAAAGTGAAGGATGTATATTAAAGTACTTTAAATCATCTATAAATTCCGGGGACAGTTCTATCTCTGCAATTCCTTTTGTCCCATGGAAGCCAAACCTTTTCAGTGTCCTCCACCTGTCCCCGAAAGTTATAAATTCTTTAATATCTTTATTAATGTTTTCAAATTTTTCTTTATTAAATATGTCTGCTGATTCAGAAATATCAATCTGTTTATATTCCGAATCAATTGCAGCTAAAATCTTTCCATGTGCATGTTCTCTCCATGGATTCTCTGCCACATTTGAATGAAGTCTGCTAATTATTTTGAATTCATAATGTCCAACCTTTTTTTTCAATATTGTCAAAACGTCCTGTTCTTCATCCTCTCTAACTGCCATTGGAGTTAAAAAGGTAACATCTGATAATTCAACTGGTGTATCTCCATTTATATCTGCATAAGCAGCTCTAGCCATTTCAATATATGTAGTTCCTGCTATTGTAGGAATACCCATCACAAGATGTTCACGTAGCACCCAGTCCTTTTTAGGATTGAATCGTGATAAATATATGACTTTATCCGAAGATTCAGATATCTTTCTTTCCAGCAATGGATGAATCGGCTTTGTATCGGAATTTCTAAGAACTTTATTATCCTTGGCCATACCTACTCCGGGCCATCTGTCCCAGTTGATTGATACAAAGCGTGTTCCGTATCTAGAGTCATGGGCAGTTGCAAATGCATCCATAAAATTATTAGCTGCACTGTAATCTACTTGTCCAAAACCTCCTGTTATGGAGTTAAGGGATGAACTCATAATAAAGAAATCCAACTTGCAGTCCTTTAGTACCTCATACAGTACCTGTGTTCCCGTAACTTTTGGTGCAAATACATTTTCCACAAAGCTCTCTTCCTTTATCTGTATCATGCCTCCTCCGGGATTTCCTGCTGCATGAATTACACCGTCAATGCTGCCAAAGCAATTCTGTACCTGCTGACGTATACTTATCATTTCTTCCATATTGTCAACATTTCCACGGTAAATGAGAATTTCTGAGCCAAGTTCTTTTATTCTTTTTAAGGTTCTTATTTTTGTGGAAATTGGGTCATTTTCTCCCTTCTCCTTTAACCAATCATTCCACTTTTCAATGTCAGGGAATGATGAGCGTCCAACAAGGACAAAATTTACTTTTTCTGTCTCAGCAAAGTATTCTGCCAAAGCCAGTCCGATTCCGCCCAATCCCCCTGTTATGAGATAAGTTCCTTTATTCTTTATTTGAAGTACAGGCTTTTGCGTATTTTGGATTTCCATTTTATCAAAGCTTTGAATTAATCGGCTTTCTCCTCTGTACGCTACTGTTGTATCCCCAGAGTCACTATAGGCTTCATTCAAAAGCTGCTCCAAAAGCTCCCTTTCAAATGGACTGTCATTTTCACAAAGTATAAAATCCACACTTCTACACTTGATATTTTCATATTCTTTTGGAATTACTCTACAAGGACCTAGTACCAAAGCTTTTTCAGGATACAGGACTGATTCACCGAACACCTTTTGCATACTGTTTGTGAGAACAATAGTATTAATTTCTTTATTCAACGACTGCTTTCCCAATGCTTTTGCAAGAAACAGCATACTGTAGAAAAGGTCCTTGCCTCTGTTTTTATTGGAAATTCCCAGCATATTTATAATTCTGTCCGGTACTTTACCTTGATTTTTCAGTTCTGTCAGCAATATATCATAGTCCTGCTGCTGTTTTGGATTAGCTACAATGACATTTGCCCCTGATTCTTTTAACAACTCTATAAATTTATTTTCAAAGTTATTTTCTTTAGCTAGTACCAGTATGAATTTTATATTTTCAGGCAGTGTCACCTCTGATGAAATATTGTAAACTGTTTGTTTCCATATAGGTGCGTAAAAATATTCATTAATATTCTTACTTTCTGATTTTTTTGATTTTGCCCAAAAGGATTGACCTTCAAAGGGATACACTGGAAGACTAATCTTGCTTCTATTCTTCCCTTCATATAAACTTATCCAATCTATTTTTTCACCTTGCAGCCAGAAAATCCCCAGTTCTTCCTCTGTATACTCCTTCAATTTTTCCGGATTATAACTTATGTCCTTCTTTATATGGCCTGCATATATTAACTTATCATTTTCTATAGCTTCTATGGCTTCTTCTCTAGTGTCACAAACAAGTAAGCACCTGTATTCAAACTCTCTTCGACCTAGCTTCAGTGTGTATGCTGCATCGTTCATATCTATATTAGGATTTTCTTTTAAATGTAATGCAAAGTTTAATGTTATTTTCTTTAATGCACTTGGAGTTTTAGCTGAAAATATCAATAAATTTCTTGATTTTACAGGAGTTACCTTTCTTTTTGATGGTGCTTCTTCTAAAACTGCATGTGCATTTGTACCTCCGATTCCAAATGAGCTTACTCCTGCTCTTCGGGGTATCCCGTCAGTTTTCCATTCGGAGAGTTTTGCATTTACATAGAAATGTCCGTCTTTAAAATTACACTTTGGATTAGGCTTATTAAAATTGATGCTTGGGGGTATTTTAGCATTCTTAAGGGCAAGAACAGTTTTTATAAGGCCTATTACCCCTGATGCCGCATCCAAATGGCCTATATTTGTTTTGACTGAACCAATTGCACAATAATTTTTCTTGTCAGTTTTTTCACTGAACACCTTTTCCAGTGCTTCTATTTCTATAGGATCTCCAAGTGGTGTCCCTGTTCCATGGGCTTCAATATATGTAATTGTTTCAGGACTTACTCCGGCTAATTCCTGTGCCTTTGCAATAACTGCCGCTTCACCTTCAATTCTGGGAGCAGTATAACCTACTTTCAGAGAGCCGTCATTGTTGACTGCAGTTGCCTTTATTACTGCACAGATATTATCCCCCTGTGCTATGGCATCCTCCAGCCTTTTTAGAACAACTACTCCGGCTCCGTTCCCGCCTACAGTACCTTGTGCTTTTTCGTCAAAGGCTCTGCAATGTCCATCAGGTGACAGTATCATTCCTTCTTGATACAGATAACCTGTTTTTTGCGGAAACCGTATACTTACGCCTCCAGCCAGAGCCATATCACACTCTTTATTCAAAAGGCTCCTGCAAGCAAGATGTACCGCAACCATGGAAGATGAGCAGGCTGTCTGAACAGTTATTCCGGGGCCTTCCAGATTTAGCTTGTAAGCTACTCTGGTGGCAAGAAAATCTTTATCGTTATTTATCATTATCTGGTAATTGTTTGCAACATTACCATAGTCGCTGTCTTCTGATAGATATTTTATATATGTATTCATTCCTACGCTGGCAAAAGTTCCTATTGCTCCGTTGAACCTTTCTGAATCACAGCCTGCATCCTCTATCGCCTTCCATGCTTCTTCAAGGAATATTCTCTGCTGAGGATCCAGTATTTCCGCTTCCCTTGGATTAAATCCGAAAAACTGTCCATCAAATTTGTCAGCGTCCTCTAAAACACCCCAAGCCTTCACATATTCCGGTTTTTTTAATAGTTCGGGTGCAACTCCCTCTGCTATTATCTCTTGGTCACTGAAATGAGTTATTGATTCCTTACCCTTACAGAGATTTGTCCAGAACTCATCTAAATTCCTTGCACCCGGCACTCTTGCACTCATTCCTATTACAGCTATATCATTGCTTTGTAAAGAAGCCGTTTCAGGCATAATTTTTTTGCTGTGTATAGCAGTTGTTTTTTTGCCCAACCTCTCTTCCAGATATTCTGACAGTGTGTTGACTGTAGGATATTTAAATAAATCAATAACTTGTAAATCTATATTCATAGTTTTGGCTATTTTACTACGTACTTTTGCCAAAAGGAGTGAGTGTCCTCCCAAGTCAAAGAAGTTTTCATTAAGCCCTATGTTTTCTCTGCCAAGAACTTCTTTCCAGATATCTGATACCGTTTGTTGTACCCCATTTGACGGCTTTATCATATCTGAGTTTGAGCTAGAAGTAGTTTTTTCAGGTATTGGCAGAGCTTTTCTGTCTATTTTTTTGTTTGGTGTCATTGGGAAAGAATCAAGCTTAACAAAATATGAAGGTATCATATAATCAGGCAATCTTTCCCTAAGATAGGCCCTTAAGCTACCAGTATCTATTTCCATTGTCTTTGGGATTACATAGGCTATAATAGCTTTTTCTCCCGTAAATATTTCTCTGCATACAACTACACTTTGACTTATCAAAGAATTTTTGTTTAAAAGTGTCTCTATCTCACCCAGTTCAATTCTAAAACCTCGTATTTTGACCTGATGATCCTCACGGCCTACAAACTCTATATTTCCATCAGGCATAAACCTGACAATATCTCCTGTTTTATATAGTCTGGAGCCTTCCTCTCTGCTGAATGGGTTGGGTACAAATTTTTCTTGGGTCAATTGAGGAAGCTTTAAATATCCTCTGGCAAGGCCTGCTCCACCTATATATAGTTCTCCCGGAACCCCTACAGGAGTTGGATTCATTTCATTATCAAGTATATATACCGTTGTATTTGCAATAGGCTTTCCAATGGATACCGGCCCTACTTTTGAATCCAAGTGCATCATGGTAGACCATATTGTAGTCTCAGTAGGTCCATATACATTCCATAAGCAGGAACATCTGTCCATGAGCTCATTTGCTAAATCTCTTGGCAGTGCTTCTCCTCCGCAGAGTATTTTAAGATTGCTGCATCCCTGCCATCCTGCTTCCACAAGCATTCTCCATGTGGCAGGGGTTGCCTGCATAATAGAAATATCATGTTTCTCCATTAATGATATAAGTTTTTCTCCGTCAATTACTTCATCTCTTCCTGCGATTACAACTGAAGCACCTGTTATTAATGGAAGCAGCATTTCTAGGCCTGCAATGTCAAATGACAGAGTGGTTACAGCCAAAAGTCTGTCCTTCTCACTTAAATTTGTACTTGTACCCATTGAGAGCAAGAAGTTAGTTAATGCACGGTGTTCAATCTGAACACCCTTGGGATTTCCAGTGGAGCCTGAAGTATATATTACATATGCCAGATTATCCTTTGTCGCTCTGTTTTTAGGTTTTTCAGAACTTTGCTCCGATATTTCCTTCCATTGTTCACTGATGCAAATAACTTTTGCTTTATTTAAAGGTAGTGTATCCTTGATTATAGTATCAGTTAAAATGATAGGAACTTGTGCATTATCCAGCATATACTCCAGCCTGTCCTTTGGAAATACAGGATCCATAGGAAGGTATGCTCCACCTGACTTGTGGACACCTACTAAAGCCGTAAGCATATCTATGGAGCGCTCCATATAAATACCTACTATGGTTTCAGGACCGACTCCCTGAGATACAAGATAATTTGCAAGCCGATTAGCTCTTGTGTCAAGGTCACTGTAGGAAAGCTGTTTGTCTCCCTTTACTACAGCAACGGCAAGGGGGTTAGTTGACACCTTGTCCTCAAAAAGTCGTATCCACAAATCACTTTCAAAATCCACATGGGTATTGTTCCAGCCTTCCAGTATGGTTTTACTCTCCTCTGAACTTAAGATATTAAACTTGTTGATTTGTGTTTCGAAATTTTCAGTTAAATTCTCCAATAAATATGTGTAATGTCCAGCCATTCTTTTTATGTATTCTGCATCAAATAAATCTGTATTAAATTCAAAGTTTACTTCTAGGCCCTCCCCACTGTCGTT
Source organism: Ruminiclostridium josui JCM 17888 (assembly GCF_000526495.1). NCBI lineage: Bacteria > Bacillati > Bacillota > Clostridia > Eubacteriales > Oscillospiraceae > Ruminiclostridium > Ruminiclostridium josui. Next base: position 2,853,969 of record NZ_JAGE01000001.1, on the reverse strand, counting down.
TATATCAACAGAAAGGTCAAATCTCGATGTGTCACCCTCTATATTAATACTTGAAATACTCATGCCAGACAGCCTTGCTTCTGGTACAGGTGTATCCTGGAGGTTGAAAAACACCTGGAAGAGGGGATTACGACTCATATCGCGTTCCAGATTAAGTTCTTCAACAATTTTTTCAAAAGGAACATCCTGATTAGAGTATGCTTCAAGGGTAACATTTCTTACATTTCTCAAAAGTTCACGAAAACTGTTATTTCCGCTGAAAGCTGTCCTAATGACCAGATTGTTTGTAAAGAACCCTATCATTGGCTCCAGCTCTGAACGGTTTCTGTTTGCAACAGGTGAACCTATGATTATGTCCTCTTGTCCTGTATATTTAAAAAGTAAGACCTTAAAGGCTGCAAGTAGAATCATATAAAGTGTGGCACCTTCTTGTTCCGCACTTCTTTTTAGTTTTTCACACAACTCATCTGAAAGGCTGCAATGGAAGTTGGAGCCTTTATAGGTTTGTACTGTAGGCCTTTGCTTTGAAAAAGGCAGTTCCAGTACAGGAAGCTTTCCGCCTAGTTTTTCTTTCCAATAGACAAGCTGTTTCTGTATAGTATTTTCCTTGTATCTGTCTATTTGCCAGCAAGCATAATCCGAATATGTGATTTTTAAATCCGGCAAAACATAATCTTCATTTTGCAGGTATGAATTGTATAAAGTTTCCAATTCTTTTAGCAGTACCTTGAAAGACCATCCGTCAAATACTATATGATGAGCTGCAAGAACCAGAATATATTCGTCTTTTTCAAGTTGAATCAATTTCCCTCTTATAAGAGGAGCCTTACTCAAGTCAAAAGGACAGCTTATTTCTTCTTTTGCAAGAGCCATGGCTTTTTCTCTTCTCATCTCTGAAGGAATTCCTGTGAGATTTACAAGAGGTAAATCCATATGCACTCCTTCCCTAATAGTCTGTACAGGCTGTCCATCATCTTCAAAAAAGGAGGTTCTCAAACTTTCATGTCTTTCTATGATTGTATTAAAGCTCTTCAAAATCAAGTCATACTGTAAATTTCCCTTTATGTTAAGACCAGTATATAACATGTATTGGGAGCTGTTTTCATTTAATCTATCGAGAAACCATATCCTCTGCTGAGCATATGAAAGTGGTAGCGCACCTTTCTCCTGTAAACGCTGTATTCTATTTTCATCTTCAGTTATTTTATCTGATTTTTCAACGATTTCAGCAAAGACATTCAATACAGGGTTATCAAACAAACTGGTTTGCTCCAATTTTACTCCAAACTCTTCTCTTATCCGAGAAATTGTTTGAGTAGCCTTCAATGAATCTCCACCCAATTCAAAAAAATTATCCTTTATGCCTATCTTCTTTACGCCCAGTACCTCTTGCCATATTCCTACAAGTTTTGCCTGTATTTCATTTTCAGGCAAATCAATTGCTCTGCTGTCTGCTTCTGTTTTTAGCAGTAATTCTATTTCATCCTTTAAGTTGTCAAACTCACCATTAATATATCTCTCACGTAACTTATAACGTTGTACTTTTCCGCTGGTGGTTTTGGGAATACTTTTTATTGGAATTACATGAGATACTTCAATTCCCATTCTCTCACTGATTAATTTTTTCAGAATACGTACTGTTCCAATAAATTTATCTGCCTTCATTTTAAACAAAACAAATAGTATCAATTCGTCTGACTTGATTTGCTCATTGAATGCTCCTACTGCAACAATCTTTCCTAGTTCAATTCCTTCGGCTTCCTGTGCAACACGCTCAATATCATGTGAATAGTAGTTTTGCCCCTTTACAAAGATTACATCTTTGGCACGTCCTGTTATAATAAGTCTTCCATCCCTCATAAAGCCCAAATCACCTGTATTTAACCAGCCGTCTTTGGTTATTGCTTTTCGGGTTGCTTCCTCGTTATTGTAGTAGCCTGATGTAACATTGGCACCGACTATGCATATGTAACCTATTTTGTTTTCGCCAACATCATTATTGTCTATATCGCATATTCGAACGTTGCAATCATATATGGGATATCCTTCATCTGCAAAACTGCAGCCTCTTGGGTCGTCCTTGCTGACTTCTCTTACAGTGTCTCCTATATTCAGGTAATTGCGGTCTAGGGTTATAAACCTCATTTCATCACCAAGTCGTGGAAAGGTAACTGCAATAGTTCCCTCTGCCAGACCGTATACAGTGTACATAGAATTTCTCTTCAAACCATATGGTGACAGCTTTTCTAGGAATTCATCACACAATTCATATGATATGGGTTCTGCACCATTGTAAATTAATCTGACACTTGACAAATCCCAGTCCTTTATTACCTCTGGCTTAAAAAAGGTAAGAAAATGTTTGTATCCGAAATTAGGCGAATATAATAGTGTAACTTTGTGTTCACTGGCTTTTTGTATCCACAATGAAGGATGTCTTATAAACAGTTGTGTCTCGATATTATATTGGTTTATACAAGCAATTACATCTTTTATATGTGTACCTATTAGACCCATATCATGAGTAAGGGGCATCCAGTTTAGACCTGAATCCTCTGAATTTATATTTACCCAGCGTATTACAGCGCCTATATCATATAGAACATTTCTGTGGGTGATTATTACGCCCTTGGGATCCCCTGTAGAGCCTGATGAAAACTGAATGAATGCAATGTCATTTTCCTGGGCTTCTGCAATTTCTCCTAAATATTCAGTTTGTCCTATATTCTCCATGCTTAAAGTTCTTTCTTGCATTATGTCGACTTGTTCTGATAAGCCGTTTTTATCTCCAAAGTTTTTGAGTCTTGCAAAGAAGTCACTAGAAGCCAGCATTTTTGGGTTTTTTAATATATTCCATATCTTAAACAGCTTTAGCTTGTGTTCATCGTTTGTCCCTGTTGTAACCGGAACTGGAATCATCCCTCCAAGTATACATGCCCAAAAGGCAAACATGAATTGTCTATTATTATCTATCTGGAAAATGACTTCGTCACCTTTTTTAAAGCCTGATGCCTGTAAACTGTATAACAGAGATCTTGCTCCATGGTATAACTCACCATAAGATACAAAATGTTCTTCCGTTTCACTTAGTATAAATGTGATACCCTTGGCTTTTTCATTCTGTCTTGAAACAATTAAATCTACCAACGTTTTAAAAGCATACATACTTTTCAACACCTCTTAAACTAATATTACTGAAACACTGATATTTTCTCAAAAACAGGTTTATCAGGCATTTCCAACGTATTTCTCGGAAAGAAATATACTTCCAATGAAAAAGTATCCGGTTGAAAAACAGTCATACTCAATGTAGCTTTAGTATACAAATACCTTGTATCCAATAAAGCTCTTGGTGAACCTTTGGTATATGTCATAATTTTTTTGATATCCTCAGGAGTAAACTTTGATTGCCCTCCTGACAACTGTTCTTTTATGTATTTCCATCTTCTTGTGTTAAACTTATTTCGGGTATGGTTGTCTGTGCTGCCCTCCAGAATAAATGAATTTACAGAAGCAACTGCGTCTTTTATTCCCCATTCAACACCTTTATTAAGTCTCGATTCATCAGTTCTTACGGCTCGCCTGACTCGTTCTGTCCCTGTACCTCTTCCACTGAAATTGTTCTCAAGAACTTTACTCTCATCAGAGTCAGAAAATACAATCAAGTGATTTACCGCATACTGTTTACTTTCGTCCTTCATAAAATCAATGGTTTTTTCCATCTTGTCGGTGTTTTCCAATGCATATCTTAAATCTAATGGATAAGACCTTTTCCCTGCCGACGAGTATGCTGCTCCTGATGTTGATTCTTGAACCGCAGCAAATATCTTTTTGTCATTAAATCCGGTTATTATACCCATAAATCCCATATACCCAATGGAGCATATACTTCCTTTTGCATTTTTCATTGTAATAACCGCCTGAATTCTTGGTAGTTGGTTCTTGTTTCCTCCATACCAATCAAGAATTCTTCCGGTAATGGTTTTACCCGTTGTACTCTTTGAGCCAAATACTGATACAAAACTGCACTGTGTAGACCTGATAACATCAAGGAATAAATTGAACATATAAAACTCGTCTTTTGATATTTTATTGTCTCCCCTGACATTTTCGTCACCGCCGGAAAACACTTCCGACATACCTTCAATTTCTTCTCTGTATTCTTTATCAATCTGTGTTTTTAAATCATCAACTCTCCAAAAAGCTTCTCTATATTCACTATTAAAAAGGTTTTCGGCTATGTATGAATCTACTAAAGCTTCATAATCAGGTACAACCGAGAGTATTCCTCTGGCAAATTCTCTTCCTATTTCTTTGCGACTTAATCCTTTTGTAAAATCAAGTGATACATCGAAATAATTTCCTTTATCTGTTATGGTGACACCGTTTCCCTTATAAAAGGATGCACCTTTTGTGACTGATATTTCCTGTGAGCATGCAGTCTGAAAAACTAATAATATAATTAATAACCCTGCAATTAACTTTTTCATTCCGACTCCCCCATTACACGTTTACCGACATAGTACTGCTTACTAACTTTCCCATGTCCATTTTGATTATCTTATCCGCCTCATCAAAATATCTATCATCATGGGTTATTGCTATTACTGCTTTTCCTCTTGCTTTGAGCTCCGGGAGAAGTGTTTTGTAAAAAAACTTTCTGAATTCAGGGTCCTGGTCGGAAGCCCATTCATCAAAAAGATATGCTGGGCGATCCTCAAGATAGCTTACCAATAGGGCAAGTCTTTTTCTTTGTCCTGAAGACAGCTTAAGTGTACTAAATTCTCCGTCCTTTATCTCAACCTTACTGTCTATTCCAAGAATTTTAAGATATCTTTCTATATCACCAAGCTTGTTCTTGTATTCAATTCCATACAACTTTTCAAAAAGGTGATAATCGCTGTATACTGATGAAAAATAGGCTCCCAGTTCTCTTGAATTTACTGGCTCCCCGTTGACTAATACCTGTCCTTCATCAGGCATGTACAAACCTGTTAAGAGTTTTGCAAAGGTGGACTTTCCGCTGCCATTGCCCCCCATAATAAAAACTATTTCTCCGAATTTAAAAGTATAATCTATAGGGCCTACTGAAAATGATTCACCGCTTTCGTTTTTATATGTGAACTTCACACCCTTAAATTCAATTGTGAGATTTTCTTGGTTGGTTTCAATTTCAGAATCCGTGTAATCCTCATCTGCTGAAAGGCTGTCGGCAAAACTGTTTATTCTCTTCCAGCTTACTACCACTCTCATACATGTAGGAACAATGGCAAAAAGTGCTTCATTTATTATTCCTCCCATATATAAAAGGACAAGTATAAAATTTTGCAGAGTTGCAATTTGTATGTCAAAAAGTATTGGAAATGAAAATACAATAACTCCAATTACTCCTGTATAAAGAATTTCTCCCAGTATGGTGACATTTGTAAATTTAAAGTCCCCTGCTATTCTAGAGTCTCGGTAAGCCTCACAGCTTACCTCTATATCACGTCTGAAACCCATACGTTTTTTTGCATTGATATAAAGCTCCTTAAAGCCTTCCACAAGGTCATTTATGTTTTTAAAGAAAGTGTTCTGAATACTTCTGTTTTGTTCAAAGAATTTTTGAGCACCGGATACAGCCAGTTGAAATACGCATATTGTAACAATTAAAACAATGAGGAAGAACAGAGTTCCTTTTTTATCAAGAATTGCAAGGTATATGAAACAGGTAATCAGTGTAATAACCCCTGTTATCCCCGCAACCAGATGTCCTACAAAATTGCCGATTGTTTCAGTGTCATTATTTAGTGCTGCATAAACACTGCCGTCTTCAAGAGATGAAAATTTATTGTAAGGCGCTTTTAATATCTTGTCTATTATCTGAATACGCTTTTCGAATATTATATTATTGGTAACAGATATCAATTTTTTTCGTACAATCATGGCTGCTACTGTAAAAAGTAGAATTCCGCATATAAAAAATATGTATAGTCTACTTTCTATTAAAGCCCATTTTTCTACGTCTCCAGCAAGTATTCCAAGTGCTCTATTTATTATAAAAACTACTATGGAATTTCCTATGCCGCTGATTATACTTAGGGTTATTACCATAAAGTAAGGTTTGTCATTTGGTTTATAAAAAAATGATGTCAGTACAAAGTATATATACAGAATAGAAATTACAAAGCTTAAACAAATTATAACTTTTTCAACATTATCAGGCCCTATCTTCTCCAGACTGTTCCATGATGACCCAAAAAAAAGTATTTCCGGTACATTGTAAAGGCAATATCCTATACTCCCCATAAATGCAAGAGACAGTACAAAATTAATCAGTCCTTTAAATCCTCCGCCCTTAAAATACCTTTGTCTACATACAATTTCATTTGTCGAAATAACAATGTAGAATATGGTTATTAAAGACACAACGGCTGAAATACATAGAATTGCCAAAAACATGCCGTCACTTATCATTAACTCCTACACCCCCCGATGTAATAACGCACTCATACCCTTAAAGTGCCATTATATCCTCTATTATTTATGTTCCCTCCGATATGTTTAAAATAGGTGTGGTGTTAATTGGTTTGGTGCTGATTATAAGAGTTTATTGGTTTGGTGGAACACAATATGAATACATATGTTATTATATAAGCAGTGGGTTAGTTTTTTATGGAATTATTAAAGAAGGATTTATGAAGAATTTATGAAAGATTATTGAATGATGTCTTTTAGTTCCATATTTACCTGTTTATTGCAAACAGGGTATTTGTCAGAAGTGTAAATTTTCAGACATTCCGTGTATTCCTCAATTGCTCTAAGGACATATTCACGTTTATTGTTGACCAAGGTTGACAATACTTTGTAAATATCACCAAGAAATTTATGTATTTGAGCGTATTCCAGCGGATAGCTCTCTACAGTCATTACAGTAAGTGCTTTTTCATAAGCAGCTTCAGCGTTTATTGCATTAATTTTTTTGTCTTCAATCAATGCTAAAGATTTGCAGACATTGCCCAGATTATATTGCAGTAACGCCCACATTTCTTCATTCTTCTCTTTGTTAACTTCTTTTAGGAGTACAAGGTATTTATCCTGTGCTTTAATAAAGCTTTCAACAGCCAACTGATTTTTTCCAAGGGAATAATAAACCATGCCGATATTATAATCTGTTAAAGCACTCTCTAGACCAGTGGCGTCCAAACAACCTGATTTTTGAATTTCGGCATAGATATCCGAAGCAGCCATCAAATCAGCTTTTTTTCCCGTTGTCTCCCATGAATTGAAATAAGCATTTGCAAGATTATTCAAGATAATTAAATAGTTATTACTGTGTTTATCAGATGAATAAATTCTAAGTGCATTTTTGTAAGCAGCTATAGCATTTCGATTGTTATTTTCTGCATCCTTGATTCCGGAAAGAATATTATATGCATTTCCCATATTATTTGTAACATGTGAATATATTTCCGGATTTTCTTTTTCTGATATGTTTTCTAAAATGTTTTTATACTTTCCAATAGCCTCCAAGGGCTTTTTTGCACATAAAAGCATGTCAGCATCATCTATCTGGTCATATACGGTTTCTATTCCATATGGCTCAAATATATTTACAATTATACCGTCTCCGACAATTATAATGTTTCCCTGACCGCTGACATTTATATTCCCAGTGTCTTCGTTTGAAAGTACTATCAGGTTATCCTTCCTATCCCATCTTACTTTTGCTCCAAATTCCTGAGCAATAAATTTACTGCTTACATATGATATACCTTTTATAACAACAGGAGGATTGTTTTGTATAATAGCAGTTCCGTTAAGTGTAGCAATTTTACTGCCTATTTTTATTACAAGTGTATTTTCTCCTTTAATCGCCCGCACAGACTTACTCTTTGAATCCCATGTGATTTTCCATCCAAGTGCTTCAAGTACGGGTTTTATTGGTATATATGGTTCTTTTTCTATTATTATCGGCTGTGTTTCAAAGTCAAAAGAGGGAGTTTGTACTGTTTTTATATTTTCAGCGTATATCATTACAGTGCCTGTCCACATAATCATAAGAAAAGCAATTATTATAAGCAGTTTTGCCTTCACAGTAACATTCCCCCTTTTAACTCTACTTTTATTTGATTAAATCTTTATTAATCTGTGTTATGTATACTTTTATTTCATCCAATTCAGCATCATTTTTTATATATTTTATAGCTGAATTAAAATGTTTCAGCGCCTTTTTCAGATTTTCCTGTTTATCTCTGGTTTCCGATATTTCAAAAAAGCAAATACCAAGCTGTTTTTGGATTTTTGCATACATTGCAGGATTATCTTCTTCCGGTACCAAGTTTTCAGCCCTCTGATAAGCTTCTATTGCATTTAATAAGTTTTCTTCCCTATTCTTAAGCGTTGATAAAACATAATACATATATCCTATTTCCGTATTAATTCCCGGATCAAAAACAGTACCATGTTCATCAGTGCAGTAACCTTCCAGTTCCTTATAAATTTCTTGTGAATTCTTTATTATATCTTCTGAGCCCTTTAGTTGCGCTAACCTAACGTATAATGCAGCCTCATTTGCTATGACCTCCATATAATAGCCTGAATAGTCCTCCAAAGTATACACTTTTAATGCCTCCTTACATGCCTCAAGACCTTTGTCGACTATTTCCTCGGAGGGGTTTGCATCGGCAATTGCAGTACATAAATATCCTATACAATATTGTGAAAATGCATAATCCAATGGGTATTTATCCAAGGTGTAGACTTTCAAAGATTCCTCGTAGCAGTCAAGGGTTTTTGCCAGATTTTCTACCGTATCTCTAATCTCAGACATTGACCAATATGCTGAGCCCATATTTATTACTGTATCTGCATATCTTATGGGATAATCTTCATATGTGTAAACTTTTAAAGCTTCTTTAGAAGCATTAATTGATTTGTTTATAATTTCTTCATCATCCAACACATCTCCTAAATTCATATAAGTATATGCCAGATTGCACTGTATTAAAGCGTAACTTAAAGGCTGCTTTTCCAATGTATTCCCCATAAGAGCATCATTGTATGCTTCTATAGATTTATATAAGTTATCCATCTGAAAAGTCATTGAGTACAAAGCTCTATAAGCGTTTCCTAAGCTATTCTTTATGTTTGCATAATATATGGGATAATCCTCAAATGTAATTATATTTAGTGCCTCATTATACATTTCAATAGCCTTTAAAGTATTTGCCTCCTTATCGCTAATATCACCGAGGCTTTTGTAGCATGTTCCCAAATAATAAGTATTTATTGAGTAATCAAAGGGATACTTGCTATAAGAATATACTTTCAGGGCCTCTTTATATGCACTTATGGAATTTAAGAGATTATCCCTTTTTGAGTTAAGACTTGAAAGTTGGTAATAGACTGTTCCAAGCCTACACTGTGCATTGGCATAATTCAAAGGATATCTTCCTATTGTAAGAATCTTCAGGCTCTCATTGCAGGCTGCTGCTGCCTTTGTAAGATTTTCCCCTGAATTCCTCACCTCTGAAAGCTTGATATAAGCATAACTGAGGGACATATTGGTTATAGCAAAGTTAACAGCATTCTTTTCCGGGGTAATAACCTTCAATGCTTCATTGTATGCTTTAATGGCCTTTAGACTGTTTTCTTCACGATCTCTAATATCAGACAACTTAACATAGCACTGGCCAATATTGTATTGTGCATATCCATATTCATTGGGATATGTATTTACACTGCATAGTCTCAAAACCTCGTTGAATTCCTCAAATGCCTTAGATATGTTTTTATCCGAATCTGATAACATTCCTAGTTCCGTATATATTAATCCTAATGTATTATGTAATTTAATATATGTCTGAATGTTCTCCTGAAGAGTAAAGTATTTTAAGGCCTCATTGCAATACTCTATAGCAGTTTCAAAGTTTTTTTGATAGTTTTTAGAACCAGCCAGAATTAAATAAGCAGAAGCAAGATTGTTTTGTATTTGAGCATATTCTCTTGGATATGAATCCTTACTGTAAACTTTCAAGGCATTTGCATATGAATCCAGAGCTTTTGATATGTTTTTTTCAGTATCTCTTATCTGTGCCAGAATAACGTATGAATATGCTAATCCATTTTGGGCAGCAGCATATACATCAGTGTTTTTTTCAGGAGTACTGACTTTTAGAGCTGCCTCATATGCCATAATTGCTTTTTCTGCGTTGTCCTCCTCGTTAACAATAGCCGCAAGCTTATTGTAAGCATTACCAATATTCACCTTGGTTCTTCCGTATTCCTCAGGATTTTTTGAGCTTGAAATATTCTCAAGAACTGTTTCATAGATGCTTATAGCACCGGTAAAGTTATTGTTATCCAGAAGCTTATCAGCATCATCTATCATATCGTTAATTTCGCTAACTCCATATTTGTTTGTTATGTTTACCAGAATATTATTTCCTACAGCGATTACACATTCGTTAGAATTTTCAATATCTATATTGATATTATTTTGGGAGCCAGATATGTATAAGGTATTTTCCTTACTTTCCCATTTAACAATTTTGTTTAGTCCCCTTTCAATTATCTGTACTGGTACATATAACCTTTGTTTATACACATATGAAGCTACAGCGAAAGTAATTTTCTTGCCATCTACTGTTATTTCCCTGCTGCCTATCTTAGTAGAAAGTAACTTGCGATTCTTTACAGCCTTAGCTGTTTTTGTATCTTTATCCCAACTAACATCATAACCAAATAAGGTCATTGTTTCTCTAAAAGGTACAAATAACTGCTTATTTACAAGTTGAAGAGGCATTGCAAATTCTATGGGTTCATTGTCAATTCTGATTTTAATACTATCCGAATTTGCCCCTATAGAAGTTATCTGCGCTATTATAATTAGCGCAAAAGTCAGTATTCCTAATAATTTTTTCATTATCATTCCTCCGGCATTTATTCTTTCTTTCCCATACTTTTTTACATGTTTTACTGTCCTGGAGGTATAAATTATGCTGCTTCAATTATGAATTATAAATTATTTTTTACTTGTATCAGTAGCTTCAGATGGAGAAGCCTCTGTCATCGATTTTGAGGGAGAAGGTTCTGAATTTTCACTATCACTTTTGTTGTTATTAATTATTATGTTGTTACCTACACCTATGTTTAAATCAGAGCTTCCTGATATATTTATATTTATATCGTTATTTTTCTGTTCAGTTTGAGTATGTATATTATTATTTGTTGATGGCTTGTTTATAGTTTTTTCTTTTGATTTATCCACATTAGCAGGACTTTTTTTCTGCTTCTTTTGGTCGTTTTCCGAAACTTCACTTGTTTTCTTTTCATTTGTGTTCTTTGCATGCTCTGTTTTTTCTGAATTTGCAGAAGTATTCCTCTGAGTTGCTTTTGCAGTGTCAATTGTATGATAAGCAGATTGTGAGGATTGAGTATTGGTTATGTCGGATGCTACATTTTGATTGTTCCTACCTGCCTGAATAAATGTATAACTTAAAATAGCAACAACAATAATTACGGTTAAAACACTTCTCGCTTCTATGAACTTTTTTGCACCCCCTACTCTACTTTTGGGTATCAAATTGATTTTACTGTTTTTTAGCACAGAATTTTTTTTACTTCCTGTTTTTTCCTCATTACTTTTATTTTTTGAAATCTCAAGGTCAAACTTTACAATTCCTTTATAGCCCCCCTCTATTCCCTTTTCAATATCCAAATTATATTTATCACTACTTATGAGCTTTTCTGTGAATCCGTCATTTGTGTTTACATCAGGTACGTCATAGGACCATGTAGTACATACATTTAGAGATTCTTCGATAAATTCACCAAAATCTTTTATTTCAATAAGCATTTCTTTTATTTCTTCTGAAATTGAAGAGTAGTTAATTATCGTTTGAATTTCTTTTCTAATCATTTTACGCTGTACTTCACTGGACTCTTTTACTGCAAACTCTACAATTTTGGATATATCTTCTGATTTAATATCTGCTTTGTTATTTTTCCATTTAGATATTATGGAAACTTCTTTAAGTAAATATCTATCTGCTAGTATATTGGCATTTTTTTTTGTTATTTTAAACAAAATACCCAGTATGTTTTTAAGATTAAAATAAATATCTTCCATACTATACTCCTATAGGTTTTTCTATTGGGAACTTTTTAAGTTTAATACATTTATTAATATTTTACCATATAATATCTAATATTGTAATCAAATTACATACACTTTTAGCGACAAATGACAAAAAAGGATATTTTGTTGTATATACATTGATTATATGGTATTATTTGTATGACTTTTAGTTTTGTCCATGGAGGTGATAGGTGGATTTAAAGTAAAATTAAAGGTTCTTGTAAGTACTTTTCTCATTTATATATTCCAATTCACAACTTTCATTCCCTAAAATATTTAATCTCTAAAAGAGAAATGTATCAGTATTTTTATTTTATTTGGGAGGAAAAAGTATGAAAAAAACAATTAGTGTATTTCTTGTGTTAATAATGTTTTTGACATTATTAACACCATCAGTTTCAAAGGTTTCAGCAGCAGAATCCAATGTGGCAGACCCTGGTGATGATTGGCTGCATGTTGAAGGTACAAATATTGTAGACAAATACGGCAATAAAGTATGGATTACAGGTGCCAACTGGTTTGGTTTCAATTGTCGTGAAAGAATGCTTTTGGATTCGTATCACAGCAATATTGTGGCTGATATCGAAATAGTTGCGGACAAAGGAATTAACGTTGTCAGAATGCCAATTGCAACAGATTTGCTATATGCATGGAGTAAAGGTGAATACCCTGCTTCTACGGATACAAGCTACAATAATGCCGATTTGGAAGGATTAAACAGTTGGGAATTGTTTAATTTTATGCTGGAAAACTTCAAAAGAGTTGGTATCAAGGTTATTCTTGACGTACACAGTGCCGAGACTGACAATATGGGACATAACTACCCGTTATGGTATAAAGGCGCCATAACAGAGGATGTCTTCAAAGCAGCATGGGTTTGGGTAGCTGACCACTTCAAAAACGATGACACTATTATTGGATTTGATTTAAAAAATGAACCTCACACAAATACCGGTACTTTGAAAATAAAATCTCAAAGTGCTATCTGGGATGACTCTGAACATGAAAACAACTGGAAAAGAGTGGCTCAAGAGACAGCTCTTGCTATACTGAAGGTTCATCCTAATGCGTTAATTTTTGTTGAAGGCGTTGAAATGTACCCTAAAGATGGTTTATGGGATGATGAATCCTTTGATACAAGTCCATGGACCGGTACTAATGATTACTACGGTAACTGGTGGGGCGGTAACCTCAGAGGTGTAAAAGATCATCCTATTGATTTAGGTCCTTATCAAAAGCAGCTTGTATATTCACCTCATGACTACGGTCCTATGGTTTTCGAGCAGGAGTGGTTTAAAGGAGATTTCCCAACTTGTGATGATGCTACAGCAAAGAAAATACTATATGAACAGTGCTGGAGAGACAATTGGGCTTATATTATTGAAGACGGAATAGGGCCTCTGCTTATAGGTGAATGGGGGGGCCTCACTGAAGGAGCAGACAAGCTTCTGGACGCAAATAAAAAATATCTCAGAAGTATGAGGGATTATATTTTAGAAAACAAGTACAAACTCCACCATACTTTCTGGTGTATAAATATTGACTCAGCAGATACAGGCGGACTTTTCACCCGTGACGAAGGAACTCCTTTCCCTGGTGGAAGAGACCTGAAGTGGAATGATAATAAGTATGATAATTATTTATATCCAGTACTGTGGAAAAACAGTGAAGGTAAGTTTATCGGTCTGGATCACAAAATTCCTCTTGGAAAAAATGGCGTATCCATTGGCAGTCCTGATGATCAGCCAACCATAAAATATGGCGATGTTAATAAAGACGGTGAAATTGATGCTCTTGATGGTATTGCATTGAAGTCATATATTTTGGGTATAAATCAGAATATTGACACACAAGCAGCTGACCTGAACAAGGACAACTCAATAGATGCTTTAGATATGCTGATTTTGAAAAGGTATATATTAGGCCAGGTAACTCAATTACCTGTGGAGTAATATAAGAATAAAAAACCAAGTTTGCATTTTTCTATGCAAACTTGGTTTTTTATTTATTTTAATTAATTACAAAACTAATAACTTTTTACTAAATATTTCTTAAAGAAGGATAAGAACTTCCTTCATTTATACTCCAAATATTCAGGAAATCCCAGTTTAAATAATTGCTTTGTTGCATCATTTGAGTCGTTGACCTTGCCTGTGCGGCCGGACTTGTAAAACCAGTAGTATTACTGTCAAAATAACAATTAGTAACTGTTGTAGAACTAACGTATCCGTGTAGACCACCCACTGTTGAGCCTACTCCTGTGACCTTTCCAACAGAATAACTATTTTTGAGAATTCCTGAGTACAAATATCCTATTAATCCTCCTGCATATCCGTTTGAAGAATTAGTTGCCGTAACATTTCCATTAGCGTAGCAATCATTAATCTGACATGTATAGTTTTTAGAACTATATGTAAAGTTCAGATTGGCTTGTCCTACCAATCCACCTATATAATTTGTCCCCTTTACATTTCCCGTAGCATAACTTTCTGTTATATTTCCAACACAGTAACCTACAAGTCCTCCAACTGTCGAACCTGTACTTGTAACATCTCCTGTAGCATACGATCTTGTAATGTTTGATGCAAAGTTTGTGCTATATGTACAGTGACCTACAAGTCCTCCTGAATAGTTTCCTGTGCTTACGACATTTACCATAGAACTGCATCCGCTGATATTACCATAGAAGCCTCCTACAAGTCCTCCTATATATCCTGTACCACTAACAGTACCTATTCCATCAACGCTACAATCGTCTATACTGCCGGAAGTCCCTGCTGCATATCCGGCTAATGTTCCTACATAATTTCTTCCGGATATACTGACATTTTTAATTTGTAAATTTTTTATATTAGCATTGTTTGTATAACCGAAAAAGCCAACATAATCTAACGTAGGCTGATTTATATATAAATTGCTTATAGTGTATCCGTTTCCATCAAAGCTTCCAGTGAATGGAGCACCATTTTTACCAACTATTGTCCATTCAGTATTTGTGAGGTCTATGTTACTATCTAGCTTATAGGATGACTGCAAATCATACTTAATATTGATAAGCTGTTCAGCCGTCTTTATAATGTATGGATTTGACGGAGTTCCATTTCCTCCCGCTACGTCACCCGTAGGTAAATTTGTAATTACCTCTGCCGGTTTTGTTACGTTTTTTAAATAAGGATATGAAACACCGGGAGTAATTGCCCATATAGCTGAGAAATTCCATCCTGTAAATGTTGATTGTTTTGTCATAGCACTTGTCAGTTTTCCCACATCGTATGAATCCTGCGGTATGTATCCTGACGCAACGCCATCATAATAGCACCCTGTCATTGTCACCGATGATATATATCCTATTATTCCTCCGGTGTATACTCCTTGTGAATTTGCTATTATACTTCCTGTACAATAACAGTTCTTTAATATACCACCTGATACATATCCAAGTAAGCCTCCTACATACGCATTGGTATTGGTTCCAGTAACACTTCCAAGTGAAAATGAATTACTTATAGTACATATATATATTGCTGAGTTGTATGTAAAGTTCAGATTGGCTTGTCCTACCAATCCACCTATATAATTTGTCCCCTTTACATTTCCCGTAGCATAACTTTCTGTTATATTTCCAACGCAGTAACCTACAAGTCCTCCAACAACCGAACCTGTACTTGTAACATCTCCTGTAGCATACGATCTTGTAATGTTTGATTCAAAGTTTGTGCTATATGTATAGTAACCTACAAGTCCTCCTGAGTAGTTTCCTGTGCTTACGACATTTACCATAGAGCAGCATCCGTTGATGTTACCATAGAAGCCTCCTACAAGTCCTCCTATATATCCTGTACCACTAACAGTACCTGTTCCACCAACGCTACAATCGTCTATGCTGCCGGAAGTCCCTACCGCATATCCAGCTAATGCTCCTACATAATTTCTTCCGGATATACTGACATTTTTAATTTGTAAATTTTTTATAGTAGCATTGTTTGTATAACCGAAAAAGCCAACATAATCTAACGTGGACTGATTTATATATAAATTACTTATAGTGTATCCGTTTCCGTCAAAAATTCCGGTAAAGGGTATTCCATTTGTACCAATCGGCGTCCATTCTATATTTTTAAGGTCTATATCGTTAGATAATACATAGCATGACTGAATGTCAAACTTCATATTGTTAAGCTATGCTGCATTCTCTATAATATATGGATTTTCCGGAGTACCATCTCCTCCTGCCATATCACCTAAAGGTAAGTTTGTACTTACCCCTGCTGGTTTTGGTAATCCTTTTAAATACGGATATGAAACACCGGATGTAATTGCCCATACAGATGAAAAATCCCATCCTGCATATGTTGATTGTTTTATCATAGCACTTGTCAGTCTTCCCACATCGTATGAATCCTGCGGTATGTATCCTGACGCAACGCCATCATAATAACACCCTGTCATTGTAACCGATGATATATATCCTATTATTCCTCCGGTATATACTCCTTTTGAATTTGCTATTATTCTTCCTGTACAATAACAGTTCTTTAATGTACCACCTGATACATATCCAAGTAAGCCTCCTACATACGCATTGACATCGGTCCCAGTAACACTTCCAAGTGAGAATGAATTACTTATAATACATGTATATGTTATTGAGCTATATGAAAATGTTAGATTAGCTTGTCCTACCAATCCACCTATATAACTTGTCCCCTTTACATTTCCCGCAGCATAACTTTCTGTTATATTTCCTGAACAATAGCCTGCAATTCCTCCAACAATAGAACTAGTACTTGTGACGTTACCTGTGGAATAAGATCTAGTTATTCCAGGTAAAATGGAATCATTATAAGATAAGTACCCCACAAGGCCACCTGCAAAACTCCCAGTACTACTTACATTAATTGTTGAATGGGAATTGCTAATGCTTCCATAGAAACTTCCCACAAGTCCTCCAATATAGGCTGTACCGGTAACAGTACCTGTTCCAGTGACGCTACATCCCTTAATACTGCCAGTTCCGCCGGTCGCATACCCTATTATTGTTCCTACGTAATTTCTTCCTGATATACTTACATTACTGATATTGACATTCCTAACAGTAGCATTGCTGGTATATCCAAAAAAACCAATGTAATCGGAGTTTGGTTGGTTAATAACCAAATTGCTTATGGTATATCCGTTCCCGTCAAAACTACCTGTAAAAGGGTTTGAATTGCTACCAATAGGTGTCCACTCTTCCCCTGCAAAATTAATATTGTTTGCAAGTTTGTAGTGGGCAGACAAATTATACCTGATTGCACCGAGTTGATTGCTGGTTGAAATTATATACGGGTCAGCTACTGTTCCAGACCCCTGCATACTTGGCAAGGAAGCGATATTTACAGCTCTGCTAGCAGTCACAGATGCTGTATTAGTTCCAGTAACTGTTACACTATAATTAAGTGTTCCTGAAGCAACGCCAAGTACAACTTCAACTTTCCATGATATTTGCTTCTCCAAGCCTGCTGTTAAAGTACCTAAACTTATTTCCTGTTGCTGACCACTAGATAATACTAGACCAGCTGGTAATGTAATTTTAACTTTAGTATTTGAAATACTTGTAGCGCCGTTGTTTCGAACATATGCTGTAACCGTGAATGGATTCGGATTATATCCGTCTGCTGTTAAATCAATATTGCTGTCGCCTGTTAGATTTAATCCAAAAGTACCATTTGATACTTGTGTCAAATCACTTAACCCATAATATGTAACAAATTCTGCACTTCCATTTGGAGCCAAAGTTCTTGGATTCCAGTAAATACCTACAGCACTATCACCTATATCTTGACTGGTATTGGGAATGTAATCCCAGAGTGTATTGTATATTCCACTCCATTTAACAAATTGAACTTTATCAGGCCTCAAATATTGTGATTTTAACAAAGTACCGTGTGCTACTACTGAAGGAGAGTTTAAATCATCAAAAGCCTGCCAGTATTGCGGAATACTATTTCCTGTAAGCTCAAGTTCTTTTGTAACCGCACCAATGCCAGGTACTCTGAATGGTGCACTATCATTACTTCCAAGTTTCGTATCCATCATAATTCTTAAACCAACATCATGCTGATTACTGTCGTTATTTTTTACAATATACTTAACCTCAACAATATCTTCACGATTTGTACTTGAATTTTTAACGATCCTAAGAACCTGTTTTACACTTACATTACTAAAACTACCTTCTGATGTATTACTAAGCTGTGATGCATCTACAGTAGGACTTTGTATATCGGGATTATATACATAATCATTCCCATCAACTCTTATCGTAGAAAATGATGTTTGAGGTTCTGGGTGATTGTATAGGAGCATTTGATTATCATCAGTTGAAATTGATGGATCTCCCCCTGTTGTACCTATTGTAAATCTTCCATTATAACTTCCTCCATTGGCAACGGCATATTCTAAATAGTCGTTATAAACTTTACCGTTACTGTATCCCATTAGATTAAGTAAGTTAGTACTTTTTTTATTTTCCTTAATGAACAATCCCTTTTTCCAAGCGTCATATAATGATTGGTCAGTCTCAATTTGATTATCAAGATTTAACTTGTCTGCGGGAACTTGTTCGTCCGCCGGAGTTTGTCCATCCGATGGTGTTTGTTCATCCACTGGTGTTTGTTCATCCACTGGTGTTTGTCCATCCGATGGTGTTTGTTCATCCACAGGTGTTTGTCCATCCGATGGTGTTTGTTCATCCACTGGTGTTTGTTCACTCGGAACAGTTGTACTACTAATAGTATTTACATTATAAATACTATTGTCTGTTTCGCACATGGCTGTTCCGAAGCTCATAAATAACATTGAAAAAACAATAATAATGCTTAAAGATATTCTCATTTTTTTTCATAATGCACCTCCTGAGCAAAATCCTACCAGTGATTATATAATTTGTCAATCAGGTGCCTTGGGATATTATATTCAAACGAAGTATAAAACTGTATTTAAAGCTGAAAGCATGTTTTCAATAGTACAGGCATACAATGTACTAATACCAAGCAATATTTGAGGGGATGAAAATGGTAAAGGTATTTTTATCATGCAGCAGTCACGACCAAACATATATACGGTATATAATAAATGCCTTGCGAACACTGCCTGAGAAATATAAGCTGTTTTATTTTTTACCTCCTTACAAAAAGGACATCCCTATTGATGATATTATAGAAAGACTATATGAAATTGACTTGTTTATTTTATTTATAACCAACAATTCACTTAATAGTCAATTTGTACAGCGTGAACTGAGACAGGCAATTTATTTAAATAATTTAAAAAGAATAAAAGAGATATGCCCGGTTTCATTGGATGAAAGCATTAATGTAAATCAGGATAGCCGAATACCTGAATATATTAGAAACCGTATTCATTTATCAGAATCACCTTCAAAAACAGTGCAAATAGTAAGAAATTTTATTATGAATTATTAGGTAACCAATATGAATGCAAAAAATAGATTTTACGCTAAAAATTATCTATACAGAAACCTTAATTATTACGATAAAAAGGCAGCCTCCAACAAAAAGCTGTACAACCTTTTTGTCATACTGGACATAGTTATTTCAGCTTTTATCCCTTTTACCGCTTTATTTAATGACGTATTTTTCCAAACTAAATATATAGTTGCCCTTATGGGGTCATTTATTACTATTTTGTCTGCTTGTAAGACAAGTTTCAGTTTCCATAAAAAGTGGGTTGAATACCGGACAACAGCTGAAATTTTAGAATATCACAAGCGCCTCTATTTAACTGAATCAGCTCCTTATAACAAGTCAAACAAACATGAATTACTAATTTCAAATGTCAACTCTATCGTTGAAAAGGAAAATCGTACGTGGAGGTCAGCTGAACTTAGCATAAAAAAGCCCTCTAGAAACTGATGTATCAAACATTTAATATTGTATAGGTTTTTAAAAAGATTTCCCTTTTACATGGATATCTCTCTCCGTCTACTCCTGTTATAATATAGTCTCCTTTGCTGATGTAATGCTTACCTTCCAAAGTAATTATAAACGGAATTTCGTTACGCTCATTAGGATTTACATAATTTTCTGTATCCAATCCTGCATTAATAGCTGTTTGAATATCGTCAAAACCGTCTTCCAGCCCTAATCTGTATTCAATTGCTTCAATTGGTATTGGGTTTTTAATATATTTTGCCAAAATAGATTCACCTCATGCATATTATCGCTCATTACGGTATTTTTTATTCAATTCACCACATTCCTCAATACATAATATGTAAAAAATTATAAAATGCTATACTTGATTAATATTACAAAATATTATTTGATTTATATTTGTGGTAAAATTATCATATATTTTTATTGCTGGGGTGAATAAAATTAGCAATTTTATTGAAATCAAAAATGCAAGAATACATAATCTTAAAAGCATTGATGTAAGAATTCCCAAAATCAAACTGACTGTTATAACAGGAGTATCCGGCAGCGGAAAATCAAGTCTTATTCAGATACCTTGGTTCCCAAATTAAAGATTTTGCTAAAGGGCAAATTTGTTGGGGATGAAGGCGATGACAATGAAGGATTTTCAGAGGATAATTTTGTGATAAGGGGCACTTGAAGTTACTAAAGATGGCAAAAATATCAGAGATATCCTGTCCCTTACTGTAGATGAAGCGGTAGTATTTTTTAAAGGCAGAGACAAGCAAATAGATAAAATACCTGCTGCTCTCCAAATGGTAGGTATGGGCTATATAACACTGGGACAAAACATTGTATATGTTATTCAGGCAACTCCTACAAGCCATAGCAAAAGCTACGGGGATATATTTAAAGTATGAATGGATTTCATGGACAAGGGAAGTATTATGTAGTAAACTTCAAATAAAAATAATTACAGGTGGAGGTTTAGGATGAAACAAAATATATCGCAAAACTACAGAGCAGGAGATTCAGATGAAATCACTCGCCAGTACTTTGATTCACTTTTAATTGAAATGCGTCACATTGATTCGGTAATACCATCTACTGAACTTGAGCTTTATGGCAAAAAATTTTCTACACCTATTATGACAGCTGCATTGTCCCATCTCAATAACGGCCGTAACAATGGAATGGTAGAAATGGCAATGGGAGCCAAGGCTTCTAACGCAGTTATGTGGACAGGTATGGGGGATGAAGCTGAGTTGGAAGCAATAACAGCCACTGGTGCCCAAACAATAAAAATTATTAAACCTCATTATGATAATAATACCATTTTTAAAAGAATTGAGCACGCAGAGAAATCTGGTGTACTTGCCCTTGGCATGGATATTGACCATTCCTTTAACAGCAAAGGGGAATTTGACAATGTTATGGGGCTTCCAATGTCAGGAAAATCACTGGATGAAATCAAAGAATTTGTTAAGGCTACAAAATTGCCTTTTATAATCAAAGGTGTTCTAAGCGAAAAGGATACTTACAAATGCCTTGAGGCCGGAGTCAAGGGAATAGTTATCTCTCACCACCACGGAATTATGGATTATGCAGTTCCCCCTCTTATGGTGTTGCCCAAGATTGCAAAAATCGTAAACCATAGTATCCCAATATTTGTAGATTGTGGTATCGTCAGCGGTATAGACGTATTTAAGGCATTGGCCCTGGGTGCTAACGCAGTTTCTGTTGGTCGTCCGCTAATTCCTCACCTGAATAAGGACGGAGCTGACGGAGTGCAAAAAGCAATTGAAGAAATGACTAAAGAACTGGCAGGCGTAATGGCAAGGACTTGTTCAAAGGACATTGCCTCCATTGATGCTTCTGTAATTTGGTATAGATAAAAAATACTCCGTATAAAATTGCATCAATGATTGCTTCCAAGATATTTGCAAGTGTTTCTATCCGCTCATCTTAGGATATTTTACCGTCGCTCACATTCATCGTCCATGATTCATAGTGTCGCTAACACCTACATCGTGTAGGTGTTCGGGTAAAATATCCGTCTTCGCCGAGAAACATCTGCAAAGGTCTTTAACCAAGCTTCCATTGATGCAATTTATACTAGCGTACTGGTTAAGATTTCCACAGCAACCCCTTCCGAATGCCTGTTTACCTGATTTCTCCTTCTCCAGTCTCTACTTTATTAACAAAGTCCATATTATATCGCTCAGCACCGTGGTCTTTAATTACCGTAGCTCTTGTAATACGGATTGCCAAAATAACGCAGTTTTCATTCTGTTCATTATTTGCGTAGTCGTACCACTCTGCAAATGTCTTACGAAGTTTAGCCCTTAGCTCCGCATTTTTGGGGTCTAAAACCCAACCTAAGTTTTCGCCAATTCCATTTCCGGATATCCATTGGGAGCAAACTGAAAATGCAACCTCATTATTTTGAGCTATCTGCTGCATTTTCGTTGATTCGCCCCAAGTAGTAATATAAAACACACCATCTTCATAATATGCGTCCACATCGCGTACACATGGACGGGGTTTTCCGTCACTGTTTGGCTTCATTGCAATTGTTGAAAGAGAGATAACATTATCTTTTCCGTTGCCGCATCTTTCCTCAATTAATTTTAATCCTTCTTCGTATCTACCCAATTTTGACCCCTCCTGCTATTTTTTCATATTTTTTACATATATTTGATTGCATTATAGCATAGTTAGTCTGGTAAGGCTATCAGAATATTTATGTTTCTAAAAAACCCCCTACCGCATTAATTCTTGCGATAAGAGGTATTTTTTGATTTTATCCTATTCCACAGACTTCAGTGATTCTATCATATCAATTTTCTGCAGCTTGAAATAAGTTACTACTTGCATTACCACAGAGAATATTACCGTCAGTAATGCCGCCAGTATAAAGCTAAGCCATTTTATTTTTCTGAACAACACCATTGAGTTTTCTCTAATTACGTCAATTACTAAACCGTGGATATATACTCCCAATATCAGTCCTATCACAATACTTACTATTGTAAGTATAAAAGCTTCTCTGTAAATATATCCGTTTGTTTCTTCATCAGTAAAACCAAGTACTTTCAGTGTTGCAATTTCACGAGTTCGCTCGCTTATATTGATGGCTGTCAGGTTATATAGAACGATAATTGCTAAAAGGGAGGCAACTACCACAATCAACAAAATTATGCTGTTAAGGCTTTCATTGTGGTCAAGAACCTTCTTTATCAAGTCCCCGTTAAACACTACATTCAAAACCAAGCCGCTGTCAATAAGCCTTTTAGCAAAAGCCTTTTCATCAGATGATGCATGATTTGACACAATAGCATTATATGATGCAGCTTTACCGAATATCTTATTGTACATTTGATTGTTCATATAAATGTAATCGGCTGTATAGTTTTCTGCCACACCACTAACAGTTAACTTATAAGAATTATTTTCAGCATCTTTTACAGTAATTGTGTCGCCCTTTTCGGCATTATAAACATCAGACAGTTTTTGTGTAATAATGACGCCGCTGTCATTCAGGGCTATCTGTTCCCCGGCATATGGATTTTTCAGGTTGAAATATTTGTAAAAAGTATCCTCATTTGCAGGTACTATTAAAAAAGCGTCATAGGACTTATTCTTTGTTTCACATTTTAATGCAGTTTGTTTAAGTAAAAGAGGTTCTTTTATCTGCTCCCTTGTTAAAAGATTTTCCAAGTCCCCCTGTATATTTTTAATTTCATTTTTTAATACAAACATATTGTCATAACGAAAAATTTCACCATATTGTTTTTCTGCCACACCATTCATGCTGTCCCTCAGGCCAAAACCTACAAGTAGGAGAGCCGTACATCCTGCTACTCCAACAATTGTCATACATGCTCTCTTTTTATACCTGAACATATTCCTTAATGTTACCTTCCATGTAAAGGACAAGCGACTCCACAGAGGTTTTATCCTTTCCAGAACAATTGTTTTACCATTTTTAGGTGGAGCCGGGCGCATTAATGCCGATGGTTTCTGCTTAAGCTCTTTGTTACATGATATAACCGTTACCATACTCATAAGAGCAAAGGTAATAAGTAAAATTATCGAAAAGGTTGCCATACTGTATTTAACAACAATGGACGGCAGAATAAACTGAAAGGTTGAGTAAATCAACGGAGGAATTATTCCACATCCTATGAAAAATCCTACAACTGCCCCTAATCCCGAAGCTGACAATACGTAGAAGAGATACGTTGATATTATGCTGCCGTCACTATACCCCAATGAGGTTAACGTACCTAACTCGCTCCTTTCTTCTTCTATCATCCTGACCATTGAATTTGATGCCATAAGCATTACAATAAGTATGAAAAAGAATGGAAATAGTGCTGCAACCGAAGCAACTACATCAATACCTGATTTTAAATCACTGTAACCCACCGCCGCCTCTCTTCCAAATATATGCCATTTTGGCATTTCAATGTCAGAAACGTCTTTTTCGGCATCTGTTATCTTTTTCTGTGCATCTGTTATTTCCTTATTAAATTTCTCAAGATTTTTATTGTATTCTGCATACCCATCCTTTATTTTCTTTTCATTCTGAGTTAACTCAGTTTTGCCCTGTTCTATTTTCTTTTTAGCTTTAGCAACTTCACTGTTAAAGGTACTAATCCCTTTATCCAGCTTTGCTTCCTGAGTGGTTAGTGTAGTTATTGATTCCTGCAGTTTTAGCAAGCCTTTTTGCATTTCTGAATATTGATTTATTGTAGCGTTAAGCTGAATATATTCCTGACTTTCAGCCGGAAGTCGGCTTAACTGTGCTTTCATATTCCCAATAGCAGAATTAAGTTCATTGATTTTAGTGTCTATTTCTTCTTTTTTAATTTGATACTTATTTAGTGCATTATTTATATCCTTCCAGCCCGCTGATATTTTTTCTTTTGCAGAAGCAAACTCTGCACTTTGCTTTTCGGTATCTCTTTTGAGTTTTGCCTCATTGGCAATAAGCTCAGCTTTTCCTTTTTCAATCTTTCGTGCATTTTCATCAAGGGTTATTTTTGCATCTGCAAGCTTCTTTTGTCCCTTTGCCTTTTCCTCATTTAATTTTGTTTTATTTTTTCTTATTTCACTGTCAGCTTTTGAATAAATCTCCTGATACCTTGCATTTTCTCGGTGGAATTTTATTTTCAAAAGTTCATCCTTCAGCTTTGAGGCTTCTATATCATATTCTTTAGAATATGCTGTTGTTTCCTTGGTACCTTTAGCAAGAAGATATATTTCCGTATATGTCTCTAAAATAAAATTGTCTTTGTTTATAAATATAAATGAAGAAAGCTTTCCGTCGCCTATAGTGGTGTTTCCGTAATCTTCAGCCAGATATAATACCGATTGTGCTGTACCTGTAACGGTATATTCCTTGTTTTTCAGCTTTTTCTCCGTATCGCTTGTAATTTTTATTTTGTCCCCTATTTTGTAGGTTTTACTATCTGCAATACACTCGTCATCTTTTTGAGGCATTTTGCCTTCAGCAAGTTCCAATTTATTTACCCCATTTTCTATTGCGTGAACACGGATAGCTTTATCTTTATCCAAAACATCCAGTGAATAGCTTGGGATAACTGTATTTATATTATTAAGTTTTTTAATTGCATTAACATCATCGTCAGTCAAACCCATTGTACTGACTATTTTAAAGTCTAGTAGATTATTTTCTTTATAATATTTATTTGCTATGTCTATCATATCAGGTGTAGTAGCTTGTATTCCAGCAAAAAACCCCACACCAATCATAACTATTATGAATAGCGATATATACCTTCCAAATGATTTCTTTATTTTTTTAAGAGTATTTTTATACAGCAAACCAATCACCACACAATCTCAGCAGCTTTTTTGGGATTTTCATTTTTAATAATATCCACAACAGTACCGTTTTTTATTTTTATTACCTTATCCGCTATATCTGCAATTACTGCATTGTGAGTAATTAAAACTGTAGTCATACCCATTTCCTTACAGGTTCTTTGCAAAAGCTCAATAATCCTCTGACCTGTTACGCTATCCAAGGCACCTGTTGGCTCATCACACAAAAGCAACTTTGGATTCTTGGCTATTGCCCGAGCAATTGCTACACGCTGCTGCTCTCCTCCTGATAGTTGACTTGGAAAACTGGACATACGCTCAGAAAGCCCCACCTGTTCTAACACAGTTTTAGGGTCAAGTGAATCCGGGCATATCTGACAAGCAAGTTCAACATTTTCAAGTGCAGTGAGATTTCCTACAAGATTATAGAACTGGAATACAAATCCTATGTCCCTACGTCTATAACTTATCAGCTTTTTTTTATTGTATTTGTGTATTTCGTTACCATCCACTATGATTTTTCCGTCGCTGGGGCTGTCCATTCCACCAAGTAGATTTAAAACTGTGGTTTTTCCTGCCCCTGACGGCCCCAAGATAACAACCAGTTCACCTTTTTCTATTGAAAAAGTACAACCATCAACTGCTGTAATTTTAACATCACCTACTATATATTCCTTCTTAATATTTTCAAATTCTATAAGCGCCATTTGCTGCCTCCGATTTATTAAACACTGTGTTGACAATTCAACTCGAATATATTATATTGACAGTGTGAAAAGAATACAACAATCAGAATTTTGATATATGTAAGTTACCCGACATATTTAAAAAAAATGTTTAGTAATCAACAAAATTATTTTTTTGGT
The DNA here is from genome assembly GCF_000526495.1 of Ruminiclostridium josui JCM 17888. NCBI lineage: Bacteria > Bacillati > Bacillota > Clostridia > Eubacteriales > Oscillospiraceae > Ruminiclostridium > Ruminiclostridium josui. The sequence goes on along the minus strand of NZ_JAGE01000001.1, from coordinate 2,827,210 downwards.
AATAGGAGGCCGGTGTGAAATCAAAAAATGCAGACAGGCGTGTAAAATATACTAAAATGGTAATTAAAAATAGTCTTGTTAAATTCTTGAAAGAAAAGCCCATATCTAAAATTACAGTTAAAGAAATCTGTGAAGATGCAGACATTAACCGCGCTACTTTTTACGCACACTATACGGATCAATACGATTTACTCCAAAGAATAGAAAATGAAATTATTGATGATATTAATTTATATTTAAGCGAGTACAATTTCGAAGAAAGTAATCTCGTTGATATTAAAATAATTGAGAGAGTTCTAAAGTATATTGCCGAAAATGCAGAAGTTTTTGACCTTTTACTTAATCTCAACGGTGACATTAAATTTCAGCAAGAATTCATTAATATTATAGGTCAACAGCATTTTCTTCCTATATTGGGAAACAGTGCATTAAATAAAGAAGATGCTGAGTATCTATTTCACTTTTTAGCCTCAGGTGCTGTTGGTGTCATTCAAATGTGGCTTAAAAGCGGCATGAAAAAATCCCCCAGAGACATAGCCAAATTAATACTAAAAACCTCTAATAACGGAAGAACAGCTTTTATGCCATCATAAAATAAATGGTCCTACACAAAGTAAAATCATTTTTTCCATAAGACCTTTTTATTATTTTTTCTGTTTTTTAGTCACTGTTTATAATGGTATCATAAAAGTTTGTATAGTCTTCTCTTTTACTGTCTAAAAATGCGATAGCTTCACGTGGATGCCTATTTAACAATCCTGTAAGCATGTATGCTACATCAAACCCCCAATTGTTTTCTTTTTTTATTGCAGGTATATGCTTTTCAATACATTGAATAATCGGTCTTAAATTGTATTTAGGATTCTTTAAAAAGCCCAAAATCAACTCTATTGGACAATTTCCAGCTCCTCTGCCTAATCCCGCTATTGTAGCATCAATATATTCAGCTCCATGGTTAATTGCTTCAATGGTATTGGAATAGGCTAGTTGTTGATTGTTATGACAATGGATACCTACTTTTTTACCTTCTGATTTTGCATACTGCATATACTTTTTTACCAGTCTATGTATATCCTTTGAGTAAAGTGAGCCAAAACTGTCAACTATATAGATAACTTCTACTTCTGATTTTGATAACTGCTCCAAAGCATTATTTAATATAGTTTCAGATAGCAGTGATACTGCCATAATATTTATAGTAGTTTCATACCCTTTATCATGAGCATCCTTTATCATATCAACAGCCGTAGATATTTGATGAGCATATGTTGCCACACGTACCATGTCAATAACACTATCTGTTTTCCTTAATATATCCCTGTGATAGTCTGTTCTTTCAGCATCAGCCATTACAGAGATTTTTAATTCTGTATTGTTGTCTCCTACGATTCTGCGTATATCATTTTCATTACAAAACTTCCATGGACCAAACTGATTACCGGTAAATATTTTTTTGTCTGCCTTATAGCCTATTTCCATATAATCTATATTTGAATCAACACATGTTTCATATACAGCTCTGACAAAATCATCTTTAAAATTAAAGTTATTAATTAGTCCGCCATCCCTTATGGTGCAATCCAATATTTTTATATTTTCATCGTATGGCATAATGTTTCGCCCCTCTCTACTAGCTTTAATAAATGGATAATTAATAGAGAATACTGAGTTGTCTATAACTTAAAATTATACATTAAAATCCCATTTAAATCCATATAATGTAAAAATATTTACATATATCCAAACAAAATGGGATAATTTTTATATTTCTTGTTTTTACGTCGAAATTTATGAAAACAGAACAATACCATTATTACTGCCCTGTTCAGTCTATAGTCATATGAAGTTTGTCATAAAAATTTGTGCATTTTTTTGATAAACTGATCGATTCTTAGAATGATAATATTTATTATCTTATTTAAATGAAAATTTTACCTTGCCTTGTATTTGCTCATTTTTGCTTATTTCAATTGTGTATTTCTCTCCAAGAACTATTTCTGGTAATTCAAAGTACATCTGATAAGATTTAAACATAAAAAAGCTTGGCCCTGCAAATATATTGAAATCCTTTTTCATTGTTTTACCTGACTCTGAAGTTAAAACTACTTTTATTCTAAACATATCATCAGCTTCACTATTTATCATTGCAAAATGAAGCTGATGTGTATTTTTAAAATAAATCGGTTCGCTTATCCAAATACCATTTTCCGATTTACTTAGTGTTTTGCCTTTAAGTTTTGACTCTCTAGTAAATACATCTGTTTTTGTGTAAATAGCATGGGATGAATTATAGAAATTAAATCTAACATTAAAAAAACTATGACCATACAAACCTGTTCCGACTATAGCCCATACTATTATTGAAATTATGATTAGCAATTTCTTTTTCATAAAATCCCCTTTTATGTTAAATATCTTTTTTTACTATTAATTATTCCAACTACATAAAAAGCTTAGCACATTTTCGAATATAATTCCATTAATGTATAATTATTACATTTTATATAATTAATGGTTTACATTTACAATTATTTCCTTTATTATATAAATATGAATATTCATACTAATGATTCAGAATAGTATACTGTTCTTAAAATTCTTAATTAGGAGGTTAACGATGAAAAAAAATTTGATTTCTTTTCTGGCACTATTTTTAATTATTTCTCAGCTCTTTTTATTTACAGCATATGCTAATACAAATGAAATAGAAAATTCGGTTCCGGTTAATCAATCTATTGACAAAAATGAAACTCACTCAAACGCTGAAATTTTACTTAATAAAGAATCAGACTTACTTATCAATAAGAAAGAATTCAACTACAAAGAATTATACTCCTTTATAAGCAATCGGCAGGGTGGTGTTCACACATTAGGGAATAAATCAATAGTAACCCTTCCTGCAGACTCTTTTATTGATGCTAAAAAATTTGTACCCGCTTCAGCGGTTATCAACGAATTAACTATAATAAATGATTCAGTCATAGTTGGCTATGTTAAAAATTCAAAGAGATTTATTATTGAACTGTTTAAAGACGGTTCTATTCGAAAAACTATTTCCAAAAAAGACAATGATGTTATTACAGTATATAGCAACCTGAATAACTCAGATGTAAAAGAGATGAAAAGCAATGAAACAAAAGCGGAGACTATTAATTTAAAAAGCCAAACTGCTACAGATAATATACAACTCTTTGCTACTACAAAAACCGTTGACCCCAAACCAGTTTCCAGTTCATACCCTGCTTATAAAGCAAGATTGGTATATTCAGCAAATTGGAACTTTCCTGCACTTAAAAACGCTGGATATCCAGAAACTCAACGTGTAAAAATTTATGAAACAATGGATTATTATTCTGAAGCTAATAAATCTAGTAAGTTATTTGATGCCGCCACTAATGTAGTATCAATCGCATCATTTTTTGAAGTAGCAGTTGGAACTGCAACTGGCTGGCTAGCCTATGCAGGTGTAATTCTGGATGTTTATAACAGGCTAACAGAAGCATGCAAAGTAATAAACGAACATAGTTATAGTTTTTACGGTGGTAAAGAGGGAACTGTATACGACCCAACAGCTTATAACAGAGATGTGGAGGTACTTTCAGAATGGGGTGAAGGTATTCTTACACTCACTTGGCAGTACAATTCATCCACCGGATTTAAAGATCCAACATGGGGTATATCTAGTAGACCATATCCATTTTTAATCTCTAATTCCGATTTTGCAAATGATAATGCACAAAGCTATAATAACAATATTACTTCATTTGGCGTTTGGAAATGGGGCCCTGGCCAATTAGGATATTAATTTAGTTTGATGTAATAAATGACTTTTTGAGTTATACAACAAAACCTCCGTGCTAAAGATAAAGTACGGAGGTTTATATTTTCCGAAACATAATGAAAAGCCAAATACTTATATCATCTTAACTAAGTTATTGATGCTGCTGAAATTACCATTTTCTATGTCTTTTTCTGATATGGAAATGCCAAATTGACTTTCTATATCCATGAATAAGATTAATAAATCTCTAGGTTCTAATCCCCATTCTTTTCCCAATAAATGTTTGTCATAATCCATAGTACTCTTAGATTTTAAATCAATATTAAATCTTTTGAGAAATATATCATTCAATCTCATAAATATCTCTTCAGTCATTTAATTCACCATCCTTGCCGTTAACAAATATATAAAAATATAATCGGATTGATATACAATCCGATTATATTTTTTAGTTCTTTTAAGGATCACGATAGGCATTGAGGCTCTGTCGTGGTGCATAATTTGGAATACCAGTCGTTGGATCACTCCAGCAATACTTGTTACATTCGAAGTCACAATCAACAAAAAACGCCTGCAAGGTTTCTTTTTTGTCAACAAGCTTTTTCCCAAGCTTTTTCATATAATTCACCTCCCTTTATCTAAAATGTATTTTATGTATGACCCCATCTGTTGCATTTATCAACAAATGTTGTCAATAATTAAATTTCATTTTATACTATATTTTATTAACCAAAGCTATTTCCGAGTACTTTGCAAGGATTGATTCAGAAAATTCTGCAATGCTTTGTGCATCCTTTGAATTAGATATATTAAACGCAATTTGATACTGTGAATTTAATACAGCCTTAATTTCCTCAATATCTTTACCTGAAACACTAAAATATTTTAGCTCTCTCTGCATGTATGATTCCGGCATATCTAATCTAACATTGGACAGATTCAGGCAATCAATGTCATACCCAAACTTATGTTTAATTGAATTGTTGACATTCTCATATAAGCTATTTTCATATTGACTATAGTAGACACTTAAAATACATACATCAGGTTGAACTGCACAAGAAACCATATATGCCAGTATTCCAAAATCTTGAACAAACAAGTCATTTAGCGGAATAATACCTCCTGGAATCCCAATTATAAAAACATCAGGTTTTTCGTCTTTTTCAATGCTCTTTACATAACTGTTAAAACAAACTACTTTTTGTGATTCAGACATGGTCTTATCAAACATAAAATCAGGAAAGGAATTAAAACCCGCACATTCACAATACTTTCTTGTACCTATCTGACTTACCTTATATCCTTTTTCCAGATAATACTTGCGGAGTGCCAATTGAATATCAAATTTGTTAGTCTTCTCTCCTGTTCCTAAAATAAAAATTACAGGAACATCAATAGTTTGAATATTCATAACTGAATTTTCAATAAAATCATTATAAAATTTTTGAGATGATTCATTTTTATAATAGCTGAACCTTACTCCCTCATAATTGCATAAAGTTCTAATCTCAAGTTCAATATGCTTCTCCAATGGTATAAGACATATAATATCTTTCTTTTTATGCAGACTCTCAAGTATTTTAGGATAAATATATTTATTAAAATCAAGCGGTAAGCTATACTCGCAAAAAATTACACAGTCACATTCTTCAAGTTCGCTTTCAAAACATGACTTTACCAATATACCGATATACTCGCCGTCATCCGCCCGGCTTGCATCCTTGTCCGTCATACCCCAACCACCCGGAGCCACTAATCTGAATTCTTTAAAATCCAGACCTCCATACCTTAAAAAAGGTGTAAACTCCCTGTTATATGGGTATACCAACGCTATATTTCCCATCGTACACCTCCTGATTAGTTAAAATCCACACCTATCTCCTTTAATACACATATATCTTTTAGTCTACCTTCAACATCAGCTTTTACTGCCCTGCAATATGACAACTTCTGCTCTCCTGACAACTCCTTTAAATTATCACAGGAAACCAAACACAATGAGCAATAACGTATGACCCAACAATTTTTACATTTTTCCTCAGTTAGTTTACCGATATTTAATAAAGTTCTGACTTTGTCAAGATTAATTCCCGTATCGATATGTCCGATTTTTGCAGCTTCAGATTCCTCACTAACACGTTCGCATGGATAAAATGTTCCGTCTACACTCATAAATAGCCGTTGAGCCCCTGGAATACAAGGCCCACCATGATGATATTCCTTAGGCAAAGATTCCGTTATTTCCAACTGTTCATTATACATTTTTACTAACATATTTAATCTGGGCTTAACTAATGGAGATACTTTTTCAGAATCAAAACGATTTATCTGTGAAAGAAATAATTTAAAAAGCTCGTATCCCCTTTTTATAAAGTAATCTTCAGATATTTCCATTTTCTCTTTTCTATAGAACATATTTAATTCACTTGCATTAATTATTGCATCCTGTATAACCTCATTTCCGGAGAGAAACTGACTTGTACAAGTGTAGTCATTATCCGGGTCAGCTACAACATTAAATATTACCTTGTTGAAATAATCCGGGTAGTTTTCCTTAATCATCGTAACATTTTCAATAACTTTATAAAATGAACCAGAGTTATCTGGAAACACTCTATTCTTATCATGTATTTCCTTAGGTCCATCCAAACTTATCATGAGTACAACGTCATTTTGATAGAAATACTCTATTATTTCTCTTGTAATTATAGTTCCATTAGTAGTGATACTAAAGTTAACTTGCTTTCCGTCAAATTTTGCTTTAGCGTATTCTATGCAGTCTTTTATTAAATTAAATTCAATGGTGGGTTCTCCGCCATAAAACCCTATATTTACATAATCACAAGCAATGGAATGTTCCCAAAGAAAATCTATGCCTCTTTTAGCCATTTCTAAACTCATTTTCTTGTTTGAATGTTGTCGGTTATTATATTTTCCGGAGTATGGACAATATGTACATCGCAAATTGCAAGCCTGTGTTACCTGGATAGTTATCATATTGATTTTATTGTTAAGGTGGTATTCAAGAAATTTATCTTCAGGATGTATTATGGTCTCCACATGCTTGTCCGATAAAAAACCCTTTTCCATAAGGGCCTGTAATTGGGGATGCTCCATATCTTTTTTATTTAATGCATCAGCTAAATCCTCTGATAAGTTTATAATTGAATTTTTGTTTACGTCATAAAAATATTTATTCCCGTTAGTTTCGAACATATGAATAAATGGCTGGAATTCTTTACACATTTATTTTCACTTCCCTGCTTTTTCAGTTTTACATCCGTTGTTATCGTTCTAGTCTAATATTATATTACTTATATATCTATTTTACATATTTAATCCAAATATGTCAATTACTGGTAATAAATAATCACAATATTGTGCAACAATCTAGCCTAATATGGTAATAGGCCAGATTATTGACTAATAAGATTAGTTCTCATTGATTACATAGGACATGGAACTGCTTTCAAAGAATCCACCTTAAGGGAAAGCAAAATATCTGCTGTTTTATTAATTGTGCAAAAACTGCCATCCGCGATATATTTCTCTGGAATCTGAACACTAAATTCAGTTTCAACCTCCAGAAAATAATAAACTAATTCTCGAGGGGAAATTGCTATTGTATTCGAAAAATAATGTTCATTCACCATTGTATTATCTATATTTTTATTAAACATATTATTAAATAAAATTATTAGCCTTTTAACAACTTCTTCTCGCTCCATTATATTCTCCTTTCTAGACACTTCTTACCTCTGCATTTTGACCTAATTCATCTATCATGTATTCGTAAAGTTTTAATGAATCTTTGACATTTATGGAGTTAAACACCGGCAGACCTTCCCGCCTATACTTCTCTGAATAATGATCAATAACAGGCTTCGCCAGAGTAATATACTGCATCGCATCTTTTGCTGCAGTGGCATCCCAGCTTACTTTTGTATTAGAAAGGTTAAAGGCATTCACATCATATCCTAATTTGTACTTTATAGAAAGTTTGATTTGATTAAAATATTCTGGAAAATACTCTTCAAACAAAGTGCTAAATATTGCAAAATCCGGGGATATTGCTTGGGATACCATATAATTCACCAAACCAAAGTAGTTATGATACTTATCTGTATAAGGCATAATTCCCCCGGGAACACCAATTACAATAATATCTGGGTCTTCCCTTTTTTCCAGTTCCAATACAAACCGGTTAAATCTTTGTATCTTCTCAACATTATCAACTCGTTTATCAAACATAAACTTTGGAAATGAATGAAAACCAAACAATTCACAATAGTGCCTGGAGCCTATCTGTCCAACCCTATATCCATTTTCCAGTAGAAATTTGCGCAAAGTCAACTGTATATCAAACTTGTTAGCCCGCTCCCCGTTTCCAAACACTAAAACAACAGGAACTTTAGGCTCTTTAATAGAATAACCCTCCGAAATCTTTGGCTCAATATCACCAATAAGAAAATCCTGACCATTACTGGGATAATAGGTGAATTTTGCTCCTTTTTTATCGCAGTACTGACTAATTTCTTCTACCTGGTTTTCTTCTATTGAAAGAATGCTCAATATATCTTTCCCCTTGTCAGCTGCTTCAAAAATTTTTGGCCTTAATACTTTGCTATAATTTAATGCAATATAGGATTCAGTAAATATTACAGCATCACAATCCTCAATGCTGCTACTAAAGTCTCCATGAACAACATGTCCGGTACTGACTCCTGCCATATCTCCTGCATCACGCTCCGTTAGTCCCCAGCCATTTGGTGATACAAAGTCAACAATCTCATAATCAGTTATAAGTTCTAAACTTTTTAGAAGCGGAAAGCTTTTAAAATCATAAGGGTATATTATTGCCCTCTTTTTTTTGCTCATAATAATCCTCCAGTAATTTTGATAATCAATTCTTTTTAAAGCATATATATATCTTCTTCTTCGAAGTTCATTTCCTTTAACAAGCAATATTCTTTTAGTTGTTGTTCTACATTTTCCCTAACTTGCCTGCAATAGAACATCTTTCTATCTTTGGACAAATTACCTGAATCATCAGCAAACAACGCACATAAATAACAGAACTTTGCAGCCCAGCATCCTTTACATTGGTTCTCCGTTAGCTGGCCGATATTTATTAATTCGTAAATTTTATCTTTATCAAAACCACTATCAATACTTCCAATTTTCATTGCTTCTGAGCATTCACTTACTTTTTCACAAGGATAAAAATCCCCTTGTGCATTTACAAACAACTTATGCATTCCTGCTATGCAAGGTCCTCCATGATGCCCAATCTGTGCCATACTGGCAGTCACATGGCGGTTATCTATCATAGCATTTTTAATATTGAGATAGTAGGCTTCTACAATCTTGGATACGTGTTTTTTATCCAATCGTCCGATTTTTGACATAAACATCTTAAAAATTTCATAATCATATTGTTTTGAATATTCTTCAGTTGTGTCATAGATATCATCTATGATATATTCTTTAGCTATATGGGCAAAACTTGAATAAAATCCATTTATTCCTTCATAGTTTGTAAAAAAATCATTAATACATCCAAAATCGTTTCGTGGATCCAGTACACAATTAAACATAACTTTATTCGCATAGGAAGGAAATTTTTCAGATATCATTTTAATATTTTCTATGATAGTATCGAATGAACCGGAACAATCCTTCTTGATACGATTTTTGTCGTGTATCTCCTTTGGCCCATCTATACTAATGGTTAGATTTACATCATACTCCTGGAAAAAAGAAATAATTTGATCATTTAATAAAGTAGCATTGGTAGTTAGATTATACCCCTTTTCTTTCCCCTCGCTGTTTTTTTCTATATATTCTATTATGTTTTTTATCAAATCAAATTCCAACAATGGCTCTCCGCCGTAAAAACCAAAGTTTAGTTTATCTGTATTCGTAGAATGTTTTATATAAAAATCAACTGCTTTTTTTGCAGTTTCATAACTCATTCTGACGTTAGAGTGGTGTCTGTTCACAAAATTACCTGAGTATGTACAATATGCACACCTTAGATTACAAGCCTGTGTTACCTGAAGTGTCAGCATTTGCATACAATTATCAAGATAATATGGCAGCAATTTGCTGGCAGGGTGTAGAATTTCTTTCCATCGAAAAGAATTTAAGTATCCCTGACGTTGTAAAGAACTAATCACTTCTTTTGAATCAGGACTGGTAAAACTCAGTTCTCCGGTTTCTACATATTTATGAATATCATCATAAACATCATCATGGACTTTTAAAATAGCATTTGTATTAAAGTCATAAATGTAGTTAGCTTTATATGTTTTAAAAAAGTGTACGAATGGGGTATTAGTATTCTTCATATTTTCCTCACTTTTCTTTTGATTCTATATACCTAAATAAGAGCAATCTGATAAATATTATTGGGGAAACGAAGTTTCCGAAATATTTCGGAAACTTCGTTTGCAGGTATCCAGCTATGTACCTTTGATTAATTTCTCCTGCTGGAGTAGGAAGCATCGCTGGAGCTGTACTTTGTACTGTTAAACAATGAACTTGAAAGTGATGAATCACCCCAACAGTTACAATAGCAACCACAGCCAGTACACATACAGTATGCGTACGCTTGAACAGTTTCCTTTGTAACAGCAAGCTTTTTACCAATCTTTCTCATGTATTTTCCCTCCTCATATAATGTAAAATAGTATTTAATCAGTAACTAGGTTACTGTTCGACCCTCGCAAATCTATTTAGCGCTTTTTTTATGCATAGAATATTTACATGCAATACTATATTCTTACCACTTGTTTCCATTTGTGTCAAATTATGTATAGCATGAATTTTATGCTTAACCCAAATTACAATGGAATTTTATGAGTATTCACAATAAATTGAGTTTTTTGAATTTTTGATACTTACTGAGGTTGAATGTGTAATTAACAAAAACTCTGCTCGTAATTTTCCTTCAATAAAAAATAAAAGTAGACAAGGTGGTTTATTCCTTGTCTACTTTTATTTTTTAACTTCAACTAAACCGGTAGTTCTTAGCTAAAAAATTAAATCATAATCATTAAAGTGAGGTAGTTATCCCCAATAAATAACTTTTTAATACTGCCAAGTCAATAGCATTTACTGAACCGTCACGATTAACATCAGCAGCAAGCAATTGCTTATCAGTAAGCGTAGTTGAACCAAGTAGATACATTTTTAATGTTGCAAAATCCAGAGCATCAACTCTACCGTCGTCATTTATGTCTCCGATAGTATAAGTTGGTGCATCAGAGCTAGGCTCACCATACACAATACCTCTTCCATTGGTTGCAACAAATACTCGACCATAAACTCTTAAATCTCCTGTAATTGAGTAGTTTATAGAGCCATACTGGTGCTGGTCGTCATTTACTCTTACCCAGCTTTTAGCCATATCATCGGAACGATATACTGCATACAGACCGTCTTTTTCACCGCACATATAAAGTGCCAGGTAGTCTTCACCATCCTTAGCTTTACCGAATCCAATTACATCTGCTCTTGTAATGTCATTAACTTTATTAATTGTTTTTCCTCCGTCAGTTGTATAGGAAAGACCTGTGGTAGGGCCAGGAATCCATACATGCCCTTCTTTATTAGGAACTGCTTTGATTTTAGCAGTAGAAGATTCAAGACCTGTTTGTACTGCTGTAAATGTTAGACCTCCATCGTTACTTGTATAGAAAGTATTATCTGCATATGCATAGAACACTTTCGGATTAACTCTGTCAGAACAAACATTTGCACCTGCTGGAAGTGTGCTAACTGCTTTCCATCCGCCATTTACAAAGCATACAACTCCCTGACTTGTGCCTGTTGACCAGACAAATGTTGAACCATCGGCAGCTACTGCAACAGTACCTCCTTGTATAATGTCATCTTCAGTAGTTGCAGGGAATGTATAACTTATATTTGGCTGAACTTCAGCCCATGTTTTGCCTCCGTCTTTAGAAATTGCAACACTTTTTTTAATCATTTCGTATTGCTCTTTATCAGTATTACCTACCCTTACTATGATATTCGGATTGAGTTCTGCATAATCCAAACCTGTAGTGCTGGTAAATCTAGGAGTTAACATCATCATGTCTGGACCTACATTTAAGTCTTTATGTACAAATCCACAGATATCTCCAACCCCGCTTATCAGTTCCACACCATCAATTGGCGGGCATATCAGACTTAAAACAGCAGTTTGCTCAACTCCTGTTGCCATAACTTCGATATTTACTAATTTACCCTTATCCCAATCTGTCAGATTTTTTGTACCATAAATAGTAGCACCTGTACCATACATCATTTCATCGGAATTAAAAGGATTGATTGCAAGAGCGCTCATCATCCAACCAAGCTTTGGTGCAGGATAATTCATTATTTCGTCCCCTGTTATCAAACCACCGTTTGCTGCGTTTATTTTATTTCCAAATGTAAGCCAAGGCGCTTTGGAAATATCCATTGTATATTTAAGATTTCTAGAAGGATATGAGTCACCGTGTTCCCAAATAGCATCCCAAGTTTCACCGGCGTCCCTTGAACGGAAAATAAAGTTGTCAGGCCACCATGATTGAAGTGAGGATATTATAAGTGTATCAGGATTTTGTGCATCAACACTTAAACCACAAAATCCATAGTAGTTTTCATACTTCGGCGAACCATCCCAGTTCTTTCCAGATGGAGGTGTTATATCTTTCCAAACTCCTGTATTTGTATCGTATTTATAGACTGCGCCGTCATCACTCTGATAAGGACCTCCCCTATCACAGTATGTAACATACAAAATTCCTTTGCTGCTTACAACTGCTTGATGAGGAATACCGATTTTCAATGCATTACTGTTATGTTGTTTAAAGGTACTTTCTGTGGGTTGACCTTCAACCGGTTTCCATGTTTCTCCTGCATCATGACTGACATACAGCGGATTCTTTTTATCAGCAACACCTACATAAATGTCCTTAGTCGGTGTACCTTTAGTACCCTTATATGAATCAAAAGTTACAAAACACAATCCCAGATTATCTGATGAATACTCGAAATTGGGATCTTCAACATAGTTTCCAACATTTGTGAAACTTGTGACCTTTGACCATGTTTTACCGTAGTCTGTACTTTTCCAGAGACCATTACCACTTCTTGCAGCAAAATATAATATGTTATTGCTGTTGGGATCAACCATCAAACGTTCACCAACGGAACGCCCTGGCATGTTTCCTCCGAATTTGAAAGGCAGCTCGGTTCTTTCCCAGGTTTTACCATAGTCTTCAGAACGAAGAATATATCCATTCATTGATGTCCAGCTGTTTGTATATGTACCTGCTGCTATATACACTCTGTTTGTGTCAACTGGGTCGGTAGCTATACTTTCACATCCCAAAAGATTCCATTCATCTGGTGATACCCAGTCGGTAATAGGCTCCCATTCTAATGTTTGCTTGTTTCTTATATATGCACCACCCATGTCAGTACGAGCATAAACAAGACCTTCCTCAGTTGGGTTATATATAATTCCGACGACATATCCTCCTCCGCCACCGATTTTAACATTTTTCCAGTTATACGGAGCACTTACAACTCCATTTGCCGATACGGGTTGTACTAATAGAGAAGTACACGTAAAAGCAATAAGTAAATATAAAATCATAATTTTTTTGATATTTCTAAATTTCATAAGATTTACCTCCTAAAAATTTTTTCTTCTGAATCATAAAACTAGTAAATACAAAAAAACTTAGCCCCCCTTTCTTTTGAATGTAATATGTTTAGCTACCCGTGCTTTGCACAAATAACTTATGCAACATTTTTAAATTATTTACAAGCAACATTAAGAACTCCATAATATAACAGCTGATTCCATCTAGGATATTATGAACAAAGATAAATCTCATAATGAATAAAACTATAGAAAGGCATAGATACCATTAAAACTTTCTGTTTCCAAGGTATCTGATATGGTCGCATTCTTACAGAAATTGATAAATTCTTTAATTGGCTGATTCTTGTTACAAAAGTGGAACATTTCTACTACAGATTATTAATTGGTATGGGATATATTGGTAGGACTAACGAGTGAAAAGGTTATACTTTTCAGAGGTGAAACATTCTCTTAATATTTTGTTGTTGCTTAACAAATCCATAAGAGATAAGGCTTTCACCTTTTGTTATATTATGGTGCCTGATATATTACATTTTCAAGGTTCACATTTGTACGAAACATAGGCAGCTAGTATTTCCTCTGTTTGTGTCATGCTTGTAAATTACATTCTCAATTCGTGTTTATTATAACGAAATGACATATCTGTCGAATATTGTTTTGGTATACTTCCCTTATAATACTTTAATTACTATAAATATATAATATAGATATTTAATTTACAATATTAAAAATTATAGGTAGACATTCGTAGAATTTATAGGTATACCTACCTTCACACTAAAAAAATCCCCAAAGCATTAAGCTTTGAGGATTTTTTATTTCGGTAAAGCACACAGCCTAAACTATTATTAATCTACTTTACTAAAGCTTATGGCAGTTACTATTGTGAATATTATGCCTAAAACCACAAGTAAGATTATTTCATCCATAGAAGTTACTTTGTGATTCAACACTTCTAGGTTCATTCCCATGGCCTGTTTTAGTATAGGATTTAAATTATCCACATCTAGAACAATTCTCTTTAGAAAATCAACAATATAGGTCATTGGATTTATCTTAACAATAATCTCCATCCATTTTGGTATCCCATTTAATGGGAAAAATGCACCTGAAAGGAAAAACAATGGATAAAGAACTACTTGTACAATCATCTGGAATCCTTGAATGCTTTTTAAAAAGCTGGCAAGCAGAATACTTACTGCTGAAAGCGTAAAGGATATAAGAAGAATTGAAAGTGCAAGTTTTACAACTAATTCTGCATTTAGTGATAAACCGATAAATGGTACAAATACAAGCATCATAATTCCTTGCAGCAATGCGGTAGTAGCACATCCCAGTATTTTACCTATTGCAACTAATACCCTTGAAGCAGGGGAAACAAGCACTTCTTTCAAATATCCGGCTTGCCTATCCTCAATGAGTGAATAACCAGCAAACATTGTTGTAGTGAAAACAGCCATAGCTATAATACCTGGAAACATAAATTTAACAAAATTGAACTCCGACAACTCTTGTGAAGCATTAGCACCAAGCAATAGGGATTCTATAGCACCGCCCATACCGGTTCCAAAAACCACTAAAAATAAGAAGGGTAAAGCAAATGAACTGACAATAGTAAACTTATCCCTAAAAAATTTAATAGCATCTCTATACCATAACCCAAAAATAGTCTCCATAAAAACCTCCTAAATAAACAATAGTCAAGTATGTAAATTTTTAAATAATCACTCTCTGATATGTCTTCCTGTTAAGTTAAGAAAAACATCGTTCAAAGTAGGTTTCCTCAGATTTATACTTTTAATCGGAACATCAAATTCCTTTACGAAGTCTACAATAAACGCTTCTCCCATTTCAACTTCAAAAGTAATAATTCCATTTCTTTCCTTCACCTGCTTATTATATTTTTCAAGCAGCTTATTCTTAGCAATTTTGTTGTCTTCAGTTGAAATTTCTATAACATCTCCTCCTACGCTATCCTTTAAAGCTTTGGGGGTATCAGTTGCTATTATCTTTCCATCATCGATTATGGCGATATTGTTACAGATTTCCGCTTCATCCATATAATGTGTTGTAAGGAAAATCGTGATTCCTATTTCCTCTTTAAGCTTGATAATATAATCCCATACATTAGCTCTGGTTTGAGGATCAAGGCCTACTGTTGGCTCATCAAGGAAAAGTACTTTTGGGTAGTGCAATAGTCCTCTTGCAATCTCCAACCTTCTTTTCATACCTCCTGAAAATGTTCCGACAAATTTATCTTTTTTGTCTGATAGCTGTACCATTTCCAATACTCTTTCTACACGGCTTTTTCTTTCATTGGCTGGTACGTTATAGAAGCGGCAATGCAATAACAAATTCTCTTTTGCCGTTAATTTTTCATCAAGGGTATTATCCTGAAATACAATCCCTATAGATTCCCTAACTTTGGATTTTTGCCTGATAACATCATATCCCCCGATTAACGCCGTACCACTTGAAGGTTTTAACATAGTGCACAGTATGTTAATAGTCGTGCTTTTTCCTGCTCCGTTAGGACCCAGAAACCCGAATAATTCGCCTTCGTTCACTTCTAAATTGACACCTTTTACTGCTTCAGACTTACCGTAGCTCTTTTTCAAATCCTTTACTTCAATAATTTTTTTCATAATACCTCGCTCCCATGTCTCTGTGATATAAAACAATCCTTTTGTATTAATTTAAATCCACAATGCATTCTAATTCCTTCTGCAGCCAATCCGTAGGTATTTCTCTGAACACATCCTGGTTCCAATAAACGTCATCTACTCTGTCATTTTTGACCAATGCAGTGTTTGCAAAGTTTTCATCTGCTATTATTTTCTCAACAAAACTTTGGATGATAGATATGTATCCTTTGCCTGTCCTTTCTTTCATTTCAAAAAAAGCTTCCCTTAAAGGTGAATTTATAATTCTGAACAAAACAGCCGTTATGATGGAAGCCGATGCAATTTCTTCACTACTCATCCCGTTGGTAGACAGGACACAATGAGGTGCATTAATGGAAAACTGCATATTATAGTCACCGTAAAGCTTTTCAATCCCTGTTCCAGGAAGAACTTGCAGGACATGGATATTTAACACATGATCCGTTTGCCTGAAAAATGGCAATATAAATTCTAGCCCCTCAAAATAGGAGTCAAGGGTTTCAAATGGTAACCCCAAAATAAAATCCATTTTCAGTACAACATTAAGCTCCCTGCATTTTTCCATAAAATTTCTAAATAGTTCTCGATTCACTGGGCGCCTTGAGACAGCTTTTAGCGACTTTTCATTAAATGACTGAACTCCTAAGCAGTTAACAACAGTATAATCCTTTAGCATCTGTGAATATATCTGAGGTCTGTTTACGGGTACAGCTTCTTCACAGTTGTTGATATAATCCTTCTTTTTTAGTGCCGCCACACCCTCCAAAAAGGGTTCATCAACACTTTCATAATCAAATTCCCAGTATATCCAAGGTAAATTTATTCCCATTTCTTTTAAAGTTGCCAAATGCTCTACAATCAATTTTGCCCTATCCATATCAGACGTAAATACAGCGTCAATAAACCTCAATGCCAAAACCTTTTTCTCCACAATTAGGTAATCAATTTCCTCTAACACTCTTTCCATGGGGTAATAGGCCACATGAGGTAGGTTTTTATGGTAAACACAATATTTACATCTGTATTTGCAGCCGCGCTGGGTTTCTAAGAATACTTGTCCGCCTTTATAATATTTGTCCTCCAGAACACCCGTCAGGTATATGGATGGTATGTCCTCCAGAGGAACAATGGTATCAACTTCTTGGTAAACCATATTATCACTGTCTTTTTCCCATCCTACAATACCTGGAGGCAGTGGCATTTCTATTCCTGCATTTCTGAACATGAGATACTTCATCAAATTTGTCAGCTTAATCTCACCTTCACCAATGATATAGAAATCTGCAACCTTGGAGCCTCCAATGGTAGTGATACGCTCCATTGAAATCTCAGGGCCTCCCAATATATGTACAAAATCCATTTCAGCCCTTAAGGTTTTTATAATATCAATGAACTTTTCAATATTCCATACATAACTGCTATAGCCGATTACATCTGGAGAATGTTCTTTTATTTCATTGCAAATACTTTCCGTAGACATTGCTGGACTGAAGTTGACTACCTCTACCACCAGATTTTCCTCGGGAATCTTGCTTTCTAGGTAAGCCTTCAGCACATAGGAGGATAGCGTATATCTGGCTATGGAATCATCCGGGTAAATATTAACCATAAGCAGTTTCATGGGTTCATTCATGGTTGGCAAATTAGATATTTCAAGATTTTGTGTATACATTCTTCTTCGTCCCTTCAATATAATTTATAACATTATTTACAACTATTTTTTCTTTATAGGTTTGTCAGAATGTCATTGATGATTAATCCGTTATGGTCAGCATATTTCTCAAAAATCATATCATCATGGGGCCCCATCCCCTTGTAAACTTTAACTAATCCATTGGTATAATCAACCCACTCTTCACCGTTAGGGTCATGTTTTGAGTTATCTGACCTGATAAGATGCACCCTAGAACTTATACCTTTTTCATTAATGAGCTTCAGGCTGTACTCTGCGTATAAGCGGGAATGTTCAACTACCTCCTTAAGTACACGTTCAATATCCACTTCATCTTCGTTATATCCTTCATTGTCAGATAAGAACATTAGAAGTTTCTCTTTTGTAAACTCATATGTAATCAGTTCTTCAGAAGGTATTGATGTATACGCTTCTTTATTTGGTGCCGCATCCATGACAATCAAGTCGGATACCTTATGTCCTAACCTTTCCAATTCTTTTCCAACCTCATATGCAAGATTCGCACCAGCTGAATATCCGAGTAGAACATAGGGGCCTTCCGGCTGTATGCTTGTTATCGCATCTATGTACTTGTTGATTCTGTCCTCTGCTTCCAAAAACTCAAAGCTATAAAAGGAAGCTGATTTAACTTTCATAGCCAACCGATTGTAACCGATTGCATATCCTATCAATGAAGGGAATGCAAATACATTTTGCTTGGCTTTTTTATTAAGCAAAACAAAAGGCTGTTCAGAAAAAATCTCTCCTGTGTAGTACATGGATTTAGAAATATAATTTGCCAGCTCCTTAATCGTATGTAGCTTTAATATATTCATGAGTGTGAGCTGTGTATTTAACCTTTCATTTACCAAATGAATCAACTTCATGGCTTTTAAAGAATGACCGCCAAGCTCGAAGAAATCATCATTTATACCAATGTTCTCCACTTTCAGGACATCACGCCATATTTGAACCAATATTTCTTCTGTTTCATTGGTTGGTTCTTCATACTCACCTCTTCTGATATACCTTTCTATCCCATCAACGGTAGGCAGTTTAAGTAAATCCTGTGCAGTATAGTTTATTAGCGGCATCAAATGATTTTTGTGCAGCAGATTTCTTTCATTTAGTATATTCACATCCCATTTATAGGACTTTATATTTGATTTACTCACTGTTTGTTTGCCGGAAACTTCATTATATTCACTACCTTTTTGTATGTCGTCAGACGCCTGATTGGGCAGAGAATGAGTTGATTCAGGATTATTTGATTCCGTACCATTTTTATAGGTAGAATCAAAGTAGCAGTCAACTACACCATCTGGTTCCGGTAATTCTTTCACTGGTATAGAATATTTGATATATTCATCATTTTCACTTGTCTTCACAAAACCAATTGCCGCAGCAAAATCTAAAACCAGCATATTTTTGGCTGTTGGCTTATAAGACATTTCAATTGTACAAATATTATTGTTTTCACAATACTTTTTAAGCTGTTGGAAGATAGCGTTTTCTATCCTTTTACCCAATATCCTGCAACTTAATAGGAAAGTGTCAATAAACATGTTTCCTTCATTTTCAGCAGTAATCAAAACTCCCACAAGTCCATAGTCCCCAAACCTGTCACTAGCTTCTATAACACGGCAGCTGATTCCCGGCTTAGCTATAAGTTCATTGATTTCCTTTACATTACGGCGTATTACACTTAAATTAAACTGGTTTGTTCTCTGAGTTAGCTGAGAAACTCTTGATATTTGAGATAAATCCATTTTGTTTATACTAATCTTAAGTTTCAGCTCTTTTATAAACTCATCGAGTGACAGATAATTCGCTTCCGATTCCCGCCTTTTTCTCTCCTCAATATACATAGTTGTACGTTTTCTGTCTTCATCAGTTACTTTTAACTTGTCAAATGCCCATATGTGCTTAAGGAATGATGGTATTGCTTCAGGGTCCTTAGGTAATTGAATGGTCAACACTTCAGGGCAATTCATCATAACCTCTGCACACTCTGTTGGATTATCATCTACAAATATAAAACTATCAATACCCAGATTGAGGTCTTTTGCAAGTTTCTTTATTGAGCCTGATTTTGCTTCCCAGCCTATTTCCCAGCCTGCTATGTGCTCTCTTTTTAAAAGCATCTGCTCATTTTTTTCAAATACTTCCCACACATCTGCTTCATTGTTCTTACTGCATAAACACAGCAGCATACCTTCTTCTGACTTCTGAATCATGAATTTTTGGAGTTCCGCATAAGGCCCTTCTACAGATACACCTGTAGGTCCGTCTTCTCCACAAATTCCCTTCCACAACGTATTGTCACAGTCCAGAACTATAACCTTGAATAACTGTTTTCTGTAGGAGCATATCTTTCTTGCAAGTTCTGTTCCAATTGCCGCAAAGCACTTATCAGTAAATGGCATATGCCCTTCTTTGTCACTTATAGGATCAAATATCTCTTCGAAATTATAAATATCTGCCAGCTGTGTAAAATCCACAGTGTATATATCTTCTGTTTCTTCAAGGAACTGTTTCCATCTGGCATTCATATCCTCTATGTAGTTGTAGATTTTCTCCCCTAAAGCTATGTGCGTAGAGGTTGGAAATACTCCAACAAAATAAGTACCTTTTTTCTCTTTATATCTAATCAAATCTTTCAGATATTCAAAGTTATTTTCCAATTTTTGTATTTTTACTTCATCTTCCGTATTATCATGCCTTATCCAATCCTCGAATCTGATGAATAGTGCATTTATTCCCGGATTTATAGAAGTAATACTTTCAGGGTCGAGCAATTCCTGGAATACCTGGTTATAGGGAGCAAACTGGACATTTATATCTTCACCGAAATTCTTGCCCCACCATTTTATATAGCTTTCCACAAGTTCAGCAGTAAATGTTGCACTTATAACAACATTCAGCTGTTCCTTTTGTGAAGCAGCTCTTTTTTGCTCAATCATTACTTTTTCATCATTTGAAAACACATTCATATCTGAAATCTTTTTGCGCGGATTTTCCAATACTATTTGAATGAGTTCACTATAGTGTCTACCCAGTGTCTCCATGGAACTTTCCTCAAAAAGATTTGAATTATACTCCAATAAGCACTCCAAATTTCCCTCTGAATCAAAGAATATGTCCATTTTAAAATCCAGTGCTGAAGAATTTGTACTAATATCATACGGTGAAAACTTCAAACCCTGTATTTCAATATTGTTACTATGCTTTACCTGATTGTGAAAAACCAACATAGTATCAAACAATGGGTTTCTGGAATGGTCAACTTTTCCAGACATATGTTCTACAATCTTGTCAAAAGGATAGGTTTGGTTGTCATAGGCTTTTAAAATTGTACTCTTTGCATTCTTCAAAAACTCTATGAATTCTTGGTTGGTACCAAACTTCATTCTTATTGGAAGGAAGTTTATAAATACTCCTACCACATTTTCAAGATCTGCATTCTGTCTTCCTGCCACAAGTGAGCCGATTGTAATATCATTTTGTGCGCTGTACTTGTTAAGAAGTACAGTATATACAGAAAAAAGAAAAATATTTATAGTAGTATTCTGTTCTTTCACCAAATCCTGTATTTTCTTCACATTGCTTTTAGGAATGGTGAATTTAACTCTACCTCCCGAAAAGGTTAATATATCAGGTCTTTTGTGATCCAACGGCATTGCAAGTAAAGGTAAGTCTCCTTTAAATACATCTTTCCAGTATTCTTCCTGTTTTGCAATTATATCTGTTTCAAACAAGTTATTCTGCCATTCTGAAAAATCTTTGTACTGTAGCTTAAGGGCAGGTAATCTGTATCCTCTATACAACTGCATAAACTCTTTTATGATTATTGCCATTGACATACCATCAGATATTATATGATGCATGTCATAAACCATTATATATTTGTCTTCTTTTATTTTTAATAATCCTACCCTAAGCAGTGGAGCCTTATTTAATGTAAAAGGTCGTATCAATTCTTTTACTTTTTCTGATACTGTCTCTTCTTCCTGCTCGTAGTACTCTACTTCGAACTCCACATTTTTATTAACTATCTGTACTGGTTCTCCGTCTACAGTTTGGAAAGTTGTCCTCAGTGTCTCATGCCGTTCCACCAATTTTCTGAAAGCATTCTCAAATTTTTCTTTATCCAATCTTCCTTCCAATACCAAGGCTCCCGGCATGTTGTATGTCAGTCCCTTGCTGTCCAACTGGTTTAATATATACAACCTTCTCTGAGCAGGTGATAATGGATAATGTTCTTTTTCTTTGGCTTTGGCTATTGTCAGATATTGCTTCTCTTTAGCTTCTAAAATGTATTCTGTTATATCCTTAACAGTCGAGATATCAAACATATCTGTCAGTGTAATTTCAATACCTGTTTCTTTATGAATCTTTGACAAAAACAGTATTGCATTTAAAGAATGTCCTCCATAGTCAAAAAAGCTGCGTCCAATGTTGATTTCATCCACTCCAAGAACTTCGTACATAGCTTTAGCAACGATTTTCTCCATTTCAGAGTAGTTGCCGTCATCTCTTCCGCTTAATACTACATTTAACTGGTCATTTTCCGTAGTTATCTGCTTTTGCTCCGAGTAACTGATTTTTTTCTCTGATTTATCAAAATCTTTGTCCTTTACTTCCGTTTCATCAACAACATTCGGTACATCCAGCCAACATCTTGTCTTTTCAAAAGGATATGTAGGCAGGCTAATCCTATACAGCCTTTCTCCGCTGTAAAACTCACCCCAGACAATTGAAGCACCTTTTACATATAGGCTACAAATGTCACTTATTAAATCAGATGAAGTTTTTCCATCTTTAACAAATTGTCTGGTCTTTTGTAATGCCTCATCATTTATCACATCTATTTCTTCAGATGAAAACTTTTGCAGCTCATTGAAGTAAATTCCAACATGCTTAGCTTCTAAGCTTTTCTCCTTGAACAGAATTTCAAGTTTTTTTGTTAACTCATCAATATTCTTTGCCTGAATCGCCAATCTAAAATTATGATGCTCCCTCCCGGTATTGGCAGTATAGCAAACATTATCTATATTGACAGTCTTGTTTGCTTTCAAGAACTTATAATACTGACTAACCAGCTCATACAAAGAGTTTTCACTTTTGGCAGATAAGGCCAATATATTGTTCTTTTCACCTTGAAAAGCTTCTTTTACCTTTCTTTCAGGAGCTTCTTCAAGAACAACATGACAATTGGTACCGCTAATCCCAAAACAGCTAACTCCACTTCTCAGCGGAAACCCGTCTGCTTCCCATTTCACTAATTTGGGATTCACATATACTGGCGAATCTTCAAAATTAATTTGCTTATTTGGCTCTTTGAAGTGTAAAGTTGCCGGTAATTCCTTATTTTTCAATGATAGGACAAGTTTAAGCAAACCTGCCATTCCTGCAGCATGCCCCAAATGTCCTATATTTGTCTTAACTGAACCCACAGCACAAAAGTTCTTCTTATTTGTATACCTTCCAAAAGCTCTCTGCAAACCTTCTATTTCTATTGGATCACCAAGCTTTGTTCCTGAGCCGTGAGCTTCTACATATGTGATTGTTTCAGGGTTAATACCGGAATCTTTCCATGCCCTTACGATTACATCCTCCTGTGCTTCAGGATTAGGGGCAGTTATTCCCACAGTTGTTCCGTCCTGGTTTACTGAGCTTCCTTTGATTACTGCATGTATATTGTCTCCGTCTTCCAATGCTTGTGCAAGGGGCTTTAGTAAAAGAGCTACAACTCCTTCGCCTCCACCTGATCCGTCAGCACTTTCGTCAAAGGATTTTGTCCTTCCATCGGAAGATTCGGTTCCAATAACGCCATCGCCGGATTTTAACGGCGAAAAGGCCAACCTGATTCCACCTGCTATCGCCATATCACATTCTTTATTCCTTATAGCATTACATGCAATATGCAAAGCAACAAGTGATGATGAACAAGCTGTATCTACCAGTATACTTGGTCCTTTTAAATCTAACATATATGATACTCTGCTGGCCAAGATTGAAGGTATGTTTCCAGGAAATGCCATACCGCTATTTGAAGGATCAAATTTCTTAACAAGATCATAATAGGTCATGTTTCCACCAAAGCCAACATAAACACCTGTTCTGCTGCCTTTGATTTTTTCTCCGCCATAACCGGCATCCTCGATAGACTTCCATGCAGTTTCAAGGAATATCCTCTGATTAGGGTCCATAAGACTTGCTTCTTTTGGTGAAATGCCAAAGAAATTATAATCGAAGTTATCAATATGATCAAGAAAGGCCATATCTGCATATTCATAATCCCGCACATTATAGTGCTTAATAAGCTTTTCTATGTCCTTCCTTCTGCTTTCAGGAATATTTCTGACACAGTCAATTCCATTCCTTAGATTTTCCCAAAACTCATCAACATTTTCTGCCATAGGCAACTTTGCTGCCATCCCTATTATCGCAATATCCTTTGTATCATCGTTCCCATGGCAAGAAACATTAACTCTTTCATCAGCTTTATTAATATCAAAGTCTACCAGTTTTGTCAACATTTTTATTACCTCGCTTGTGCAAATAGTATTTGTATCCGTTCCATCAATAATTGCTATTTCTATATCCCTTGTTCCTTGATACATTTATCAATAAAAAGTTCCAAAAGCCTTACGTAACCATTGATTAACTGGCTGCCTTTTTCCCTGCTGATTCTGCTGCCAAACTCAATTTTTATGTTAATCTGTTCATCATACTCGTCAAATACTAAAATTAAATCAAAGTAATCTGAAGGTTCCAGTCCAGGGGCAACTAAATCTTTCCTAACAAACGCCGGTATAATTGATGTTTTTGAAATTTCCTTAACTCTATGACGTATATCATTGATATTAAGAATATCCCTTTCATCAAATTCCCCATGCTTTTTATTTACAATCTCAAAGAGGTCATTTATATTTCCAATTTCATCTTTATTAATGGCTATAGGGATAAACACATTACCGGTATTACTCATATCCAGAACCATTACTTCGTTCTGTTGTGTTATTTCAGCTAATAGATAGATATAAACCGCCATTAATATATCAATATTCCTTATCTTTCTATTCTCGGAAATAGTCTTGATAAGCTCTAGCTTGTCCTCATCCAAATTAAATTTATATGTACCGTTTATGCTTCTGTGCAAATCTCCGCTTAGGTAGTCAGGGCTTAATTCAATGGGTATAATCTTATTGCCTTTTACAGCAGCGCTTACAGTATTTTCTATTAATTCTGCAATTTTTCTGATAGTAGGCTTCGCAAAAAGATCAGTGATTTTGGTTATACCGGGGTATATTTTATCAATCTCATTGTGAACCTTTATCAAGCTTAACGAATGTCCTCCTAAATCGAAAAAGTTATCATCCAAACCAATCCTCTCTAAAGAAAGGATGTCCTGCCATATAGCTGCAATACTTTTTTCAATGGAGTTTGTAGGCGCTTCGTAGGCAACTCCCGTACTGATACTTCCATCCGGCTCAGGTAGTGCATTTCGATCCAGCTTGCCATTTGGTGTAAGCGGCAATTTCTCCAAACTAATATAGTAGGAAGGCAACATATACTCCGGCAGTTCTTTCAAAAGGTGTTCTTTTATTGTGTTCACCTGTAACTCTTCATTTGTTACCAAATATGCACATAGGTACATATTGCCGCTTCTATCCTTTTTGGTTATAACCACTGCTTCTTTAATCTTCTCATGTTTCAATAACTGTGACTCTATTTCTCCCAACTCTATTCTGAAACCGCGTATTTTTACCTGTTGGTCGATTCTGCCTAAGAATTCAATATTCCCATCAGGCAGCCATCTCGCCAAATCTCCTGTTCGATACATTATTTTGTCCGGTGCATAAGGGTTAGGAGCAAATTTCTCTTTTGTCAGCTCAGGCAGGTTCAAATATCCTCTTGCCAGTCCATCACCAGATATGCACAATTCCCCCTGCATATCTGACGGCATCAGCTTATTATATCTATCCAATATATATACCTGACAGTTACTTATAGGTTTACCGATTGGGATTCTCTCATAGTTTCCATTAACATGATAGCTTGTTGCCACAACAGTGTTTTCAGTTGGGCCATAGTTGTTGATTAAATCATAATTCCTTTTTTCATGGTACTTCAGATAATCTCCACCGGTGAGAAGCTTTCTAAGAGACTTGTTATCCAGCTTCATAAACTGCTCACATATATGGGTTGGAAGAAAGCTAACAGTTATTTCATTTTTCTCCATGTAACTATTTAGTTCTTTTACATCCATTCTTACTTCCTTTGAAATAATGTGGATTGCTGCACCTGATATAAGGTATGGGAATATTTCCCATACAGAAGCATCAAAGCCAAACCCGGCATATTTGGTACTGCGGTCCGAACTTGTGATACTAAAGCTTGTGATGTGCCAATAGCACAGGTTTACCAATGCCTTGTGCTCCACCATAACCCCTTTGGGCTTGCCTGTTGAACCTGATGTATAAATGATATATGCCAAATCTTCTGGTCGGGTATATGCGATAACCCCTGAACTATCCCCGGTATAAATTTCTTCATCATCAAGTCTAATGCATTCCATATCCTCTTCAAAGGCCGCTATCAGACTCTCGGTACCTAGCACAAGTTTACTCCTGCTATCCTTAAGCATATACCTTATCCTGTCTTCAGGATAATCAGGATCAATAGGCAGATAAGCAGCTCCGGCTTTCAATATTCCCAAAATACCTATGAACATCTCAAAAGACGGATCAGCAATCACCGCTGCAATATCTCCAACTTGAACGCCTTTCTCTCTGAGAACCCTAGCAATGCAATTTGATTTTTCATTTAGCTCCCGGTAACTCATTTCGTAATTTTCAAAGACCAGGGCAGTATTATCAGGTGCTTTCTCACATTGCTCCTCGAATAACTCGTGGATGGGCTTGCAGCTCGGAAACTTCATATAAGTATTGTTGAATTCCGTAAGTATCTGCTGCTTTTCCTTATCTGTTGCAAGCTCAATGTCATACAGCTTTACGTCCGGGTTCTCTGTAATCTGCATGAGTATGTGTACAAACCTAGAGGCCATTCTTTCCATTGTCTCTCGTTTAAACAACCCGGTACTGTATTCCATACGAAAACTTATACAACCGCTCTCTTCAGCCGCATAAAGTGTTAAGTCAAACTTTGATACTTTGTACTCAAATTCATAAGGGATAAACTTCAAACCTTCAATCTCTATGTTTCCCATATCCATATTTTGCATAGAAAACACCGTATCAAACAGAGGACTTCTGCTCAAGTCCCTTCTAAGGTTCAAACGGTCCACCAGTTCTTCAAACTGGAAATCTTGGTTTTCATATGCTTCTAGCGAGACTTCCTTAACATTCTCAAGAAATTGTCGGAATGTCAATTCCGCCTTTGGGTAATTTCTCATAGCAAGCATATTGACAAACATACCCACGATATTTTGTGTATCAGCATGTTGCCTTCCTGCAATGGAAGAACCTACTATGATATCCTCCTGACATGTATACTTTGACAAAAGTATGTTGTATGCCGCATTTAGAACCATGTATAATGTGGCTTCTGAAGACGATGCCAGTTGATTCAGCTTAGATGATAAGTCTTTGGGAGCGGTAAATAGTACAGTATCCCCTTCAAAGTTTTGAACCGAAGGTCTTGCATAATCCGTGGGCATATTCAGAACAGGTATTTCTCCTGAAAACCTGTTTAGCCAATATTCTTCCTGCTTCTTTATGGCTTCCGTTTCTAAAAGATTGTTTTGCCATGCAGCAAAATCCTTGTACTGAATCTTTAACGGCGGCATTTCCTTTTCTTCATACAAACTGACAAATTCACGAACAAGTATTCCAATGGAAGTTCCGTCAGAAATAATATGATGCATATCAAACATAAGTATGTTTGTGCTTTTGTCCAATTCTATGAGACCGACCCTAAGCAATGGAGCCTTTGTTAAATCAAAAGGCTTTATAAAGTCCTGAATCACCTCAGATACCTTATCCTTATCACAGCTGAAATACTCTACTGATATGTCAGATGTAAGACTTATTTTTTGTACAGGCTCTCCGTCAACTATTTCAAAAACTGTTCTGAAAACTTCATGCCTTTGGACTATTGATTTCAAGCATTCTTCTATACGCTTCTTATCAACCTCACCATCAATCTTCATTGCTACAGGTATGTTATAGCCTAGCCCCATAGGATTCATCTGGCTTAAAACATATATTCTCTTCTGAGCAGAGGACAAACTGTAAAATTCCTTTTCCTCCGTCTTTTCAATGGACACAAATTGATTTTTCCTGCTTTTCTCTATCAAATCCGCCAGTTCTTTGACAGTTTGGTTTTGAAAAACACTAGAAAGCGGTATTTCAACATCAAATTCCTTATGAATCATAGCAATAAGGGTCGTAGCTTTTAAAGAATGTCCCCCTAATTCAAAGAAATTGTCCATTGTTCCTACTTTATTTACCTTTAATACTGTCTTCCATATGTCAACTAATTTCTTCTCTGTTTCGCCTGTTGGTTCCATGTACCCAACACCTGTTTGGATACTGTCCATAGGATCCGGCAGTGCCTTTTTGTTAACTTTACCATTTGAGGTCATGGGGATTTCATCTATCCTGACAAAATATGAGGGTATGGCATACTCAGGCAGCTTTTGGGATAGATATGCCCTGAGGTCGGACACCGTAAGGGGTATACTGGAAACCAGATATGCGCAAAGATACTTGTCCCCACCATCATCCAACTTGTCCATGACAATTGCATCCTTTACCGCCTCATGCCTCAGCAGTGCATTTTCAACCTCTCTCAATTCAATCCTGTGACCTCTTATTTTTACCTGCTGGTCAATCCTTCCTAAATACTGCATATCTCCGTTGGGAAGAAGCTTTACCAGGTCACCTGATCGGTACAATCTCTCACCGGGCTTGTAGGGGTTTTCAACAAACTTTTCCTTTGTCAGCTCCTCCCTGTTCAAATACCCTCTGCATACACCGTCTCCACCCACACAAAGTTCTCCTGCTGCACCGAAAGGCAGCAGTCTCATGTTCTCACTCATTACATATGTTCTGAGTGTCGGTATGGGTTTTCCGATATTACTAGCATTACACTCAATTTCCTGCTGTCCGATTTCTTTATAGGTTACATGAACCGTTGTCTCAGTGATGCCATACATGTTGATAAGTTTCGTTTCACCGTACTTGTCATACCAAGCCGCCAGTTTTCCGGGTTTTAACGCTTCACCGCCGAATATGACATACCTCAGGCAAAGGTCTTTCGTATTGGACATAAGCTCTTCGTCCACCAACCTGTAAAATGCAGAAGGAGTTTGGTTTAAAACAGTCACCTTATTGAGCTTCAGCAGTTCAAGATAAGAGGCCGTATCCTGTGCAATTGATTTTGGAATAATAATCAGCTTGCCACCATAAAGCAAAGCACCGTACATTTCCCAAACTGAGAAGTCAAAACAGTAAGAATGGAACATTGTCCACACGTCTTTATGATTAAAGTCAAATGGCATCTTACTGTTCACCATAAGCCTTACTACATTTCTATGCTCAATCATGGCACCCTTTGGCTTACCCGTAGTTCCTGATGTATATATGACATAGGCAAGGCTGTCCGCCTTTGCTTTAGATTCAACACGCTCAGTACCGCATTTTCTTAGCTCTTCAAGTCCGTGTTGGAGTTTATGCTTTGTTATTTCAGAACTCTTACATGGTACAGACTTGTCAATGTGCAAAATTGTATCGTACCTGAACTGAGTCAATTCATTTTCTATAGTATGTATCTTTTTAGAAAAGTTAACGCTGCATATATCCTCAAAATCGACTCTCAGGTCTTCAAAGAATCCCTTTGACAGAAACAATTCCACTGACCATTCTGTCTTTGTCCTATAATTTTTATCACTATTATTTTTCTTAAAAGTTATTAAGGACTCAATTAAATCGGATTTTAATTCCTGATCCATAACGTCCCCTACAAAAACTGTGCCTTTTTCATTCAATAAATGAATACACTTTGCAATAACCTGCCTTAAATAATTGTGTCCGTGGAAACATTGGACAACACTGTTCAATATAATTATGTCAAAACCCTTTTCATCAATCTTATCTATATCATGGGCTGGGACACACGATAGCTTTATATTCCGGATATTCTCGTCCTTAATTCTTTTCCTGTTTCTCTCGATGATGACTTCAGATAAATCTGTTCCGTAGTAAAGTCCCACATGGGGTGCTATTTTGTACATGCTAAGTCCCGAAGCGCATCCGATTTCTAAAACTCTTACCTTTTCCCCCAGATAAGTCCTTAGCTTTTCGACTACATTTTCCGAATACTCTTCCATATCTTGTTCTGAAAGGTTTTCGCCGGTATAGCTGCTTACCCATGCGCCACCCTCAATATCATCCTTGGCATTCAAGCCTACGTATTTCCATACATCCTCTCCCATGAGTTCACTTTTTTCACTTTCTTCTTCGTTGTGAACGTCTGAGGAGTCCACGCACAAAAATGTTTGAAAACTGTTACACTCCCATTGCAGTTTGTTAAGAGTTTTTATATGTTTCTTAGAAGATACAACAATATTGATTCCGGAATCATCAATAATAGTCCTGATACGCTCTTCAGGATACCCTGGGTCAATAGGCACATATGCTCCCCCGGCCTTTAAAATCCCTAGCGTAACAGCAATCATTTCATCCGATTTATCGAGCATGACTCCAACCAGTGAATCAGCTTTCAGGTTATGATATTTGAGCAGATAATTCGCATATGTATTTGCTTTATCATCCAACTCTTTATAAGTAACTGTATTATTATTAAACTGTACTGCAATATTATCAGGGGTTCTGTCAACCTGCTCTTCAAACAACTTATGTATGGTTTTTTCTCGGCAATAGTCCGCATCTGTTTTATTAAAATCAAATAAGATCTTATTCTTTTCTTCATCAGACATGAAATCTATTTCATAAAGCTTTGTTTCAGGAGATTTTACTGCTTTTTCTAACAGGTTAAATATATGATCAAAAATCCTGGATACAGTCTCCTCTTCAAATAAAGAGTTATTATATTCTGCACTCACTCCGATACTGCTCTCCTTTATTTTAAAGGAGATGACGATTTCTGCCCCGCAAGCCTCAATATCTGTAGTATCATGAATTCCTTCTGATAATACAACTGTTCTGAAGTCAGGGAGCATACCTTCGTTTGTCTGAATACCCAAAAGCTCTGCAACCCCAACCATAGGGAAATTTTTATTAGCATCTGCCTCAAGGACTGTGGATTTGATATCGTTTAATAAATCTTTAAAAGATGCATCTGATTTAACAATGGTTCTTAGTGGCAGCAAGCTGTTAATCTCATTCTTTTCAGCAGTTTTAATTACAGGCATACCTATAATAATGTCTTCATGCCTGTTGTATGTATACAGGATACTTTTAATAGCAGTAACCAAAATAATATAGATACCCAGCTCAGACTTATTTGAAATTTGCATAATCCTATCAAACACTTCACCTGACAGCTCTTTTCGAAGGTGCGTGGTTTGGGTGGTATCATTTATATTATATTCGTTATCTGTCGGAAACCCTGTAGGCACGTATTCCCCTTGCAGTTTGTCCATCCAGTATAGCCTTTCGGTCTTGTACTTATCGCTGGACATCATTATATTCACCGTGTATTTATCCATTTGTTCTATGCTCCTTATTCCTAGAAATTAAACTGTATATCTTGTTTCAAAGTTGTTGACGTTTTAAGGATTGCATCCCCTATCTCAATTTGAGAAAGCTTAATGTTTTGGTTTTCAATCACGCTGGATAATATTTCAAGGTAGTCCTTTGACATCCTTTTCACAGTATCTTCTTTGAATAATTTATTACAATAATAAAAGTTAAAATATATGTTGCCATTCTCCTCATATGCCTCTAGTAATATGTCAAACAAGGCAGATCTCCCCTTGTAGTCAAATTCCTTGATTTCTATACCCTTATACTGTAATAAGGAGTTGTACATGTTCTGAAGAACAAAAACAGTGTCAAACAATGGGTTACGGCTTGCATCCCTCTTTACTCCCAGCTTAATTACAAGTTCTTCAAACTGGAATCCTTGATTTTCGAAGGCATTTATAGTAGTTTGCTTTACCTCTTCCAGAAATTCAGAGAAAAGTTTTTCTCCTGAAGGATAACTTCTTAATGCCAACATGTTTGAAAACATTCCAATAGTATCCTCGAAATCACTGTGAAGTCGTCCAGCTATAGGAGTTCCAACCACAATATCCTCCTGAGCAGAATATTTGGAGAGCAAAATGTAATACGCTGTAAGCAAAACCATATAAAGGGTGGAGCCTTTTTGTGAAGCTATTTTTCTGAGCTTTCTTGTGGTTATTTCATCAACACTGAATTTCTCAACACTCCCCTCAAAGCTTTGAATATCCGGTCTTGGAAAATCCGTAGGAATATTGAGTACAGGTATGCTTTCAGAGAATATATCCATCCAATATTTTTCCTGCAATTTCATAACATCCGATTTAAGGAACTGATTATGCCAAGCGGTATAATCCTTATATTGGACTTTAAGTTCCGGCAAAACAGCTCCCGAATATAGAGTAACGAAGTCCTTGATAAGGATAC
This sequence comes from Ruminiclostridium josui JCM 17888, assembly GCF_000526495.1. Classification (NCBI taxonomy): domain Bacteria; kingdom Bacillati; phylum Bacillota; class Clostridia; order Eubacteriales; family Oscillospiraceae; genus Ruminiclostridium; species Ruminiclostridium josui. Next base: position 2,794,788 of record NZ_JAGE01000001.1, on the reverse strand, counting down.
CTGCTGAAGTTCCATCGGAGATAATATGATGCATGTCCAAAAACAGCATGTATTTGTCATTGCCAATTAAGGCTATTGAAACCCTAAATAATGGAGCCTTAGATAAATCAAAAGGTTTAATCAATGACTTTGCCAATGAATCCAAATCTTCACCTTGAGCATCAACAAAGTCTACCTGGAAGTCTGCATCCTCCCATATCCTTTGCATGGGTTCACCATCAACGAACTCAAAGGATGTCCGTAAGGATTCATGTCGTTTGATTAACTTTTTGAACACAGCTTCAATCCTGGCTATATCAAGCTTTCCTTCTATAATTTTTACATCCTGAATGTTGTAGCCTGTACTTTGAGGTTGTAACAACTGCAGTAAAAACAGGCGTTTCTGAGCTGATGATACAGGATAGTACTCTTGCTGACTTAATCCGGGTGTTGTCACAGATATATCAGACTCGCTATTCTGTTTTTCTACAATATCCATTTCGTAGTGTTCAGGCTTTAAGCCCCCTTCAATGGCATGGATAAAGACTTGATTTTCATTTAAATTGAAATAAGTCTCTATTTTCTTAAAATCCATATCACCAATTGAGCATAGTCCGATATTCACTAACTCAGCTGACTGTGTCAAAGTGGATACCATTATACCTGAGTCAATACATCCAAAGAAATACCCCATTGAACCGTATTTGGGCATATTTGCCCTTGCATCATAAATCAGAAATACAGAGAATGCAGAAGATTTATATATTGCCTTATTACTGTAATAATGTACTTCCTCCGTCAGTTCAAAAGAGTCATTTACAATCTGGAGACTGTTATATACTGGGCTGTAGTAGTACAAACCTCTTTTTAAGCCTTCAACCCTGTTTTCTTTAACGTATACAAAAACATCCACAGAGTAAAGTCCTCCGGCACTTGGATAGTAATATCTGGTTGTACCGTCTTCCTCGTGCTGCATAAATACAGACATCATTTTAGAAAAGTCTGCAAATGGTATTTCCTTAGATTCATCAAAGGTTCTGTAGGAACGTCTGTCTTTTATATACTCTGGAAAATCTTCGTTGCCTTCAAGTATAATCTTTTCTTCTCTAGCCTTTTCAAAGCTTCTGTTTAGTTGTATCTTTTTAAAGTCATTGTATGCTGCCGGGTCATAAAGCAGTTCTTCTCCGTATGGATTATTGAAGAATTTCCCTTGTGGATACGATACCTCATGATAAGTGAGCATCCTGTCCACAAGAACTCTGTCATTAATCAAATCATTTATAAAGCTCTTCACTTTGCTTTCATCAAACTCAGAAAACTCTTTTACAAGGTCATTAAGCGTAATACCTTTCTGAGTGATAAAATAAAGTTTTGGGAACAATTCCAACGCAATGCCGCTATATGAATACATCTCTATATTTATGGCATTTTCACTTTGGCTCCAATGAGCTATAGGAGACCAGTAGTATTTCACTTCTTTTGTTGGTTCGGATTCCTGCTTTACAATGTCTGTTGTGCTTTGCTTTAAAATATATTCACTTATTTCTTCTATTGTAGGCTCCCTAAAAATCTGGATAATAGGAACTATTACATCCAGTTTTTTATTAATCCTGTTTATGAATGTCTGAGCCTTTAAAGAATCTCCTCCCAGCTCAAAAAAGTTATCTTTAATTCCAACCCTAGACACTCCCAATAAATCAACTAATATTTTTGCCAAGGCCTTTTCTGTAGAGTTTCTAGGCGCTACATAGTTGTCATCGTCCTCTGTGAACATTTCAGGCTCAGGAAGGGATTTCCTATCAACCTTTCCGTTAGATGTCAACGGAATTTTGTCCAAATGAACAAAATATGAAGGTATCATGTAATCAGGCAGTTCTTTTGCAAGGTGTTCACGTAACTCAAATGTTCCAAGAGAACTGTCTGAAGAATAGTATGCGCATAAGTATTTTTTACCGTTTACATCAGTGCGGTCTATTACAGCAGTGTTTTTTATGTCTTGATGTTTTATAAGGCAGTTCTCAATTTCATTTAATTCTATTCTATACCCTTTAATTTTTACCTGATGATCCCTCCTGCCAAGGAATTCTATATATCCTTCACAGTGAAGAACTCCAAAATCTCCTGTTCTGTATAGATTTCCAAGTTTAGGATGAACAATAAACGCTTTGTCGGTTTTTTCTTTGTCATTGCAATATCCCTTTGCAAGGCCGACACCGCCTATATATAGCTCTCCGGGTATACCCACAGGACACAATTCCTTTTCATAGTTCAGTACATAAAATGTCTGATTTGCCAGAGGCATTCCATAAGGTATGCTCTTCCACTCACTCCTTACTTCCGTAATGGGATAGTAAATAGACCATATGGAAGCTTCAGTGGCTCCTCCAAGACTAATAATCGCAGAGTTTTCAAAAAATCCTTTAATTCTCTCAGGTAGGTTTACTGGAATCCAGTCACCACTTAGAAGTACAAGCCTTAAAGACGAATTTTTAAAATCATCCTCCAGATTATCAACCAACATATCCATTATTGCCGGTACTGAATTCCAAATAGTAATATTATGCTCATTAACAGTTTTTCGTAATAAATTCACATCTCTTTGGTCTGAAACCAATACCAGAGCTGCTCCACTGGACAACGCACCGAAAATATCGTAAACAGAAAGGTCAAAACACATTGAAGACAATCCGATTATCCTATCATTTTCATTGACCTTAAATTTGCGATTTATATCAATTATGGTATTTGATACAGCATCGTGTGTAATAATTACCCCCTTGGGTTTGCCTGTGCTTCCGGAAGTATATATTACGTATGCAACATCAGAGATATCTCCAAGTATTTCTAATTCCTTACTTTCTGTCCACAGGTTTTTATCTTGATAAAGTTCAGGGTGTAATATCATCTTGCAGTTGCTGTTTGACAGTATGTAGTCCTTGCGCTCCTGTGGATACTCAGGGTCAACAGGTACATAAGCCGCACCAGCTTTCAGAATTCCCAGCATGTTCACAATAGTATCCATACATCGCTTTGCCGATAAGCCTACCAGCTCATTCCTCTGAACACCTTGACTTCTAAGATAATTTGCAACCTGATTACTCTTTGTGTTTAATTCCCCATATGTCATTATGCCTTCTTCCGAAATCAAGGCAATATTATCAGGTGTCAACGCTGCCTGATCTGCAAACATACTCTGTAGAGTGTTAGGGCAAATATCTTCCCGGGTACTATTATATTTTGCAATAGCATTCACATCGTTTTGGCATGGGATCAGTTTTTGGTCCCTGTCAGTATCAATGAGACTTTTTAAAGTTCCGGTATACTGATTGAATATGGCTTCAATTATATCTCTTTCGAATAGCTCATCTACAAACTCAAACCATATTTCAAGGTTACCGTCGATTTCGGTGACCTGATTATCTATATAGACCTGAGACGTCTGCCCCAGTCCCATTTTTATTTCACCAAGCCTATTTAAATGGTTTACGTTTCCATTAGCATCTCCGAATAACAAACTTGTAAATACAATAGGCATCGCTGCTTTTGTACCAAGGTTGTTATACTTGGATATTTCTCTGATATATTCAACTCCATCATAATGCCTGTGCTCCAAAGCCTCCATTAATACGGACTGCACATTTCTGGCGGACTCCCAGAAAGAGCTGTTGGCTTCTAACTCGATACCAAGCAGCACTACAGATGTAAAATCACCCACGATTTCATTTACATCTTTATGCACAGGATAACGATTGAATACAGTAAGATTAATAGCCAAATCCGGCTGGTTGCTCCAATATGCCAACACCCTTGCATATGCCGTACAGACCAGTGCAGAAGGAGTTATATTATTCTGCCTTGCCTTCTGTTTCAGTTTCTCCCAGTCCGCTTTTTCTATAATTGTGCTAAATCTCTTAAAATGGGGTGTAAAGCCCTGTTCCATTTTCTTCAGCGGAAGTGCAGGAGCTTGTGGGAAGCAATCCAGCTTGTCTAACCAATATTTTTTATCCGAATTGTAAAGGTCTGTTTGCTTAAAATCTTTGTAAGCCAGCATATAGTCTCTGAATGTAAACTCCAATTCCGGAATGTCCTTATCAGGGTTAATATAGAAGTCAATCAGGTCTTTACCAATGATTTGCATGCTTGCTCCGTCAGCTATCAGTAAGTCACGTCCAAAAAATAAATAGTGAGTGTCTTGGGAAAGCTTAAAAGCTTTTAACTCAAACAAAGGCCATTCTTCTGTGTTGAATATGAAGTGGGACATTCTCTGTCTTTCTTCCTCAATGTATTTCATCTGGCTTTGTGTATCAAGTCCGCTTACATCCATTGTTTTTATTTCATAATATGGCACATCTTCAAGAATCTGCTGCTGCCCATTTTTATAAACAACTGCCCTCATCATTGGATGTCTTCTAATCACCTTATTAAGGCTGTTTTCCAATAATTTCATATCCAGCTTTGTTTCTATTTCCATGTATGAGTGTGTAGAAACCCCACCCATTTCAAATAAGTTGTCTCTTCCCATCAAATATGCCATCTGTACATCAGTAAGCGGGAACGGAATGCTGATTTCTTCCGGCTTAGGCATAGCTTTAGGATATACTGAGTCAGATTGGTCAACTAACAGCTCACTTGCTACAGCACCGGTTGTATCTATTTCAGCACAGTGACTTGCAATATCCCTAAGGTACTTAATAAAGCTGTTTGCAAACTTTTCAATTGTTTCACTCTTGTATTCATGCTTGTTATAATTGACCATCAACTGCAGCTCGCCTTCTGTTATAATGCAGTTAATATCAAGTATATAACGTCTCTCAGAATCAGGAGAAACCATATCTCCAGCAGGTAAATTCGATATAGAGAATTCACTTGCACTCAAATCCTTGTCAAGCTGTCCAAAGAAGTTGAAGCAAATGTCGGGACGTATATCAAAATCAAATTCACTTTTGTACTCCTCCGGTGTCATATACTTCAATATACCGTAACCCACGCCTTTATTTGGAATGGCCTTCAAAGTATCCCTAATTGACATAAGGCTGTCATAAACAGAACCGCTTTCAGTAACATTCAAAGCAACAGGGAAAATTGATGTAAACCATCCTACAGTTCTGGATATTTCAACTGAACCGTCAACTTTTTCTCTTCCATGACCTTCAACATTAACCAAAGTATTGGTTTTTCCAGTCCATTCCCGAAGAGCAAGCCCAAGGGCAGTAAGCAGTACCTCATTATATTCAAGCTTGTAAGCTCTATAGGAAGACTTGAAAAGCTCATCAGTATCTTTTTCAGGCAAAGATACTGTTATCATGCTGCTATCAATATTTTTATTACTTTTTGCTGTTCCATCTGTAGGCAGCAACTCTTTGCTATAATTCCCCAAATGTCTCCAATAATCTATTTCATCAAGTAACTCTTTGCTTTTTGAATACTCCTCCAGAACAGATGCCCATTGCTGGAATGATTCTGTTTTATTAGACAATTTAATTTCTTTATTTTCGCATACCTGTTTATAGCCGGAAACAAAATCGTCAAGTATTATTCTCCAAGATACACCATCTACTACCAAGTGGTGTATTGCAATTAACAAATAATCGCCTTCAACGGTTTTAAATAACCCCAGTTTTACCAGCGGGCCTTTGCTGATATCCATACTGCTCTGAAGTATATTGCCCTCTTCCTGCATACTTTGCTTATAATCAGCCTTATCAGTCAAATCAATTGTCTCTAAAGTAAACAAATCCCCCTCTGTACTTCGGATTAACTGTGTCCATTTTCCGTCTTTCTGATTGAAAACAGTGCGGAGTACATCATGGTGTTCAAGGATTTTGTTAAATACTTTCTTAATCACAGCCCCATCAAGTCCTGTTTTTTTATAAAGCAAAATGGATTGATTAAAATGATTTATGTTTTGGGATTCTCCTGAGAAAAACCATCTCTGAATAGGAGTAAGTATGACCTCCCCCTCTACAGTCCCTTGATCAATCTGCTTTGTAAATGCGCCAACATGTTCGCTGAGTTCCCTTATTGTTGGATATTGAAACAAATCTTTAATCTCCAGCTTAAGATCATAATTATTTAAAATAGGCATCATCTTCATAGCCTTAATAGAGTCTCCTCCTAAAGCTAAGAAACTGTCGTTTATACCTATCTTCTCAATTCCCAGAACTTCTGCCCATGCCTTTGCCAGCTTTTCTTCAACATCATTTCTGGGAGCCTCATATTTTTCTCCCGTGGATATATTCCCTGCAGGTTGTGGCAGAGATTTCTTGTCAATTTTGCCGTTGGAATTCATAGGCAGCTTATCTAACTGTATGAAGTATGCAGGTATCATGTACTGAGGCAACATACCTGTGAGGTAATTTCTTATTTCTGCTACGGTCAAATCCCCATCTGCAACGAAATAAGCGCAGATAGACTTTTCCGAATCCTTATCTTCGTTTACTACCGCAACGGCTTCTTTTATTTTTGGATAACTTAAAAGCTGAACTTCTATTTCACTAAGTTCAATTCTATGCCCTCTGATTTTTACCTGATGATCTATCCTTCCAAGATACTCAATTTCACCGTTGGGTAATTGTCTTCCAAGATCTCCGGATTTGTATATCCTTTCTCCCTTTTTATAAGGATTATCAACAAATTTCTGTTCTGTTAAATCCGGTCTGTTGAGGTACCCTTTACCTACCCCATCACCTCCCACACATATCTCACCGGGCGCGCCGATTGGTAATAGCTTGCAATTGCTATCCATGATATAAGTAGTGGTTGTAGGAATGGGCTTTCCTACATTGCTAATATTGGATTCCATTTCTTCTGTGGTTATTTCTTTATATGTAACGTGAACGGTGGTTTCAGTTATCCCGTACATGTTGATAAACTTGACATGGGGAAACTTCTCTCTCCAAGGCTTCAATTTAACAGGTTTTAAGGCTTCACCCCCAAAAATGACATATCTTATACTCAAGTCCCTTTCGTTTTGCTCCTCCTCTATATCCGAGAGGTTATAAAAAGCCGTAGGTGTTTGGTTTAAAACAGTTACTCTTTCCCGTTTTAAAAGGCTTAAAAACTCCTTTGTATCCTGTGCAACATGTTTCGGTACAATAACAAGCTTACCGCCATACAATAAAGCTCCATACATTTCCCAAACTGAGAAATCGAAGCAAAATGAATGAAACATTGTCCAAATATCATTTTGGCTGAAATCAAACTGAAACTTGTCATTGGATAAAAGTCTAATAACATTTCTATGCTCAATCATTGAACCTTTGGGTTTTCCGGTTGTACCGGAAGTATAAATTATATATGCCAAATCATCCGGTGAATTTACTGATTCAATGTTAGAAATGTCACCTTGGTATATGCCCTCATCACTTAAATCAAGTATCTCTCCCTTAAAGTCTAAGTCGTATACAAGTTCATTCCGTGTCAGCATAACCTTTGTTTCAGAATCTTCCAAAGTATACCTGATTCTCTCTTGAGGATATGTGGGATCAATAGGCAGGTATGCACCCCCTGCCTTCAATACCCCCAATGCCCCGATTATCATTTCAGGGGAACGTTCCAGAACTATAGCAACAATACTGTTGCGTAATATCCCCTTCTCCTGCAGAAGCCTTGCCACTTGATTTGATTTCTGATTCAGTTCTTTATATGTTATATTTCTGTCACCAAAGGAAATAGCAATGTTGTCAGGCGTCTTTTCAACCTGCTCCTCAAACATCCTGTGTATTGTCATATCCTTTTGATAATTTGCATCAGTATCATTAAACTCAAAAAGAATCTTATTAATTTCCTCAGGTGATAAAATATCTGTATCTGATATTTTTATGTTTATGTCTTCCGAAATCAACTTAAGTAAATTCTTCATATGAGCTATCATATTTTGCATAGTTGAACTTCGGTAAAGCTTAGTATTGTACTCCAAATGCCCCTTGATTACTCCATCAGCTTCTATAAATGAAAAAATCAGTGAAGGCATGACACTATCTAAATAGGATCTGTCATGAATATTAAGTAATATAACGGCAGAATCAAACAATCTCCTTGCATTTTCCTTTGAATCGTTCCATAAATATTCTAAAGGGTAATTGGCATTTTCATAGGCTTTATTCACTGATTCCCTGACCAATAGAAGCATATCTTTAAAGGAGGTACCCTCGTCTATGGAATCCCTGATTAAGAGTATATTATTAACATAATCTGCTTCTTCTTGCTGTTTATACACCGATGTACCAATAGCGGTATCCTTTGAGCCCGTATACTTATAATGGAGACACTTAACTGCTGCCATAAGTATTAGGAAAAGTCTCTTATGTGAGTTATTACTGATACTAAGCAGTTTGGATGAAATTTTACCGTCAAACTCAAATTCGCATATGCCATACTCTGGTTCGTCCGTATCCTGTTCCCTAAAATCATATGGAAAACTTCCGTTTACAAAATCACCGGATAATCTGTCTTCCCAAAACTTTTTTTCTACAGAAAAACTATCGCTGGAAGCCAATACCTTACGTAATACACTCATTTCAAATCCTCCTTGTTAATTACATGTCCTATTCATCAATCAAGTATAAAATCTCCATCATCTTCTGCTTCGTACTTTATTACGGCTATATCATTTTTCAATAAAATATCGTTTAAACGGATGTTAATATCGTCTTTAATTACTTCCAGTATCTCAATGTAATGCTTTATAAAACTTTCTATAGTATTTCTTTTAAACAAGCATGTCCTGTACTCCATGAACATTTCAACCTTATTGCCTGATAAAGATGCACTAAGAGTAATATCAAACTTTGCAGTCTTATTTTCAAAATCTACAGGCCTTATAACAAGTCCCTGCAATGAAATTTCCTTATCAGAACCAATACTGTCAGGAATATTCATCATATTGAAACAAACGTCAAATAGAGGATTTCTGTTTTGTATTCTCTTAAAGTCAAGCTTCTCTAGAAGACGTTCAATCGGGTAATTTTGATTGTCATATGCTAACAGACAACTGTTCTTAACGTTATCCAAATATGTTTTATATGACAAATCGCCGCTAATATAACTTCTTACAGGAATAGTATTTACATACATCCCCATGGTGTTCTGAATATCCTCATGGGTTCTCCCCATTACATTACAGCCTATAACTAGGTCCTCCTGAGATGTTAGCTTATTAAGCAGAATATAGAATGCGGAAGTCAAGACCATATTAATGGTTGTATTAGCAGTTGCTGCTATACTGTTAAGTTCATCACACAACTTCTCATCCAATGAAAATTTGACACTTTCACCTTCATAAGATAGTATCGGAGGTCTTTTGTAATCTGTAGGAATATCTAACAGTGGAATTTCTCCTTTAAAAACATCAAGCCAATACTCTTCAGTCTTTTTTATTGCTTCCGAGTTGTAATAGCTGTATTGCCATTCGGCATAGTCTTTATATTGGGCAGCAATCTCAGTTAATGGATTATTTTTAAGCAAATTGAAAAAGTCATTGAGCATAATCCCTACCGAAGTTCTATCTGCGATTATATGGTGAACATCTAACATAAGAGTGTAGTTTAAAAGCCCAGTCTTAACAATCTCTACTCTCGGTAAAGTAGGTTCTTCCAGACAATACGGCCGTATAAAGGAATTTATTATCTTCTCAACAGGCGTACCCACAGCCTCAGAATATTTAATGTCAAATGTTACGTCATCATGGATTTTAAATACGGGTACTCCCTTATGCATATGGAAGGATGTCCTTAATGATTCATGTCTCTTAATCAACTGCCTGAATATTTGCTCAAATTGAGCTATATCCGGGTTTCCTTCAATGTTAATTATTATAGGTGTGTTATAGCTGATGTTCTCAGGAAACCTCTGATATAAAAGATAAATAGCTTTTTGCTGCGATGTTACAGGATAAAACTCTTTATGTTCAGCACGCTTCAAAACAGCTACATCATTTAATTCAATTGTACTTTCATTATTAAGCCCTTTTTCATCAAGGTAAGCCCCCAACTCATTCACACTTTGATAATTAAGCACGTCTACAATGCTTAAGTTTACATTTAAATGCTTATTTAAACTATTTACTAATTTCATTGCAAAGACGGAGTCTCCGCCCAAATCGTAGAAGTTGTCAAATATATTGACTTCCTGCAGTCCAAATATATTTCCCCATATCTTTGCAGCCTTGATTTCTGCCTGAGTATAATCGCTATCTTTACGGCCTTTAAGAACAACATCAGCTAAAGTGTCAATATTTTTTGTGTTTGAAATTAAACTGTTTTTGTGTTTATTAATTATACCTCTTATACTTTTTGATAAACCAATTTGAAGCTTTTCAATCATTGAGCTTTCATAATCCAGTTCACCTATTATCGCTCTATGGACAGATTTATGAATTATACTTCCAAATGCATTTATGGCATCCTCGGTAGATATTGGTTTAAATATCATATCAATATTTACACCGTGATTTACTGCCATACCTGTTTCACTCCACGCAGGCCAGTTAATAGAAAGCATTTTTCTTCCTTTTTTGCTGCAGTAGGCAGAAAATGCATCTAAAAATGAGTTAGCTGCCGTATAGTCTCCTTGTCCCGGGTATGCAACAAATGACGCAATAGAAGAAAACAGAACGAACATATCAAGCTGTTCATTTTCAGTCAATTTATCCAGAATCCATGCGCCATATACCTTTGGCTTAATTACGTTTTGGAATGTACATAAGTCTTTGTTCATCAAAAGACCCTGACCCGCAATACCAGCACTATGTACTATTCCTCTGATTCGTCCGAACTTTCTTCTTAAATCCTCCATTACAGCTTCCATTTGCTCATATTCACTTACATCAGCACTGTAGCAAACAATTTGAGAACCCTGTTGTTCAATGGCTCTAAGCTTCTCTAATATATTGCATAGACGTGAATCCTCATTCTTTTGGAGTATTTCATCCCACATTTCACGTTTAGGCAAAGAAGACCTGTTTACCAGTGCAAGGTTCACCTTAGAACAGGCAGCAAGATATCTGCATATTTCCAGACCTATTCCACCGGTACCTCCGGTAATTACATATACACCATCGGAACTGATTTCCACTATTTCCTCTGGTATAGCCTCAGTTCTCATTGGCTGAATCTCTTCTGTGTAGAACATCTTATTTCTGAATGCGACTTGAGCTTCAATATCGGAACAGCCTATTATTGATATAATGTCCTTAGCCGATATACTACCGTCACTATCAATGCTTCTACATCTGAAATCCGGATACTCATTATTAATAACCTTAGCTAAGCCGAATACACATGCATACTGCGGTTGCAGGAACTCTTCATTTCCCGTCACCGAGTTTACATTTCTGGATACTATATACATATCCACTTTCTTATTTTGTGCTTTGCCAATTAAATGCTTTGTGAGTGAAAACAAGCTGTAAACACTCTTTTCCAGGCTATTTGAAAGAGCATCTGTATCTTCAACCTCCTGCATATCATTTGCCGTACATAAATGAAATATATGTGTAAGTCCATCAAAATTTACTTCGTTTATAAAGGTTATATAATCCCTTTCATCTACAGAAATCTCATATCTGCTATTATCAGTTTTTGTATATTGAGTGCCGAGTCTCAACTCAATAACCTGCCACCCGCAGTTTTTCAGCTCTTGTACCAAATCGTCACCAAGTCCAAGGTTGTCCTTAAATACAATAGCTTTCCCATGTGTTACGGGAGTTTCATTCAAAGCAAGGTCTTTTTGTACCCACTTTGTAGTGTAAAACATAGGGTTATCTGCTTCCATATTTGAAATATTATTAGCCTTTTTGATGGTATACTCTTCAATTTCAGCAAAAACCTTACCTTCGCTATCTATAAAGTCAATATTGTAGGACTTCATTTCCTGCCGCTGGTCACTATCCTTTAAGTTATGAATATAGCTGTAGAATTTGGATGGTGTAGGCCCATAAATATTAATATTCTTATACGCAAATGGAAGATACCTTTCCTTTACAGTCAAAGCCAAAGCATTTAAAGCCATATCAAGTAATGCAGGATGGAGGTAATATTTCTCTAAGTCTTCAGCAAAGTTCTCAGGTAAAGTCAACTCCACAACTGCAGATGTTTTGCCTGTGCTCAGCGAAACACAATCAGTCCATCTGCTTCCAAACTGGATAAATCCCTGTGTAAAGTTATTGGGATTGATTTTGCCCAATTTGTCCATTTCCTCTGACAGTAAAGCGATATCCAGTTTCTTCTCGGCCTTTTCATCCAAAGGATATATCTTTCCTTGAACATACTCAATGAAGCCGTTATTGTTATTCTTATCTTCTGTTTCTCCAACAACAGCAAACTCCAGATAACCCTTCAGCTTCTTTACTATTGTTTGAATCCTCTTAGTCTCTCCTTCCCTAAGCATAAGAGGAAATATAACCGCCATATCGGCTAATCGGATATACTCAGTGTCAAAGTATTTTTTTCCAAGACACAACGCCATCTCAATAAATGAAACACCGGGCATTGCAAAATTCCCAGCAACTTTATGTTCTCCAATTACCCATTGCAAAGAAGGATTAAGTTCATTTATGTATATGTCTTGGTTCAAAGTTCTAAGATAAAGTTTTCCAAGCAAAGGGTGTATCTCATGGTTATCCCCATGAAACATCTCTGTGTCGGAAGTATTCTTTATAAACCTTGCTTCTATTGGTGATTTGCCCCTGCTTTCCGGCCAGCACCTTTTAAGATCAAATTGATATTTGGGCAAACTTACCTTTCTTGCTTCAGACTCTAAAAACAAGGTGTCCCATGGAATATCTGCACCATTAACATACAAATCACATAAATCCTTTAAAAGGCTGCTTTCATTCTTCCCACACTCAACATATTCCAAAGCTTTGCTTTTGGACAGCTCATCAAGTTTCTTTTTGTCTGACTTTGTAATAAGTCCATCTGCTCTTTCCCTTTTTACATCTGAAACCAGCCTGAAATCACCATAGTATATGTTTTCCTTTGGTATGCTTCTCAGTTCACCTTTATTTAAAATAGCAAGCTTGCCTTTTAGTTCAGCTATGCTATTTCCTACTATTGCAATCCTGTGATTGTGATGAACTCTACCTGTATTTACAGTAAAACAAACATCCTCTAAATCATAGCCTGTCTCATCTTCAAGAAAGTCAACATATTTACATATTAGTTTTTTTAATGATGTACTGCTTTTAGCGGATAAAGTGAATACAAAATCCTTACCAGTCGCTATATTGCTCTTTTCCTTAAGTTTGGGAGGTTCTTCAACAATTACATAACTGTTTGTACCGCTGATTCCAAATGAGCTTACACTTGCTCTTAATGGCTTTTCGTCATCTTTCCACTCAATTGTCCTGTCATTAAAGTAAACAGGAGACTCTATGAAATTTATATAGGCATTCGGTTCATTAAAATTGATTGTAGGTGGTATTTTTTTATGCTTCATAGCCATCAATACCTTAATTAATCCTGCCAATCCCGACGAAGCTACCAAATGTCCTATATTTCCCTTGGCAGTTCCGATAGCACATATCTGCTTCTTGTTGGTGAATCTTCTGAATGCATTTGTAATCCCTTTTATCTCGATTGGATCACCCAAAGCTGTTCCTGTACCATGAGCTTCTATATAGGATATGCTTTCGGGATTGATTTTTTTCTTCTCCCACAAATCCACAATCAGTTTTTCTTGGGCATAGGCATTAGGTGCAGAAATCCCGTTTGATGCACCATCATTGTTACATGCGCTGCCTTTTATTACTGCATATATATTGTCTCTATCCTTAATGGCTTTTGACAATGGTTTTAAGACAACAGCACTTACACCTTCACCCCAAACGGTTCCATTTGCTTCGTTGTCAAAGGGTCTTAATTTGTAATCAGGAGACTCAAGAGCTTCAAGCTTGTTATCCTTAACAGGCAGAAGCATTACCCTTACCCCACCGACTATAGCTACTTCGCAGTCATTATTTATCAAAGACTGGCAAGCAGTATGCAATGCCACCAGACTAGATGAACACGCTGTATCAATTACAAGACTTGGGCCATTCAGATTCAGCATGTATGATATTCGACTGGATAAAATCCCAGTAGCTGAGCCGTTAAATGCTATCATATCAAAGTCATCTATAAAATCCTTATAAAGAGGTTCATTCAAATGAGCCTTTCCTACAAAGACACCAGTTTTAGAGCCGCTTATTTTTGAAAAATTTATCCCTGCATCTTCTAATGCACCCCACACCACCATCAAAAACAGTCTCTGAACCGGGTCCATCGTATTTGCCTCTGCAGGTGATATATTGAAAAAGGCAGGGTCAAACCCTGATATATCATCTATATATCCTTGTTTAATAAAATCCTCATTTGTAAATTTACCTTTGTTTCTAACAAAACTTTCAATGTCTTTTCTTCGGTTTTCGGGAAAATCTCCGATACAATCTATGCCGCTTAGCAAGTTATCCCAGAATTCATTTATATTATTTGCTTTTGGAAGTCTGCAGTCCATACCTATAACAGCTATATCCTTATTGTTATCCTCTTGGTTTTCATATAGCTCCTTTAACATCAATGCAGCTTCATTTTTTGATATCTTCTGAGATATTACCTGCTCATATATATATTTCTTAATTTTTTCCACTATGCTTTACCTCCGGTTTTGATAACTTCATCAGCTTCACTCATGGAAATTTCGCCTTTTACCAACTTGTCCAAAATATCTTCTATATTGCTTTCTTCGACTACTCCGAAATCCGTATTTTCTTTAGCGCCAGCATTATCAATACCCTTGTTGTCTGTTTTGTCCTTAATATATGTTGCTAGTTGACTTACTGACGAATATGAGAATATGTCAGCAATATCTATAACTCCCGGAAATTCCTTGTCTATTTCTTTAAACATTTGTGTTGCAAGGATTGAGTCTCCACCCATTTCATAGAAATTCTCATAAATATCAATTTCTGTCATACCTAAAACCTTTGCCCATATTCCTGACAAAAGAATTTCGATGTCATCCAGCTCTTCAATATTTTTGTCCTTAATCTGAACACTGAGGGATTTACTCTTATTAATTTCTTTCTGCTCATTATGTTTCTTTTTCTTCGTAAATGCTGCCATCAGATTATTTGCCAAAATACTGCTTTCACCGTTCTTGGTAAAATACTCTGAATCCAATTCTCCAACAATGATTTCAGATAGTTTCTTATTTATAATTTCATCAAAAGCGCCTAGGGCCTCAGCTGTTGATATGGCCTTAAATGCTGTATCGGTATTCACACCATGGTCTACTGCCATTCCTGTTTCCTTCCATGCCGGCCAGTTTATTGATATTGTCTTTTTGCCAAGCCTGTTTCTATATGCCGCATAGGAGTTTAAGAATAAACTTGCTGCAGTGTAATCACCTTGACCCGGATATGCCAAAAAGGATGCAATTGACGAAAACAGAATCATGAAGTCAGGCTTATCCTCCCTTGTCAATGTGTCCAGAATAACCGTACCTTGGATTTTAGGAGCTATTACCTTCCGAAGTTCACCTTCTTCTTTCATAAAGATAAAACCGCTTCCGGCTACTCCGGCTGCATGAATAATCCCATTTATAGAGCCAAAATTCTTTCTTATTTCATTTAGTGCTTTTTCCGCTTGCTCATAAATTGAAATATCAGCACTGCAATAAATAACCTTTGAGCCTGGGGATTCAATATCAAGGATTGTTCTAATCAGTCTTTCTATCTTTCTGTCACACCCGCTTTCAAGAATACTATCCCATTCTTCACGGAGTGGAATTTCAGAACGTCCCACAAGAGCAATTTTTACCGACTTTCCTTTTGCAGCTATGTGCTTTGCAAATTCAAGTCCTAGCCCTCCTGAGCCTCCAGTTATTAGATATACCCCTTGTTCTCTTATATCCGTAACCTCATCAGGTACCTCTTCTATATTCATTCTTTCAATTCTGTTTATATACTTGATATTATTTCTTATAGCCATATTGTCAGGATTTTTATTAAATACAGCCTCTTTCATAATTACGTAGTTCCCAGATTTATTGTCAACATCAACAAATTTGCATCTTATCCCTTGATGCTCTTTGGATATTACCTTTGACAATCCGAATAACGCTGCATTCTCAGGATTTATACTTATTTCTTCACCTGTAATCTCGTTTGCATTTTTGGATATCACTATCAAATCCAAATCATCTTTTAATCCGTATTTCACCATACTTTTTGTAAGGTAAAACAGGCTGTATAATCCTTTACTCAAGTTGCTACCCGTATTCTCATCTGATGATGAGCTGTTATTGTCATCAACAGTCAGCATATGTATTATCCGAGATACCTTTTTGTCCTTCAAATCTTTTATAAGTTCATCATAGCTTTCCTTTGATTCACTTATTCTGTACATACCATCATTAAATTTCTCATACGCCGACCCTTGTACTACTTCTATTATGTCTTCTCCAGCAGCTTTGATTTCTTCAGCTATTTTTTTGCCAGCACCGTCCATGTGTCTAAGTACAACTGTAAGCCCTTGATTTAATACAACCTCACTTGAAGAAATATCTGCTGGTATCCATTTTGAATATGTAAAGATATTATCTCTGACCAGCGTTTTAAACTCATGAACCTTTTTTAGAGAAAACTCAGTTATCTCGATAAATACTTTGCCGTTCTCGTCGACTAAATCTATATCAAAACTTACGACTTCTTCATTTGCTCCTATATTTATACTTTTAATATAGCTGTAAAACTTATGAGGCATTTTTCCGTATACCTTTAGTCTCTTGTAAGATAACGGAAGATACCTTTTCTCATAAGTAAAACAATATGCTGCAGCAGCCATGTCCAGCATACATGGATGTATGTAATAAGTCTCCATGTCATGTACAAATTCATCCGGCAGAGATAATTGGGCAAGTGCCGTTTCACTGCCAACCCACAGCTTATGTATATTCAGCCATCTTGGTCCGAACTCAATAAAGCCTTTTGAAAGTTCATTTTGCTTAATCTCAAGTATGTCACAAGAACATCTTTCTTTAATCTGATTAATGTCATGGCTTGTAAATGCTGTGTCCTCATGAAAGCTAAAATTACCCTCTGCATGTTTTATCCACTTTTTAAGTGTGCCGTCGTTGCTGTCAGCAATATGGCTTACAATAGTAAATTCAAAGCTTCTATCTTTAAATTTAACAATTGTCTGAACTTCTCTTGTATCAGATTCCCTTAGTACCACAGGAGTATAGAAAGTTATATCATTTATCTGTATCTGACCATCATCAGATAACCTTCGGCCCGCTTGATATATCATTTCTATGTATGTAGTCCCGGGTATTACATAGCTTCCCATAATTATGTGATCTGATAGTACAAAATGTTTTTTAGGGCTAAACTCAGTAGAAAAAATAATCTGGTCTATGGATTCAACCATTTGCTTTTCCAATAATGGGTGTATAACTTTGATGTTATCACTAAAGTTGCGTTTTTCAGCTGAGTCTATATTTATCCAACACCTGTGTTTTTCAAAGGGGTAGGAAGGCAAACTTACTTTCTTTCCTGCTCTATTTCCCCTATAAAGAATATCCCAGTCAACGTCAGCTCCCTTTACATATAACTCACATAAACGCTCCAATAAGCTGTTATCAAATATATCCTGCTCTGCCAATTCCTCAGTGAGTAATCCCACCTGAGTAGTAAGCTCAAGTTTCTCCTTCTGTCTTAACTCGCCTTGCTGAAGGATTTCTTTGTCGATCATGATGACAAAATGTTTACCATAGAATCCTATAGCCCTGTCTAATCCACTAAACTTGTTTTCCAGAATAAAATCAAGCTTATACAGAAGTTCTTTTTTATCTTTAGCAACTACAGCCAGTCTGAAATTATGATGGGTTCTTCCCGTGTTTGCAGTGCTGCATATATCTTTTAAACATATTCCTTCTGAATTCTGGAGAAATGTTTTATATCTTCTCACCAATTCATATAGTGCAGCTTCGCTCTTTGCAGTGAGTCCGATTATTTCCGCACTGCTGTCATGGGCTACTGATTCATATTTAATTTCAGGAGCTTCTTCAAGAACTACATGGCAGTTGGTTCCACTAAATCCGAAAGAGCTTATTCCACACCTTCTGGCTGTGTTATTTACATCCCATTTTGTCAACCTGTCATTTACATAAACTGCAGTATCAATAAAATCTATCTTATCGTTTGGTTTCACAAAATGGATGGACGGAGCCAGTTCTTTATGTTTTAAGGACAAAACTGCCTTTAATAATCCTGCCATACCAGAAGCCTCATAAAGGTGTCCTATATTTGATTTTACAGTACTTATGGCACAGAAATTTCTTTTTTTGGTATGCTTCCTGAATGCTTCATTCAATCCTTCTATTTCAAGAGGATCACCTAATTCTGTACCTGTTCCGTGGGCTTCGATATATGACAATGTAGCCGGATCAATCTTCGAATCTCTCCATGCTTCAAGGATTACCTCTGTTTGTGCCTTAACATTTGGTGCTGTGATACCCACAGAAGTCCCGTCCTGATTCACAGCGCTTCCCTTGATTATGGCATATATGTTGTCTTTATCCTCAATTGCCCTCTTTAAAGGTTTTAAAAGAAAGCTTATTACTCCTTCTCCTATACCTGTCCCGTCAGAATCATCATCAAAGGCTCTTGTTCGGCCTGTTGATGATTCAATGCCGATTTTTATTTCATTGTCCAAGGGCATTATATTTATTTTTACTCCGCCCGCAATTGCTATATCACACTCTCCGCTCTTTAAACTTCTGCATGCCGTATGTACAGCAGTCAAGGACGAAGAACATGCAGTATCTATAAGCATACTGGGTCCCTTAAGGTCAAGGAGATATGAAATTCTGCTGGGGATTATGGATGTCAGGTTCCCAGACAAGGAAATAGGAAGTTCCCCCGGCTCTACATCTGAAATTATATCCACATAGTTATTAAGCGGGTTATTAGAAAACCCTACGAAAACACCTGTTTTTGTCCCCTTTAATTTATTTCCTCCATAGCCTCCATCCTCGATAGCAGTCCAGGCTGTCTCTAGGAATTTTCTCTGGTTGGGATCCATCAATGACGCTTCCTTTGGAGATAATTTAAAGAATTTGTAGTCAAATCCGTCAATTTCTTCCAAATATGCTGCTTCTAAGAATTTAAGATTTCCGATATCCTCCCCTTTAAATGAAAGATATTTTTCAATATCCTTTTTTCTATTTTCCGGTATATTTCTAATAAGGTCTTTACCATTTCGTATGCTATTCCAGAATTCATCCAAATTATGGCCTGTTGGCAAGTATGAACCTATCCCGATTATAGCAATACTGTCGTTTTTATCAGGTTCCGATTCTTCCTCAAGCATGAGATTATCATGAGAACCTTGGGAATCTGATTCGTCCAGTTGCTCACTCAGATATTTTGCTAAAGCTGAAATACTAGGATACGCAAACACCTTTGTCACACTTAGCATATTCGGAAAATATTTATCCAACTCTTTAAACATCTGTGAAAGCGCAATGGAATCTGCACCTAAGTCAAAGAAATTATCATATATGTCAATTTCTTTAAATCCAAGGACAGCCATACACACCTCAGCAATTTGCTGCTCAATCTTGCTGTATTGGTTTGTTTCTTTCCCCTTCAGTCTCACATTGGGCCTATTATTTGAGACATTCTGTTCCTTTAATAAAGCGCGCTGTTTTGCAGATTCCTTTAATTTATGTTTTATATCATCAGAAAGTTCAAAAGGCGCTTTCTCCAATAAAGCTGCCATATTACTCTCAAAATTCAGCTCACCAATCAACACTCTTGAGATATCTCTATGAAACACCTTATCAAAGCAATCCATGGCTTTTTTTGTAGTTATTGCTTTAAAAGTGGTATCCGCAGTAAATCCCTTTTCTACAGCCATTCCTATTTCTTTCCATGCAACCCAGTTAATGGTTGTGGCTTTTTTTCCATTGCCCCTTCTATAATCACTAAAGGAATCCAGATATGCATTTGCAGCAGAATAATCACCTTGTCCGGGAGCAGCCAATATGGATGATACTGATGAAAACAATATGAAAAAATCAAGGTTTTCTGCATTTGAAAAATGATTTAATAACCAAGTACCATAAACTTTGGCTCGGATAATAGCGTCAAAATCCTCTTTATTTTTTTCGATAATGAGTCTGTCATCAGCAACACCGGCACTATGAATAATCCCATGGATATTACCATACTTTTCTTTTATGCTATTTATGAGATTTCGTACATGAATCTCATCTGAAACATCCGCACTGTAGTATTCAACAGTTGAGCCTGTTTTTTCAAGACTCTTAATAGCTGATATCTTCTCCAAAAGCTTCTTGTTTTCGTTGTTAGCCGAAATAGTATCCCATGTGTCACGTTGGGGCATTTTCGAGCGATTAACCAATATAATATTAACCTTGGCTTCATTCGCCAGGTATTTGCCAACTTCATAACCTATTCCACTAATTCCTCCGGTTATTATATAAACGCCATTCTCCCGTACTTTTACTTCTGAGTTGCCGGATTTGTCAATATCAAACTCCGTGAAGCTTTCGACATACCTGTTACCATTTCTATAGGCAACCTGCTGTTCACCACTCCTTAAATGAAGTTCGCCAACCAAATCATCCTCACTAAACTCATCATCAATATCTATTAGCCTGCAAGAGATATTGGTAAACTCACGATTTATGACCTTAGCCAAGCCTGAAATAGTTGCATTTTCCGGAATAATTATATTGTCATTCTCAGCAATTTTGCTTATATTCCCAGCTACTATAAGAATACTAGTGCTATCAAAATCATAACCTTTAACTGCTTTTGCAATATTGAAAAGGCTATATAATCCATGCTCCAGATTTCTCTGCAATTCATCTGTGGTTTTCGCACTCTCATTTATTTCAGCAGCCAATAAATACACTATTTGTACGGATTTTGACTCTTTTATTTTGTCAAAAAGAAGGTTAAAACTATTTTCAAATGTATCTGTAATGTATTTGTTGTTATTTATCTGTTTGAAACCGTCCCCTAATGTTACCGAAACTATTCTGGCAGAACTGTTTTTAAGCTTATCTTCAAAATTTGAATAGCTCTTTTCAGAACTTCTCAGAATTACTATAGTTTGTGGGGTATCACCCTTTTCATCTTTCAACAGAGGCTTTTGCTTCCATACAATGTTATAGAAGCTTTTTTGACTATCATATTTACAGTTCTGAGCAGCAACCTCCTGTATCTCGCACCAGCAGCGCTCCTTGTCAAAAACATATGTAGGCAGACTTATTGTTTGAGGACGTTCTTTTTCATACAAAAAGCTCCAATCAATATCTGCTCCGTTAGAGTATAGACTACAAATTTCACTTAATAATGCCTTATCGGATTTATTAGTTCTGACAAATTCCTCAAGTTTAAAATGTGCCAGTCTATTCATACCTTCCAGTTTGTCCTCAGTAAGACCAACATCTGATTCAGTACTTTTCGTACCACGTATAACTTTGAAGTTATTGAAGAAAACATTTTCATAGTTTGATTTACTAACACCGTTACTGCAAAGCTTACTTATTGATTCTTTCAAGGATAGCAAATCCTGTGCAATTACAGCCACACGGTGATTATGGTGTTCTCTTCCTAAACTGGCCGTATAGCATAAATCTCTAATTTCTATGTTAGGATTTTTGTATAAAAAGCTGTTGTAAGCAGCAAGGAGCTTGTCCAAAGCCTCTTCAGATTTCGCAGAAATGGGCACTACAAACAATCCTGCACTTTTTACTTCACCAGCATGTCTGATTGCAGGAGCTTCTTCCAGAACCATATGACAGTTGGTTCCGCTGAAACCAAAAGAGCTTATCGCACCCCTTCTCAAATCTCCATTTGTGTCCCATTTTACTAGTCTGTCGTTTACATAAACAGGTGATTGTTCAAAATCAATTTTCCTGTTAGGCAAGTTAAAATGAATACTCGGTGGGATTTCACCATACTTTAAGCATAAAACAAGCTTAATAAGCCCAGCAATACCTGCGGCTTCATTCAAATGACCTATGTTGGTTTTAACTGAACCAATAGCACAAAATTGTTTCTTCTTTGTAAAACGTGAAAACGCCCTTTTTATTCCTTCAATTTCAATAGGGTCCCCTAGATTGGTTCCTGTTCCATGAGCCTCTATGTAAGATATAGTTTCAGGATTTATTCTTGCATTTTTCCAAGCCTTTGCTATAACATTTGCTTGTTCAGCTACATTGGGAGCAGTAATACCTATTGAATTCCCATCCTGATTTATGGCACTTCCCTTTATTACCGCATATATGTTGTCTCTGTCTCTTAATGCTTTACTTAGTGGTTTCAGCATTACAGCAGCCGAACCTTCTCCTACACCAATACCGTCAGAACTATCGTCAAAAGCCTTTGAACGATAGTTGGAGGAATCAATTCTAAGCTTAATTTTATTTATGGCCGGAACCAGGAAAAGCTTTATGCCTCCTGCTAAAGCCATATCGCATTCTCCGTTTCTTATTGCCTGGCATGCCAGATGTATCGCAACAAGAGAAGATGAGCATGCTGTATCTACAACCATGCTTGGCCCTTTTAAATCAAGGAAATAAGAAATCCTGCTGGGAATCATTGATGTCAGATTTCCGGTGAAAGCGCTGGGATTCTGGGCACTATCACTCTGTGATAATATGTCTGCATAAGTAACTTCTTCAGCATCACCAATGCAACCCACAAATACTCCTGTCTTGCTTCCCATAATCTTACTTCCGCCGTACCCAGCATCTTCTATAGTCTTATAAGTGGTTTCAAGAAAAAGCCTTTGAACCGGACTCATGAGGCTAGCTTCACTTGGAGTAAGCTTAAAGAATCCGTAGTCAAATTTATCTATCTCATTGAGAAATGCAGCTTGAAAAAATTCTATGTCCTCGGTATCACTACCTAATGAACGCAAATATTTCTCTATGTCACCCTTACGAGTTTCTGGAAACTCAACTATGCTATCTTTTCCGTCTCTTAAGTTGTTCCAGTATTCGCTTAAGTCATTTGCTTCAGGAAGATTTACCGACATACCAATAATTGCTATATCTGTACCTATCGAGTCATCATATGTTAGTCTCTTTTGCTCGCTTTCGTTCTTTACCTTATCTAAATCAAAGGAACTCAATTCTGAAAGATTAACTCCCATAATACCACCTTTATAAATTTTCTATTTAGAAATCTATAGACTAAAGAATACTGAAATCAATAAACAATTCTGCTGTTCCCGTTTCATTGAAAATCTGTTCAAACCTTTCCTTTTGCTCAATTTCAGGAACTTTCTTTGTCTTGAAAACAGATTTTAGCATATTTAAAGCACTTATCATTTCATCATAGGTTGGCTCTCTATTCTCACTCTCAATCTTCTCTCTCATTGATTTAATCTGTCTATATGGATTAATTACCCCAGCTGTGTACTCCTCGTCATTCCAGTTATAATTCCTTGTACAGACTGCGATTGCAAGACACCTGTCAACAACATTAGTTTTATTACTTGTTTTATTATTTTTTTCTTTATTCATAACTGAAATAAATTCCTTAAGTGACTGCACATCAGCGTTTCTATCAAATGAATATGTCTTTATCTCGGGAGCATTCTTTCTCATTAAGTTTTTCAATACAGTTTTGGGCTGCATCTCCACAGCAACTTCTACACCTTTGTCACGTAAATATTCCATGGACTGTTTCCACATAACGGGACTTATAATCTGAAGTTTGAGCTTATTTACAATTTCTTTTTCTGATTCGTATGGAAGTGCTGTTACGTTTGAAATAACAGTTCTCTTCATCTGGTTGTAGTTATATTTCACAAGTTCTTCACTAAAGTCGGAAGCTGCCGGATTCATAAGAGGGCTGTGAAAAGCAGCACTAACCTTTAAAAAAGTAGCAGTCCCACCTTCACCCACCAACAAGTCACAAGCTTTCTCTACATTTTCTTTATGTCCGGAAATAACTATCTGATCTTTTGAATTAATATTAGATAAAACAACAATTTTTCCATCCTGCGATGCCTTCTTGCACATTTCCATAAGTGCCTCCTGGGACACACCACTTACTGCAGCCATAGTGCCGGGAGCTTTAACTCCTGCTTCCTTCATTAATTCTCCTCTTTTTCTGACAAGTTTTAAACCGTCAGAAAAACTGATGGCATCACTAGCTACCAACGCTGATATCTCTCCTAGACTATGTCCAGCAAGACAAGATGGTTCTAGCCCAATTTCCTGCATATATGTACGAAAAGCGGCAATGCTGACAGTAAGAATAGCCGGCTGTGCATTTTGTGTCTCTGTCAGTTCATCTTTGTTCCCCTCGAAGCATAACCTTTTAATATCAAAACCAAGTACATCGTTTGCTTCCTCAAATGTCTGTCTTGCGATGCTTGACCTCTGGTACAAGTCAGAGCCCATACCAACATATTGTGAACCTTGACCCGGAAATAAAATTGCTGTCTTAATCATATTTTATTCTCCTTAATTAATACTTGTTAATCAATGAATTAATTATATGTATATACTGGTTTACTATTTGCTCAATTCCTTCTTTTTTCAGCCTTGCAGCATTGTACTCGCAAAAGATGTTGATAGAATCTTCGTAATCTTCTATCCTGACAACCATATCAAAGACTTCCATCAAATCAACATTTGCCTTAAGGCTACTCTTAGAATATATTAGAGGAAATATTGAATGCTGAGTCTTGTTTATACAAGCTTGTACCATATCTTCAAAGTTCACACCGCTGCCGGAACTTTCTCTTCGTGCCTGATTTACTTCTTTGAGCAAATCAGAAAGTTCAAATGAATTTGAAAAGTCAACTCTGACATTATTTATAACCTGATTTTTATTAAACAAAGATTGTATATCCAGCAGTCTGACCCCTGAAACCTGAGATATAGCAAAAGCGTACAACAATAGTAATATATCCTCTGTTTGAACTCCTTCAATTTTAGATATATTTCTCATTTTGTAACAAGACTCTTCGTTTAAAGTGAAGCTAATTTCCTGCTGTGTATTCCACGGATAGTTTTCTGATGCGTTAACAAAGAATCTCTCTGGAAGTTCCAGCGTTTTGACAGACGATGTTGACTCTTGCTTAGATATAGTTTTATATATATGCTGAGCCAATTTTCTTACTGTAGGAACTTCAAATGGATCTGTAACGTTTATTGCATCTGGATAATCAGCTTCTATTTGTGACAGCATTTGTACCATCAAAGAAGAGTTTCCCCCGATTTCAAAAAAGTTGTCATTTACACCTATGTTTTCCACATTTAATACACCAGACCATATTTTAATCAGTTTTTCTTCTATCTCATTTACAGGCACATCTACCTTTATATCTTTAATAGCTTCATCTACAAGCTGTTTCAGCTGACCTATGACATCGTCGAAGCACCCGTCTGTATATTCTTTTGCAAGCTTATATCTTTGAATTTTTCCGCTTGTAGTCTTTGGTAATTTTCTTAGCGGTATAACATCTCTCACTTCTATACCTAGCTGTCTGCCTATCAACTTCTTAACATTTAATAAAATGTCAACAAAATCTTCATTCTTCCCCTTAAACACTGTAAAAATAACTACATCTTCTTTTTGCTGTTCCTCGTTGTAAACGCCGCATGCAGCTACTCCACCGAATTCTACCCCTTCTACCTTTTCTGCTATTCTATCTATGTCATGAGGATAATAATTCTGTCCATTTATAAAAATTATGTCCTTTTGTCTTCCTGTTACCACCAAGCGTCCGCCATTTAAAAAGCCTAAGTCGCCTGTTTTCAGCCACCCATCCTTTGTTAATGCATTATCGGTAGCCACTTGATTCCTGTAGTATCCAGAAGTAACATTTTTTCCCTTGATTTGAATCTGTCCTACGCAGCACTCTTCAAGCACATTGTCTGCCTCGTCACAAATCCTTACACTGCAATCATCCACAGGGAAACCAACATTTACTAACGTCACACAGTTAATATCACTTTTATCTGCTTCAATAATTTTGTCACCGATATTTAGATGTCTGCGGTCGAGATTTACTTCAATGAATTCTTCACCCGGTATCGGAAAAGTAGCAGCAACCGATGCTTCTGCAAGACCATACACTGGGAAAATAGCTGTTTTCTGAAGTCCGTGTTCTTTCATTTTCCCAAGAAATTCTCTGCATAATTCTGCTGATATAGGTTCTGCACCGTTATATATGATTTTTATATGAGATAAGTCCCAATCCTTAAAATTGTCAGGTTTATAAAATGAGAGCAAATATCTATATCCAAAATTAGGAGATGAAAGTATATTAACTTTATGCTCATGGGACTTTTTCAACCAAAGTGAAGGACGCCTGATGAATAGAGATGTAGGCATAATATATTGATTAATTCCTGCAACCAAAGGCAGCAGATGAGAACCTATCATACCCATATCGTGAGTAAGTGGCATCCACGTTAACATAGAATCTTCCGGCCCTGTACCAGAACATCTGATAGCCGCGTAGATATTTGCTATCAAATTACTATGTGTAAGCACAACACCCTTAGGGTCACCAGTTGAACCAGATGAAAACTGTATAAAAGCAATATCGTTTTCTTGAGGTCTGAGAACATTTCCAGGCTCTATGCTTTGCAATTCATCAGTGAATAGGGCTTTGTTCTTAATTGAAAACATACTTTCACTCAACCCGTTCTGTTGTGTGAAGTTTTCCAAAACTTTGAATGTTTTTTTAGTTGTCGCAATATACGGGTTACTTAATATATCGATTATTCTGAAAAGCTTCAGTCTATGTTCTTCATTGTTACCTACAGTAACGGGAACGGGTATTATTTTTCCAAGAAGACATGCCCAGAACATAAAAATATAATCTTTGTTATCATCAATTTGAAGAATAAGCTCATCGCCGGGCTTCAAACCCTTTGAATTAAGGTAACCTAAAATACCTACAGCTTTTTCATAAAGTTCTTTATACGTTACGAAATTCTCTTCAACATCACTTGATATGAATGTGACACCTTTATTGCTATCATTGCTCCTTGTTTGTATAGCTTGAACCAAATCAGTAAATCTAGTCATTTTTTCCCCCTAATCAACGAAAAAATTTACGTAACCATACATATGAACTGCAATTATATCTACAAATTTAGTTACCGACTTCATATACTTTCTTCAAATTAGTTAAAGTATCTTTGGCTTATCTATTATTTAATTATTAATGCTGTACTGATGTTCATAGGAGTTTAATGTATAACTAGTTTAGGAAAAATTAATAGTGATGATATACTTGTATGCTTATACCTAAAAGAATTTATGGGCAGCATCGAATTAAAAAGGAGTTGCTGCCCAGGCCTAACCTAATTTATGCCTCTTGTTTGGGCGTACTTTTCTATAAAGAATCTTTGTGATATATCTTATCATAAACTTCATTTATTTCATTCATTTCAACCAAATGATTAATTTGACGGCGCTCCAGTAATATGCCCATAATTTTATCAATACTGATACCATGTCTTAGTGCAATATCTCTTGCATAGCTTAATCCACTAGGTGCTCCTTGAGTTATCTTGTAAGTTCTCTTAGCTGAATCGCTACTTGAACTTTCTTTTACAACTCTTGAAACCAAACTGACTATAGTGCTGTCCCCAGGTATTGATGAATTTATGACATCAAGGTCCGTTGCAAGTTCATGAACATGTGTTGTAATAATAGCACGTGTACCAAGCATTTTTAGCCCTAATAGTACTTCCCTGGTTATAAAAAGTGCTTCAGTAGAACTGGTACTGGAAAAAGACTCATTCAAAAGTATCATACTATGTCTAGTAGCCTGGCAGAATATTTGATTGAGCCTATTGCACTCTTCCGCCATACGTCCCATATTTGAATCAAAAGTCTCTTCTACTGGAAAATGCGTAAACAAACTATCCACCGGGCTTATTTCTGCCTGTATTCCCGGAACAAAAACGCCTAACTGAAACAGAATCTGAACCAATCCTATGGATTGAATATAAGTAGTCTTACCTCCCTGATTCGGTCCAGTTAACACAAATATTCTTCCTTGATCATCAAAAGATATATCATTTGATACTATGGTGTTTCCCAAATCTGCCTCAGGATTTCTATCATGTATATTTAAAGCAAGAATAACATTATAACTACTCTTAACTGTACATACACGTCTTTCGATTTCAGCAACTTTTGGTTTGCAAACCGCTAATCCACTAGCCTTTAGTTTTCTTATCAGTTTTACTGCTCCCAGCAAGTAACAAAACTCTGGTAATAACTTAGTTAAAAATGCAGTGTTTGTATTAAGATATTTGTTTACTACCGGAACCATAGGACGAACCACTGACTTTATAAGACTTTCAAGATTGCTGTTTAAAGCCTTTAAAAAATAATCATATTTCTTGTCTCCTGCCAGTAATGTGTCCGCCATTACTCTATCTGAATTAGCATTTTTATTTATCTTATATAGTGGGGTAATCCCAGTTAACTTATCTTCGCCTGTAAATTTACCTGAAATACGGTCAAAAAAGCTTTGCTCCTTATATGGCTGGTCATTTAATGATACTAAGACAGCTTCTTTTGGATAAAGCATTGAATCAAGGTTAATACCGATTGTAACACTGGAAATGTTACTTACTCCAAGTCTCAGCTTCGGAAGTTCAGCGCATAAAGAAATAAAAGACTCCTCATTTGTAATTTCATCAATTAAATTAAGAAGCTCTTTCAGTCCCTTGGATGTTATGCTACTCTTGAAGTTTACCAACAGATTTTTCAACTCGTCGATACATTGTACAAATACACCTAGTTCAGAAATTCTTTTAACTGTCTGAAGCAAATTCATATCTTCGAATTGATTTCTTGCGATGATGCTAGTCAATTCATCTATCATTGGTATTAAACCTTTTATCCCGTCCTCAAGACCAGGATTGTTTACTAAATCTTCTATTATATCTAAACGATATTGTATAGTTGAAGGATCTGAAGTAAAATTTGAAAGCAATGTATCAATACTTAACTTATGGTAATTATCAATACTCATCTCTGAAGCGATTCTCTCAATATCTAAATCGTTTATAACGTTTGTGTTCTCTTTATCAAAACAACTGTTTTCACACTTATCTGGCCATAATAAACTTATACTATACTTATTAGTAATCAACAGATATCCCTCTTCTCATCAATCAGTCTTCAGTCTCTATTTATCTATTTATTTATCTATTTATTAATACTATTTTTTAACATTTTGTTTACTTATATCATGTTTAAATTTAAAATAACAAATTAAGAAAATCTTCTAAAATTTGTTTTGCTCCTACTAAAAAATCGCACATATTCTCTTTTATGTAAATATTATGTGAATCATTATAACTAAATATATATTTAATGTCAATTTTTTCTTCATATTTTACAAAATATTGTCGTTATGTGTATTTAATTGTACTTTTATGTAAAATATGTTATTGATAATCCTTATAGAAAATCTGTTGAATATTCAAAATGAGGCTATCGCAAAACAGAAACAGGTTAAAAAGATAAAAATTAGTTTTGCGACAGCCTCGTCTATTATTTTACCATTGTCAATGACGTTTCGATTTTGTAATTTTATAGCGTTTAAATTTTGCTGTTTTATGGCAAAAAAATTATTCCTTAGTCTTAAATAATGTATTTACCATTGTGGTACTTCCTGTCATCATCTCCTTTCGTTCCTTTAGACGATAACTTTCACCTTTAATACTTACAACTTGACAATGATGTAGAATTCTGTCAAGAATAGCGGAGGCATGCTTCATACACTCGCCGTTAGGCAGAACACAAATGTTCTACTCACAAGAACAAAGAGCTATTAAGAAAAGCTACAGAAGCCAAGAGTTTGAGCGATAAGGCTTTGAAAGAAGCTGAAATGGCAAGGAAACAAGCAAAGGCAGAAGCAGACCGAGCCGAAAGGGTATTACAGCAGGCTAGAAAGGAAGAACATGAACGGTATAAGGAACAAGAAAAGACACGAAAAATTGAAGAACAGGCTAAAAGCTCTAAAATGGCATATAAAAGCCTTTTTATTGGTAACGGCATATTTTTTACTATTACCCTTGCCTTTTTAATGGCTTATAACAAACGTAGTGTGTTTACAGAGGTATTGAAATGGTTTCCAGACCGCTTTAATAATATCAAGGGTGTCGCTTTATGGTCCAAGCGAATTTACATAGGAGCTGCCACACTGATAAACGAGCATTGGAAGTTGTCGGTAGTATGGTGTTATGTGATATAAGCCTGGTATCTATTGCCCTTCTTTTAGCTTTATTCTTCCTTTTGAGGTTGGCATTTGAGGAAATAGCTTATAAAATACAAGCAATTAAGCGGCAGTACAAAGATGGAGTTTTTAAAGGGATTATATCTGCTGACATTACACTTTCTCTTTTATTTGTATGCCTATGGTTTTATGAACCAATACGGCACGTTTTATCTCTCAATATCTTTTCAGTGTGGCTGCTACTTTCATTTATTGGATGTGCAGCATGGAACAGCAAAGAGATTATAGGAGGTCTAAAAGATGGATACTAAAGAACTTCTAACCGTCAAAGAAGTAGCCGAGATTTTAGGGGTGTCTGTTCAAGCAATTTACAACCGACTTGAAACTGATTTAAAGCCATATTTAAAAATTGTGAACGGCAAAAAACGACTTAATAAGACGGTTTTGCAGTATATAACTCCAAAACAAAATTCAAGTGATTTTAAAGAAGATGTAAAAATTTTTAAAGAAGTTTTAAACATACTTGAAAAACAAAACGAACAGTTAAGCAAAGAATTAGAGATAAAAAATGAGCAGATTAAAGAACTTAACGCTAGGCTTGCCGAAGCTCACAAGATGGCTAACAATGCACAGCAATTACATTGTGTAGACAAAGCATTAGAACTACAAGCTCCAGTAAAAGACGAACCGAAGAAACAAAGACTAATTTCAAGAATATTAAAACGATAAATCCAAAAAGCCTTGGGTGGATCTGCGGAGCAATCCACCCAAGGCTTTTTGGATTATTGACAATGGCCAAGGTAATTATAGCTATATAAAGATTATTTTATTATATTTCTTTATTCGATGTATAAGTGAGACGATTTTGAACAAGAAACTTATAAAAAACTGATTTTTTAAAAAGAAAATAACCTAAAGTAAATCCAATAGTGTTTAATATAACATCATCTATATCTGTAATCCTGTATGTGATACCAATAATAAATGATATTAAAAACTGTAAAAACTCAATTGTAACCGAAGACAGAATACCTATAGTAATAGCCCTCTTAAAATTGTCGTACTTTTGAAATATCACAGGTACAAAGCATCCTAATGGAACCATTAAAAGAATATTACCAAATAGTTGTTTTAGAATAGTAGTTTTATTTTGAGTTTTTATTATTCCGATTATGTCCTTAAATGGTATATAATTGTTTTTCAAAAACGAAGATTCTTTTAATAGTTGAATATCTAATTTTCCCACTGGTATTGGGAATAAAGTAATAGAAATAGTAGCTACAATATAAAAATAAAACATGAATAAAATAAAATGTTTTTTAAAAGAAAAATTTCTTTTTATTCCTATTATTAAGATAATTATATAAAAAGCAATAGAAATTACTTGTATTATGGAAGCTTTTAGCATAGTATTATCTCCTTAATATTGGATATAATAAGAGCAAGCACAGAAAATATATTTGTGCATTGCTCTTTTATTAGTATTTTATTAATAATTTTCGAAAACTACTGTTTGATTTGATGATGAACCTGCATCTAATGTAACTCCGTCTATTGCTTTAGATAAACAAACATAATATTTTCCTTTTCCTACATTAGACCATTTTGCTGTGTCAGTAGTATCTCTTTTTAACGCAACTGTTCCAATTGTATCGTCTGTGAAGAAATTAGACCTTTTTAAGGTTACGTTATAGGTTTTATTATCTTTATGTACAAAAGGAGATGAAATTGCTGTTGCAGTAAACCTTATATTCGTTCCCTCAAAACTTCTTGTTTCGCCTGTTAACGTACTATCAAAGGAAAAATAGGTCTTATAGCTACTTGCAAACACAAATACCGACAATAACATAACTGATAAAAGTAAGGTTGATGTTGCTGTTAAAATTTTGTTTTTCATTTTTTGCCTCCATTAAAGTTAGTTTTTCTAATAATTGTATTTTATTTACAATTATTGTCAAGTTATAACTTTCAAAAACTATCACTGTGCCCTTTAAATAAGCCTTGCAAAAATATTCCATGATGCTATAATTTTTCTAGGGAAAATTAAATAGTTGCTATGATTTCTAAGTGCTACCAACACTTAGAAACTCATGCAGGTGCATAACCACCCACACGTATGGACTTTCGTCCACCACAGCAACCAGTTTTATTATACTTGATTTATCTTTTTATGCAAATATAAACAAGTGCGTGTAGGGTTATACCTATTCGCACTTGTTAATTTTCCCTCCATTTTTTCTTTTGGAGGGAAATCATATATGTTTTTTAGTTATTCGGAGGATAGTTTAAAAAAATCCAAAAGCTTTTTTATATCATGTATTGAAGATAGAATTAACGAACTAAGCACGGAGTATAATCAATCTGTTCAATACTCCGACTTTTATAAACAATACAATGAAGTTCTAAAGAAGTTAGAACAAATATTATCCCAGGAAGCGTTTGCTTTAATTCTACAACTTGACAGTCTGTATGAAAAGCTCTCAGTAGACTATCAAAATTTCTTCTATGAACAAGGATTTATGGATTCCCGTATTCTTTCAAATTTTTTTAAATAGGTAATCATCGGTAGTAACGCAACACCCTTATTAATATTTTAAAGCCGGTTATGGCTTATTTGTAAAGAATGTACTCCAGTATTCGTCAGAATACTCCCTTTGCTCAAAATTATCCCTGTTTGAAAGCTTATCTTTGTTTGATTTAATCATAACAGAAACACTTTCAGGTGTCATTTTGTGTTTGAAAGCATAAATCAGAGTACCTATTTTTTTAGCTACGTTTTTTTCGTTGTTTTTTATAACATTAACATATTGTTGTAGCAGTTCCAAATCAATATCATTTGCCTTTATAACTTTAACAAGTTCGGCTGCATCCACTTCTATAGGTTTAAGGATTTTTGCTATTTCTTCTAGCTCAACAACCTCTATAACAGCATCAATTGTCAATTGTTCTGTTGTTGCTAAAATCTCACTGGCTGCTGATATTTCTTTTATCCTTGGTTTTGGCTTTTGTTTAACAAAAAACTTGATTGTCATCGTTTTCTTGCCTTTGTTTGTGGTTGTATAGTCCAGTATTATATCCGTTTTATCCGAGTTGATTTCCTCAAGAGCAGGAGTTAAAACCTTATGTCGCAATACTCCAAAGTCATTGTAATTATTTTCTGTTCCTGTAAGTTTTCTAAATTCTTCAATAGTCATTTCTGGTATTTGCGCTTTTTGATACCTTATAGCCATTTCATAAAGAATAATTGCATATTTCCCTTCAAGACCTTTAAGCATCATTAAATCAAGAGTTGTATAAAAAGTGTTATCTATTAAGGCTTGTCTCACTTGATGGGGCAATTCTACTACTAATTGGCTCCCCTTTTTTTCAGCTCCAGATATAAGTCCAAAAACCGCCCAATCTCCATTATTTTTAATTGTTTCAACATCTATTTTCCTTAATTTTTTTATTTCATTTTTTAGACGTATATCGTCCTTACTATTAATACCCGAGAGCTTTTTTAATAGTTATATCTGAGAATACTTCATTCCATGCTGAAAAAGCTTTATTTGAAGTAAATATGGTTGTATTTCTTTCATATCGTTTGGCTATTAATTGAAAAAATAAGTTTGCACCTTGAATATCCATTGGAAGATATCCAATTTCATCAATGATTAGTACCTTGTATTTGGCAAAGTTCTTCAATCGTTCCTGAAGTCTATTTTCATAATGGGCTTTGTTCAACTGCGTAATTAAGTTATGGCAGTTAATATAATAAGTGGAATATCTATGCTCTGCAGCAATCATTCCAAGTGCTACAGCAAGATGTGTTTTGCCAACACCAGGAGTACCTAGAAAAACAACATTTTCTTTATTTTCCACAAAGCGCATGGTCGCAAGTTCCATGATCTGCTCTCTGTTAATGCTAGGTTGAAAATCAAAGTCAAACATGTCAAGTGTCTTTTTATATGGAAATCCTGACATTTTAATTTGATTTTCCACAGCTCTTGATTTCTTTGACTTGGCTTCTTCTGTGAAAATATGATCTAAGATATCGACGATATTTCTCTTTTCATGAATGGCTTGCTCTAAGTAATTATCAATAATCGTAAGTGTATTTCTCATTCCTAATGTTTCAAGGTTGTTCTTGATTCTTTCGTAAGCTAGTTCACTCAAAATGTTACTCCTCCCATCAGCTCATCATACTGTTTAAGAGAATGTTTTGGAGATGGAAAATCTACAATATCTGGATTATGTAGAAGTGTGTTTTCTATATCAAAACTCTGTTTAACCAACATTGTTTTATAGTGTTCTTTGTTGACGTTTAAGGTGTTTTTACTGTATGATAATTTATGAATTGATATTTGTTTTCCTTGAAAATATGCAGCTAACATATTTTGAAGGACAATGACTGCCACATCTTTGCCTACATATTCTGCTGGTACAGAATACTTATTACCGGCATAGCTGATAAGGCAGTCTTTTTCAACTCTTCGAAGATTAATTTTGTCTATTATGTATTCTCTTTTTAATGGAGATAACATCTCATCTCTCAATCGATCAATAGGACGTTCATTGGTAGTTCCATGAACCTTGCTGTTAACCTTATTACACCATGCATACGCCTGTCCATTTAAGTCATCGAGAGAAGCGTATTTTATACCTGTCATAAAGTTGTCTCTAACATATGCAACGGTTCGTTCTACTTTTCCTTTTGTCTGTCCGCGATATGGTCTACATAGAACAGGCTTATATCCATAAAATCCTGCAAAATCTTCAAACTGTCTATTGAGTTCACTGTCAGCTTGTTTTAATAATCGCTTTACAACAACTTGTTTCATATTGTCGTATAATATTTCTTCAGGATATCCTCCAAAATATCGAAAAGCATTTACATGACAACGTATTAGTGTTGAAGTACTCATATCTGTTACAAATTCAATATATCTCATTCTAGAATACCCTAAAACCATGAGAAAACAGTAAAGCTTTTTATATTCTCCATTTTCCAGTACCTTATAGTTTTCAAAGAATCCCCAGTCAACCTGTCCCTGAAGTCCAGGCATCGTTTCAAATCGGACAGTGGCTTTTTGATTTAAGTCCTGTTTTTTTGATGAAACATACTCACGGACTATGGTATATTTGCAGTTACAGCCTTGTTCTAGAAGCTTTTCATGAATTCTTACTGCACTAAATGGTGCTTCTTCTAGCCATAAATCGATCTGGTGCTTGTAAGAGTCTAATTTAGAAGGTTTGGGACCAGTAAGCTGATAGACAGGTTTTATATCTGATTCTGCATATTTCTTTGCAGTACGTGGATCCATATGATATTTCCTTGCAATCTCTGTGTAAGATAATCCTTTCTTGCGATCATTTCGTATTTCCATCCAGTAGTTTCCTTTCATTCTTTGTACACCCCAAGTTTTATTTGAAGTGTATCACAAGTTATTTTGTTACCACCATATACATACAAAATTTAACCGCTGTTTTCTTACATTTTATCACCGTCATTGACAGGAACATCGTTCTTATTATTCTGCGGATGCTTAATACCAAGCTTGTCCGCAATCCTCATGGTATCCTCCAGATTCATGGGGTATTGCTCTCGTATATCTGTTACATCATCGGCCCATTCAAGTAAATAGAAGTATCTCAACTCGTTATTAGACAAAAAATGGCAGACCCGATTAGATTTCCAACCAGGCTGCCTTGAGCTGAATCCGTCAGAAGGGAAGTCATGTATAGTAATCCATGGCTTGTAGTCTTTTCCTACACCTTGACCCCGTCCCTCGCTAATATATTTTTTTAATTTATTTTCATCCCAATTAAGGTTATACTTACTCATATTAAATCCTTCTTATACCATAATAATAGTAATTGTACCACAAAATGTAAAACTATATTTATAGTCTCTATAAAAATGTATTTTAAAATACCTTTCTATAAATTTTTATTGTACTATTATTTTCATAATAACTATAAGTCAAACTCTGTTTTTGCAAAATTTGTATAATTATTATAAATATTTACAAATATTACAATGTGTATTGAATATCTAATTTAAATCATTTATACTTGGTTTGTAAAATCATGATTTTATTTACTATTTAAGATATTAGTTATCAAAACGACTTAAGGCACCATAAAAATCAATTCATTGGGAGGTTATCAATGTATCAGGTAATACCAAAAGATGATTC
Organism: Ruminiclostridium josui JCM 17888; assembly: GCF_000526495.1. NCBI lineage: Bacteria > Bacillati > Bacillota > Clostridia > Eubacteriales > Oscillospiraceae > Ruminiclostridium > Ruminiclostridium josui. Next base: position 2,758,379 of record NZ_JAGE01000001.1, on the reverse strand, counting down.
GTATAAGGACTTGTTATCATCAGTAGTTTCAATTTATAAAATAGTACACCATAAAGGTTTTTTGCACAGCTATTTTTCCGAAGAAAACTTTAAAACAAAGTTTTACAGTTCCAAAAGAATTTTGCAAGCAGCAGTTAATCTTTACTGTGAAGGTTATGTTGATTCTATCTTTTATTTTATTATTGAGCTAGAATTCAACAAAGCTGTTAATCAGAATCCCCCTATCTCTGAGGAAGAACTATGCGAACTAACATTAGCAAAAGTATTGGTAAAATACATAAGGGAAAAAAACTCTGATGCCATATATGATTTGATTGGCTATACCTGTACTGGTTCTACAAGATTTGAACTTGTACCAAACACAGATTGGGCTGATAACCCAATATAAGAATTTATAAATGAAAAATGAAAAGAGGAAATTCATGAAAAATAAAATTACTAAATTGTTTAGCATTTTTCTCGTTATTTCGTTGTTAATTTTATCTAACATTCCTGCATTTGCAAATGAGAATACTTCAATTAACACGAACAATGATGTAAAAATAATTAATGTTGATATTAATAAGTATCCAAGCTTTGACATTAATAACTACGAGGAGTATAAGCCGATACTTGAGAAATACGGTATATCTGAGGATGAAGTAATCGCAATATTACCAATTTCTCAAGGTAATTTACAAGATAAAAATGGTAATAAAATTACTCCAGGTGAGGATAGCACTACAAGTATTCAAAGTAACGCTAGTACCGCAAGTGTTCCTGCTGGAGTACTAGTTTTAACAGGTACATTTGTATCGCCTTATCAATGGAATCTTACTGTATTAAATGTAGGTATACTAAATGTTTCAGATATAGAAGCTGATGTTATACTTATTAACTATGCTCTTGTTGGCACTACTCATGGACCAATAATAAACTCCCAAAGATATCTTGGAGCATTAGGAAAATTTGGATCTATTACTGAAAAGTATTCCTCAGGTGGTTACGTAATTGATGTAGCTGTAACAACTGTTACTGGAATAACAGACACAGGCGAGTATTTTACTATGGGAGGAACTCAAACTAGGCAGTAACCAATAAGCCGTATTAAAATACTCATCTGCTTGTATTTTCTATAATGATATGATTTATAGTCAACATTACATAGATAGATTATTAATTGGAATCAAGTCTTATATAACCCGTATTTTTAATGACGTATTATACGCGACTTGTAGAACAGGAGTGTCATAAAACGACTTGAAAAATAGTCGATTGATGCTCTTTTCTTTTTATTAACTTTTATTTATTAATAAGAAGATGTTGAAAAATTCTGAGCCTGTGAAGAAAAGTCTGTAAAATCAGCTTTCTATGATAAAATCAAATTATCATAGGAGGCTATTTTTTATGGCAAGAAGAAAGAATTCGATGAGCGAAGGAAAAAAGAACATTATTGCATCCCTACTTCAAGAGTATGACATCAAGACTGCAGAAGACATCCAGGAAGCACTTAAAGACTTGTTAGGGGGTACCATTCAGAGCATGTTGGAAGCCGAGATGGATCAGCATTTAGGCTATGAGCCATACGAACGTTCCAATAACACCAATTACAGGAACGGAAAAAAATCCAAATCAATACAAAGTACATATGGTAAGATGGAAATTGACGTTCCACAAGATCGAGAATGTTCCTTTGAGCCACAAATCGTGAAGAAGCGTCAAAAGGATATCTCAAGCATTGACCAAAAGATCATTGCTATGTATGCAAGAGGTTTGACAACTCGCCAGATCTCTGACCAGATCGAAGAAATCTACGGATTTGAAGTTAGTGAAGGCATGGTATCCGATATCACAAACAAACTGCTTCCAGAAATTGAGGAATGGCAACAACGTCCACTATCCAGCGTTTACCCAATTGTATTCATAGATGCTGTGCACTTTTCTGTTAGGGACAACAATGTCATCAAGAAGCTGGCTGCATACATCATTCTTGGAATCAATGAAGAAGGCCAAAAGGAAGTGTTAAGCATTCAGATAGGCCAAAATGAAAGCAGTAAATATTGGCTTAGTGTCCTAAATGAACTGAAGAACCGTGGAGTCAAGGATATTCTTATACTTTGTGCAGATGGCCTGAGTGGCATCAAGGAATCCATTGCTGTAGCTTTTCCGGAAACAGAGTATCAACGCTGCATAGTCCATCAGGTAAGAAACACACTAAAATATGTTGCAGACAAAGATAAGAAGGAGTTTGCTAATGACCTGAAGACAATCTACCATGCCCCTACAGAGGAGACCGGATATGAGCGTATGATGCAAATTACGGACAAGTGGCAGGACCGTTATCCTAACGCCATGAAGAGTTGGTCTACGAACTGGGATATCCTAAGCCCGATTTTCAAGTTTTCTACGGATGTTCGCAAGGTAATCTACACAACCAATGCTATAGAAAGCCTGAACAGCACATATCGTCGTCTGAATCGTCAAAGAAGCGTATTTCCAAGTGACACAGCCCTCTTAAAGGCCCTATATCTAGCAACCTTTGAGGCAACCAAGAAGTGGACTATGACTCTCCGTAACTGGGGTAAAGTCTACGGTGAGTTGTCCATCATGTATGAGGGCAGGCTTCTGCAATAAAATCAGGACAATCAAAAACACCCTTTTGGAAGGGTGCTATTGACATGCCATTAATTTACTATTATATTGTAGACAAGTTATGAAAGCCAGCATCTGGCCTTCACAACTCTAATAAAATTATCATAGAAAGCTATTTACAGAGATTATTTCACACACTCAAAATTCTTTATAAACAGCCATCGACAACAATGTCTATAGACAATCTGTATTACAAATATTCATTTTACTTATAAAGTAAAAAGAGATATAAGGTCTGATTTTTTAAAACAGATCTTATATCTCTTTAAAACTTCACTACTTTTTTATTAATTCCACTACTTTTTTATAAATTCTAAAACTTTTTTATGATTCCTCAATTCCCCACTTCACCACATTACCCTTACTCCACCGTTACACTCTTGGCAAGATTCCTTGGCTTATCTACATCACAGCCCTTTTCTATAGCCATATAGTAGGCAAATAACTGAAGCGGAGTAACTGCTGAAATCGGAGCAATTAGTGAGTCCACGTCTGGTATTGTTATTACAGTATCTGCTGTCTTTCGAAGTTCTTCTGCATGCTTTTCCTGTGTAATAGCAAGAACCACGGCACCTCTGGCCTTAACTTCACGGATATTGCTTACCATTTTATCAAACAGGGTATCCTGAGTCATTGGGCAAACAACAAGAGTTCCCTTTTCAATAAGTGCAATAGTTCCATGCTTCAATTCACCACCTGCGTATGCCTCTGAGTGAATGTATGAGATTTCTTTCAGCTTTAAGGAGCCTTCCAATGAGAGAGCATAGTCAAGGCCTCTTCCAATAAAGAATATACTCTTGGCATTGTAATGCTGATGAGCAAATTTCTGTATATCTTCCTTATTCTCAAGAATCTTTTCAATATCCTCAGGAATTTCCTTTAGCTGATTTAGAATAGTGTCAGCTTCCTCTTTTGTAATTGTACCCTTTTTAAGTCCAAGCTCAAGAGCCACCATATAAAGAGCAGTCAACTGTGTATTGTACGCTTTTGTTGATGCTACAGCAATTTCCGGCCCTGCCCATGTGTATAGAACATCATCTGAATCACGAGCAATAGAGCTGCCTACAACATTAACTATAGAAAGAATTCTTGCTCCCCTTTTCTTTGACTCACGGAGTGCAAACAAGGTATCCAGAGTTTCTCCCGACTGGCTTATTATTATTGTCATATTCTTATCAGAAATAAGTGGATCACGGTAACGGAATTCAGATGCAACATCTACCTCTACCGGTATTCTGCAAAGCTTCTCTATAATGTATTTTCCTATAACACCTGCATGATATGCTGTTCCACAGGCAACTATATATATTTTTTCCAGTTTATTTATATCATCCTCAGTAATTGTAACATTATCAAGAACCAGTTCTCCGTCCTTTATTCGAGGATTTATAGTATCCTTTATAACCTTTGGTTCTTCATACATTTCCTTCATCATAAAATGCTCATAGCCGCCCTTTTCAGCAGCTTCCACATCCCAATTCACCTTAAAAACCTCTTTATCAACAGGAGCACCAAGGCTATTGAATACCTGCACGCTGTCTTTTGTGAGAATAGCAACTTCCTTATCTTCAAGAATATAAATATTTCTTGTATATTCAAGAATTGCAGGAATATCCGAAGCAATGAAGTTTTCACCTTCTCCAAGTCCGATAATCAAAGGACTGTCTTTTCTTGCACATACAAACATATCCTCATCATCCTTGCAAATAACTCCCAGCGCGTAGGACCCTTCAATTTCATCAATTACCTTCATTACAGCATCTACAAGGTCTCCATCATAGTAATATTCCACCAGGTGCGCAATAACTTCAGTATCAGTCTCAGATTTAAAAACATACCCCTGACCTTTTAAAAACTCTTTAATTTGCATATAGTTTTCAATAATTCCGTTATGGACAACAACTATTTCACCTGACTGGCTTATGTGAGGATGTGAATTAACATCGTTAGGCTCTCCGTGAGTAGCCCATCTGGTATGACCAATTCCCATGCAACCGATTAACTTCTCAGATTCAAGCTTTTCCTCCAAACATGCAAGTCTTCCCTTGCACTTGATAACCTTTAAAACTCCGCCCTCATTAACAGAGACGCCTGCTGAATCATATCCTCTGTATTCAAGCTTTGACAATCCATTTATAAGAACAGGTACTGCTTTTCTATTTCCAATATATCCAACTATTCCGCACATATTAATTCTCCTTTTACATTTGTCGGTTTACATAATTATTCCTTGTTGCAATGGTTAAAGCCTAAATAAACTTTTTCAAACACTCTTTACCCTAAAAAGACACACTTCTCCCTTAGTACACAAAAATAGCGTAAGTAGACAAATATATACTTATTCTATATATACTCATCCGTAGAAGGCCTTTATGACATAAAAATTCCGCAACAAGGGCAAAGCTAAAAAACCTTCTCAATTACAAAAACAATATTAAATTTTTATATATAATGAATTTTATAAGATATGATACAGGATTAGTTACATGAGACCATTTTGTTCTTGCAGTCGCCTGCAAGTTTTGTTTTGTCTCTCTCGACCGTAACAGCCGGAAGGTATCCGCCGAATCTTTCGATACGACACACATTGGTTTGTGCATCGCTTCCTTCTCCTCGTCAACAGACTTATAAAAAATCTGTCCTGGCGCCTTTTTAATTCAATTTAATCCCGCCTCTATTTTCACCCCCTCAGCATCCAACTATTTCTAAAATCCATTCACATATATACTACAATATATTATATATGCTGCAAAATTGTCAACACAATTCATAGTTTTTTAACTTTTATGGGTAATTGTACTAAATACTTTAACAATCAAAAAAGCAAAAAAAAGAAGGGCGGAAAAAATCCCCACTCCTCCTATTATGTATACCTTTATGACAATCTTCCTTCAATAACTCTTACAAGTTCCTTTGCACGTCTGGTAATAACATCCTTATTCTTGCCTTCAATCATTACCCTAACCAAAGGCTCAGTTCCTGAAGGCCTTATAAGAACCCTTCCTTCTCCCTTGAACTCGTCCTCAAGCTCCTTACACATCTTCTTGATTACTTCGTCATCAAGGTATTTATATTTCTTTTCATTTGTTACCTTTGCATTTATCAATACTTGGGGTAATATCTGCATTACTCCTGCAAGCTCCGAAAGCTTTTTGCCTGATTCCTTTAGAACCTTCAAAAGCTGAACGGCAGTTAAAAGACCATCACCTGTAGTGTTATGATCCAGGAATATAATATGGCCAGACTGCTCGCCCCCAAGCATATATCCCTTATTGAGCATTTCTTCCAGAACGTATCTATCTCCAACCTTTGTTTTCTCAATATTAAGGCCATTATTTTTAGCCATAATATCAAGTCCCATGTTACTCATAACCGTTGCCACAATTGTATTTTGAGACAGCATACCTTTTTCCTTCAGATATAAGCCGATAATAGCCATTATCTGGTCTCCGTCTACAATATTACCGTTTTCGTCAACAGCAAGAACTCTGTCTGCATCACCGTCAAAAGCAAGACCTATATCAGCTTTAATCTCCTTTACATAGGCCTGAAGCTGCTGCATATGTGTAGAACCGCACCCGCTGTTAATATTTGTTCCGTCAGGTTCATTATTTATAACACTTACATCAGCCTTTAAATCAAGCAATGCCATTGGAGCTGCTTGAAATGATGCCCCATTTGCACAATCAATTGCTACCTTTATTCCTTCAAGATCACCTGTAATAGTTCCCTTTATAAAGTTTACGTAATCTTCAAGAGCATTTTCCTGATAGCATTTAAAACCAATATTCTGAGCTACCGGTTTAGGCAAATCTTCACCGTCATTTAATATAATTTCTTCAATTTTATCCTCGATAGCATCAGGTAATTTATATCCATTGGAATTAAAAAACTTTATTCCATTATATTCAAAAGGGTTATGTGAAGCTGAAATAACAACACCTGCATCGGCATCATACTGTCTTGTAAGGTACGCTATTGCAGGAGTTGGAATTACTCCAAGGCTGACAACCTGAGCTCCCACAGAGCAAATTCCAGAAATCAGTGCGGCTTCAAGCATATCCCCTGAAATTCTTGTATCCATACCAACCAGAATTTTAGGTGTGTGCTTGGTTTCTCCGGTAAGTACGTAAGCGCCTGCCTGGCCAAGCTGATATGCAAGTTTTGGAGTCAATTCAAGATTTGCAACACCTCTGACCCCGTCAGTTCCAAATAATCTTCCCATTTTATCCTCCAAGTTCCATTTATTTCGAATTTAACTTTCATATTATAATATATCATTTTTTAATATGTTATTAATAGTGTTATTTCGGAATTGAATAAGTTTTAATAATTTGTTCTGCTATCCGTATTCCATCTACTGCAGCACTTACTATTCCCCCTGCGTAACCTGCTCCCTCTCCTGCAGGATAAAGTCCCTGCAAATCAATACATTCAAGCTTATCGTTCCTTGGAATTCGCACAGGGGATGATGTTCTTGTTTCAACACCTGTAAGCAATGCATCTTTCATGCCAAAGCCTTTTAGTCTCCTATCAAAATAGCTTATTGACTGTTTCATACTATCCGTCACATAATTGGGAAGACAATCATTGATATTGGCACAGCGGGTTTCACCAGTGTAGCTTGGCTTTACACTGCCAATTCCTCCTGTCCTTCCCTCCAGAAAATCTTCAAGTCTTTGCACGGGAGCACTATTATTACTTCCCCCTGTTTCAAAAGCAAGCCTTTCCCATTTTCTTTGAAACTCGATTCCCGCAAGAGGATGTTGACTTCCAAAATCTCCAGGCCCTACGGAAACAACCAAGGCACTGTTAGCATTATCTTTATCCCTTTTGAATTCACTCATACCATTGGTAACTATAGTGTCTGTTTCAGAAGCTGAGGCTACAACTACTCCGCCGGGACACATGCAAAAGGAATATGCTGTACGCTCTTGAAATTTGCAGAAAAGCTGATAATCCGCGGGACCTAATGCAGGATGTCCTGCCGCCTCGCCATATTGTGCCCTATTTATAAGTTCTTGAGGATGTTCTATTCTCACCCCAATTGAAAATGGCTTCTGTACAAAAGTAATACCCCTTCTATACAACATTTCAAAGGTATCCCTTGCACTGTGCCCTATGGCCAATACTACAGCATTTGTGTCTATAAATGAGTTGGTGTTTGTGCTGACCCCACAGATTTCTCCATTTAGAGTCTTCACATCTACCATCTTAGTGTTAAAAAGAACTGTTCCCCCAAGACGTTCAATTTCCTTTCTCATTTGCACTACAATATTCTTTAGAATATCAGTTCCAATATGGGGTTTTGCTTTGTACATTATTTCATCAGGTGCACCCAAACGATGAAATTCCCTAAGAACCTTTTCGCACCTAATATCATTTATTCTTGTTGTAAGCTTTCCATCAGAGAAAGTACCTGCCCCTCCTTCACCGAACTGTACATTGGTTTCGGTATCAAGGTTTCCGCCATTCCAATAAGCAGTGACCTTTTGGGTACGCTCACTTACATCTCCCCCTCTTTCAATTACAATAGGCCTGTAACCGTTTTGGGCAAGGACTAATGCACTGAAAAGGCCGGCAGGACCGGTTCCTACCACAAGAGGTCTTCCTAACATTGGTTTATTTCCGGGAAATAATTTTTCCTCCTGTAATTCCTCAAGAATTCGAATATCATTATCGACCGGAATTTTCACATTATCATTAAGCTCACATGAAACTGAGTAGACAAAACGTATGCCAGGTTTTTTCCTGGCATCTATTGACTGTTTAACAATTTTTATATTTTTAACTAAACTGTTGTTAATTTTTAGCTTTCGAAGCACCTGATGTTCAAGTTCCTTTTGTCCTCCATCAAGTGTTGTTACCAAATTTGAAATTAGAATTTTCATATTTTCACCTTGTGTCCTGCTGCACATTCTGATTTTCCTCGGCAGTCACTTTTGTTATTTTGACATGTACTTTGGCTTCACCTGACTGAGTAATATTTGCAGGCAATTTTACCTGTAACGGAATACGATGTTCTCCTTCCTTTAGTCCGCTTACATCTACTTTAGCAAACAGCCTATTCAACGTTACATTAGACATGTCTTCCATTTTCCCTTTTAAAACTACCGATACAGGCTCTACAATCTCATAAGCAAGTGTGTTGTCATTTACAGTACCTTCCAGAGTTATATCTCTGGGTTCAAATTTATAGGTCCTTATATCCAAGGGAATAATCTTTACTTCAACACTTACTTCACGAGAAGAACTCACAAGTTTGAGCCCATCTGGTATCTGCAGTAAAACCTGCGTATTTAAAGTTTTATCTGCTTTTTCAATATTTATTGGAACAGTTTTAACCTCGTTTACTTTCTCCATGATATCAGTATCGCCTGTAACTAGTATGCTGTTAGGCTTTACAGAATATTCACCTTCAAGATAATTGTCCGCTGGAGTACCCTGTGTAATTGGAATAACCGGTACTCTTTTACCTACTTCTATCTTTATGTCAACGCTTAATTTTTTCCCAAGTCCCCGCATCTCCACGCCTTTTTTGTCGTATACCTTACATTCCTTCCTGATTTCCAGATTTCTGTCAAGACCAGTTACGTCAACAAAAGCCTTTACGGAGCCAACTGAAGCTACTACAGTGTCAATGTCCTGTATTGATACTGTAGTCGGTTGTGCAGTCTTAGAGATTATCTCATATCCTGCGGAAAGTTTACCAGTGGTTTCAATCTGAACTATAAATGGATTCTCTTCTATACGTGCCAAATCAAGTGTAATTGTTTTTGGCTTAAGCTCTATATTCTTTGGATTAATTCTTTCCCTGCCCAGATAAACAGGCGGTTCCAAAGCAATAACCTTGTCATTTACACTTTTAACTTTTGACAAATCAAGAGTTACTTCAAAATCAGTGTCCTTTATATTATCAAGAACATCTCCCTTGTCCCTTACATCAACAACAACGTATTTGTTAAAGTTTCTGCTGTTCAAAACAAGTCCTTGTGATTTAAGACTCTCCTCATTAATAACATTTAATGGAACAGTATAATGTTCTGTCTGTACAGGATTAATTGCAAACCACAGAAATATAGCAAATATTATTGAAAATATTTTTAATGTTAGATCTTTCTTCAGGAATTCTTTCACTTTGATTTCCCCTTCCAAAGTGCCAGCTTCTTGTTTACAGACTTCTTTTCCAGTAAATTTTTATTCAGCGCCTTTCGTAAAATATCAGGCGTAAGATTTCTGGTCAAACCGCCGTTTAAGGCATAAGATATTTTTCCTGTTTCTTCGGATACAACTACCGATATGCAGTCAGACACCTCTGTAATTCCCAGCGCAGCCCTGTGTCTGGTCCCAAGTTCTTTACTAAGATTTGGATTGTCGGTAAGAGGAAGAAAACATGCTGCTGATTTCAATTTATTGTTTCGCAGAATTAATGCTCCGTCATGCAACGGTGTATTGGGTGTGAATATATTTATTATCAATTCGGCACTGACACTTGAATCAAGCCGTGTTCCGGTATTTATTATTTCACCGAGTTTTGTTTCACGTTCAACTACAATGAGAGCTCCGGTCTTTGTTCTTGACAGTTCGGTACACGCTTTTACTATTTCTTCTATAGTAAAAGTTGTATGTATGGTGGCATCCTTTTCATCAAAACTAAAGAAGCCTTTAAAGTTGCTTCTACCAATCTGTTCAAGCCCACGCCTTAACTCCGGCTGAAATACAACTACCAGGGCAAATCCCGCAAGTTCTATTGTTCTGTTCAGTATATAAGCTAGTGTGCGTAATTTAAGCCAGTCACTGAGCATTGCTACAATGAGTATTACAACAATACCCTTTACCAACTGCCACGCTCTTGTCTCCTTTACAAGCTGTATCAGCTTATAAGTAAGATAAGAAACAATACTTACGTCAACTAATGAGCGCAGTATTTCCAATGGCTGGGTAAATGGGACATATACAGATAAAAAATCCAAAATGCTTTTAAAATTAACAGCAACAGTGTCCAGCAAACAATTCACACCCTTGTAGAATACAATACTTTTACGGAAAAATACAAAATCACATAATAATTTTATTATATTTACCACATTCGTAAAATGGGTAAAATTGACTAAATTTTACGGTTTTATAAAGCTATTTTTATAATACTACTGTCCTGAAGTAATAATTGAAAATCCAGCCACACCCAATGTTGTAATCAGCATAATAATAGCCAGTACCAAAGCAACCCTTTTAACCCATTTCTTTTGCATAATAACCTCCTAAAACTTATAAATCAGTTAATTTATTTAACCATATTCCCACATCGGCATCACTAGGCATTCGCCAGTCACCTCGTGGAGAAAGACTAATTGAACCCACTTTTGGACCATCCGGCAGACATGAACGCTTGAACTGCTGGCTAAAGAACCTGCGTAAGAATGTTTCAAGCCATTTCTTTATAATAGCTTTTTCGTATTTACCCTCAAAAGCCTGCTCAGCAAGCTTGTAAATCTTATCAGGCTCAGCCCCGTATCTTACCAAATGGTAAAGATAAAAATCATGAAGCTCATAAGGTCCTACAATATCCTCTGTCTTTTGTTGTATGCAGCCTTCCTTGTCTGTAGGAAGAAGTTCGGGACTTATGGGAGTGTCCAAAACACTTAACAGTACATTTCTAATGTCATTGTCAAACAAATAGTCTGCACACCATTGCACCAAGTATTTTACCAATGTCTTTGGAACACCTGAGTTTACCCCATACATTGACATATGGTCTCCATTATATGTTGCCCATCCCAATGCCAACTCCGATAAATCACCTGTACCTATAACAAGTCCACCAATCTTATTTGCCATATCCATCAATATCTGAGTTCGTTCTCTAGCCTGAACATTCTCATAGGTGACATCATAATTTAAAGGATCATGGCCAATATCCTCAAAGTGCTTTAAACAAGCTTCCTTTATATCTATACGATGAGTTGTGACATTCATCAGCCTCATGAGTTCCAAGGAATTACCCAGTGTATTTGCTGAGGTTCCGAATCCGGGCATTGTAACTGCGTGAATGTTCTTTCTATCCAATCCCAATCTATCATAGGTCTTTACAATAACCAACAATGCCAAAGTTGAATCAAGTCCTCCGGAAATCCCTATAACACATTTGTCGAGGCCTGTGTGCTTGAGTCTTTTTCCCAAACCTGAAGTCTGAATATTGAATATCTCTTCGCACCTCTTGTTTCTTGCATTTGAATCAGATGGAACAAAAGGATTAGGATCTATCCACCTTAACAGTTTACTGAATTTATGCTCATATACAGTAAATGGTACCTTTCTGAAATTTACATCATTTGTTTTATGCTTAAAAGCCGAATTCTTAAATCTTTCATTTACAAGTCTCTGTATGTCTATATCTGAAATAATCATTTTTTCATCAAATGAAAATCTCTCTGTTTGGGCAAGTACCGAGCCGTATTCACTAATAAGTGAATGTCCTCCGAAAACCAAATCAGTAGTTGATTCATTAGGGCCCGATGATACATAAACATATGCAGCTGAACATTTTGCTGACTGCATCTTTATGAGTTCTTCCCTATATTCATGCTTTCCTACAATATCATTGCTTGCAGACAGATTAAACAAAAGCGTTGCTCCATTGAGAGCCTGATTACAGCTTGGAGGGATTGGAACCCATAAATCTTCACATATTTCTATTCCGAAACACAAACCATCCACGTTTTCGGCTTCAAATAATATGTCAAATCCAAAAGGTACGGTATTTCCAAGTATATTTATTGTTTCGGCAGGCTTGTCTAACCCTGACGAAAACCATCTTGCCTCATAAAACTCGCTGTAATTAGGTATGTAGCACTTTGGGACAACTCCCAGAATCCTTCCACTTTTAATAATTACAGCACAATTGTACAGCCTACTGCCCAAAGCCAGCGGCATACCTAATATTATAACACATCCTAGCTGAGCTGTTTCAGAAATTACTGTCTCCAGAGCACTTAATGCTCTTTTTAGCAAAGTAGTTTGTAAGAACAAATCGCCACAAGTATAGGAAGTAACCGACAGTTCAGGAAACACAACAAATTGTGCACCTTGACTATCAGCTTTTCTGGCTGCCTTTATTATTTCCCCGGCATTAAAATCACAATTCCCTACTTTTAAATCAGGTACTGCTGCTGCAACTCTAACAAATCCATAATTCATTTTTTTATCACCTAAATGTATTTTTATTATTTTTTCCATTTTTACCACAAGCAATACTTGTTTCCCGCTGCGGGCAATACTATGGTTTTATTTAGTGTATCATATTTATGTATTTTTTTGTATATTTAAACTTCGTTTTTGATATTGTATCTACCTCTGGAATTGCTATATTTATCAACATAATATTTTTTATTCAAAGCGACCTGATTGAGAAAGGCAATAAATCTGTCAATTTCGCTAAATTCATTATAAATACCAAAACTAGCCCTAACGATTCCCGGGAATATACTTTTGGGGTCTCTCATCATATCCTCCATATCCTGTGCTGAATATCCCAGTAATCTCTCACAATATGGATGGGCACAGAAAAAGCCGTTCCTTACCGCAATACCTGCTTCATATGATAAAATAGCCGACATCAGTGAGTGGTGTACCCCCTCCATATTAAAGGGAATAACTCCAATAGTCTCTTGAATTTCAGGATGACTATAAAAGGTAATTCCCGGTACAGTTTTCATCTTTTCATAAGCATAATATAACAACGACTTCTCATGCCTAAATATATTGTCCATTCCTAATGAAGTCAATGTTTTGATTGTGGAGATTAATGCTATTATTCCCAACAGATTTGGTGTACTTGCCTCGTCCTTATGCGGGGGCTCCTCCCACCATATTTTATTATGTGTAACCAGGGCTATTGCACTTCCTCCCTGACAATAGGGCAGGCCATTTTCAAATGATGATTTCGGTCCTATCAAGGAGCCGCTGCCATAAGGAGCATACATTTTATGGGCTGAAAATGAGAGATAATCAATATGAGAAACTGTACCAAAAGGCTTCATGTCCACTGGCAAGTGCGGCACCAACTGAGCTCCATCCACGTGTATTTCTGCTCCATGCCTATGTGCCAATGAAGCTATTGCATAAACATCATTTATGTACCCGGTAACATTTGAGGCACCCGTAACCGTTACAAGCCGTACCCTGTTTTTATATTTTTTCAGCTTACTCTCCAAATCATCCATGGACAGTCTTCCAAATTCATCTGTTTCAATATAATCAACAGTGAATTTATCCCGCCAAGGCAGGTCGTTTGCAGCATGTTCCATCCAAGTGGACAGAACTACGTCCTTTCCGTTTTTTTGCTGACTAAGTATGTATGCAAGTATATTTATTGATTCTGTAGCGTTTTTTGTGTACACTACTGTGTCATTGTCACTATCAGCTTTCACAAAATCCTTTATTATCTGGCGTCCCTCTTCATATAAATTCGTTGACACAACAGACTTATACCCCTTACCCCTATGGATAGATGAATACCATGGTATGAAGCTATCCACATCTTTAATCACAGACAAAAAAGGAGGCGTGGTAGCAGCATTGTCAAAATTAATTGCCGTTGTATATGAGCCATTGTCCAGAGGAATTCTTGTATCAACTCCTGCTACAAGATTGCGGTATGGGTTCATGTTTCTATATCGTATATTATTAAGCATAAAAATACTCCTCTCACTTGTTTTAGCTAGTAACAGTATATTGGTTTATAATAAAACTGTTACCAAAGTGAAAAGGAGTATTGAAAAGTTTAATATCTTTTATTATTACCTTGGATAATTGTGTATTGAATAGGTATTCACGAATACTACAGATACTTTTTTAGTCTATTCATTGAATAAACTCCGAAATATATTGATTTAAAGTCGGCGAATTTGTCTTCTCCGCCGTTGTAACAAAATATGCCATTACCATGGTCTGTCTCGCTAAGGACATATTTGCACCAGTTTAAAAAATCAACATCTGAACATTTAGTTTTTAGGTTTAAATTTTCATCCGTACTACTTTCCAGAGCAATAATTAACGCATATAAGGTTTCAATGGAGCAAGGAAATTCATTGAGTACTTCCTTCAAAGTGTCAGTTAAAATCTCTGTAGAATATCTATCAGAACCCTCTAAATTATATAATGAAATAAGAAATAATTTGTAAGCTGCTTTTTCTTTTTTTTGCTTTAAATACTTTTTTGCCATTTCCTTAATGTTTCTTTTTGATTCTGATGGAATACTCTGTCGCAGCTTTGGATCATTCACTAATAATATTAGTGATTTAGCATTACTTTGGTCTAATTTCTTAGTAACATTCTTAATAGCATTATTTCTGGAATTAACTGAAGGCCCATTGATTTCTTTATTAGAATAATTTTGAAGAGCAATATAGTATACGTCAGATTCATTTATAGAATGCTTCTTTAAATAATCTGATATGTCTTTGCTGTAATCAAATCCTAATTCCTTTAAAATTAAATAAGCATAATATGTTGAATCAATACTGCTTTCAACAATTGATGTAGTTATAAACCAATTTGTTGTAACTAATTGGTGTCTCATTATTACGTTAACAAGGCTGTCATAGTTTATATCAATGTTGTAATAGTCGCAAATTTCTGAAACGTCATACGTTACCTGCAAGTCAGTTTGGGACCCTTTCATATAACCATAACCGTTGTCTTTATTTTTTAAGCTACTTATATATACCGCAATATTTTCCTTGGGTATATTATTTTTGAAGTTAAGCTTTTTAACAAACTGGAAGTAAACATTAAAAGCCAGCAAATCTAATTTATCTGTTTTCATCATAGTATTAATTTGATGTTGGTATTTAGTAAAATGTTTATTTGCGTAATTACGTATTTTTTCATCAAAAGTACTATCCTTCATAAGTTGAAGTGTGTTGTATATATTAAGCAAATCACCGTAGTAAATATTTAAATCTTCTGTTTTAAGTTGGTTATTCAAATATTGCTCTATATACTCTTTTACTCCACTAAAGTCATAGTTTTCACTACAATAGTTTAATATTTTAACTGCGCAGTAATTTGATAAAGTATCAGGTTCAATATCCTTATTCATTTTGAAAGTCCCGTTATCTTCTTTTAGTGACATTGTATAGTCGTATATTTTTTGTCTTAAAGAATTATCTGTCTTAATATCATTTTGGAATATCTCACAGTATTGAGACAAATCAAATAATGACGACGTACTTATAACCTGACTAAGGTCATATGCTTTTACATTTGGCATCTCAAAATCGTAGCCTGCTTTTTTCAGGAGCATAACAGAAAAATATGTACTATACATGTCCGGTGTATTTGCCTCTTCATTCCAAAAGCCATAACCGTTGTCATCAGTTTTATAGTATCCTATTTTTTCAGATAATACCTTCAAATCAACCTTTTGTGATTCAAAATTGTATGTATTAGCTCGTAGCTCTGACTTTGTATCACAAGAAGTGAAAATAGTCAGACACATTGAAATCATTAAAATAACACATACTTTTTTGTAAATTAATTGGGACTTTGACATTTAAATATACTCCTTTACATTAAAATACCATTTTTAGAATTTCTCTTAATCAAATCCTTCATTTCTATACTTGAAAACGAGTAATTTTCACCCCAGTAAATGGATAATTGCCCACAAAAAATCGCTGCACTAAAAGACGTTCCGTTAACACTTTCATATTTTAATCCTCCGTTGGTGTCACAACATGGTACTATGATATTCTCACCAGGGGCATAATTATCCGGCTTTTGTACGTTACTTTCGGTTTTGATACTTGAAAAAGCGCTAATTATTGATTCAGTAATATCTTTATCCTGTTTTGGATTGAAGCTAATACTTCCTACAGTTATAACTCTTTCCAAGGATCCCGGAAAAGTAACTAAACCATCCATACCACCTCGGTTACCTGCCGAAGAAACAAATAATACGTTCTTATCTATTAAGTTTTTGATGAGTAAATCCAAGTAATTTATAGTAATAGTAGAATTGATTGTATCAAACCCGAAGGACATACAAGCTATTCTAATATTATACTTTTCTACGTTATTGTCCAACCATAGTAATGCATCAATAAGTGAAGCTAAAACGACATTTCCATTGGAGTCGGCAATTTTTAATACTACCAAATCAGTCTTATCTGATAGCCCCTTATACCTTCCCATGGAGTTTTTTCCATTTCCTGTTATTATTCCGCAAACCTTGGTACCGTGTCCATTATCATCATAGTAATCACCTTTATTATTTATAAAATCTTTAAAATATATGACACTATCAATTATATCAACATTTTTGCTTACTCCAGTATCAAGCACTGCTACAACAGGCGTATGTATGCCTTGATATCCTTTATGATTTTTATAGAAATAATCCATTATTTCACATACTGAAAATCCTGATAAATACTGTTTACATCCATCAGCACTAAAAATAAATGAAAAACAAAAGAACCAGTCTTACCAAACTGACTATTAAGTCTACTTGGATAAAACCGATTCTCTTATGTTATGATACTTACTTTTTCAGGCTTTCCAATCTCTCAACTACCTTGTCGTACATATCCTGGTATTTTGCCTGTTTTGCCTTTTCTTCTTCTATTACCTTTTGTGGAGCTTTTGCAACAAAACCTTCATTGCTGAGCTTTCCTTTTACTCTTTTTAGTTCTCCCTCAAGGTTTTTCTTTTCCTTTTCCAGTCTTTCGATTTCTTTCTCAATGTCTATCAGCTCATCAAGAGGAATGAATATTTCTGCGCCATGAACAACTGCTCCTACCGCATCAGAAGGAATTCCTTCTTTGTTAAGCTGTACTGTTACATCAGATGCACTTGCAAGTCTCTGGAAGAAAGAAGTTCCCTCTGTCAGAGTAGCTTTTTCTGTTTCACCAGCTGCAACAAATATAATCTTTGCTTTTCTTGAAGGCGGAACATTCATTTCAGCACGGGTATTTCTTATGCTTCTAATGGCATCCATGATGATGGCCATTTTTGCTTCGTCTTCTGCAAAATTCAGTTCTTCGCTGTACTCCGGCCATTGGGAAATCATTATGCTTCTGCCGTCATTAATCAGGTGTGTGTAGATTTCCTCAGTTACAAAAGGCATGTACGGATGCAGCAGCTTCATAGCGTTTCCAAGAACAAAGTTTAGAACATACTGAGCTTCCAGCCTTCCTTCGCTTTCCCTGTCATAAAGTTTTGGCTTAACCATCTCGATGTACCAGTCACAGAACTCTTCCCATATAAAGTCGTATACTTTCTGCAAACCGAGGCCAAGCTCGAACTTCTCAATATTTTCAGTAACCTCTTTAGTTACTGTATTTATTCTGCTCAAAATCCATTTATCTGCAATAGAAAATTTCTTCTTGTCTACCTTGCTAAAATCAAGGTCTTCATCAAAATTCATAAGAACGAATCTTGATGCATTCCATACCTTGTTAGCAAAGTTTCTTGCAGATTCAACCTTTTCAGGAGAGAATCTCAAATCATTTCCTGGTGAGTTTCCAATTGTAAGAGCAAATCTCAATGCATCTGTACCGTACTGGGCTATTACCTCCAAAGGGTCTATTCCATTTCCAAGGGATTTACTCATCTTTCTCCCCTGTGAATCCCTCACAATACCATGTATGAATACATACTTGAAAGGCTCCTGCTTCATATGCTCCATACCTGAGAATATCATTCTTGCAACCCAGAAGAATATTATATCGTAGCCTGTTACCAGTACATCTGTAGGATAAAAATATTCCAAATCTTCTGTTTTTTCAGGCCAGCCTAGTGTTGAAAAAGGCCACAATGCTGAACTGAACCATGTATCCAGTGTATCCGGGTCCTGTTCAATTCTTTTGCTTCCGCATTTGGAACAAGTATCAGGAGCAGTTTCCTGAACCATCATATGTCCGCATTCCTGACAATAGTATGCAGGAATTCTGTGTCCCCACCAAAGCTGTCTTGAAATACACCAATCCTGAATATTTTCCATCCAGTTAAAGTATATTTTTGAAAATCTCTCAGGTACAAATTTGATTGTTCCATTTCTTACAACATCTATAGCCGGTTCAGCCAATGGCTTCATACGAACATACCACTGTTTTGAAATAAGAGGTTCAACAACTGTTTTACATCTCTGGCAAGTACCTACATTATGTGAATGTGGTTCAATCTTAACCAGAAGTCCCAGCTTCTCCAAATCCTCTACCATTTTCTTTCTGGCTTCGTACCTATCCATGCCCTTGTATTGTCCTGCGTTTTCATTCATTATGGCATTGTCATTCATTATCCTTATCTGAGGCAGATTGTGACGAAGGCCAACTTCATAGTCATTTGGGTCATGAGCAGGTGTTATCTTAACGCAGCCTGTACCGAATTCCTTATCAACATAAGAGTCAGCTATTACAGGTATCTCTTTGTTTACCAAAGGCAGAATCAAGGTTTTTCCTACCAAGTGCGTGTATCTCTCATCTTCAGGATTTACTGCTACAGCAGTATCACCCAAGAGAGTTTCAGGACGGGTAGTTGCAATTATTACAAATTCATCAGAGTCCTTTACAGGATACTTGATATGCCAGAAGTTTCCCGCCTGTTCCTCATACTCAACTTCTATATCTGATATTGAAGTATTACACTTAGGACACCAGTTTGTAATTCTTTCACCCTTGTATATAAGTCCTTTATCATAGAGCTTCAGAAAAACTTCCTGAACTGCTTTGGAAAGTCCCTCGTCCATTGTAAAACGTTCACGTTCCCAATCGCAGGAGCTTCCAAGTTTTTTTAGCTGTTCAACTATCCTGCTGCCATAAACTTTTTTCCATTCCCAAGCCTTTTCAAGAAATTTCTCACGTCCAAGGCTATCCTTTGATATCCCCTCTTTTGCCAATGCATCAACTAGCTTTGCTTCTGTTGCAATACTGGCGTGGTCAGTTCCCGGAAGCCACAATGCACAGTAGCCCTGCATTCTCTTTGTTCTTATAAGAATGTCCTGTAGAGTATTATCAAGAGCATGCCCCATATGAAGCTGCCCTGTTATGTTTGGCGGAGGAATCACAATTGTAAAAGGTTTTTTGCTCTTGTCAGCTACTGCATGGAAATAACCTTCATCCATCCATTTTTTATATAGCCGGTCCTCAACCTGTCCCGGATCGTATTGTTTAGCTATGTTTTGCTTTTCATCCATAAAAACAACCTCCTCTTCATTCTAAAATAACAACTATCTGAAAATAACTAATAAAGCAATTCCTGGTGTTGCCACAAGATATCCTGATATTTTTATATTAAAAACAGCCTTGTTAAACTTATATTCCTCAACTTCCTCTGCGGTCATTTCTGCTTCATGCTCACAAGTCTGTTTTTTTGCCAAATCAAACTTTCTCACTATTGTTTTTGCCATATAAACACTAATAAATCCAATAGCCATTAAGACCAAAGCCAATATTTCAATAGGTTTCATATGCTTTCTCCTTTCTCAGTTATATAAAAAAACTCCGTCCAATATTTGGACGAAGTCTTATTTCGCGGTACCACCAAAATTCACGAATAAATGTTATAGGTCAAAATCCTATAAATTTATTGATGATCTTTAAACGAGTTAACGTTCGCAACTCCGCTGCAGCCTACTATTACTTCGGTGCAGAGCTCCCAAGCTACCTTCTACAGTTCAGATCCGAAGCTTTTCACCAACCGCTTCTCTCTTTGGGTATCAACAAAACTGTATACTCCTCTTGTTCACAGCCTTTATCTCATAGCACTTCTTTATAAAATTTTATTAAATTTATGATATATAATATGAGCATTACTGTCAAGAGTGATTTTCTTTTTCATCATCATTAGTTGTAATATCCGTTTTTTCATTAGTTGATGAACTGTTATCTCTTTTTGTGTCACTGAAAAGCAGCGCAAAAGCCAGAATCATAAGCACCATACCCACATTATTTACTGTTTTGGGGTTCAAATTGAAGGAAAAAATTCTGTCAAGTATACCATATAAAATCAATAATCCAGCTATTACAACAATTATAATTAATTTAGTCTTTCTTTTAAGTTTCATATCTTCTCCGTTTCTGCACTCTTTTTATTTATATAATAAATAATCTTTTTAGTTAAAGCAATATAGTCTATACTATCAAATCTATTATCTTTTTAAGAATGACTTTCAACATTGCCGCCACAGGCACTCCTATCAACATCCCTATTATACCGAAAAATTCTCCCCCCACTAGTACCGCAAGAATTGTTGTCACAGGGTGAAGCCCCAACTTTCCTTCAATAATTTTAGGAGATATAAATGCATTATCAATTTGCTGAACCACTATAAAAACAAGTGCCGCCAAAGCCGCCTTATAGGGCGATTGTAGTAAAGCCACCGCAACTGCCGGTATAGCTCCTAGAAACGGGCCAAAATAGGGAATTATATTTGCCACTCCCCCAAAGAGTCCAAGAACAAATGGATATTTTATTTTTATAAGATAAAGTCCAATAGTTTCCATAATCCCAACAATAAGTGCTGTAGTAAGCTGTCCTTGTATAAAATGGGTAGCTATTGAATTCAATTCTCTGCCTGTATTTATAACATCATTTCTCATTTTCTTCGGAACAAGCATAAGGGTAGAATTTTTTAAAACCTCTGCATCCTTCAAAAAGTAATATGCTATTATCATGGACAGTACTATGTTAAGCATAATTACTATTGAAGAAGCAAGTACAGAGAGTGTTTTCTTCATCACCCTTGCTGCATAAACCTGCAGGAACCCGGCACCATAGTTAATTTCATTGAAAATAAGGTCTTTCACTTCCGGGGGCCATTTACTTGCCTTTATTTTAGATATGCAATTGTTAAAATACTCCCGATAACTACTTGTAATATTGGGTAAAGTTTTAAAAAGCTCCTTTCCGTTACTTAAGACTTCTGGCATAACGTAAATACCAAAAAAAATCAGAGTCAAAGCAATAAATATATAAATTAAAATTATTGATACGCTTCTTTTTACTCCTTTACGTTCAAATCTTATAACCAGGGGATATATAATGTACGCAATTAAGGAAGCAATAAAAAACGGATAAAGAATCTTAATTATTTTGTCAATATAGAAATAGAAAAATACTGCTGTACCAAGCACTAAAAATATCAATATTATGTAAAGTATTGCTTTTTTTGTCTTAGTCATAGCTCACTCCATTTATGGTATTTGGGGTCTGCTGAATACGGATTTTACAGCAGACCCCTGCCTAATCTTCCAGTATTTTTAATATCCTTTTTACCTGAACATATGAATCATTTCACCAAACATATTGTTTGACCTGTGTAATATTTTTCTCCCAGATTTCATCATTTTTCTCCTCATTCTGGGATCAACTACCTCAGGATTTGTTAAGACACTTATAGAAGCTCCAATTAATCCTCCGACTACCAAACCTTTAGTAAAATTTCTCAACATAAATCACTCCTCCTGTTTTACATTATAGTATCGTTTCCAAGCCGACTTCGTAATCCTCCACCTGTACTTACCATTTCTTCAACTGCCCCGTTTTCAATTAAAATATTACTATTGCTTATTTCAACTTTACCGATAAAAGGTAGGATACTTCTTCCTTTCAAAATATCCTGAACCAAGCCGTCAGAAACCTGCACTCCTTCAACCTTGCCTGTTCTGTAGTCAAAAAGGATATCTTGAACAACCCCTATATCCTCTCCTTGCCTGGTATATATTTTCAATCCCCGAAGCTGTATTTTCTCGCTTTCTTCAAAGGATTTCTTAAACTTTCTGTAATTGAGCAGACAGTCCGGACTACTAACTATCAATGCATCATTACCCAGACTCAAAACATCATGCAGCATTACCACGTTACCTTTTACAGGATTACTTCCTTTTTCCATTACAAAAGCTACTACGCCCTTATTTTCTCTGGAAAATATTACATCCTTTAGATTTCCTATTTTTAATCCATTGCTTGCACTTATTACTGGCAGTCCTAATACATGGCTGTACATACTCAACATTCTGCTCACCTGCACTTTGTTGTTCTTCTATCACAAATTTGTACACACATTATTATTTCTTTTATTTTTTAAATCATTCAGAGAAATTGAATAATTAATCAAACCAAAATTTATTATGGAAATGGGTGTGTTAAATTGACTAAAAAGTGCAATTAATGTAGAATTTACATGAACACTTTAATTCGCTAAATTGTGAGGTATATGATGGATAATTACAAAAAAATACTATCAAAATTAGGTTTAAAAATTCCTAAAATCATGCTCCCTGATTCAAAATGTCAACTTGAAAAATGGGCTGTTGTTGCATGTGACCAATATACATCTGAGCGCAGTTACTGGGAAAAAGTTGCAGACATTACTAAGGATAGTCCCTCCACCTATAATATAATATTCCCAGAGGTGTATTTGGAGGATGGTGACAGTGACACCAGAATAAATACCATTAACAGTAACATGGATAACTATATACAATCAGGTACACTAAATGAACTTGATGAATGTTTTATCCTTGTAGACAGGCAAACTTCCCATACCCAGTCCAGAAAAGGGCTTATGGTTGCACTTGATCTTGAATGTTATAGCTATACAAAAGGTTCTTGTACATTGATAAGAGCTACCGAGGGTACAGTCATAGAGAGACTTCCCCCCCGTATAAAAATTCGTCAGAATGCTCCAATAGAACTGCCTCATATTATGGTTCTAATAGACGATCCTGACAAAAAGGTTATTGAACCTCTAGCTCAAAAAGCTGATAAACTTGAAAAACTTTATGACTTCGAGCTTATGATGAACGGAGGACACATAAAAGGGTATCAAGTATCTGACGAAGAAGATCTTTCCTCCGTTGCAGAGGCTCTGTCACAACTTGCTGATTTAAAAAATTTCCGTGAAAAATATGGTCTAGAAAATCAGGAAGATGTACTGCTTTTTGCAGTAGGTGACGGTAATCATTCTCTTGCCTCGGCAAAAGGCCACTGGGAAAACGTAAAATCAGGTCTTTCCTATGAAGAGCAGCAAAATCATCCTGCAAGATATGCATTAGTGGAGTTGGTAAATGTTCATGATGAAGGCCTTGTATTTGAACCTATTCATAGAGTTTTGTTTAATGTAGATGCAAAAAACCTTTTAAATGAATTTTCTGCTTACTACCAAAACAATACATGTAGTAAAAATTCAAAACCACATGTATTTAAGTACATAACCTCAGAAGGCTCAGGAGAAATTACAATTAATAATCCTGTAAGTAATCTGGAAGTAGGTACACTTCAAGCTTTTCTGGATTATTACATAAAAGAACACCCTCAAGTAAAAATAGATTATATTCACGGTGAGGATGTTGTAACAAGACTAGGGTCACAAACTGGAAACCTGGGCATTTATCTGCCCTCAATGAATAAAACAGACCTTTTCAAAACTGTTATTTTAGATGGCGCTTTGCCAAGGAAAACCTTCTCCATGGGAGAAGCGGAAGAAAAACGTTTCTATCTGGAGTGCAGGAAGATAAAGTAACTTTATCCGGTCAAAATTAAGTGGGGCTATCACAAAACAGAAAGCATTCTGTTTTGTGATAGCCCCTTATTATTAAATGTTTGTATTTTATGATGCTTCCTCAGTTTCAAACTGACTGTTGTACAATGAGGCATAGAAACCGTTTGCAGCAAGGAGTTCCTCATGGTTACCCTGCTCTGCGATATCTCCGTCCTTCATAACCAGAATCAAGTCTGCATCTCTGATTGTTGACAGTCTGTGAGCAATGATAAAACTTGTTCTATCCTTCATTAAGTTTTCCATAGCCTTTTGTATCAATACTTCCGTACGTGTATCAACTGAGCTGGTTGCTTCATCCAGAATAAGAATCTTAGGATTTGACAAAATAGCTCTGGCTATTGTAAGTAGCTGTTTCTGACCTTGTGATACATTGCTGGCCTCTTCATTCAAAATCATGTTATAGCCTTCCGGAAGCGTCTTTATAAAGTGGTGGGCATGCGCTGCCTTGGCTGCTTCCTTAACCTCTTCATCAGTTGCATCCAATCTTCCGTAACGGATATTTTCCATTATACTTCCATTAAACAGCCATGTATCCTGAAGAACCATTCCAAACAAATCACGTAAATCATTTCGTTTGAAATCATTAATATTAATACCGTCAATAAATATGCCACCGCTGTTTAAATCATAAAAGCGCATTAAAAGTTTAACCATTGTTGTCTTACCTGCTCCTGTAGGACCAACTATAGCCACTCTTTGACCCGGTTTTACCTTTGCTGAGAAGTCATTGATTATGATTTTCTCAGGATTGTATCCAAAGTGAACATTTTTAAATTCAACTTCGCCTCTAATATTTGAAGTATCCGCAGGGTTTGAAATATCCTCTACTTCTTCCTCTTCTTCAAGGAAAGCAAAAACTCTTTCGGCAGCAGCTGCTGTGGACTGAAGAACATTTGCAATCTGTGCCGCCTGACCTATTGGCTGTTGGAATGTACGAACATATTGAATGAATGAAACAATATCTCCAAC
Organism: Ruminiclostridium josui JCM 17888; assembly: GCF_000526495.1. Taxonomy (NCBI): domain Bacteria; kingdom Bacillati; phylum Bacillota; class Clostridia; order Eubacteriales; family Oscillospiraceae; genus Ruminiclostridium; species Ruminiclostridium josui. The sequence goes on along the minus strand of NZ_JAGE01000001.1, from coordinate 2,733,214 downwards.
CTCAATTTTATTCTTGATTGTAAGCCATCCACCCAGTATAGTTACCAAAACATAACCTATATTTCCTACAAACATCATTATTGGTGGCATCATACCGGAAAGAAACTGTGATTTCCAAGCTGATTTATACAGTGTATCATTGAGACTGTCAAACTGTTCAATTGCTTTTTTCTCACCGTTAAAGGCCTTCATTATGTTGTGTCCGCTATATATTTCTTCAACATGACCGTTAACATGGCCTAAATATTCCTGTTGATCTTTAAAGTACTTCTGTGACTTTTTAACAATTACAGATATTAGAATAACTGATAAAGGTATTATAAGTACAGATGCTAATGTCATAATCCAGCTTATTGACAACATCATTATCAATACGCCAATAAGTAATGTAAAAGAAGAAAACATCTGTGACAAGCTTTGATTTAATGTTTGGCTAACAGTATCAATATCATTTGTAACTCTTGATAAAACTTCTCCATGAGTAACTTTGTCAAAAAACTTTAATGGCATGCGGTTTATTTTCTGAGAAATATTTTTTCTCATACTATACGAAACCTTCTGTGCTACTCCTGCCATTACATAACCCTGCACGAATGAGAATATAGCACTTATCGCATACAAGCCTATAAGAAATAATAGTGTTTCTCCAATATATTCAAAGTCAATTCCATTACCTGTACCACTGACTTTATCCACCAAACCAAGATAAATCTTTGTAACCGCTTTTCCCAATATCTTTGGTCCTACAATGGAAAATGCGGCACTGCCCACAGCAAATATAAGCACTATTATAATAGAGAATCTGTAGGGTTTCATATAGGTTAGCAATTTTTTCATTGTACCTTTAAAGTCCTTGGCCTTTTCTGTTTTCATTCCCATTGGACCACGACCGCCCATAAACCCTTGTTTTTTTGTTCTCTCATGCTTTACTGATTTTCCACTCATGCCAATTCCTCCTTTGATAACTGAGATAAGGCAATCTGTTTATAAACATCACAAGTTTCCATTAGTTCCTTATGAGTTCCAATACCTACAACCTGGCCTTCATCCAGAACAAGTATCTGATCCGCAGACATTACAGTGCTTATTCTCTGTGCTACAACAAGTACTGTTGCGCCCTCTGTCTTTTCTTTAAGTGCCTTTCTTATTGCTGCATCTGTTTTAAAGTCCAATGCAGAAAAACTATCATCAAATATAAATATTTCAGGTTTTTTAACAAGAGCACGTGCTATTGAAAGTCTTTGCTTCTGTCCACCAGACACATTGGTACCGCCTTGTGATATTTCAGTCGCAAAGCCTTCTTCCTTCTCACTTATAAAGTCCATAGCTTGTGCGATTTCAGAGGCAGTTCTGATATCTTCTTCTGTTGCTGACTCATTACCGTATTTAAGGTTACTTTCAATTGTACCTGAAAACAAAATTCCTTTTTGTGGTACATAACCAATTTTCTCTCTTAAATCATGTTGGGAAACATCTCTAATATCAACTCCATCAATAAGAACCTGTCCTTCAGTAACATCATAAAATCTAGGTATCAAATTAATAAGAGTTGATTTTCCACTTCCCGTACTTCCTATAAATGCAGTAGTCTGACCAGGTTTTGCAGTAAAGTTTACGTTAGATATAACATCATCCTCTGCACCGGGATATTTAAATGAAACATTTTTAAATTCTACAGTACCCTTCATTCCACTCACAAAATCTTTTGATACTGCAGGGTCTTTAATGGAGCCTTTTGTGTCTATAATTTCTCCTATACGCGCTATTGAAACTGATGCACGAGGTAGAATTATGGATACTATTGAAATCATCAGGAAGGCCATTATAATCTGCATAGCATATTGTATAAATGCCATCATATTACCAACTTGCATATTCCCCAAGTCTATCTGGTGTGCACCTACCCACACTATCAATATCATAACACCATTCATTATAAGCATCATTGCAGGCATCATTGCTGACATGATTCTACCAACAAATAGATTTGTTCTTGTAAAATTGGTATTTGCCTGTTCAAATTTTTCCTCTTCAGTTTTCTGTGTACCGAAAGCTCTGATTACTAGCATACCGGTCAAGGCTTCACGTGTTACAAGGTTTAGTTTATCAACCAACTTTTGCATACTTTTGAATTTTGGCATTGCAACAGCAAATAGTATTACAACTAAAACCATTATAGCCAAAACGGCAACACCTATTACCCATGTCATGTTGGTATCGGTATTCAAAACCTTTATAACACCGCCTATACCTAAGATAGGTGCGTAGAACACTATGCGCAGAAGTATAACCAGAAAAATCTGTACCTGCTGTATGTCGTTGGTGCTTCTTGTAATAAGAGAAGATGTTGAGAATTTATCAAACTCGGCATTTGAGAATCCAACTACATTTTCAAATACATTTTTTCTTAGGCTACTGCTGACACTAGCTGCTACTACTGCTGCCATCAAACCAACCGTAACAGTAGCGGCCATACTGATAAGAGATATAAGAAGCATCTTCAAACCGGCTATAATTATATAGTTTGATTGAAGATTTCCAGTGTCTCTACCTAGGGCTTTATATTCCCCTTGAACGTATTTAACTGCACCCTGAGTGATTATGCTGTCAGGCATAGCAGCAAATTTATCATTTACCGTTTTCATCATACCATCTAATTGTTCTTTGGGAAGCTGCGCAATAACAGTAAATGGGTCTGTTCCTGGGGGAACATTGGCAAATAATTTCTCCATCTCACTGTTATTAGCTGTATCACTATTACTTTCCGATGAGTTATCCGACATTTTGATTGTGCCTTCGATAGCACCTACAAACAGCATTGGCTTTCCAACAGCAGTATTTATCTTGTCAATAACCTCACTGTCCTTTGTATTCAGTTTGTAAACATCGGTATTATTAATTTCAGGATATTTTTTTGAATACTTATCCATATCATCCTGAGATGCTTTACCTTTTTCAATTAAAGCATAATTGTCTAAAACTATTTTTTTATCATTTTCATCCATAAAAAAAGTTATTTTGTCCATCTCAGTTTTTCTGATTATATCAGGTACGGCATTTTTAATACCTCCCTGTTGAATACCTACATTTACAATGTCAGACATATAGTCCGGCAAAGATAAATCACAATATGCTTGGACAAATAATAATATCACTATGCCAAGAATTGATAGTATATGAGGTTTCAAATGTCTCATTAACTTTCCCATGTATTACTCCTTTCTGCAACAGGGTAAAGTCTTGCCGTAAATCAAATTTATATTCAAGACCATATCCAATTTACCTTTATATTATGTATATTATTAGTAATTCATTTTTTAATTATATTTATATAACTATTCTATGTCAATAACAATTTGATTGTATTACTAATTCAAATCGTTTATAATTACAATATAAAATGATACTACTATATTCAAATAAATATACGCAGATATTTATTCTATGTCTTGTTTGTTGAAATATAGTGGTTTACTTAACTAAAAGGAGTTAGTGGAATGTTACCCGAAGAAGAAATTAACAGTGTATCGGATGATTTGTTTTTACTTGTACTTAATTTAAGCAGCAGAATATTTAATCCATCGGCTATGTTTAAAGGACTGCCCATTCCGCCGTCCCATACCAAAGTACTGTTCAGGTTGGCAAAAATCGGTCCATGTCCGGTATCTCAGTTGGCCAATGACTTGATAATTTCAAGGCCAAATATGACACCCATTATTGACAAGCTTATTGCCGAAGGTTATGCAGACAGATATGATAATCCCAATGACAGAAGAATAATAATGGTTAAATTGACTGAAAAAGCATGTACTTTATTACACGATATTGAAAACAAAGCCAAAAGTTTGTTTATGGAAAAATTATCTAGTCTAGATGATAAGGACTTGACTAAACTTAAAAATATTGTGCCTGAATTAAATAATATTATTTTGAAAATAAAATAGTGATTTTCAAGTCTTATATATATTTATTAACAAAAATCCCGACGGAATATATCCGCCGGGATTTTTGCCAAATAATAAATCAGATGTCAATGCTTTTAATTAATTATATTTGATCTCCAAATAAGCAACGTATGCATTTACGTAGAGTTATCTGAAGTACAAATCAAATGATATCTTCAAATATAAAATTACCATATATAATATTATTTGTAAATAATATTATTGTAATTTATTGAACTTTATTGTAAATTATTGATTTTGATTGTAATATCTTGAACTTTACTGTAAATAATTGCATTTGCAATTCATAATAAAAAAACCTAATGAATTAGGTTTTTTATATATTTCTAAACATATGCAAATCTTTTTTTATACAATTCCATTTCCCTTAAAGGGTCTATTTCATTATCGGTTTTCATGAATTCTTCCAACTCACTGCTTAAATCTGTTGCGGTAATTAAATCGGTTAAGGCAAGATTCAGCTCACCCGTATGAACGTAAAAACAAGCTCTGTTGTAGTACAAAAAAGAAGCATCAGCATTATATCTTATCCCATTTGAAATAACCTCTATTGCTTTCTCTATGTCGTTTTCCTCCATATATATAAGAGAAAGATTCAGATAGCTATAAGGATATCTGGGGTTCTTTTCTATAGATGTATTATAATATGCTATAGCCTTCTGAGTATAGCCAAGCCTATTCATAATTACTCCTGCATTAAAAAGCGCCTTAAAATGGTCGGGCTCCAGTTCCAAACCTCTTCTTATAGCAATCAGGGCTTTGTCATACTTCCCCATTTCTTCGTAAACGGCAGCAAGATTGTTGTATGCCCAGAAATGGTACGGCTCAAGTTCTGCTGCCTTTTTGTAGTACTCAGCTGCTTCTTCTTTTCGCCCGCCCTCATCACATGAGTTGGCAAGAAAAAAATATGCTTTTGCATAATCAGGATTTTTTTCAATGGCCTTTTTGTACATTTCAATAGCTTTATCAAAATCCTTCCTATCATCATATATTATCGCCAAACCGTAATACGCTCTGGCTTCATGTGGATTAATTTCTAAAACTTTTTTGTATGTTTTAATAGCATCTTTCTGTTTTCCAAGTGAATCAAGAGTCACCGCAATATTAAGCAATAAATCTATAAAGTCAACTTCCAAACCTTTTTTTAAACAAATGTTGAGAGCTTTGTTATAAAAATAAAGAGAGAGTTTTGGTACCTTATCCATTACCAACCCTCCGCAAAAACACAAAGTTTTATAACAAACTAAATACAATATTATCACTATCCTATATACCAAAATTGTTTACAATATCAATCAATACTTTCCAAAATAATTCTATGTTCAACTAGCTCCATTTCTTTTATTCTTGCTCTTACAGTCTTTCTTTCATTGTAGATATTTTCCAGTACTATTTCATCTTTATCAGGAATTACTTTGTCCACAGAATCAAGAACAAGAGTCTCCTTACCGTCCTTATCTACAAGATATACATTAGCCTCGCACACTTTTATCACTCCTTATTACGTTTCCAACCATAGCTATTGCATCATCCAAATGATGGGGAAGCGGTTCATCACAAGTTCCAGTCACCATAATATTACATCTATTTAAAGGAATCAATATTTTAACCGCCGGACTTTGTGCAATAGCAGCTGCCATTACAGGTGTAAGTTCGCCCAACATTGAGTTTGCACATACAATCCCTATCGTCCCAATTATTATGTCCACCTTTGACGCATTAATTAAAATTGCATTTTCACCGGAGGCTCCTTCATTTGCCCCTGCCTTTAGCATTAATGATGCAGCAAGTGCATTTGTTCCTAATGCAAGCAGCTCAATTTCATTGCCAAATGAAGCCCGGAGCTTTTCAATAATAAGTTTACCTATGCCTCCGCCTTGACCATCTATAATTGCAATCCGCATATATCCCCCCAACCATTACTATCACACAAAATATATATCGGACAATTCCTCAATAGCAGCTTTAAACTGTTCAGCCTACCATTCATTACAGTCCTCTTATAAGATTGACCTTACAAACATTCTATTATCATTATAAGTAATAAATACATTCTGTAAAGTATTGAACATATTTTTTCTTACATAAACACAAAATCACATAAATTTAGATTTCTTACATATAGGACAGTTTTGCATTGCAAGAGGTATCTCAAGACCGCACCAATCCATAAGAGCACTATCTCCCAAAATATCCACCGTAGACCCATCGGCTGCTATTTTGCCATCTTTTAAAACTATTGTCCTATCACACATATCCATTATCATGTCCAAGTCGTGACTTGTTATAATTTTTGTATGACTGAACCCTTTAAGAATATTCATTACCTTGCGTCTTGCCTTTGGATCCAATGAAGCGGTAGGTTCATCCATTATAAGTATATCAGGCTCCATGGAAATAACCGCTGCTATAGCTGCCAGCTTCTTTTCTCCACCGGAAAGCTTGTATGGAGGACGATCCTTCAGATGAGTTATTCCAACTTCTTCCAAGGCATGATTTACTCTTCGCTCCACCTCTTTTTCATCCAAACGATAGTTCCTTGGCCCAAATGCCACATCATCATATACCGATGTCATAAATAGCTGGTCATCAGGTTCTTGAAATACAAGACCTATACTACGCCTTATATCTGTAAGTGTTTTCTTTGTAACAGGAATATCCCCAACCCTTACGCTCCCTTTCTGAGGAAACAGTATTCCCGTTAATAGGGAAAGCAATGTTGATTTACCGGCTCCGTTGGCTCCAACAACACCTACCGATTCCCCATGTCCAAGCATAAAAGTGACATTGTCAATTACCTGATACCCATCAGGATAATGGAAGCTGACTTCTTCCAATTCTATTTTGTGATGACTCATAAGACCTCCATAAAATTCTCAATGAAAAATCCCCGCTATAACCATGGGTATATTAATCAGTCTTGACATTATAAAAAACGCCACACATACCAACAGATAAATTCCCTCTGCATATCTGAAACTCTTATCTGCTGAAACACTATACTTTCCATTATACCCCTTTAAAACCATAGACTGATATATTATTTGGGCACGGTTAAAGCTCCTTAGAAGCAACTGTCCAATCATTGGGCCCCAAATCTTAATTTTTACGCCTCTTTGACCAGGTGCTCTTAATGTATAACCTTTTATTAGTCTTTCAGCCTCATCCATAAGGACAAAAATATATCTGTATGTCAGCAAAAACAACAGTACAAATATGGATGGTACTTTCACCAGACTCATTGCTCCTGCTATATCATCAATTCCTGTAGATGCAATTAGCAGAAAGCCCGCCGAGACCATAAGTGTACTTTTTATTATAAGGGAAATTAGTGTCAGCCATCCACTTGAAATGGATACAGTTCCAATATAAATGGTATTTTTATCCAATATGGGATTAAGTATTCCGGCCACAATAATAAAAGGTTCTAAAGCCAGAACCCTTTTGATAATCTTACCCACAGGTATTTCGCAAATAATCATGACGGCAGCAGGATACATTATAAACGGAACAAGTGCAAATACCTCATATCTATCAAAGGATGCAAGTATTCCTATATAAGCCAAAGTAACAATGAGTTTTACCAGTGGGTGAATATTATTTATTATATTATCTCTTTTAGATAGTTCATCCAAATGCTTTATTTCATATAATGCTCCTGCTATATCTGTCATAAAACACTCCAAAATTAACTGTTTATTTAGCTTTCTTCCGTTTTATCAGCTTTATCAAGTAGCCAACGGCTAGTACCAAGCCCACGGTAATACCTGAGCCTACCAAGCCGGAAACAACCTTTCCTACAGCTTCATCAGCATTTTCCTGTTTCTTAAAACTATAATCCGGCAACACTGCAATATCCTGTTGCGCTTTTTCAAGGGATTTGTGTACTCTGGTTTCCCCTTTTATTTCTTTATCCCCTGCTACCTTTCCAATTGACCACTCCAAGCCATCGGGATTTGCAGATGCAAAGAGTGATATACCCCCTGCCAGAAGCAATGCAGCAGCAAGAAAACCAACAATCACAGACTTATAACCCTGCTTACTTTTTTCAGCAGGTTGGGTACTAATTATATCAGGTCTTACCTTCCATACAAATGATACTACCCCGGCTGTTACTACACCTTCTACAGCTCCTATTGCCAGATGAATTCCCTGCATGGCAAGTGCAAACTGAGTAAATGGCAACTCTGTTTTCCCTGACAGCAGTGTTTGAATTACCACACTGAAAGCCCCCATCTGTAATGCAGCCACACTGGCCAGAATACTTCCTGTCATTAATCTTGTTCTGGTCAGCCCTTTTTTTGTTATAGTACGGTATATCAGCGGATATGCGATAAAACAGGCAAAAAAACCCATATTTATCACATTACAGCCGTAGGCAAGAAGTCCTCCATCAGCAAAAAACAGTGCTTGTATAAGAAGAATAGCCGCCATTGACAAAAATCCGGCATATGGCCCTAGCAGAATTGCAAGCATTATTGACCCCGCAAGGTGTCCGCTTGAACCTGTTCCCGGTATAGTAAAATTAATCATTTGTGCTGCAAAAACAAAAGCGGACATTACTCCCATTAAAGGAATCTTTTTCTCATCCATGTCCCTTACTTTTTTTATTGAAACTGCCGCTGTTCCAACGGCTGCAGTCATCATTGTACCTCCGACTGCTGGAGACAGCATAAAATCTCCCATATGCATTGCTGATCTTCCCCTTTCACATAATAATAGACCCATAAGGGTATGTAAATTCTAGCCCTTCTTGGGTCTAATTAATTTTAAAATAAATAATAAGTGTTAATCAGGGAGACCTTCTTGATCTCGTTTCATAGCTATTCTACAATAAAGAAATTTATGTGTCAAACATAATACATGTTATTCCATAAGTTCGCTCTGCTCAAAAATACCTTTGCTAAGATACGCCAATAATATGGAAATGGCAATATTTACAGCCAGCATGCATATAGATGTTTCTATAACATTTGGTATACCATTTGAAATAACGGCTATTACTACTAATATTATTATGGCAGGTATACAGGCAGCAATTGCAAATAGCATTCTGAGCATTGTAACTACTACTGCATTGGAATTTGAACCTATTAACCTGTATGTAAAGACCTCTGCAAAAACAAAAAGTATGGCAAAGCTAAAAAATACAAGTACATAATTAATCCCATTGGTAAGACTGAGTTTGTAAGCTATAGCCGCAATTATAAGAGCTACTGCACCGTTTACCATTGTTTTAAATAGTCCCGGCAATACAGAATAAATAAGTTTTTTGAATGAGCTTTCTGGAATCAGAAAAACGTAAGGTTTCTTAAAATCCTTGTGCCATGAATCATTAAGAGACATGGACAAAGCCCCGAAACCCACCATTGCCATTACAAAGCTGAAATCCAATCCAAAAAGTAAACCAAAAGCCACGTAGAACAATTGTAGTAATATTTCCCTGGTACTGGCTAATAAACCGAGTTTTTTGCTTTCCAACATCTGCTTTGAATATATTGCAGCTGCTCCGACTCCAAATTTAACAGAGACAGACTTGTTTTTTAACTTTGAAAAAGCATGTGAATCAGCCTTACCCGATGTCTTAATATCATCCATTATCTTTTGGAGATTAATCGAGTCTTCTAAAGTTTTTTCATAGAAATCAGCTTTTACATTATACAGCATAATGCAAAGAAAGGCATTTACAGCCAGAAGCAAACATACAGCCGGAACAAATCCGGTGAGTATATTTCCTGTCAAAAGTGAACTTATAGCCCATTTTGTCCAACCAAAAAGCGGTACCCAATTATACCAGGAGCTTTCAAAGTAATTTTTAACTGTAGTCTTTAATTCAAAATCATTATTAAAGAACATTACTGCAAAAACAGCTGCAAGCACCCCTATAAAAATCCAGAAAACCTTCTTTGAATTTTTCTTGAAGTCTGCATTCTCAGTGTCAACTATGTAAATATAATAATACGAAAGAAAGATAACTCCAAGGAAAAGACTAATAATTACAAGGGTTATCAAATATTTTATAAAACTCAATGCCGGCCCAATTAACAATGGAAGGTAAAAGCACATAAAGAAACCCATCATCAGCGAAGCAGGTGCTACAGAAACCAAAAGATACATCAGTACCTGTCTTTTTTCAAAGGGCCCTGTAAAAAGGAAGTTAGCATCTGCCATTGTCAATATTCCCGTATCTTTTGAAAGAAACGAACTGTATAATAATACTCCCAAGAAAAGTACAATTGCTGCAATAATTGTTTCTGTAGAGATACTCTGAAACGGAGCCTTTTTCATTTTAAAAGACGAAATAAAAATAAGTATAAATCCAACCACAGCTAGTATGGTCAGAATGGCAGATGGAACACTTTTAAATGAACGTTTCATCTTATTTATATAGGAGCGTTTAATTAAATACATTATTGCCTGCATTCTTCTTCCTCCCCGGTGAGTTCAAAGAATATTGTTTTTAAATCCCTTCCGTCTAGCTCCTGTTTTGTAATCTCTGAAACTATTTTACCTTTATTCATTATGTATGCTCTATCCCAAACATCATTTATTGTATCAATTATGTGAGTGCTAACCAGAACACTCTTCCCCTGTTCTTTAAGCTCTTGGAATATCTTTAAAACCTCATTTATTGCTTTTGGATCAAGACCAACTAATGGCTCATCAAAAAGTACCGCTTTGGGTTCAATAAGCATGGCCAGTGCAATACTAAGCTTCTGGGTCATACCTTTCGAAAGCTCTCTTACGTATTTGTCCTTTTTATCAAAGATTTCGAGTCTTTCAAATATAGCGTTTATTTTGTCCTCCCATCCTGTTTCCAGTTTGTAGGCCTTAGCAATGAATTCTGCGTGTTCCATGGGAGTCAGCAAGTCATACAAAGCAGGCGTTTCGGGTATATAACCAAACACCTGCTTTGCATCAACTGTTTTATTTGGAAAACCCCATATTGTTATTTCACCATCAAACTTTAAGAGTCCGGCAATGCTCTTAATTGTTGTAGATTTTCCTGCACCGTTAGGTCCTAGAAGTATAGTTATTTCACCTGGCTTTGCTGTCAATGAAATTCCATCAACTGCTTTGAACTTACTATAGCTTTTTGTCAAATTGTTTATTTCAATCATTTTTTCCCTCCATGTTTTTATTGTTAACTAAGAGTTAGTAACTTGTAAATTTGGCTGTTTGCGCATCCTGCATTTCTCATTGGGTTTACAATATCGCTTATTAAGTCAGGTATATATGCCTTTAAAGCCTTTAGCTTTCCTGAAACAGAGTATTCGCCCAAGGCGGCAGGCAGATATACTGTTTCTCCAGCGTTAACTTTTACATTTGCTTTTTCTGCTTTAATCACCCCATTACCTTCCACAAATATGTAAATATAGAATTTACTTCCATCACATTTTTCTACAACTTCCCCACTTAATTCATATCTTTCACATGCAAAATATCTGTTTGCAACAAATACTGTCTTAGAACATGCTTCATTAACTTTAACTTTCACGCCTTCACATTTTATATTTCGGTTTTCATTTTTAAAATTAATTACATCAATGGCTTTGTCAAGATGAAGCTGACGCCCTACTCCGTTTCTGTCAACTCTGTTGTAGTCAAATAGTCTGTAAGTAATATCTGAGGTCTGTTGTATTTCCGCTATGACAATACCTTCACCTATAGAATGGATTGTTCCTGCAGGTATATTTATAACATCTCCCGGCATAACCTCTACTTGTAACAAGCATTCTTCCAAGTGATTTTCTTTGACAGCCCTTAAGAATTTTTCTCTGGTAACATCTTTTTTCAGGCCAACAACCAGTTTTGCTCCTGGTTTTGTATCTATTATATACCACATTTCATTTTTTCCCAAGCTATTTTCAAAAACTGCAGCATAGTTATCATCTGGATGTACCTGAACAGATAATTTGTCGTTTGCATCTATAAGTTTTATCAGTATAGGTATTTCTTTGCACCTTGAAGGAAAATTTAAGCCTACAATATTTACCGGATCAGACTCTATAAGCTCGGTAAGTGTCCGTCCTGCAAATTCACCATTTGCTACTACACTAAGCCCGTTTTTATGACAGGACACCTCCCAGCTTTCTGCAACTAACCCTTCGGGGAGCTTTCTGCCCAATTTTTCAAAATATCGTCCTCCCCAGATATAATCTTTGTAGATTGGTCTAAATTTAAAAGGATAATACATAAATTGTCCTCGCAGACTAAATGCCAAATGATTTTTCATTTGGCATTTATAGATTTATATATTATCCAATTTATTCCATGTATTATGATTTAGTGATTAAATATTTTTATTTACTAACCCCTTTATTTTCTTTTGAAAACTGCAGCAATTTTCCTATTTTTAATCTATCTCCATAATGAAGAACCGCAAAGGAGTAGAGCTTTATTGAAATCATTCCCACAAGAACTATAGTTATGAGTAATATTCCCAGTGATAGTCCTAGTTGCCAAAATGGAACATCTGTTGTAACCAGTCTTGATGGTATTGAAAACGGTGATGTAAATGGTATTATTGAAGCTACTTTTGCAGCAGTGCTGTTTGGAACTGCAAATGTTCCATAGGAGAAGTAAAATGCTATAAGTGCTATAAAGGACATAGGCATCATTGCAGAGTTTACATCTTCTGCCTTGCTTACCGTTGCACCAACAACAGCATACATAAGTGCATACAGTGTGTATCCGAGTATGAAGTAAATTATTACCATTACGAGTGAAAAAGGTGTAAAGCCTGATAAATCCAGTTTCATACCGCCAATAGTAAAGTCAGATGGAAAAACTGTACTATATGTCAATACACCAACCCCCATAATCAATGCAAGCTGTATAAGTCCCAATGCTCCCATGCCGGCAGTTTTTCCTAGTATTATTCTTGAAGGTTTCACGGAAGTTATGAGCAGCTCCATAACTCTTGAGGTCTTTTCTGATGCGACAGACATTGATACTCCATAGCCGTAAAAATATATGGCAAAGAATAATATTATAACTATAAATATGCTGGAAATATATCCTCCGATTTTACTGTTGCCCAATTCTTTTACATTAACATTTAAATCTGTTAATGTCTTCGTAATAACATCTTCAGAAACATTTTCCCCTTTTAGTAAGGTTGTCACGTAAACATTCTTGAATACCTTGCTTATTATATCTGGGTCCGGGCCGTCTCCATACTGTTTTGTAAAATACTCTACATTTGGAATATTATCCTTCAGGCTAGCAACTATCATATAGCTCTCACCCTTATCCTTTATATCAGCTTTCAGGTCTTCCTCTTTGTCAGCAGTTACCTTTTCAAGCTTAAATCCCAGCATTTGCTGCTGCAATTCATTTATTCCCTGTTCAAAAACTCCTATTTTGTCAACCAAATATACTGTTTTGATGTTTTTAGAATCTGTCTGTGTCTGCTCTTTCTGATTATCATCGCCTGCTGTTTTACTGTTGGTAATTGCTGCCGGTATTACCATAGCTGCTACAACTATTACAAGAATCAATACAGTTGATATAATAAATGATTTCTTTCGTGCATTTTCTTTAAAAGTATACTTGAAAACTTCTAAAAATTCTTTCATTTTGCTTCACCAGCCTTTTCTATAAATATTTCATGAAGTGACGGTTCTCTTATCTCAAATTTGTCAAGCAAAAGCCTTTTGCTAAGGATTTTTTCAAGTAGCTTGTATGCTTGCTCTTCATTTGAAATTTTGAATTCATAGCCTGCTGCAGTTCGGTTCACCTTCGTAATACCCTCTTGTGCAGCAAGTTCAATAATATCTCCCTCAGAATTTATTAACAGATTATTTCTTCCGTAGCTGTGCTTGATTTTTTTAAGATTTCCGTCAAGAACGGTGTTACCATTTTTAAGAATTACTATATCCCTGCAAAATTCCTCAACTGTGGACATTTGGTGACTTGACATTATTATGTACTTTTCTTTCTTTATAAGTTCATGTATTACTCCCTTGAACAACTCAGTGTTTACAGGGTCCAATCCGCTGAAGGGCTCGTCCATGAATATAAGGTCAGGGTCATGCAATATAGATGCAATAAACTGTATTTTTTGCTGATTCCCTTTGGAAAGCTTTTCTGCAGCCATATTTGCATATTGGCTTGCTTCCATTCTCTCCAACCAATAGCTTATGTCTTTTTTTGCCTTAGCAGCACTTATTCTTCTCAAGCTTGCAAAATACATTAGCTGCTCCATAACTTTTACTTTAGGGTACAACCCTCTTTCTTCAGGAAGATAGCCAAAATTCGTAATCTGGCTTTCTACGGGTTTATTATTCCACATTATGCTTCCCGAATCTTTTTTTACAATATTCAATATCATCCTTATTGTCGTGGTTTTACCTGCTCCATTTGTACCAAGCAGTCCAAACACACCCGGTTCCTTTACTTCAAAGGAAATATCGTTGACAGCAAGCTTTTCACCAAACTTTTTTGATACATTTTGAACTTTTAAACTCAAATTATCCACCTCTTTTATTTAAATTTTTAATGTTTCTTTCTGAATTTAGTTATTTGCATCACTACATTAGTAATTACAAATGAAAAGAACGCTAGAATAGCAGAACCCATTATGCAAAGAACAGGCAGCATAGCTTTGTTGCTGTCATTATATGTGTCCCATATCATATTTCCGAATGAAACACACTCCATTATTGTAGCAACCAATAATATTGCAAGTAATGCCTTATTTCTGGCAATTAGGCTTTCGAAATCAGTGTAGAGTTCTGGTCTCTCATCTTCATACTGTTTCCTCAATATGTACCAGCCCATTCCTATCTGATACAGATCCCATCCATCATCTTTAAGCAGTGTCACATAATCCGGGGTAAGCTTGGATTGGTAGTCAATACAGTATCTTGCTTTAACAGGGTTACACCTTTCAAAGTAAAATAATAATCCTTTGATTTTTGTTTCAACCAGTCTGTGACCATTTAACTCCATTTCTTCTAACCAGTTTTCAATCATTTCATGCTCCCATGCCCACCAAAATTTAAATATCTTGATCATGATTAAATCCCCCCAGAACTTTGTGCCCGTTTACATACATTTCGTCTATACGACCCATTTCCTGTTCAAGCAACCATTTACCCTTCTCAGTTATCCTGTATAATTTGCGCCTGTCCTCTTCTCCTGCTGGCTCAATTAGGCTATCCTTTTCAAATTTTGTAAGGGTTCCATAAATGGTTCCTGCTCCAAGAATTATCCTACCATCGGTTATCTCCTTAACATGAAGTATAATTCCATATCCGTGTCTGGGCTCATTGAGTGAAAGCAGAATATAAAAACCGGTTTCGCTCATGGGTAAATATGATTTTAATAGTTTTTCATTCATACCCTCTTCTCCTTCACATATATCACATTGTGATATATCATGTGTATAATATATCATAACGTGATATAACGTGTCAAGATATATTTTAGTAATAAATATTCTTCAACATTTATGAACATAATGAATGTACATTTTCGCTTTTAATCAATATACCCGGAATACTATCGTTTAATGTCTATTTATTACAAAGCATAAAAAAAGCAGCTACTCTATTGAGGTAACTGCCATTAGTATAAATCATATCAAATATGCTTAAAAAGGGTAAATGCAAATCCACGTAACCCCTCTTTCTATATTTATCGAGTCTATTTATTAATTCATAACTTTCTTATATGTTTTTATTTTACTAATATCAACATTGGTTGATATGTACTCTGACATCCTTTCAAAACCTACCATAAGGGTTTCAATGGAAAAGCGTTTAGATGCAGTTCTTACTGCAATTTTTTCATTTTGTCCTAATCTCGTTATAGTGATTTTCCAATCCACTTGCTCTATTTCAGATACGTCAAAACTATATGAGCCAAATCCTTTTTTTAATGTGATTTTTTGCCCATCCACAGAAATTTTAAATAGTTTTGACTTTATCATATAGCAGATAAAAGGTATTGAAATCGCACCACAAAAAATATATAGTGCAGCATGTTGTACACCTTGAAAAATTGTAAATGGCACAGGTAAAAGCACACATATTGCTGTCCCGCATAACATATACCAAAAGAAAGTTTTTGGCAAGCTTACAGTGAATTTATTTTTTTGCATTATAAATTGCTCCCTTCTATAGTAAAGTGAATCTGCGAAACATCTTCTCGTTCTCACTTCTTATACCACTCTTTAACTTTTCTCTCTTCTATAATATCAGCTACATCGCCATTTATGCGAACAATATATGATATGAACTCTTCTCTGTTCTTACTGATTGTTTCAAGGGAAGTGATTTTCTAATCTGAATTTGAGAAAACGTTTGAATGGAACTAATTATGTATTATATCACCTTGCCTATTTTATGTCTACAATATCTACATTGTAGTAATACACTTCTAAGTCAACATAGCGGACACCGAAAGTGCGACTTCTACGCCGCACCTTCTGCATGAACTTCAACTGGTGTCTTTCGTCGAAATATTTATCTTTCTATCGTCTCCTACACAGTCACATTATTTCTTTGCTTCTTCCTAACTAGCCTTACTATAATTACAATTGTAGCTGTTATAACTACAACTACAGCTAATACAACCAAGTATATCGTTACTGCTATACTATTGGGGTTACCCAAAATAGCTGAGAGACTCTTTCTATTATCAATAATTTTTCTTCCCTGTAAGCCATTGTAATAGTATGGGATTTGGGGTACACCCTCAACTTTCGGAAAAGATTGAAGATATTTGGCAGTGGCAAGCCATTCCTTTAGTTCAGTGGTATGCCCACCTGACTTTGAGTAAATTATATGAGAATCAAAATCCTTAATAGGTTTTCCCTCCTTGGTTTTTGGTGTAACCGACAAAAGACCTAAAGACTTAGCTCCTACAGTAGAGAGCATTTGTGCATTATACAATCCGCTTACTACCCTATAGAGCTTTTTGTCATCTATTTTTTCCTTTGTCCCGTCAGGCTTCTGCAGGTGCACCTCAGTAACCCTGTTTAGTATCATTCTAATTGGGTTATAGGTATAGCTGATTCCTGACATGTACAGTTGGGCATAATTCAGCATAGGAGATATAGAAACGTCCAGTTCGCACAAATTTTTCAGTTCTTTTCCTGTAAGATATGCTGATATAAGAGGATATCCGGATATATTATCGGGCCCGATTCCAAGGCAGCTTGAAATAAATGCATCCTGTACAGTTATATCACCTTCCACAAATGAACCCCTCATTGTTCCTACAGGTACAATAGCAACTGATACAGGTTCATAATTTTTGCCTTCCGCCTGTTTAACCGAATATATATATCCGTCAGAGATTAGGTTGCCCAAAGTGTCCTCCTGCAATTTTTTGCCTATTTGATCAGTAGCAATAAAGCTAAAGGGGGACCGACATAAAACCTCATCAAACCCCAAACCAAAATAATTAAGATACTTCTTCTGAACCATATCCTTGAAATTACTTATGGTTTTGGAAATTTTTAAATCCTCATCAATTGATTGCTCAATTTTCACTAAATGATAATCCTTAAGATACCATCTTTTGCCTGGATCTTTTATAAGTTCAATAACCCCCATATTATTTCCGTATTCGCCGCAGGAACCAATTATCGTATTCCCATGTATAATTGGCTTATTCAAAAGAGTATGAGTATGTCCGCTTACTATAACATCAATGTCCGTAACCTTCTTTGCAAGTATTTCGTCTTCTGATTTTGATGCCTTTTCCCCCGTACCAGAGTGAGACAAACATACTATAAGGTCTACCCCTTCCTGTTTGAGCTTTTTTACCACCCTCTTTGAACTTTCTACAATGTTATCAAAGGAAACCTCTGTAGTTGTTATACAATTGTCAGCATCCTTCCCCATAAGACCGAATACTCCAATTCTGATTCCTCCTTTGTTGATTATGGTGTATTCTTTGACTCCATATGCTTTCATTGACTGCTGCAGTTCATAAGAGGATTTAGTCATTTTTTTCATATCCGGAAATACTATATTTGAGCTGACTATCTGTGGAAGCTTGTCACCGCTGTTCTTTGCAGCATATAAATGTCTTGCAAGACCCATATCTTTAAATTCAAATTCATGATTGCCAAATGTAGTTACATCATATCCCATTTGCCCCATAATCCTTAACTCCGGTGCATCTGTTGAAAACAATGATTGAAATAAATCTCCCATAGAATAGTCTCCGGCATCTACCAGAACTGTATTTTTACTGTCTGCTTTTTCCTTGTCAATTGCCGTTTTCAATCTTGAATATCCACCAGTCCAAACAGTGTTGCCGTTATATTCTCCCTTGTTTGCCAGCAAGTGATCATGCATATCATGAGTAAATAGTATTTTAATCTCCTCTGTTTCCTGAAATGCATATGTTTTTGAGAATAGGAAAACTAATATAATTATGGCTGCTATTGCTAATAAAGTCTGACTTTTATACCTCATTTTTATCTCCCCTGTTCAATAAGCTATACTGCTACTTATTCATAGGCTTCACAGTTTATGCATTTTATCCGTGTTTTTGATATACTCTAGATATTGTACTAAAAATAAAGGAGGTTTTGAAATATATGTCACAATTTACAAATAAAGCCATAATTATAACAGGAGCAGGCCAAGGTATAGGAAGGGCCATATCAAGAAAATTCGCCCAAGAAGGGGCTCAAGTTGTAATTGCTGATATTGACCAGGAAGCAGGAATGGAGAACGAAAAACAAATAAAAAATGAAGGTCATGAAGCCATTTTTATAAAAACTGACGTTACAGACCCAGCCTCTGTAGAAGCTATGGTTAATTATACGTATAAAAAATATGGCAGAATCGACGTATTGGTAAACAATGCGGCTATCACCGGCTTTGGCAATATATTTGAAACAACTGTAGAAGAATGGGACAAGGCTATTGCCGTAAACCTTTCAGGCGTATATTATTGTTCAAAATTCTGTGCCGGATTTATGAAAAACCAAAACAGCGGATGCATAATCAATATGGCCTCAACAAGGGCATTTATGTCCGAGCCAGATACAGAGCCGTACTCTGCCTCCAAGGGAGGAATTATTTCATTAACTCACGCTCTGGCAATCTCTCTTGGTAAATATGGTATACGAGTTAATTCCATCAGTCCAGGGTGGATAGATGTTTCGTCCTGGAAAAAAAGTTCTGTTGCATGTCAAGACATTTTATCAATAGAAGATCATACCCAGCATCCAGCCGGAAGAGTAGGTGTTCCCGATGACATAGCCGAGGTATGTCTGTTTCTGGCATCCGACAAATCCGGCTTTATAACAGGTGAAAACATAACTGTAGACGGCGGAATGACTAAAAAAATGATTTACGTTTAGTCTACAGTCATCCTTCAACCTGAAAGCTGTTAACAGGGTGTTCTAGAGCAGACTTGCAATATTTTCTTGGAGACATACCATACATTTTTGAAAAAGTGCGTACAAAGTTGGAATAATCATTAAAACCACATTCCCCTGCTGCATCAGAGGGGGACTTTCCCTCTTTTATAAGGGCCGCACTTTTTTGAAGCCTCTTGTTATTTACATAACTATGGATTGAGAACCCTGTGTTTGCCTTAAACTTATGCATAAGATAATACTTGTTAATGTAGAACTTTTCGGATAATGCCGTTATGCTCAAATCTCCCGACAGGTTCCCATTAATATAGTGAATTATTTGCTGAATCTGTTCGTCAAACTCTACCTCTATATCTTCTACTTGTTTATCTGGTTTTAGATATAATCTGTTTATGTAGACCATGAATTGTACAAAAAGTGCATTTGCAAGGATACCTGAACCAAATGTAGCGTTTTTAAGCTCTCTTTCAAGATTCCCCAGTATAGGCTTTATATTATTGAGTGAATTAGCACCCAGCCTTACCAAATGCTTTTTTTCTCTGGCAAGATTAAAGCAAGTCAAAAGATCGTTATCGCAATTCCCATGTTCCTCTAAAAATCTGTTGTTTATCCATATAACTATTCTTTCATAGTCACGATCAGGTGCTATTATTGGCTTATGTACTTGGTTTCCCGGAACAAAAAGAACATCCCATGGTTTGAGCTTATAGTTTTTGCCTTCTATATTGTATATAACGTCACCAAGTAAGAATATTATTATTTTATTAAAATCGTGGTAATGGTGTTCAAACTGAATATTCTTTCTGTCCTTCAAGTGGAAAAATTTAAAATCATCCTCTAGATAGCCTCTTTTAATACCTGGTTCCTTTTCCATATTAACAATCCTTTCACAGCTTTTCATATTACATAGTAGTACTATTCTATTATATGTATCAAAAAAAATAAATGGACAAAAAGCATTTTTTGCAAATTTTTAAACAGTTTATGCAATAATCTTGGATAAAAATTAGAATATAATGTAATATGTAAACTAATTAATTCTGGTGGGTACATATTATGAACATTATTACAAAAAGTAACGCTCAAATATTTCTTATTTTAAATGCCATACTTTGGGGTTCATCTTATATATGGTCCAAAATGCTTTTGGGCTTTCTCCCCCAGTTCTCTATACTCTTTATATGTGCCGTATTAGGGTTTTGTTCCACAGCCATAATATTCAGAAAAAAACTGCATGGCTTTAATAAAAAAATTGTTGTCACATGTGTACTTATAAGCCTGATTTCAGTTGTAAGCAACACCTTTTGCATGCTTGCTCTGAAGAAAACCACAGGTTCAAATACGGCATTTATAGTACAGCTGTCAATTGTAATAACACCCGTAATAATGGCTGTTCTAGAAAGAAAATCACCCTCTCGGAAAACAATCCTTCTGGCAATGACAGCAATGGTAGGCATTTACTTTATTACTTTTGCAGGAAAGGGTTTTAGTGTAAATATAGGAGATATTTTTGCATTATGTAATGCGATTTTCTTCTCCTTGTTTATAGCACTACAAAACAAGTTTTCAAATGTATTTACCGCAGTACAGTTTACATTTATACAGCATAGTACAAACATAGTTTGCTTTTTGATTCTAGCTCTGGTATTTGAAACAGGTAAGGTAACATTTTCAAATGTTGTAAATCCGATATTCTTATTTCTTATTTGCCTTAATGCTGCTGTTACTATTTTTACTTCTCTGTTTCAAAGCTCTGCAATCAAGTTTGTACGGCCTGAAAATGCAGCCATTACATATGCTCTAGAGCCTGTAGTTACTGCAGCTCTGGGTATACTGCTTCTTGGTGAAAGATTTACAGGAGTTCTCCCTATTATTGGCTGTGTGATTATATTGGTTACAATAATTGTTTCAGCATTTAATAAAGGCAAAACCTTTTCAATACAGTCATTGAAACTACGTATTACAACAAAGGCATGATAAAAGGACGCACTTTTATAATTATGCGTCCTTTCTTGTCATATCAAACTAATCATGTTTTTTATTTTTCATCTTGTCCATCTTAAATTTAGGAAAATCTTTGCCATCCCACTTATCGAGCTCCTCTTTGAACTCTGTCAGAAACTTTTGGCCTTCTTCCTTTGTTAATTTCCCTTCTGAAACCTTTTTATCAATGTGTTTCTGGAATCTGCTATAAATTTTTTCTTTCTTTTCAGGAAGGGACAAACTGTTGAACTCCTTGATTTTCTGTAAGCGCTGGTCGATTTCCTTTATCTTTTCGTCAGCCTCTTCCTTGGAAATACGCCCTTCTTTCAAGTCTTCTTCTATTCTTTGCTTCTTATCTTCAAGATATTTAATGGGATCCTTACGACACTTATGACATTTGTCTCGGTCCTTAATCTCTTCTTTATGTTGATCAACTGCACCGTCTTGTGATTTTGAACCTATGTCGGACTTAACTGCAAAGACATTAGAAGATAGTATTGAAATTAAAAATGCAATAGCAACAAGAACTTTAATCTTTTTCACTACTATCACCTCCT
Source organism: Ruminiclostridium josui JCM 17888 (assembly GCF_000526495.1). NCBI lineage: Bacteria > Bacillati > Bacillota > Clostridia > Eubacteriales > Oscillospiraceae > Ruminiclostridium > Ruminiclostridium josui. The sequence goes on along the minus strand of NZ_JAGE01000001.1, from coordinate 2,711,357 downwards.
TTGGATACATAACGTACAAGGTACAAGAGCCCCTTGTCATGGCTATTATACATAGACTACTAAAACCATTGTAATTTACGTATAAACATATAGTATCGTACCCAATTGGAGTAATTTATATTAATAATTTGAAATTTCTGAGTATTATATTAATTTGTAGCAACAATACTGATTAATCTGTTGAGCCTGTTTTTTTATTTTTTAAGTATGTCACAAAACCAGGCAGAACAGATATTGCAATTATGGCTAATATTACAAGTGTGAAGTTATCCTGAACAACAGGAACATTTCCGAAAAAGTATCCTGCTGTAAGGAACAGTAATACCCATGAAATACCACCTATTATATTGTAGCTTATAAATTTCATATAACTCATGGAGCCCATCCCTGCCACAAAAGGCGCAAAGGTTCTAATTATGGGTATAAATCTTGCAAGGATTATTGTCTTGCCTCCATGCTTTTCATAAAAGTTATGAGTTTTTTCCAAATGCTCTTTTTTAAGAAACCTAACATTGTCTTTTCTAAATACCATAGGTCCAAACAATTTCCCTAAATGATAATTACAGGTATCTCCAAGAATAGCCGCAGCTATCAATACTATTGCAATAACCTTCAAATTAAGTTCCCCGCTTGCTGAAAGTGCCCCTACCACAAAAATCATTGAATCTCCTGGAAGAAAAGGAGTTACAACAAGACCCGTCTCACAAAAAACTATAGCAAATAAAATTACATAGGTCCAAACCCCGAAATCATTAGCTAATTGGGTTAAATTTTCATCCAAATGAATTACAAAATCAAAAAACCATACAATAATATCCATTCATACCTCTTTACGTTTGTTTTTTATTTACTACTTTATACAATATACTTAAATTTAACCCAAAAGTCTGTTCATGTATACAAATTTTTTAAAATTTCTTTATTTTTGACTAAAATAGAACCGGGCAGCTGACTAGAAGCTACTCGGTTCTATTTTTTCACTGATATTAATATTTGCAATCATTATTATGAATTAGAAGGGTGTAAAGAGATCCATGCCTTAGTTCATCTGTAATTATTTCCACCAGCATATTTATGTGTTTTCTGCTCTTCATTGCTGCTAAAATCCTGCGGTAATTTTTTACCGCATTAGTTTCACCCATAAGTGCCCCTCTAAGCCCGTCACAATATGTTTTTGGTTTTTCAAAGGTAACATTTTCATCAGGTTTTATTGTCTCACCGGTAAGTTCGAAATAGAGCTGTCTGAATAGCTTTGCATGTTTCATTTCATTGTCCATTATCTCTTCTATGATTTCCTTGTCCAACAACGCTGGGGCATTGTCTAAAAGGTACTGATAGAATAATTTGTCTTGTGTTTCACCTTTTATTGCCTCTTTAATTAAATCAAGTGCCTCTGACATATCTGCATTCGCTTTTTCATGTTGCATTATATTCTGACCCATGCCCTGCTCCATTATCTCAGAACCCATTCCAGGCTGCATGATATTCAGTCCCATACTCTGCTGCATCATCTCCGAACCCGTTTCTTGCTGCATATCTTCATGGTTTGAATGTGGTGTATATCCCGGCTGTAAATCCGAGCTAATGTTGGGCGGCATAATCAAGGGGTTAGTCATTCCAAAATCGACTTTTCTATTTGAATGTCCCGGAACCATCATATTACTACTTACATATGGCCAATTTCCGTAATTATGCACAATTCTACCTCCTATATGATTAACATAAATCCCATATTACATGTTATGAAAGTTCTATGGGAATGTTTCCTTATAGTAATCACAGTTGTAGAATCAAGAACAATAAACATTAAGTTACATATTACGGCAACAATCCTGTCAGAATGGATACTGAACATCCGAGATAGATATTCCCGTTAGTTAATAATTTATTAATGACAAATTAGACAAGAGCATTAGTACTTTGAATTTCTTTTTGGCTTTCTATTACATAATGCATGTAGGCACATTTTATCTCTTTTCTGCCTGACTGTCGTATTGGAACTGCAGAATTGTTTTTCAAAACAAACTCATTTTCTTTGACTGCAATTATATGCTGCATATTTACAATAAACCCGCGATGAGATCTTAAAAATCTCTTGTCCGTAATAATATTACAAATCTTTGCCATGGGCATATGTATTTTGTATTCTTCATATTCAGTATTTATCACAACACCATTTCGGACTGCTTCAACATATAGAATGTCTCTGAGATTGATTTTTACAGTCTCTTTCCCCAAGGGCAGCTCTACGTATTGTGCATCAAAAGCTAAAACCTTCTTACAGCGGTTTAATGCCTGTTCAACACGTTTGTAGGTAATAGGCTTAATCAGATAATGTGTCGCTGCAACCTCAAATCCTTCACCTTTGTGGTCCACGCTGGAGGTGGTGAAAATAATTTTGCAGTCCTCATCAGTTTCTCGTATTTTTTCAGCAACTTCAACTCCGTCAATACCCTTCATATATATGTCAAGAAATACAATTTTATATTTTTCCTCTAAAAAAGACGACAGCATTTCTTCACCACTGTCAAACTCAACAACTTCAATATTTATAAAATTATTTTTTGCATACTGCAGTATGTACTCGCACAGCAATGTACGATCAAATCTTAAATCGTCACAAATAGCTATTTTCATCGTAACCTTCCTAAGAAATGGTATATCCTTCCTGTAAAATTATAACATGAAATATCTGCTTTTTTCAATCGTATTGCACTTTTTGCCGTCGAATTGCACATATTACTTCACTTTTGTCAAAAATACTGGTATGATTAGCCTTGATAAGAAAAACGGGTATGAAGGGGATGTTGTAAAGAAAAACTAATCAATAATTATCATTATGCATATAGTTACCTTATTTAAAAGCTTTCTTTAAGTAAATCTAAATGTTTTTACTTAAAGAGTATTAATGGTGTTTACAGCAAAATTTCAGACAAAGAGGCGAGGCAAATTGGATAGAATTAAGAAACTACGGTTAAGACCTAGTGTAAATTTTAAGGTTGTCACCATTTTGCCGGATGACGAAATCACCATATGTGAAACTTGCAATCAGGCAAAAATAGGCAATCTAGCGTTTCCTACACTGGAAGAAGCACTTAATTCCATAGATAGTCCCGAAGAAACTACTATCACTCTGCTCTCAGATGTGGACCTTGGTGAATCTACCCTGAAACTTGGTACTAATACTAATATAGTCCTTGATTTAGCAGGTTATAAAATCACCAGTAGGAATTTAGATGGTACAATATATTTGGAAGGTGCATTAACTATAAAAGACTCCAGTGAAAAGGAAACTGGCGTAATTGAAAATTTATATCCAAAAGGTATGGGAATCTATTTTGATAGATCCGGTGTTCTTAAACTTGAAGGTGGAACAATAAAAGGCTATAGTGCATTATACAATTGGAGTAATACTCCCGCGCCTTTTGTAATAATGAACGGCGGAACGTTGATAGGCAGTTGGTACGGAATATCATATCTAGACGCAGCAAATATTATAATAAACAATGGTACAGTACGAGGTGGAGTTATGGCTTTTAATAATTGGGGTAAATCTAAGCATTCATTTTACATTGGAGAATCCAGTTACATAAAAAAGGGTGCATTACTACATAATGGTATAAGTAAGAAATATGATGCTATTGAAAATGTTGTTATAGTAAAAAATCAATACGAAATTGTTAATTCGTTTTTTACGCATAGTACTATTTCATCTTCTTTTTCATTGGCTTAACTTATGATTTTGATTAGTTCCAAAATACCTGGTAAAAATATCGTCCGGTTAAGAAGTTGTAACTTCTTAGCCGGACCTTTTTATTGTTTAAATACCTTCTTTTCCGAATAAAAAATTTAATAAAGCAAATAATTTTTATGTCTTATATTTTTTATAGGGTTAATATTTCTTTTTTCATAAAAATAATTATTATATTTGGAGGTAAACATGAACAAAAAAGATGCACAATTAGACGGACGTGATAACAGGCGAAGGACAGCTTACAGACCCACAGACAATGAGGGAACAGCTGCCTGGACAAATGAAGCAACAAAACAAAAGGACACTAATGTTGTAATTCCTAAAATTGAAAGTGTTTCAGAAGCAAAAGATTGGGTAGATAATGGAAGTAAACTTTAATTACAGGGGGTGTTTTTATTAATGTCAAAAATCAAAATGACTGTTGACGGTAATACTGCAGCTGCATATGTATCCTATGCCTTTACTGATGTCGCTGCAATCTATCCCATAACACCATCATCAAACATGGCAGAATCAGTTGACGAATGGGCTTCCAAAGGCAAAAAAAATATTTTCGGGCAAAAAGTACGGGTAGTTGAAATGCAGTCAGAAGCAGGAGCAGCAGGTGCCCTTCATGGTTCTCTTCAGGCAGGTGCTCTTACTACTACATTTACGGCTTCCCAAGGCTTATTATTGATGATTCCGAATATGTACAAGGTTGCAGGAGAACTTCTTCCTGCTGTTTTCCATGTCAGTGCAAGAGCTATTGCAACCCATGCACTCTCCATCTTCGGAGATCATCAGGATGTAATGGCAGCAAGACAAACCGGTGTAGTTATGTTGGCTTCAGGCTCAGTTCAGGAAATAATGGACTTAGCACCTGTAGCTCATTTGGCTGCAATTAAAGGAAGACTTCCTTTCCTTCATTTCTTTGACGGATTCAGAACATCTCACGAAATACAAAAAGTAGAAGCTCTTGAATATGATGATTTGGCAAGTCTGGTTGATTATGAAGCAGTTAAAGAATTCAGAAACAGAGCCTTGTCTCCTAATCATCCCGTTACAAGAGGTACGGCTCAAAATCCTGATGTCTATTTTCAGGGTCGTGAAGCATCCAATCCTTTTTATAACGATATTGTTGCTATTGTTGAGGATTACATGAATAAAGTAGGGGCTCTCACAGGCCGCAAACATGGCCTTTTTGATTATTACGGAGCACCTGATGCAGAACATATAATTGTTGCAATGGGTTCAATTACCGATGTCATTGAAGAAACAATCGACTACATGAACAATCAGGGTAAAAAGTACGGACTGGTGAAGGTTCACCTTTACAGACCATTTTCTGTAAAGCACCTGCTTAATGCAATCCCTAAATCAGTTAAAAAAATTGCTGTTCTGGATAGAACAAAGGAACCGGGTTCTGTTGGAGAACCTTTATATCTTGATGTTAAAACCGCATTTTACGACGTTCCAAATGCTCCTGTTATTGTAGGAGGAAGATTTGGTCTTGCTTCAAAGGATACTACCCCTTCAGATATCAAGGCTGTATATGACAATCTGGAACAAGAAAATCCTAAAAACCAATTCACCATTGGTATAGATGATGACGTTACTCATACATCACTGACAATAAGTGAAAAAATCAATGCAGAACCAAAGTCAACAATACGATGCAAATTCTGGGGACTTGGCTCAGATGGTACAGTAGGGGCAAATAAACAAGCAATAAAGATTATCGGCGACCATACTGAGAAATTTGCTCAGGGCTACTTTGCTTATGACTCAAAGAAATCAGGCGGAGTTACCATGTCCCATCTAAGGTTCGGAGATGAACGTATAAAATCTGCTTACCTTATAAATGAGGCTGATTACATTGCCTGCCATAATCAATCCTACGTGAACCAATACGATTTGCTGAAGGGTATTAAAAAAGGCGGTACATTTGTTTTGAATTGTCTTTGGGATGAAAAAGAGTTGGAAGAGCATCTTCCTGCTGAAATAAAGCGACAGATTTCCAGAAACAATATACAGTTCTATACAGTTAATGCAACAAAAATTGCTGAATCAATAGGACTTGGAAACAGGATAAACATGATAATGCAGGCTGCTTTCTTTAAGCTTGCCAATATTATCCCTCTTGATGATGCTGTCAAGTATCTCAAAGAAGCCGTTGTGAAAAGCTATGGCAAGAAGGGCGAAAATATCGTTAAGGTTAACCATGAAGCAATTGACAAGGGTATTAATGCCTTAGTCAAAATAAATGTTCCTGACAGCTGGAAAGACGCACAAGATACTTCAAACACAGATATTAAAGAGCCTGCCTTTATAAGTGAAATAATGAGACCTATGAACGCAATGAAGGGTGAAGATCTTCCTGTCAGTGCATTTAAAGGTATTGAAGACGGAACTCTTCCAAACGGAACCTCAGCTTATGAAAAAAGAGGTATTGCTGTTAACGTTCCAGAATGGATACCTGAAAGTTGTATTCAATGTAATATATGCTCTCTGGTATGTCCTCATGCAGTTATCAGGCCTACTCTTGCTACCGAAGAAGAGTTAAAGGATGCACCAGAATCATTTATTACCAAAAATGCTGTGGGTAAGGGTACAGAAGGCTACCAGTTCAGAATACAGATAAGTCCTATGGACTGTACAGGATGCGGCAACTGTGCTGACGTATGTCCGGCTAAGCCAAAAGCTCTGGTTATGAAAAAGCTTAGTACCCAGACTGAACGTGAAATACCTAACTATGACTTTGCAACCAGAAAAATCAGTTATAAAGGTGGTAACTTTGGAAATAAGACCATTAAGGACAGTCAGTTCAGAAAGCCTTTAATGGAATTCTCCGGGGCATGTGCAGGCTGTGGTGAAACACCATATATTAAACTTATAACACAGCTTTACGGTGACAGGATGATGATTGCAAATGCTACTGGATGTTCATCCATATGGGCTGCCTCATATCCTACAAGCGCATATACGGTAAACCATGAAGGTAAGGGCCCTGCTTGGGCAAATTCCTTATTTGAAGATAATGCCGAATTTGGTTACGGTATGTATCTAGGCGTAAAGCAAATTAGGGAACGCCTCAGAGATGTTGCTAATCAACTTTTGGAGCTTGATGTTGAAGAAGGTTTGAAGACTTTATTATCAAAATGGATAGAAAGCGTTGAAGACGGTGCAACTTCCAAAGAAGCCAGTGAAGATTTAATTAATGCTTTACAGAGCTATTCAAATAATGACCAGAATCAAATGAAATTGGTTAAGGAACTCCTTGAGAAGAAGGATTACCTTGTTAAACGTTCAATATGGATAGTAGGCGGAGACGGTTGGGCTTATGATATAGGCTACGGCGGACTTGACCATGTTCTCTCTACTGGGGATGATATCAACATCCTTGTATTTGATACTGAAATTTATTCAAATACAGGCGGTCAGGCCTCCAAATCAACTCCTACAGCCGCTATTGCAAAGTTTGCTTCTTCCGGTAAGAAACAAGCTAAAAAGGATCTTGCCGCACAAATGATGACCTACGGTAATGTCTATGTAGCACAGGTGGGTATAGGTGCAGACAGAAATCAGTTGCTCAAGGCTATTGCTGAAGCAGAAGCATACAAGGGACCGTCAATAATTATTGCATATTCTCCTTGTATAAGTCACGGAATCAAAGACGGTATGGGAAGAAGCATAGCGAATTCAGCAGCTGCTGTATCAGCGGGGTACTGGCATTTGTTCAGGTATAACCCTGATTTAAAGAAAGAAGGAAAGAATCCATTTATACTGGATTCCAAAGAACCTAAGGAAAGCTTCAAGGATTTCATGATGTCTCAGGTTAGGTATTCATCCCTTGCCAAGATGTTCCCTGAAGAGGCGGAAGAACTGTTTACTCTTGCAGAAGAACATGCAAAAGATAAGTACCAGCGTTTGAAGCGAATGGCGGAACAATAAAGTTGGAGTCATAAGTCAATATTCAAAACTAAATGGTATTTTCTCATAAGTTGAACCGGTATTTTAATCATAAATACCGGTTCAACAACTCATATGCAAAACTTGCCTCACTTTAAACAGTTTCAGAACTAGTTTACACCAATAATTTCAAATAACTCATAAATATTTGAATGACAGTAATTTAGAGCCTCACTCTCAATTTCAGTTCTTTTTATTTTTATATTTATATCAAGTCCTTTAACTTCCTTTTTATATTCATTACTTATGTATGGTTTTTGAGATCTGATTTTTCTAAGTGCATTAGTATACGAGCGGGAATTACTGTTTAAGAAGTTGTACACCTTTTCATCTTCTTTAAATTCTTCTAGGCTTTTATATTTAAATTTTTTGGTTATATAGGCAGTTGTATCTGTATTTTTATAATTTAAGCAATGACAACATGCAAAATATTCAAAATCTTTATTTGATACAATTAAGAAATATGGTATCTTACCACTCTTATTCTTGTTTTTGCAATGCCTTAGTAACTTTTTAAAAGGTTCATCCTGGTCAGGTTCTTGAATAAATTTGTCAAGATCTACAACTATAAAAACAGCTATAAATCCAGAATCAGGAGATTTTCTTACTTCATTTAAAAAGCTTGTATATCCCCCGCCCCTCATATTAACTTCCCTATATGATATTTCAACATTATTACTCTTACGAAGATTCTTAAAATAATTTTCCTCTGTATACCCTTCGACAAATAATTTTATTCGTAATTTTCCTTCTCTAGTCATTAGGAACACCTCCAAGGATACCCTTCAAGTATAAATCATAAACATCGGCTTTATCATACCTGTACTCCTTAAAGTCAGCCAAAGAGTATAATTCAGAAGAAAGGGTTTCTTTTTTCTTTGAAATAAAATTAAGCTGTTCCTTCATAAAAATGTTTGTATTTAAATGCATAACATTATGGGTTGAAAAAATAAACTGGCCTCTATGGTCTGAACCCTGTATTAGACTAATAATCTTCTCGGACAATATAGAATTTAGTACTTTGTCAATCTCATCGGCAAATAGAACAATATTTTTGTTTAAGACTTTCCATAATTGAATAGACCATGCAAAAAATTCTCTAGTTCCAGAAGATTCATTTTGGAGTTCAATTCGAAATTCACTATTCTCTTCAGTTTTACGGACTATGATTGTTTTTTCAAAAGGTTCTTCATCATTAACTTCTATTTTTGTTATAGCTGAATCTACCAACCTGAAAATTTCCAAGAATCCTTCTTCTTTAATTATAGATAAATCTTCCTCTTCCTTTAGAATCTGCTTGTAAAAATTTAAGGAATGGTCCTGGGGCAAATTCAAAATCAATGAATTGCTAATCCATTCTGTCAAAGGTAAAACAATACTTACCCCTATCAATGATAAATATTTTAAGACTAGTCCTATTCCGGCTTGAGTAACGCCAACTCTTGCTTCTATAATACTTTTTAATTCTTTATCGATATACTTATAATCTATATCAATATTATAAGTAATTTTCAGCCTTTCAGCATTGTCTTTTTCATGTTTTTTAAAATCGCTTCTTTGAGATATAAATATCCTTTTGTTATTAGTTTCATCCTGACTAGCAGTTCTAATGTATAAACTTTCTTCAACAGGAGAATAACTATCAAGAGTTAGTGAATAGGTATATATCATATTATTACTAGCTAGAACTGATATTTCGAAAAATTGTGTCTCGTTAGTATTATATTTAAATGCCAATTTATTATATATCCGTGGGTTTGAATCTGATTCAAACAAATATTTCAGAAATTCTAGACTTTTCATAAAATTGGTTTTGCCGCCTGCATTTTCTCCCTCTATAACTGCGGCTTTCAAAATTTTCAATCTTGGATTAATATATACAACATTATCTTCAAATCTACTAATTACTTTACCAGGTTTCATAGAAAAAACTACTTCATCTTTAAATGAACAAAAATTTTTCACTTTATATCTTAATAACATATAAATATCCTCCACTAAGCAGTATTTTAGCATATCATCACACAATAAACAATATATACGTTCTTATTATAGTACATTTGCTATTTATAGTAAATTATTGTGCAAAATAAACACAAAACACGTATATTATGTATTATATACGCGTTTCAATAAGAATATTCAAAATAATTTCAATTATGTTGGACGGATACTTAATGTCCTACTGATTCTCCTTAAAAGCCTTAACCAAAACTTTCAGATTCTCATCCATTGTCTTAATATAGCTGTCTGCAGGTGCATTTTTCTCACCTGTTACAACAGGGTCAAGAAGATATACTTTTGCACCTGTTTGTTTTGCAATTGAATACGCCGCTTTTGCAGAATACTGAGGTTCTGCAAACAGTATTTTTACATTTGAACTTTTTATCTTGTCTATCAACTCTGCCAGTTCTCCGGCACTAGGCTCTGTTCCGGGCTCACGCTCTACCACAGACACTATATTCAGTCCAAATTCCTTGGCAAAATAAGGAAAAGCCTCATGGAAAGTTATAACGTTCTTATTTTTAAACTCATCAAGTTCTTTGTGCATTTTATCTTTCTGAGCCTCAAGCTGCTTTACATATTCAGAAGCATTTTTCCTATAGGCTTCAGCATTCTTTAAATCTGCCTTTGCAAGTCCTTCAGAAATATTTTTGACTTCTTGTATTGCACCTGAAATACCTACCCAGACATGTGCATTATCTTCTCCGTTGGCATCCTTTAGTAGCTCCATATCTTTTGAGGCTTCAACTATTTTAAGGGAGGGCCTCTGCTTGATTACCTTGTCCATAAAAGCTTCCATCCCTGCCCCGTTAATTACAAATATGTCTGCTTTCTCAAGAGTTTTTAAATCCGCAGGAACCATCTGATAATCATGTAGACAGCCTTGCTGAGGTTCCGTCATGTTTAAAACCTTTATACCTGGTATATCCTTTACAATGTTTTGAGTTAAAATATACATGGGATAAAATGAAGTAACTATTGTAGTTTCTGCTTTTTCTGCAGTATTTTCCGTCCCGTTGGAACAGCCGACTAATATAAATGAGAACGCCAACGCTATTAACAGCGTCCTTAAGAGTTTACCTTGTTTCAACTAAATTACCTCCGCCAGTGTTAAATGGGAATTGTTCGCATTTATATTATATACCATTATTATGGTTTATAAAACTATAAATTTAAAGTGGTTTCTTCATAAGCCTTACCGTAAACCTGGTGCCTTTTCCCAAAGTACTACTTACGTATATTGACCCATTCTGACCTTCTACAATAGACTTGGTAATGTATAGTCCTATTCCGATATTTGTTGGATTGCAACTGTAAGAGCCTTTATAAAATCTATCAAATATTTTTGGGATCTCATCCTTGGGAATTCCCTCACCCTCGTCCTCTATTATTATTTGTACAAAAACATTATTTTCATCCCAGGATATATTAATATCTCCTCCCATATTACTATGCTCTATACAATTTTTAATAATGTTTGAAAATGCTTCTGTAGTCCAGTTTATATCATGCTTTACTATAATATTTGAAGAACCATTGAGCCTTACATCCACATTTTTTTCAGAAGCAATTGCTTTAAGTGGTGAAAGGCTTCTTTGAAGCGTTTCGGAAATATCTGCTTCCTCCATAGTAAACTCAACAACTCCTGCTTCAAGTTTTGCCATTTTGAGTATGTTTTTTATGAGCCATTCCATCCTATCCAGTTGATTCTTGCTCTCTAGAACAAAATCTGCCCGTTCCTCTTCAGAAAGGGTGCTGTCATTTTTCATTATGTCGTTAAACATTATAAGCGAAGCAAGTGGTGTTTTAAGCTGATGGGATATGTCGGCCATGATTCGTTTTAATGTAATCTTTTCATTTTCCAAAGCATGAACATTTTCACTTAAACGTTCACTCATGCAATTTATCTGATATATCAGATATCCGATATCACCTTCTTGAGTATCCCCTTTTATTGAATCGTAATTTCCTTCTACAATGGCTTCGGCACTGACACTAATCTTTCTTATTTTTGAGAAAATCCTATTAAAGCAAAAGACGCATAATAAAAGCAAAGCTGCCCCAAACAATACAAAAGTTACTCCAATTCTGGCATTTGCTTTTCTAAGGGTATCTGCAAGCATATAATTATTTTCTACCTTGAGATTTTCATCATAAGAATATTTATTTAAAATTGATTTTCCATACTCGTAGTCTTTCTTAAAACCCTTTGTATAGTTCTTAACAATATCACTTTCCAACTTAGGATATTGTTTTACAATGGCACCTATAGTAGCAGTATTCTGCTGTATTTGTACTTTATTTACGGAATCTGCAAAGTTTTTTACAGTATAATAAGTAACAGCACCAAAAGCCAGAAGTAAAGCTGTGATTATCACAATAACAAGCTGGATTTCTTTATTTTTCAGAAGCTTCAATATTAACCTCCATGTGTATACTATCAGTCTTTCCACACATATCCGAGTCCTCTCACTGTCTCTATGTGCTTTTCATCTCCAACTTCAATCTTTTCACGAAGTCTTTTCATATATACATTGAGAGTATTATAGTCAACAAAATTACTGTCAATGTCCCATAGTTTTTCAATAATAGTGTTTCTGCTTAATACATTCCCTTTATTTTCAAGCAGCACAAGCAATAGTTTGTATTCAACAGCAGTGAGAAAAACTTCTTCTTTATTTACATAAACCTTACATTTTAATGGTTCAACCACTACATTTCCACTGATGATTTTGCCTGTATCTACGCTCTCAGCCTGCTTCTGCCTTCTCATAATGGCATTTATCCTGGATATCAATTCGCTGGTTCTTACAGGCTTTGAAATGTAGTCATCACCGCCTATATCAAGTCCAAATACTACATTAGGCTCATCATCAAGGGCTGTCATAAAAATTATGGGTACATTGCTGGTCTGGCGTATTTCCTTGCAAAAATCATACCCGTTTCCGTCAGGAAGAGTAACATCCAGCAGAATTAATTGAATGTCTTCATTAAACAACCGGTAAGCATCTTTAATATTCTTTGCTATTGATACCGCAAAATCCTGCTTTTTCAATGCATATTCAATCCCCATAGCAAGGGGTGCATCGTCTTCCACAAGTAATATATTCATGGATTGTTGCCTCCTTTTATACATTAGGATATTAGTATAATTATACACTATTAGTGTCATAACAACACGTAGAATGTTTGGCAGCTCTAGCACTATACGGGCGTGTTACTTGCTATGTATAAAGACATATTGAATTATCCACCAACCACATTTATTTCATAGGCAGCCCCTTAAAGGGCTGTTTTTATTTGCCTTTCTTTACTGCTTCTACCGTAAACGCGTTAATATATTCTAGCAATCTCATTTGATTACTTCCTATATCATTCTGTAGTTGGTTTAGTATACATTTGGGAATTCTATTTTTATTTTTCCTACTGTATTTATATAAAATACCGTTCACTAAAATGTCTATCCCGTATTTATCTGAATACATGTGATACGGTTGATTTGCGGTCTATTTTATACCTACTACATTAATATTACACATTCAACATTATCCGTTTCTCGAAGCTTTAGAGTTACTTTTTGGTTTTCTGTAGTTGGAATGTTTTTCCCCGTAAAGTTTGGCACTAAAGGAAATTGACGATGTCCACCACTTATAAGTGTCGCAAATTGTATAACTTTAGGACATCCATGAAAGAAAATAGATGAAATTGCAGCGGAGGATATTCTACCTGTTAAAAATACATCAGTTATAAGTATAACTACTTTATTATTTATTTCTATCTTTAGATTTAATAAACTATTTTGAATATCAAATATACCATTACAAAAATATACTTCCACTTTCCCAGTAGAAAAATTTTTATTTTTATGATTTCGGGCAATGTTCGAGATACGTTGAGCTAATATATAGCCTCTTTGATTTACCCCAATTAAAACTATATCTTCAGTATCATAATTTTTTTCGTATATTTCGTATGTCATTCTCTTTATTATCCTGTTTATTTCTATTTCGTCTAGAAAGATTTTCTCTAAGCGCATCATATCACCAATTCCATATACATTAACTAATTTTTATGTGTAAACAATCAAAAGTCACCTTTATTAAGCTCTTCCTGAATTCTGTTATCATTAAGCCCCAATATACCATAGTAGATTGCAGGTGGTACAAAATTATATTCTTTTTCACCCAATGTATATGTTATAAGAGGCCTTATCAACCAAAAAACTTGCTTGTCATAAAGATTGTTTAACCTATTTATTTTTAGTACCTTATCAACATACTCTCCTGGTTTTAATATTACTGAGCCGGTTTCTACTTTGATATCCGGTATATTAGTTTTTATATTTCTTATTTTAATGTCATACTTACTATTATTATGTAAAGACATAGGTAAATCAGTAAAATAGTTAGCCATTACAGATACCGATTTACCTATATCTAGATAGCCCTTTTCATCCGATTTTTCTATCACCTCAAAATACCAATTTCCAATATAAAAATTAATTTTTTTACCATCTTTTAAAGTTACTTCAATATATTTTATATTCTCCTTACCGGACTTAATAAATTTAGTAGTCAAAGATACCGTTTTAGTCACATAATTCCTGAGTTTATCTCCGAACTTTAAATCAAATTTTTCAACTTCAGTTAAGGAAGAATTTTTAAACCTAATATTAAGAATATTGTCCTTTAATAAAATGTCCTTGTTACTTGATTTAATAAAATAAGGTAAATCTATTACATAATTAGAATGTTGTTCGGCCGCGAAGGAAGAATTAAATTGTATAAAATGATAACCATTACCTTTAAAATTTGTTCTTTGAAAAAACAAAATTACTAATAAAAGCCCTATAAGAAAGATAGTCACCACACAAATTGATAAAGTTCTAAATTTTTTCATTTTAACACTCCTGTATCTTTTTATATGCATATTATTACATTACTTCTATTTTTTTCAAGTAAATAATTGACATATATTGTTATATATGCATAATGCTTTAAGTAATTTAAATTATTAAACTTTGGAGGTAATTTTAATGAAAAAACTCATTGGTTTTATTTTAATTGTTTCACTTATTGTAATAACAACTACAGGGGCTTTTGCGCATACTGTCACTACCACTAAGTCTGATATTATTGGTACTTATACGTACGAGATGACTGATACGTCAAGTAAAGTGTTACATAGTCAACAATTTGTAAGATACTTAACAGAAAGTTGGGCATATGCATCATCATATACTTGGTCAAAAGCCAATATTGCAACTATTGGTTTCACTGGGAATATATCTGATACTATTAAAGGTCTTCTTAAATCCTCATTTAGCTTAACTGGGTCATATACAACTTCTTATACAGTAGCTATTACCCTTCCTGCAAATTCTTCTACATACAGTAAATTAGGGTTTTATTCAGATTTTTATTGGCAGGATTTCTCAGTAAAGGTTACCTACTCCACTGCCCCATATCATAATGCTCCCGTTCAAACAACTGTAAGCAATTATAGTACTACAGCAAAAGAACCTACTCGTAATACTTATTTAAAAGTAGTATACTTATAATGAAAATTCTTTTATCTAAAAAATGTTATTCAGTGTGTACTAATCCAAGTAATTAACACATTTATTCATAATTACTATTGCAAGATTCTACATTATTCAGCCTGACGCCTTTCCTTAGTGGGTGTCAGGTCTTTTTTTGTCATATTCCTTATTGTCCATTCACTTTTATCTTCAACTCTTTTTTTAGAAAATCATTGAGTGTTTTTTTATACCAAAACCTCCTCTGAAATATTAATTGCAAAAGAGGTAAGTGCACTGTACTTCAAGTAGTCTTGTGTTTTCCTGAAATAATGGTTTTATACTTAGCATATTAATGTATTCCTTGTTTGATAATTCGATCTTGAAACTTTTTAGTATTAATGGTTTACCCTCCAAAAATAGATATTAAATAAACAATTTGATAATAAGCGGTAAACCATGCTTGCTCACCCGTAAACGGGCAATGTCGTCAACTTAAGGAAAATTCAATAAATATCAATAAATGCTTGACAAGGTAACTCCAAAAGCTACCTCGCAATTGAATATAACTATTTGATTGCGAGGTACATATAATGAAAGCTAGAGTTTCACTTAAATCTATTATATAAGAATCATTAAGCTTCCAATAGTCTCTAAACAAGCTATTTCTGAAACTCGGCAAGGTATTTCATTGCCCGTAGAACGTGTCATTACACAAATACATAGCCTGCCGGGAATCCGACAGGCTATATTAATACTGATTAAGACTCCAAAACTTTACTCCTCAACACGAAGTGATTCCACAATGTTCATATCGTTTAATTTACTCAACGGGAACAATGCGGCCAGCAAAGTAATTGCAATCATTCCCAGGCCACCGTATATATACGGCCACCAAGCCGCTTGATACCCAATATCTCCAACAGGATTGTTAACGATTATTCCAAAATAGGTAAGAAGGAAGGCAATAGGCAGCCCAATTATACATGCAATTATTCCAAATAAGCCTCCTTCTAAAAGAACCAATTTCTGGAATTGTCCCTTTGTCATACCAATAGCCTTAAAAGTAGCGTACTCTCTCTTTTTCACAAGAAGATTGATAGTTACAGTATTAATTATATTTACAGTAGATATAAGTATTATAAGGCTAATAAATCCGTAAACTAGAATCATCATCTGATTCATTAGATCGTCAAATTCTTTTTTCTGTTTATATACGTCAATGTACTGAGCATTGTTTTCATCAGCAAGCATATTGAGCTTTTCATAGTTATTATCAGCATGTTCCGGTGAATCGAAATTTAATGCCAGTATTGTTAATTCATTTGTTCCTGTCAACCTCTTATAACTGTCATGGGACATTATTATTCCAAAGCTGTTGTATGGAATATTTTGTAATACCGTCTCATATTCAACTACCCCTGCTACCTTAAAAGTAAGGGTTTTGCCATTATCTATAAGACGCTTCAGTTCTTCTGTATCCTTAGTTTTCAAATAGTTGCTGTTTAAAACAGGCAACTTTATTTCGTCCCCTACTTTATATTTGGTAAAACTGTCAAATATTGTAGTATTATTCATACGGCCTCTTGCCTTGTTTACTATGATTACCTCGTTATTATTTTTAAAGCTTTCATAGTCAATATTTGTTTTGTTTTCTTTGTTTAAGAGTTTGAGACAATTTTCATCGTAACATATCATATTAACACTGTTTATAAAATAGTTTTGACCATATTCTTCTGGCTTTTCATTATTAATTAGAGAATCAGCAAATTTTTCTGAAAGCATATTTTTATCAAGGGTATAGGGTATATACTTGTTAGTAATTTCGTATGTTTCTTTGATTCCCTTCAATTCCTTAACCTGTTTAGTCAGGTTTTCAAGATTCACATTGTCGTTATTAATAAAAGTACCTTCAACCTTTACAGCTTGCGTTGCTATTTTACTGCTCTGTACAAATATATCAATAAAGTTAGAGAAAAATACAAACATAACAATGGATATCATAAGTGATATACAAGTAATATAAAATCTCTTTCTGTTTCTCTTGATATTCTTGTATGCAACCTGACCTTCAAAACTGAAAAGCAGTCTGGCCCAACGGCCTCCTCTTCTTTTCGCCTTGTCTCCTTTTACAACTACAGTACCCCTTATTGCATCTATTGGAGAAACCTTTGACGCTGTTCTTGCCGGGAAAAATGCAGAAATAAATACTGTAAAAATTCCTAAAAGGGCAGCAACAATAATTACCTGTGGATAGAAACCAATTTCAAAAGCTCCAAGGAAACCATTTATAAAGAGTTTAAAAGTGATAAATATTCCAGCAAAGCCTGAAGCAATACCAATAGGTATAGATATTGCACTCATTATTGCAGCTTCTTTGAATACCAACCTTCTTATCTGAGTTTTTGTTGCTCCAATGCTTCGGAGTATACCGAAATGCTTGATTCTCTCCATTACTGATATATTAAATGCATTATATATAACTACCACTGTGCAGACAACAACAAATCCTGCAATTATAGCAAATATCTCTTCCATGCCATCGTTTCTGGCTTTGTCCGGTCCTTCTCCCATAAGATATAAAAGTCGTGTGTTTATATCAAGTTTTACATTATTTGCTTTTGCTATTTTTTGTGCATTATCTACTATATTCTTTTCGCTTTTCATATTTGCATAAAAGATATAATCCTTTGAATCGGAGGAAGTCTTGATATCCAGATAGCTTAATGCAGTATTGGTTACATAGTTACTGTCGTATACCCCAACAATAGTATACTCTTTGGCACTTGATGATTTACCGCTTCCTGTCAAAGTACCATTTAATACATTGCTTATCTTTTTGTCCTTTAAAACAGCATTCATTTTTTTGTCTATTAATATTTCAGAACTATTTTTAGGGAGTCGCCCTTCTATTAGCTTAACATTGAATATATCTTTAAATGCTGCAGCGTCATAGCTTTTTATGTCAATTGTCCTCAAAGATTCTGTCAATTTATCATTTTCAAACTTATATGTGCCTTCCTGTCTTATTGCTCCACCATTTTTAAACTCGGCATTGGAATATAAAGTATTGACATTTTCCTTTCCCAAATCGTAGAAGTAAACTTGATAATCACCGTTTGCCTTTGCATTTTTTATTTCACTGGCAATGGCACTGTAGTAAATAGTTCCTATAGCCGTAAACATTGCTATGGCTATAATAATCCCTATAAGAGTAAGTATGGTTCTTCCCCTATGTTTTTTTAAATACCGTGAGGTAAGTACTGAATAGTTTTTCATTGTCTCACCACCTCATCGGAAGAAATTTTACCGTCCACAATACTTATAACCCTGTCCGCCATACTTGCTATATTCATATCATGTGAAATGAGTATAAGAGTCTGATTATATTTTTTTGCGGAGTATTTTAACAATTCCAGAACTTCTCTGGAGTTTTTTGTATCAAGGTTTCCTGTAGGCTCATCAGCTAAAATTATTGATGGTTTGTTTGCAAGTGCCCTACCTATTGAAACTCGCTGCTGCTGCCCTCCTGAAAGTTCTGATGGTAGGTGCTTTCTTCTATCTTTTAAATCAAGTATTTTTAGTAGTTCGTCAATGTATTGCTTATCTTCCTTCCTGTTGTCCAGAAGCAGAGGCATGAGAATATTCTCTTCTGCTGTTAATACTGGGATAAGGTTATATGCTTGAAATACAAAGCCCACTTTTCTTCTTCTTAATATGGATAAATCCTTTTCCCTAAGGCCATAAATATCCTCGTCGTCAATATATACTTTACCCGATGTGGGTTTATCAACTCCTCCGATTAAATGCAGCAATGTACTTTTACCGGAGCCGCTTGGCCCTATAATTGCAACAAACTCACCTTTTCCAACTGAAAAACTAATATTGTCAACTGCAGTTACCTCATTTTGTCCTTTACCATATTTCTTTGTTAAATTTTCAATTCTTAAAACTTCTTTCATTTTATTACCTCCATAAATCCTTAGTATATTTGAACTAATAGTTAATATTTTAAAAGTAATCTGCTGCGATGATTATCTTTCATACACAAGATTATACGGAGTAAAAATTACAATTGCATAAATTTTAAAATTACAAATCTGTAAGGTAAAAATAAAAAAGTGCAGTGGGTTATCGCAAAATCAAAATTGTATTTTGTTAAACCTGTACATAGAGTATAAATTATATCAATGGAAGCTTGGTTAAAGATATTTTCACTAGTTTATCGGCGAAGCAAGGATATTTTACCGGAAAACCTTCACGACGAAGGTTTTAGCGACACAATGAATCATGGATGATGAATGTGAGCGACGGTAAAATATCCTATGACGAGCCGTTAGAAACTATTGCAAATATCTTGGAAGCAATCATTGATATAATTTATACGGCGTACAGGTGTTAAAACAAAAACATTTCTGTTTTGCAAGTACCCCATCTGCACTTTTTTTAATAAACTACATGTATATTCTGTATTCACCCGCCAACATCAGCAAACTGAAAAAATAAAGACAGTTATCGTAATACCTGCGTTCTCCTTTTCTTAATGGGAGTTCCCAGAAATCCTTGACCCACTGCTTTCGGTATTTTCCTTTTGCTGCCAATGAACCAGCTGCATTGGTTGCAATTATTGCAACCGGGTGCATAGCAGGCTCATCAAAGGGTTCTCCTTTAATAGTATAGGCCTTGTATTCGCCCAGTTCGGTATTTTCACTGAAAAATGCCTGTAATTTATCTACTATCTCTCCCAGAGACTCATCCTTGTTAAACCAAGCTGCATCCAATCCTATATTCATAGCTACTCTGTATGCATCTGAATAGAATTCATAATCCCTGAACAACAACTTGGGAGTACCGTCAAAATTTGCATATTCAGGTGCCATTCCAGTATCTTTGTTACATGACAAATGAAGATACTTTCTGCTTTCCTCTGCAGCTTTTTTCCAAAAAGGCCTGTCCTCTTCATATGCCTTTAGTGCAAACAGTTCATAAAAATGAGGTAAATGGTATGACGGGTCTGAATAAGCTGCTTCGGGAACAAATTTTATATAGTAGTTTGATTTGTCCCACATGGCTTTTCCGCCTTTAACAATTTCCGGTTGATGCAAGCAGTGTCTTAAAATTTCTTTTGCCTGAGTACTGTAGTTAAAAGGCGGAATCCCGTCTCCCCATCTGCTGCTGGCAAAGAAAAGCGCCATTGCAAAATACTCTTCACCGTCGGGTGCGGGGCCATCATAATTCTTTGTACCGTCAGGTGCCACTGACCATGCAAAATAGCCCTGATATTTACCTTTGGTATGCTGCATATATGTTTTTGAAAAAAGCCACAGCCTGTCAAATATGTCCTTTCGGTCCATCTGAACAGCCATCATCATACCGTAGCTCATTCCCTCGGTTCGTGCATCGTTATTACCTGTATCCAATATATATCCCATGTCGTTACCCATTTCAAAATAAATCTTCTCCTCCGGGTCAAAAAACATGGTATTGAAAGTTTCATCTATCTTTTTTTTGATTAATTCACTGGAAATACCTATTTCAGAAAATAAATCCGGATATGCTTGTGTATAGTATGCTCCATTTGCCATCATTATGTAATCTCCTGTTTTTTTATATTATAAATTTCTGTATTCTACTTACTAAAACTTTTCTTAAAGAATTACTTCCAGCTTTACCAGTCTAGCAATTACCTTGATTTCCTTGGTACTTACAGTTTCTGTTATAAGGGTTCCTCTATTGTATACCAGAAGAAGCTTGTCCCCCTGAAGTTTTTTTACCTGCCTTACAACTCTTTCACCATTGTATTCAATAAGAAAAAAGCCGTCCTTGTCTATCTGATTTTCAAGAACTCCAAAGGCCCTGTCCCCTTTAAATATTCTGAAACCGGCCATATCAGTGTCTTCTATAATCAAATAGAAAACCTTTTCTTTTGCGTAACCCTCCACCTTGTTTTTTTCGATAGGAAGCAGTTTTTTGTCAATAATCCTGTCCATCTTGTAGCCATAAACCGGTACAGTTTTTAAAATATTTCCGAAAGCATCATCCCATACCTGCTGTACAGGCCCGTCAGAAGCAACCGGTGCCACTTTTTTAACGGAACGTACATTTTCATCCTTTCTAATATCCGGTGCAAACTTATCATCTGAAGCAAAAAGCCCTATAGGCCCAAGTTCAAAGTCAAGTGCCTTCGATATTCTCCCAATCATGTCATCACTAACTATTTTTTTGCCGGATTCAATATCCAGTATATATCTTTCTGAAACTCCCAGTGCTTTTGCAAGCTGCTTTGGAGTCATTCCTTTTTTTAGCCTCACCTTATTTATGTCTTGGCCTATTCTACTCATAAATTACAATCCCTTCCCCATCTAATTACATTACTGTTCTAAAGACATGCTATCTTGCCCAAAGTACTAACATAAATGAGTTGTATTTGTCAAACTCATTTCCGTTAAAATCTGAAAAAAGTTTTACTCTTTTGAACCCTGACTCCGAAACCGCTTCTACTAGTTCGTCCTCCCTAAGGGGATAAAGAGGTATTTCATTTTTATATACTTCTCCGTCAACACTAAGACAAGTATTAAAATATATCCTGTTGCAGTTCTTGTCGTATCTGTAATTTCTCTCAAAAGTAAGTCCCATTTCTTTGTTTTCAATAGTAGGCAGACTCTTTATATCCCTCAGTATTATTCTGTCAAAGTTTATTATCTGCAGCACAAGGTTGCCATCTTTACCCGTCAGCTGTTTTGTAGTCTTTATAAAATCCCTTATCTGCTCCAAGTTTTCAAGATGTACTATGGAGTTTCCAATACAAAAAACCAAATCAAAGCTATCAGAAATCTTATTCCCCAGTTCAAGCATATTTCCCTGCATAAACCTTACTGATTGATTATTTTCTTTTGCTTTAATTTCAAGGCGATTTATCATTTCTTTGTCTAAATCCACAGCTGTTACATTGTAGCCCTGTCTTTCCAGTTCAAGAGAATATCCCCCTGTACCACAGGCTATATCTAGTATGGATTTTGGTGGTTCACCCGCAATTTCCCTAAGGAAATCAATCTGCTCTTTTCCCGTTGGAAAAATGTAATCGTAATATTTAGAAATCTTTTGATAAAATGACATAGTTAATTATCCTCTTTTGCTTTTGTACCATTGCAAGCAGCTTCTGGTAGTTCTATTCTATATTCTGCAATCAAAAATTTAATTGGAATTCCTTCTTCGGAGAACATAATCTCATGCTCAGTTAGAATATTTTCCTCAAAGCCGCTTTCATGTAAATTAAATGTTTTATATTTTATTATAAACCCATTTTCTTCAAAATATTTTACTGAATCTTTAAAAAGACCATCATCATCAGTCTTAAACCATATTTCCGCACCTGACGCCATAAATTTCTTATATTTTATAAGCTGTTTACCGTGTGTCAGTCTTTTTTTCTTGTACGGAGTCTTAGGCCACGGATTGCAGAAGTTAATATATATCTTGTCAATAGAATCTTCAGGTGACAACATATTGTCAATCAACTCAATATTCTGAGACATAAGCCTGATATTCTTTATTTCAATGCCTCTTTCATTATATTCCTTCTCAATCTTTCGTTTTGCAAGTCCTAGAACTTCACTTTTTATATCTACAGCTATATAGTTTATGTTTTGATTATCAGCAGCAAGTTTAGATATAAAGCCTCCCTTGCCGCACCCCAGTTCCAGATGTATCGGATTGTTATTACCAAAAAACTCTCTCCATTTTCCTTTATAACTGGGCGGATCCTTAACATAAAAATCACATGCTGCCAGTTCAGGTCTTGCCCATGGTTTTCTTCTAAGCCTCACAGTATACACTCCCGTTAAATAAAATAAATATATAAAAATATTTTACAGTCCGCACACCACCCTGTCCATAATAATTTATACCCATTATGCCATAAATAAGCTAAATTTTGATATTTCCTATTTCGTTCTCTTTGAAAACATTTCAGACAATGGGGTGTCTAAAATCGTAAAATTAGTGTTATTGCCCGGTATCAAAGTTTTCTTGACTAACTTTGAGTATTTAAGTAACCTATATACAAAAGGTTGTAAGCTGGAAATACATAACTAAAATTAATCTAAAAAAGGTGGTAGGAAATGGATACTTTATTATTTGTGCTTAAATCAATAGTTCTGGGAATTGTTGAAGGCGTTACTGAGTTTCTCCCTATTTCTTCAACAGGGCATTTGATTATTTTTGAAAATATAATGGGATTTAAAAGTGCCAGTCCGAACTATGTTGAAATGTATACATACGTAATTCAGTTAGGTGCCATATTGGCAGTTGTTCTGCTATATTGGAGAAAGATAAAAGATACTCTTATTAATTTCTTTCCTCAAAAGGTTGGGTATGAAAAATCCGGTTTCAAATTCTGGTTTATGATTTTTATAGCCTGTCTCCCTGGGGCAGCTGTAAAACTTCTACTGGATAAGCCTGTTGAAAAATATCTTATGACCCCTGTAACAGTTGCTATTGTACTTATACTTGGCGGTTTGTGGATGATATATGCTGAAAAGAAATTCAGAAAAAACAATCTCGGTAAGCAAAAGCTGAGTGTAACTCCAAAGCAAGCCTTAATAATCGGTGCTTTCCAGTGTCTTGCAATAATTCCGGGTATGTCCCGTTCAGCCTCTACAATTATAGGTGGATGGGTTGCAGGTCTTTCTACTGTCATAGGAGCAGAGTTTTCATTCTTCCTTGCCATTCCGGTAATGTTTGGCTATAGCCTTTTGGAAATAATTAAAATCGGAGGCCTTACTTCACTTCCGGCTGCCGAACTAATCTCCCTTGCAGTTGGGTTTGTAGTAGCATTTATAGTCGCAGTAGCTGTAATAAGTCAGTTTATTTCATATCTGAAAAGAAAGCCTCTCAAATCCTTTGCAATATACAGAATGATTTTCGCAGTTGTAGTATTAATAGCAGGATTTATGGGATTCTTTTAAATATTGACAGATTAAAAGAAGCTGTTACAAAACTACTTCTTACCTTTTAACCTGTACGTGAGTATAAATTGTATCAATGGAAGCTTGGTTAAAGATATTTGCAGATGTTTGTCGGCGAAAGATAGATATTTTACCGGAAAACCTACAGGATGTAGGTTTTAGCGACACAATGAATCATGGACGATGAATGTGCGCGACGGTAAAATATCTTATATTGAGCCGCTAGAAACTCATGCAAATATCTTGGAAGCAATCATTGATATAATTTTATACGGAAGTACTAGTGTTAAAGCAGTAAGTATTTCTGTTTTGCAACAGCATCTTTTTAAAATCTCATACTATCTAATAATCATTACTCCGATGCAGGAGTATCCTTACCGAATTTTGCTCTGGCACTTTCCGCTTGAGGATCATGTTTTATATTTTTTGAGTGGAAAGCACCGTCTTCATTCTGCTTATTGCTTTTCTTATTTTTTTTATTGCTGCTCATAAAATGCGCTCCTTATACCTATTTTTAAAATTATATATAGTTATTTTACCTGTAATATACTTTTATATTCTTATAATTTATTGACAGAAGATAAACTTATATCGTATTATCTCAATGTAATGATATATGAGCATAGCTGCAGTTAAGAGGCTATAAATGGTATATAAGTAAATTCGTGCTAAGAGAATGTTTAAAAAGGAGATTACGATTTTGATAGATTTAAAAATTTATGAAAAGAAAGCTGATAAAATAAAGGCACTGGCTCATCCTCAACGACTGTGCATTGTAAAAGGATTATTAGAAGGGGGTTGTAACGTAACCAAGATACAGGAATGTCTTGGCCTCCCCCAGTCTACGGTATCACAGCATCTTGCGAAGCTCAAGTCGGCAGGTATAATCGATGGAGAGCGAAAAGGGCTTGAAATCTGCTATCATGTAATTGATAAGGAGATTATAGACATTGTAAAAATTCTTCTTAAAGATGAAATTCAAAACAGCTAGCAGCTGAATAAAATACATTTATTAATGTTTTTTGGAAAGGTCGCATAACTTAATTTTTATCTTTTCTAGCCCTACGTAAGTATAAATTGCATCAACGAAAGCAATCATTGATACAATTTATACGGAAGTACAGGTATTAAATCAAAACTTTCTGTTTTGCAACAACCACCGCAACTTCAATAAACTCTGCTCTCTCACTGTACTTGATTTCCAATCCCAAGACTATATTTCTTGTTTTTTGCGTCTGAAATTTATAAAAAACAGTAATAATGAAATCAGTAATACTCCTAAAGTAAATGCTATTGAAGTGTATGAACTGATTTCGCTTCCATTCCAGTCCAGAATCACCCCAAAATCACGGGTGTAACTATCACGTACCGATATAGGAGCATTTTTAAAACACAAATCAAGTGACTCTTGCATAAGTACACGTCTGAAGAGTGAAGCGACATGTCCAAAAGGCAAACATTTTATTACACTTTGAATAGTTTCGGGCAATGCTCCCATAGGTACATAAAGCCCATTTAAAAATCCTATTGTTGTTCCTACTATAAGACTAGCGGATGAATAAGCACTGATTGTTGAAAAGAATGACACCATAAAACCCATTAATGCAGCACTCATCATAGCAGACAGGCAAATCAGTCCAAGACATTTTAAAATCATTCCAATACTGAAGAAATATCCTGTACTAAAATAAATGTACCCTCCATAAACCACAAAAGATATAACACTTATGATAGTTCCCACTATAAAAGACGTTATTACACATGAAATAGGATATATCATCGCTGAAATGGGAGAACTTTTAAAATCCATGATAATTCTGTTATACCGATCATTTACCATTGCTCCTAATGCCCCTAATGTACTTGTCAATGTAGTAATTGACAACAATCCTCCTAAAATCCAGCTATTTATAAGATATGACAGCTTGTCCCCATTAAGCACTCCATTTGTTTGCTGATTTACGGAGTCTACCTGCAACTTCTTTAATGCAGAGCCTCTCAGTCCGTAAAATGAACCCCTTATAGACAGATTCTCTCTTACTGTAAGTAGATTATCTAAAACGCTATTTTGGAATACAATCCCAATATCCTCTCGGATTTTTTTATCATCTTTTCCCAGTTCCCACCCATTAATAACAACACTGCCGGAATTCTTTGTTATTAGTGTAGATAATATATCTATTGTAGTGGATTTACCTGCTCCATTCGTACCTAAAAAAGCAAACAAACTTCCTTTTTCAACCTCAAAAGATATATTCTTTACTGCTTCAACAGCTCCGTAGTTTTTTACCAGATTACTTACTTTGATTATTTTTTCCATGTTTAGTACCTTGACCTTCATATAATTTATAGGGATTTATATCAAAATTAATATTATATATTACGTATGAGTTCTCATTTTGTCTAAGCACAAGTAAAACAAAAAGGGTAAATCCACTCTTATAATGGATTTACCCTTTTCGTTAATATACTTTAATATACTTTTTTTGTATCATCATTTTTATGTGATTTTAATTCATGTTCTGTAAGCTCATCAACATAGGACCTTAAAAGAAATTCTTCTGATATGCAGCTTTGCTTGTAATACCAGTCTTTAACGGTTTTCTCAATTTCTTCATCTGTACCGTCAATTTTATAGGGATATACAGCAAGAAGCTTTCTGGTCTCCTTATCCCTAATCCCAACTTTTTCAGCACCTTCGAATCTTCCCATAATAAGTATCCCCTCTTTTAATATTTAATATTAATTATTAAATAGGTTTACCTAGTTTATGTGATTAAATTCAAATTTTTAATTTTTCTATTTCAAGAAGCTTTTGCTTTATTTCTAAGCCGCCTCTATATCCTGTCAAAGCTCCCTTTGCTCCAACTACACGATGACATGGTATAAATATTGGGATTGGGTTTTTATTGTTAGCCATTCCTACTGCTCGGCATGCCTTTGGGTTTCCTACGGCTTCTGCTATCTGTTTATAGCTTCTTGTCTCCCCATATGGTATTTTATTTAGACAATTCCAAACAGTTTTCATAAAATCTGTTCCTATAGGAGCCAGCGGCAATTCAAAGGCTATCCTTTTACCTTTCAGATATTCACCTAGCTGCTTACCCGCTTCTATCAAAAGTGCTGTTTCTTTAACATAATACCCTGATTGCTGCAGAATCTTCTCTCTCTCTGAAACAGTATCCACATTAAAATCTGTTTCAAAAAATACGTTGGTTATTCTGCTCCCTTCCTCTGCAATGCCTATTGGCCCTATTTGTGTTTCAAAAAAATATATCTTTTTCATTTTATTTCAAATCAAAATCAACTTTAAGTAAATCCTTGCAAGCAGAAGATGCACCTATTAATGCAACATACCCTATATCCTCAACCACCCACTGCTTTGATTCAGGACAATAGTATGCAAGGTCCTCTTTATTTATATCAATTACCGCAGTCTTTTTCTCTCCAGGCTCCAGATGTATTTTGGTAAAACCTTTGAGGTCTTTTATGTGACGTTCAACCTTTGAGTCTTTGTAACCTATATATAATTGCACAACTTCATCTCCGGACATTTTTCCAGTATTAAATACATCAACTGAAACAGAAATTGTGTCACCGTTCTTTGATACTTTTGGATTGTCGTAGCTATAAGTTGTATAACTAAGTCCAAATCCAAAGGGATATGAAACAGGGTACTTATTCTTATCTGCAAGAAAATAACCATGATAATAGTCATATACAATAGAAGTTACGTCAATATCGTAGTAAGGCAATTGTTGCGGAGTTGCAGGTACTGTAACAGGCAGCTTGGCAGAAGGATTTACTTTTCCGAAAAGTATATTTGCCAGTGCAGTTCCGCCTTCCATACCGGGATACCATTGGATAAGAATGGCCTTAGCGAAATTCTTCCATGGTTCAACTATAATAGTACTTCCACCCTGCAATACAACAATTACATTTTTGTTTACCTTTGATACAGTCTCAATAATATCCTCATCTTCGGCATGCAAACCCAGGTATCTCCTGTCGCCTCCCACATCACCGCCGTTTGTAATAAATTCTCCCTCATCAAGAGAGGTTAATCCTGCTACAATTACAACGGCATCTGCATCCTTTGATAATTCTTGAGCCTGATGTGGTATTCTTCCATCTACATACTTTATTTCTATTCCGCTTCCTGCCTCATTTATAATACCCTGAAGCGGTGTTATGACATAAGGAGGAAATACTGCACTGCTTCCCTTTAAATCCCCTGTATTAGGCTCAACTGCCAGCCTTCCGACAACCGTAATTTTCTTAATTTTATCTTTATCAAGGGGAAGTATACCTTCGTTTTTAAGAAGTACAGTTGATTTTTCAGAAACCTCTCGAGCCAACTGGGCATGTTCCTTGCTGCCCATTTTCTCAGGAGAATATTGTGACTTGTCTCCAACAAAGGAGAATCTGATTTTCTGTCTTAATATTCTCTTTACTGCTGCATCTATTTTACTTTCATCTACTTTGCCATCTTTGACAGCTTCAACGAGCCTTTTTCCAAAGAACTGAGTTGCATACATCTCCATGCATTGTCCGCCGTTTGCTGCGTCTACAGTATCTCTAACGCCCCATATAAAGTCGGACATTACAAATCCTTTGAAACCCCATTCTCCATTTAAAATCTGATTCAGTAAGTAATCATGGTGACCACACCACTCGCCTCTAACGCGGTTATATGAACTCATAATTGCTGCCGCGCCCGCATCTACACATTTTTTGAAATGTGGAAGATATATTTCACGTAAAGTTCTTTCATCCATTTCAACGTTGACTTTAAAACGTGCATTTTCCATACTGTTGGCAGCATAGTGCTTTATACATGCCATCATATGCTTTTGAACGCCCTTTGTTAATGCCGCACCCATTTTGCCTAAAAGAACAGTATCTTCACCATATGTTTCCTGAGCACGTCCCCATGCAGGATGCCGAAGGAGGTTTATACATACTCCTGCAAAAAAGTTTGCTCCTCCAGAACGACCTTCTATACCTATTACATTTCCCACACGCTCCTCAAGTTCTGTATCCCAGGTTGAACCACGAGCTATTGATACTGGAAAAGCCGTAGCGTTGTAGCCCATAACAATACCTGTAGGTCCGTCTGTAAATTTAACGGCTGGTATGTTCAATTCCAAGTCTTCACCAGCGTAGTAAGGAATAAAATTATATCTTGGAGGATTTAAAGGAGCATATCGTGCATCATTGTCACATGACATCTGGTAAACTTTTTGCTCCAAAGTCATTTCAGATAAAACATCTTCTGCCAACTTATCAATTTCTTCCTCTGTCATTTCAGGAAGATTTTCAAAACGACCCCATTCTGTATCCAGATGTTTTATTGGGTTTTCCTCTAACTCCTTTTTGATAATACTTTCAAATTCCTTTTTTTCTTCCCTTGAGAGTCGAAAGTATTCATCACAGTGAAAAATTCGAGTGTTAACAGCCATAGTTACATCTCCTTTTTTATAATAATGTTTACTGCGAATGTAATGTTTATTCTTATTTATGTGTAGCATAAAACTCATTATAATCCTGAAGCTGTGCTTTAAGAAGATTTGGAGTATCAATACCATATGGACAGTGATTCTTGCAACTGCCACATTCAATACACTTATTTATAAGTTCCATTTTTTCTTTAAACTCATCACTCAAATACTGCTCATACGGTGCTCTTCGTAAAAGCAGGGATATACGTGCCTGAGTAGGAATCTCAATTTCTGCAGGACAAGGCATACAGTAACCGCAGCCCCTGCAGAAATTTCCTGCTAGTTCTGTGCGGTCTCTCTTTATAACCTCCCATAATTCATCATTCAGAACAGGAGGGTTATTTTCTAATTCAAGAAATTCATCAAGTTCAGTTTCTCTTTGTATGCCCCAAATTGGAACAACATTATCAAACTGTCTTAAAAAAGCAAAAGTGGACGCTGCATTTGTAATTAACCCACCTGACATGGCTTTCATGGCTATTAAACCAACATCCTTTTTTCTGCACAACCCAATAATTTCAAGGTCCATATCTGAGGAAAGAGAATTTAAGGGAAACTGCATTGTATCATACAGACCAGATTCCACTGCCTCTACAGCAGTTTTTATTCTGTGATTTGTAATTCCTGCAAACCTCACTATTCCCTTCTTCTTAGCTTCCATCAAGCCTGCGTATGAACTTTCAGGATCATCCGGGTCAGGCAAGACATCGGGATTATGAAGCTGAAGTATATCAACATAATCTGTTTTCAAATTTCTTAAGCTGGTTTCCAAATGCTCAAGTAATGTCTTCTTGTCAGTTGCAACGCTTTTGGTTGCAATTATTATGTCCTTTCTTATATCAGAAAAAGCATATCCCAGCTTTTCCTCACTATCTGTATACATACGAGCAGTATCATAAAAATTAATACCGCTGTTATAAGCCTTTAAAAGAATTTTTTTTGCGTCATCAAATGAAATTCTCTGTATAGGAAGTGCACCAAAACTACTCCTAGTTACCATTAAATCTGTACGTCCCAATCTTGTTTTCTGCATAGTCAATCTCCATTTATGTGTTATGTATTGTAATGTATAAGGTACTAAATCTCAGGGTTGTTCTGCCTGTCCCTAAACTCTGTAGGGGACATTCCTGTATTCTTTTTAAATGCCAGAGAAAAATAATTTGTGTCATGATAGCCTACCTGTTGCGCTACTTCATAGGTTTTAAGTCTGGAAACAGTCAGTAAGTGTTTTGCTTTTTCAATACGCTTACGAGTAATATATTCGTTGCAGCCCTCTCCCATTTCCTTTTTGAAAAGTCTTGAAAAATAATTTCTTGCTACATGAAACTGTTCTGCCAAGGTAAAAACTGTCAAATCTTCCGTTAGTCTTTGGTTAATAAATACAGTTGCCGCCTCTATTATCTCATGCATTTGCTTCTTATTAGTATACATTAGTTTTACAATAAACATTTCAGTAAATACACAGCAATTTTCCAAATCGTTGGTTTGAAGAGTTGTAATCAATGTTTCCAACCTGCCGTCTGCCGGATTTCCAGTTGTTTTAAGATATTCCCAGTAAAAGGCCGAAGCCAAATCGTAAAACTTCTGTTCTGCTACGGACTTTGTTACTCCCGAAGTTTTGACTTCATTTATGTATTTTTTTAGATATTCCTTTGCTGCTTCAGTATCATGAAAGCTAGCAAGTATCTTTTCTTTCAAAAATAAAAGTTTATCTTTTTTGGTTACATAATCATTTTCAAGCTTATTCTTACCTGTATCCACAGATACTTCTTTACAGCCGCACTTTTCACGTGCATTTCTATAAGAATATTTTATACGGGACATATTGGGAACAACAGGGCCTATTCCAATCCTCATTTCTACATCAAATTCCACATTTATAATTTCCTGCAGTTTTGATATCTGCTCTTCGGCATTTTCAGATTTTTTATCTACATAAAATATAACAACTATATCCCCAGCAGAATTCTGAAAAGTCCAGCCTGAATTTTGTGCATCCACCATATCAATAAAAAAACTTTTTACTGACATCATAAGCAAATTTCTATGTTGATTCCATATACTGTTCTCAGCTATTTCAGGCGTCAGTACAGCAACCTGATATTCACAGTTGTCTGCAAATTTTATACCTTCCGGTACTTCAATGGCATCGGCGTGGTCCACAGCTTTTTCAGTAAGCTTTATAAGTGATTTTTCAAACTCTCTCTGGTTTTCAATCATCCTTTTACGGCTCATAATGCTATTTTCAACTGCAGATTGTATTTCGGACTGAATATGGTCTATTTGCAGCTTAATACATTTAGTAAGGCTACTTTCGTCTACCGGCTTTAGTATAAAATCCTTAACTCCAAGGGAGCAGCTTTTCTGAGCATATTTAAAATCATCATAGCCTGTTAGGACAATTACTTTCAAGTCAGGCAATTTTTCAAGCATAATTTTTGTCATTTCCAGCCCATCCATTTCAGGCATACAAATATCCGTAAGCATTATATCCGGCTTGGTATCCTGTACAATTTTCAGTGCTTCCTTTGCACATGATGCTGTCAAAACTTCGCTTACTCCTAAATTTGACCATGGTATCATATTGTAAAGACCATTGCGGATTATACTTTCGTCATCTACAATCAACACTTTGTACAAATTCCTCACCTACCGTTCTTTGTATTTCACTGCGGAGTCTGACGTTAACGGTTACTCCGCCATACTCATTACTTTCGTAATACAACCCATAAGGGCTACCAAGAAATAATTTTATTCTCTGATGCACGTTCCTGACACCATAACCCACGCTTGGATCATTATCCTCTAAGGTCTGATTCAACTTACTTATTTGCTCTGCTGTCATTCCGATACCATTATCAATGGTTTTAACAATAATATCGTCCCCGTCTCTTTCAGCTGTTATTTTTATAAATCCCTTTGCTTCCCTTCCTCTTAATCCATGATATATAGCATTCTCAACCAATGGCTGCAAAGTCATTTTTGGAATCTTCACATTATAAAATTCCTCAGAAATATCAATATAGCTTTCCATTTTATCCTTATATCGTATTTCCTGTATGGTCATATAATTTTCAACATGCTCTGCTTCATTTTTCAAAGGAATAATAGCCTCTCCCTTACTAAGGCTAATCCTATAGAAACCCGCTAACGCCTTCACCATAGTAGAGATTTCATGATGTCCGCATAATAGTGCCTGCCAATGAATTGACTCTAACGTATTGTAAAGAAAATGAGGATTAATCTGGGACTGTAGAGCCTTAAACTCTATTTCCTTGAGTTGTCTCTGTTCCTCATATATCTTTTTCATTAATTCATCTATATGCTCAACCATTATATTAAATCCCTGTGAAACCTGTTGAAAATCAGGCCCATAAGTAGGCAAACTTATTCTCGTTTCCATATCTCCAGTTGACACCCTAGACATTCTATATATAAGCTCATCAAAGGGTTTAAACAAATGTTTGCTAAATCCGTAAGAGATAAAAATACCAACTATAAGTGTTATTATGACTATTATTAAAATTGCCAAAAGCATAACATTATTATCTCTAAGGAGATAATTGATAGGCAATGTACCTACAACATACCAGTCCCAATCTTTTACGTATTTGTAAACAACTAACTTCCCGTTTATCTCCTGAGAACCATCCTGCTTATGTACTATGTTTTTAAGCCCAGCATCAGCATATATCCTGCTTTTATTTATGTGTGATATTACCTTGCCGTTAGAATCCATAATAAAAGTTTCCAAAGGAAGATTCGTATTTGTATGTGAATAGAATCTAGCAACGACATCCTCTGAAACGGATATTCCCAAAATACCTATAGGCTTTCTTATTCTATATACATCAAATATAGGTCGATAAATTGATAGGGTATATTCCTTATTTATAACAGGGTCTTTCCTAAAACTTGTTCTTATAGGACTGCCGGTTATATTGTTTTTAGAAATATAACCCACTCCCGTTGAAAAGTCCGAATTGTTTCCGGCTTTTGTGGGCCCCAGATACAGTTCCTTTCCGTTGAGAAGTTTGTAAACATATACATATAATATATTTCTTTTTGATCCAAGTATGTTGGACATTAATTTATATACATCGTCAACTTTAGCAGTAAACTCAAAATTGTCTGCATCGGGATTTGAAAGGTATTCTTGAAGACTTTTATCATTTATGATATTATCCGGAGTACTCTCAATATTTTTGAGATAGTCCTCCAGATTCAGTGTGTTCTGTTCCAGTTGTTGCATTGTCATGTTCTTCGCCTGCTCTTTTATAGATCGGCTTGTAATTGTGTATGAGCAAGCTACTACAATCAATACAGTGATGCAAATCGTTATTACAAGAAAATACGTAATCTTTGATCGGAATGTCAAATTTCTTATTGTTTTTTTCAGCGACTGTAATAACCAATTTTTCATATCCTCACCTGTTACTGATTATAGTATTGTTTCGTAATACTCTCCAATTGTTCAGCTGCTCTTTTTGGGTCTTCCCCTCCAAATATACGTCGTGAGAGAAATAAGTGAGCTTCCGACAGCTTTGGAGGAAGGTACTGATCATACCAGAATTGAACATTTGGAGACTGATTTATATAACCCAATATTTCATTAATCAAAGGATCTTTTATGTCCAGCTCCTTGACAGGCGGTATTTTCCCTGCATCTATACGTTTTTTTACAGCAGTATCATCAATTAAGTACTTTATAAGCTCAAAGGCTTTATCAGGATACTCGCACGAACTGGCAACGGAGTAAAAATTGTCCCCCAGTGTTCCGATAGTATTACGGGAATCACCTTTTCCTCCTGAAATTGAAGGGAATGGAAAGACTCCTACCTTATTCACAAATTCAGGCTTTTCATATCTTACATTGCTTATAAACCAACTACCAGCCAATGTCATACATGCTGAATTATTATACAAAAGATTTCTAGAATCTCCAGCATCTTCGTCCATCCAGTTGAAGCCTTGCGGAAAAGCTCCCATATTTACAAGCTGTTGCACCATTTTCCCGGCCTTCACAAATACATCGTTATCGAAGGAACCGTTATTTTTTCTGTTTGCTGCGTTATCAAAAACTGAAGGCCCTCCAAGTCGATCTACAAAATACATGTAGAACATTGACCCTGTCCAGGCAGTCCTGTTTGCAAGGGCAAATGGAATATAGTGATGCTGTTTTAGTTTAATTATTATATCTTTGAGTTCGTCAAAAGTATTTGGTTCGGATAACTTCAAGGCATTAAAAATGTCTTTGTTATAGAATATAAGAGCGATTGACATATTTTCAACAGGAACGCCCCATATTCCTTTCTCATCAGTAACCATTTTTAACGCCTTGTCATTAAACCGTTGACTGTAATTATCAGTCTTCATATATTTTTCGAGATTAACTACTCCACCAATACTTATGTACTGCTTTAAAATGCCTCCGGACCAGGTGGGAAAAACATCCGGCATTTGATTAGTTGCTACACAAACAGATAGCCTGTTCTTGTACAAGTCGTTTGGAATAAGTTCGTGTACTACTTCAAAGCTACTGTTATCCTTTTCAAATCTGTAAACAGAATCTGCAATTACCTGATTTACAGATGAATCTCCCTGTATGGTATACAAAGTCAATTGCTTTTTTAAAGGCTTTGGATTAACCATCACGTTATCTCCACCATAAAAACATCCGGAAATAATTAGTACGGTCATCAGTATAATAATGGCTTTTAATATTTTTTTCATATTATACCTCATAAGTTAATATATAGCCTTATTATATACCATTTGGAGTTTTCTGTCTGTAGAAAACTACTGAGATTTTAACTTGTATTATTAACTTTATCCTTTAACTGCTCCAGCCATCATTCCTTTTATGAGTTTTTCCTGACCAATAGCAAAAGCAAGAATCATTGGCAATGCACACAATGTCAAAACAGCCATAATCATAGGTATGTTAGCATTATACTGGCCCTGGAATTCCCATATTGAAAGAGGAAGTGTACGGCTTCCTTTTGATTGTGTAAGTACAAGTGCAAAGCTGAACTCGTTCCACATGTTTACACTGTTATATATAGCAAGAGTTGCAAGTCCTGGTTTTGAAAGTGGAGCTATAATACTGAAGAATGTGCGATACTTACCGCATCCGTCAATTTCAGCGGATTCTTCAAGTTCTTTTGGAATCTCTGCCATAAATCCTGTAAGGATAAACACCGATATAGGTAGATTAAAAGCGGTATATGGGCCTATGAGTGCAAATATAGTATCGTATAGGTTCAATTTTTGTGTAAGTTGGAATACAGGTATCAAGGTTACATGTATTGGTACGGCCATTGCAGCAACTATTATTCCGAAAAGAGGCTTGTTTAGTTTAAATTTGAATCTTGAAAAAGGATATGAAGCAAACAGTGATGTAAATAGTATTAATATTAATGATACTCCAACTACAAACAAGCTATTTAATAAGTATTTGTAAAAATCACTCTCAATAACCTTTTTGAAATTCTCTAAGTACAGACCTTTCGGCATTGCGAAAACCCCTGCAGTGAATATCTCAAACTGCTCTTTAAAGGCTGATGCCACCATAAAGTAGAAAGGAGCACCCGCAATTACAAGCCATATCAATGCCAGTAAGGCAACGAATATTTTTCCGACTTTAAATTTCTTTTTCATGCGCATCAGGCCTCCTCTTTCCCGTTTATGACTCTTAGCGTTACCAAGGAAATAACGGTAATTATTATAAACATTCCGGATGCAACTGCAGCACCGTATCCCATTTTACCTATGGTAAATGCGTTCTTATACATGTACGTTGCCATAAGCTCTGTAGCACCGTCAGGACCGCCTTGTGTCATAACGTAAATCAAATCAAAATATTTGAGAGAACCTACGAGTGACAATATCGCTGCACTTTTAATAGTTCCCTTCATGGATGGTAAAGCAACCTTCCAAAAATATTGGCCATAGGATGCGCCATCAATAATTGATGCTTCATATATTTCAACCGGCAACGAACTTAATGCTGCCAGAAAGTAAACCATGTAAAAAGGTACAAATTGCCAGCATACAACTGCTATAACACCAAAAATAGCTCTGCGCGGGTCTCCCAGCACATCAATCATTCCCTCTCCGCCTAACATAGTGTCAACTGCACTAATTAGTCCAAACTGAGGGTCATATGTATACTTGAATAAGAATCCAATTGCTACTGATGACATTAGCATTGGAAGAAAATATATCATTTTTAAGAAATTAAGTTTCTTTCCTCCTGTGTCAAGAAGAAAAGCAATAGCCATTGCTATTGGGAGCTGGATTGCAATGGACAAAACCACTATAATCATATTATTCAAAAAAGCTTTGAAAAAGATTTTATCTCCCATTAATGTCTTCCAGTTTTCCAAGCCCAAAAAAGTTTTTCCGGAAGTTATGCCGTTCCATTCATGCAGGCTCAGCCAAAATGAATCTATTATAGGATATATAATAAAAATAAGAATAAAAAAGAATACGGGCAGAAGAAATACTGTTGTTGCTATAAACGTACTCTTTTTTCTGTATTCTGATAATGAGCGGGTAGCTTGCATTATATCTTCCCCTTCCTGAATTGCATTAATTTTAGAGAAATAAGGATTATATATCTTTTTTTCTTACGTTAAGTCTATGCCGTATAAATTGATTGGGTACCTGTAAGTTAAAGTACCCAATCATTTTATACTCTTAATTTACTTTACGTCATTCTAATACTTAATTTTTCTCTGCTAACTCCTTAGCCTTTGCTTCCATTTCTTTGTCAACTTGTTCAGGAGTCTTTGATAATCCAAACAGAGCCTGTGTAGTACTCTTGTGGAGATCACTCAATTCAGGTGAGAGGTATTGGTCATACCACAACTGAACAGAAGGAGCTTTTTGAACTGCATCCAAAACATTCTGGAGAAGAGGATCGCTAACCTTTACACCCTTTACAGGAGGAACTCTTCCTGCTTCGATACGTTTTTGAATTGCTGTATCATCTATCATATACTGTATAGCCTTGAATGCACCTTCAGGGTCTTTACATGTCTTTGCAATGTGATAGAAATTATCTCCAACTGTACCAACAACTGCATCTGGTTCACCCTTACCGCCTTCAACAGCTGGGAATGGGAATGAGCCTACTTTTGACATAAAGTCTTTATTTTCACCTGCAGCTGTTGAAAGGAACCATGAACCCATAAGTGTCATAGCTGCTTTTTCAGTGTACAGAAGTGTACGAGATTGTCCGGAATCTTCATCAAGACCGTTGAAGCCTTTATTGAAGTAATCTTTCTTAACCCATTCTTGCAGTATAGTTCCTGCTTGCTTAAATGATTCATCTTCAAATGAGCCAGTACGTGCTGCTGCATTCTTGAATGCATCTGCTCCACCGATACGGTTAGCAAGGTACATATAGTACATTGAACCTGTCCATTGAGTCTTGTTTGCCAATGAGAATGGGATTATACCGTTCTTCTTCAAAGTATCACATACAGCTTCGAGTTCTTTTATAGTTTTTGGAACTTGAAGGTTGTATTTTGCAAATAAGTCTTTGTTGTAGAAGAACATTGCAACTGAAGTGTTTTCTACAGGAACACCCCATATTTTATCTTTGTATGTAGCCTGGTTAATACCTGCATCCATGAAACGGTCCTTATAATTGTCTTTTTCCATGAATGGTGTTAAATCCACAATCTTGTCTGCATCAACATATTCATTCATTGGGCCTCCTGTCCAGCTAAAGAATATATCAGGTGCAGTATTTGAACTTAATGCAATTTTCAGTTTTGTTTTGTATGCATCATTCTGCATAGCCTCAACATCTACTGAATACTTTGGATTATCCTTAGTGAACCTGTCAATATCCGCCTTAATGTTGGATGTCATAGGCTCAGTTGTCTGAATATGCCACAGAGTCAATTTTACAGGATCGCCTGATGCTACAGAACTTGTTGTAGCCGCTGATGAACTTGCTGCTGACGTAGAGGATGATGATTCGGATTGGTTCCCTGAACCACAAGCCGCAATCGATACTGTCATAGCTAGTGCTAAAGCGGCAGAAAGGGTTTTTCCAATAACTTTTTTCATATTTTTGCCTCCTTTATTATTATATTCTAATTTTAACACGATAAAAAAAGCATTTTAATTTAGAAAACTTACTTCTTCATATAAAATTGTGACATTTATATAATTTTGTTACAGTAAGTTAGAAGTATTGCATAATCGAAGGGAAAACATACGAAAAATAATCTATGTCGATATCAAAAAATACGGGAAGTGTTCCCTGGTTTATTACTACCTGGAACACGTTCCCGTATGAACTGATTAACAAGATATGAAATTATATCAAACATCATATATTCTAAGACAATCTTCCTTCAAAATCCTCATAGCCGAACTGCTTTATTATTCTTATTCCTTCCTTCTCACTATAGAGTGCAATGGCCGGAAGGTTTACTCCGTTGAAGGTATTATTCTTAACCATTGTATAATGTGCCATATCACAGAAAATAAGTCTGTCACCAGGCTTCAGATTTTCCTTAAAGGAGTAGTCTCCTATAATATCCCCTGCCAGACAGGTATGTCCTCCAAGTCTGTAGGTTACAGGGTTTTCATCAGGCTTTCCTGCACCAATTATATTTGGTCTGTATGGCATTTCCAATACATCAGGCATATGGCAGGCTGCTGATGTATCCAATATTGCAATATTCATTCCGTTTTCTACTGTATCAAGTACTTTTGCTACAAGATAGCCAGTATTTAATGCAACTGCTTCGCCGGGTTCCAGATATACGTCAACTCCGTACTTATCCTGAAAGTATTTAATTGAACGCACAAGTGTTTCTATGTCATAATCAGGTCTGGTTATATGGTGGCCTCCCCCAAAATTCAACCATTTCATATCCTTTATATAGCGTCCGAATTTTTCATCAACTACTTTAATTGTTCTCTCTAGTGTATCTGAATTTTGCTCACACATTG
Source organism: Ruminiclostridium josui JCM 17888 (assembly GCF_000526495.1). NCBI lineage: Bacteria > Bacillati > Bacillota > Clostridia > Eubacteriales > Oscillospiraceae > Ruminiclostridium > Ruminiclostridium josui. The sequence goes on along the minus strand of NZ_JAGE01000001.1, from coordinate 2,671,688 downwards.
TATGGAAATGGAGTCCTTCAATACCTTCCAGTTCTTCAGGTTTGAAGTTGGAAAGAGTCACTCCCAATCTTGAGAATTTATAGCAGGGGTCATATATTGGATGCTCCAATTCAGAATACTCTGGATTTATACGAATTCCGCAGCCAATTTTTTTAGTTGATGCTTTAACCTTGTCCTTATATTTAATCCATTGGTGAAATGAATTGAATACTATATGGTCACAGTATTTCATTATTTCATCAAACTCTTCTTCTATATATGCAGGAGCGTAGATATGAACTTCTTTTCCCATTTTCTCATAGCCCAGTCTTGCCTCAAACAAAGAACTTGAGGTAACCCCTGCCAAATATTTTCCAATCAGAGGATATACTGAATGCATTGAAAAACCCTTTTGTGCCAGAAGTATTTTGCAGCCTGTACGTTTTTGAACTGAATCCAAAATTTCAAGATTTTTTACAAGAAGACGCTCATCAACTATATAACATGGCGTCGGTAAGCTTTTTATATCAATATCTAAGTTATTAATCAATTTATTTTAGCCTCCATGAGCCCAATTTATTTAAAAAAGTTAATCAGCCGCCACCAGCCCTAACTATATCCGTAGTTTTGACATTTGGCAGCGGCCCCTTAAAGTACCTTATTAATCTATAAGTTCTGGTGCAAAGCTCTCTTTCCAAGGAAGTCCGCACCTGTTCAGTTCTTCCATAAAGGGATCAGGATCAAATTCCTCTATATTGAAAACACCCGGTCCTTTCCAAATTCCCTTGAGTAGCATCATTGCACCTATCATTGCAGGAACTCCTGTTGTATAGGAAATTGCCTGTGAACCTACTTCCGCATAACATTCTTCATGCACACATACGTTATAAACATAATAGGTTCTTGGCTTTCCGTCTTTAATACCTTGTATAATACATCCGATATTTGTTTTTCCTTTAGTTCTTGGTCCAAGTGAAGCCGGGTCTGGAAGTACAGCTTTCAGGAACTGCAGAGGAATAATCTTTTGGCCTTCAAAATCAATTGGTTCTATGGATGTCATACCTACATTTTCAAGTACCCTTAAATGTGTAAGGTATTTCTCGGAAAAAGTCATCCAGAACCTAATTCTTTTTACACCCTTTATATTGATTGCCAAAGACTCAATCTCCTCGTGGTGTAATAAATAGATATCCTTTGGTCCAATTTCCGGAAGATTGTAAACCCTTTTTAATTCAAGGGGTTCTGTTTCAACCCAATGACCATTTTCCCAATAACTTCCCTTTGCAGTTATTTCACGTATGTTTATTTCAGGATTAAAATTTGTAGCAAAGGGATATCCGTGGTCTCCAGCATTTGCATCCACTATATCTATATAATGTATCTCATCAAAATAATGTTTCTGAGCATATGCACAGAAAACGCTTGTTACACCTGGGTCAAATCCACTTCCCAAAAGTGCGGTTATTCCTGCCTTTTCAAATTTGTCCCTGTAAGCCCATTGCCATTTATATTCAAACTTTGGTATCTCAGGCGGCTCATAGTTTGCAGTATCAAGGTAATCCACACCTGTTGCAAGACACGCATCCATTATAGTCAAATCCTGATATGGAAGTGCTACATTTATAACAATGTCCGGCCTGAATTTATTGATAAGGTCGATTAGCATATCAGTATTATCAGCATCTACCTGTGCTGTTTGAATTTTAGTTTTGCTACCTGCCAATTTATTTTTTATAGCCTCACATTTTTCCAAAGTTCTGCTGGCTATACATATTTCTTCAAATACATCGGGATTCTGACAGCATTTATGGATAACAACGTTTGCTACACCGCCCGCACCAATTATCAAAGCCTTTCCCATATCATCAATACCTCCTGATTACATATATCTTAATTACTTCACGGTGATTATACAGAAAATAATACCAAAAATCAATATAATTTATACGCATATGAATATATTATGTGATTATCATTAATTTTCTATCCTTTATATGACAATTTCAAATAATCTAAACATCTATCTGATCTAGCGTAATGATATTTTCCTTAAATGCTTTAATAACAGCCTCAATGGTACAACTGGCATTGAGCTTGCGGAATATATTCTTTTTATGAAACTTTATGGTATCAATACAGCGGTTCATTTCTAATGCAATAGCCTTGTCAGGTTTTCCTCCTGCCATAAGTAACAGAATCGACATTTCTTTCTGACTTAACCTTATTTTCTGATTTTTGCATATTGTATTTTCTTTTTTGATTTGTTTGTAGACACTGCATATATGAGAGCAAAGAAGCTCCGTCAATGCAAACAGCTCTTTTGAAATGGGTTTGTTTTCATTGGCAAGAACAAGATAGGCAGTGGTATTCTCATGAAGAAACATGGGCTTGCAGAAAAGGTAAGTCTTATTAAGAAATGAACAGTAGTGGTGCTTAGGAATTGAGTATACTGGTTTGTTCAGGTTTATTGACATAGCTACGGAATTTGTGCCCATGCTTTCCTCTAAAAATGATATTCCTTCAGTAAGAAACGGAAAACTTGCTTTCCCACAATGGTTTATTTTTTTTTAGTATAGTTCCATGAGAATCTGTCAGTATAAAAATGGACTCTACCGGAAGCATGCCTTTAAATATGTTTGTACAATCTTCAAATACTGAAATCAGCAATGAGTTTCTGACCAGAAGTTTTTCCTTGTCTTTTTGATTCAGAGACAAAACAGGAAATAAAATATTATTGGGAAGTCCTATTTTCATGCACTTTTTCCATGAACTAAGAACTTCATTTATGTATTGGAGATGTTTCACCCAACCCCCTCCTTTTAACCCGGATGTGACTATTATTAAACGTACAGGCATTTTTATGTATTCAATATGCATCCCCTCCCAATCAGATGAAGTTCTAAAGTATAAAAAGCAAACTTCTCGCATTTGGGTGACTACCCTATACATAGGATAAGCAGCTGCGTGCATTTAAAAATGCACACAACTTCTATTGCTCTCATGTAGCATGTTTTGAACTTCCTGAGGATTTGTAGTTTCAATGTCAGGCAATCCAGCAGCTTCGACTTTTTCCTCCTGAATTGACATTGAAGCAGTTAATAACTGGTTCTCATTGTTTTCCATATTTTTTATGTTTTCCATACTTTTAATAATTCCTTTCATTTTATTATATTTGAAATCATTTTTAGGAATCTTGTTTTGACTTTCAATTACTTGATTCAACAGCTCCAAGGCACTTGCAATATTCAACTTTCCGGCTAACATTTTTTTGCAATCACCACTCTGGACATCCTCACACCGGCTAGCTGTTTTGAGAAGAATTTCTTTTATCATATATGGGTCCAGGGCAACGCCTTTTTTTTCAGCTATGCTTAGCATGAGTCCGATTACTCCGGTAACAATGGGTGTGGAAAAGCTTGTGCCAGTTTTATTGCCTGTTCCGCCCCCAGGCAACGCACCAGGTATATCTTCTCCAGGTGCAAGGATACCCTGTCGTCCATACGCTGCTCCCCAATTACTTGATGGAAGCGGATTACCATTTTTATCCATTGCGCAACAGCCAGAACTGACTGCATGGAGGCGGGTATATGAATGCAATCACATCCATCATTTCCGGCGGCTGCAACCAATAGTACTCCTTTATCCCGGCAAAGTCTAACTGCCTGTTCCAAGTATTCTTCTGCGTCCTCAGTCTGGGTAAGCTGACCTCCACTTATATTAATTATGATATGAAAATATAGTTGTACCATTTCATACCCATAATCTGGTAGTATTGCAATTATTACTCATAAACTACTCGAAAAGAGAGGAAGTGGAATAAAAGGCAAAGCTAATACCCCATTTATAACGACAGATTATTTTAAACACAAATAGAAATAACTGGTATAAAAAATACAATAGTTTTTTTATAAACAAAACGGAACTTGCTAATAGAAAAATCTATTCATACAAGTTCCGTTTATTTACATGCTATTTGTTATTATATCAGGCAACTTCATTACTCTCTGTTTTGGGTTCCGACTTCTCCAGCCTCATATATGCTACTATTAATTCATCAAGTTTTTTACTCAAATCTAAAACTTCCAGACTCATGCCTCCATTTTCAAGGCAATCTTCCATCTCTAGATTCAGTTTTTCTCTCAATGTCTCCATCTCGTTATATAATTGTCGTATATCCAATTAATATATCTCCCCCTTAATATAACAGAGAACAATCCGTTTTGATGTGATTGTTTTACTGTGCTGCCGGAGTCATTGTTGGCTCTGTCGGTATAGTTGTCAGTTCCACAGATGTAATTGTCGGCTCTGCCGATACAATTGGAGTAGGATTTTCAATCTCAACTACTTGTGAATCACTATTCCATTTGCAAATAATTCCATATTCTCAACAATAAATTTAATTGGTACAACAGTTCTTCTGTCTACTTAACATGTAGGTGCATCACTCATTGTCTTTACCCCATTTACATACATCTTATTATGGGCTAATTGAAGAACTATTTAAGTACTATCTTTTGTAATAACAACCTTTCTTTCATTATTGGCTCTTACATATTCTCCCGGAGTACTACTGTCATTAGAGAGGACATCCGGCATCGCTGATGTCATAAAGAATTGTAAAAGCCATTTATTCAAATAACATTTTTTAGTTTTATTGATAATATATTCCTCATCGTATTTTATAAGTTTTCTTCAATTCCCCACTGCTTTATCAGCTTATCAAATACATCGGCACAATTTGCAGTATCTTCAAGAGGAATTATATCACTTTCAAGCTTGCCTTTATTAAATAAATTATTAAAATGCCTTATTTGATAAACAAAACCTTCCTGGCAATCATCTTCAAAAGATTCAATCAGATTATTGTTATTGTCATAAAGCTCACATTTCTTTGAACTGAAAAACTCATATACTACAATTCTTCCATTCGTCCCGTAAATTCCTGCATCTCTGTTCACGTGAGCCCGCGTTCCACAGCTTAACATGGCCAGTGCACCCGATTTAAAGCTCATATTTATTACTGCAAAATCATCTACACCTGTTTCTGCTAATGTTGCAAATCCACTGACCTTTTCCGGCTTTTCTCCAAGAATTCCTGTGGTAAATTCTATAACATATACCCCGGTATCATATAAGCTGCCGCCTGCCAGTTTGGGATTAAACAGTCTGTGTTTAGGATCGTAAGGTGCGTTGAAACAGAATTTTGCATCTATCAACTTAACATCGCCAATTCTACCTGAAGCTACCCATTCTTTTGCTTTTTGAAAGGAAGGCAGACAGCGAGTCCACATGGCTTCCATTAAAAGCACTCTATTTTTTCTTGCAAGAGCAATCAGCTCTTCCGTATCTTTTTTATTTGTAGTAAGAGGTTTTTCACATAAAACTGCCTTACCGTTTTCAAGACACATTTTAACTAAATCATAATGAAAATTGTGCGTAAGTGCGACGTATACGACATTTACTTCCTTATCATGTATTAGTTCAGTGTAACTGTCATATATTTTTGATGCATTGAATTTTTTCGAAAAAGCTTCTGCTCTTTCTCTGCTGCCGGAAGCTACAGCCAACAGTTCAGTATCCGAAACGGCATTTAATGCTCCGGCAAATACCTGAGCTATACCACCTAACCCTATAATACCATATTTAACATTCATTTGGAACCTCCACATGTAAATTCAGTGGTATAATGTAATATTATACCACCATATTTAATTGTAAAACAATAGTTATTAAAATACTTTTCTAAATCATCTTTCTATAATCAGTTACATTCCATTATGAATCCAACTCCGCCACACTTATTATTCTCCTTTAACTGCATAAAAAATATTTACAACAGAATAATAACTTATTATCGGTTATCGGGAGGAATTGAATTGAATGAAGGACTGGTAGTGTGTGTCAGATCTATTATTAGCTTTTTTTCTCTTCTGATATTTACCAGAATATTAGGCAAGGAGCAGTTAAGCCAACTAACATTTTTTGATTATATATTGGGAATAACAATTGGCTCCATTGCGGCAACATTATCAACAGACCTTTCCAGCCGTTCATGGCCTCATTGGATAGGATTACTGGTATGGGCAGCTTTGGGGTTCTTGTTAGAATATATAACTTTGAAATGGAGATATATAGCCAAATATTTAGAAGATGAGCCTACTATAGTAATTATGAATGGCAAAATAATGGAGAAAACTTTGAAAAAAATGAGGTTCAGGGTTTCAGATATTACTGAGTTACTTAGAAACAAGGATATATTTGATTTGAATGAGGTTGATTTTGCAATAATTGAGCCAAATGGTCGGTTATCTGTTCTTAAAAAGCCCGAATTTCAGAACCTTACACCAAAAGACATGAATATTCAGAAAAAACAAACAGGCATAAGCAGTGAACTGATTTATGACGGAATATTAATAGAAGAAAATCTAAAGCAACTGGGTAAGGATAAAACCTGGCTTCTAAATGAGCTAAAAAAGCAGGGAATTTCAAATATTTCGGATGTTTTTATTGCAACCCTTGACCCATCTGGTTCTCTTTATATTGATTTGTACCATGACCACATGACTAAAATCACTGACATTGGTGATTATAAAGGACCATATTAACGGAGTGAATCAAATGAGAAAATTTCTGGTTATAACCATTCCTATAATTACACTGATTTTATTTATTTTTGTAATGGAAAGCGATATTTTTTTAAAAAGATCCCTTGGAAAGAATGACAGTATATCTGAATCAATAAATGCCGTTATTAATGACATCCAAATGGATGATTGGGATAAAGCCGTCCAAGATACTAATCATTTATCTGAAGTATGGAAGAAAATTGTCAGAATGGTTCAGTTCAGCTCAGAACGTGATGAAATTAATGCATTCAGTATTAATCTGGCACGACTACGCGGTTCAATACTTGCAAAAGACAAAGCGGGAGCCTTTACAGAACTCTATGAAGCATATGAACACTGGGAGGATCTTGGGAAGTAGGGGTTTTTGTGTTAAAAAATGGTCTGCTATAATTTTTTCTGGTACAAATAAAAAGGTTCAGGCATTTTAAGACTTTTAATCCCATTTGCCTCAAACCTTTTTACAGTTCAATCTTACGTTATACCACTTTTTTATCTTTCGTAATAGGTGTATCCTCTCAGCCCATTGTCATATGCACGCATTATTTCAGGTCTTTCACTTGCACTTATTAATCCTTCATGAATTGCCTGCTCAGCTTTTTCACGGAAGCTTACCAGCATGTCTTTTGGATCAAATTCTACATATGAAAGAACATCCGAAACACTATCACCATGAATCTCTTTAACAAGGTCATAGGTACCGTCACCGTTTATCTTTACGCTAACAATATTTGTATCTCCAAATAAATTGTGAAGGTCCCCAAGTGTCTCCTGATATGCACCCACCAAAAAAACTCCAAGGTAATAATCTTGGTCACTTTTAAACTCGTGCAACGGCAGTGTACTCCTTACATCGTGTAAATCGATAAAATGATCTATTTTTCCGTCACAGTCGCAAGTTATATCTGCTATTACTGCATTTCTTTTTGGCAATTCAAGCAATCTGTGCAAAGGCATTATGGGGAAAAGCTGATCTATAGCCCAGCTGTCAGGTATTGACTGAAATAGCGAAAAATTACAATAATAAATATCAGCAATTGCACTTTCTATATCCTCCAAGTCAGGGGGAGCATTTTTCAACTTTTGCTTTTCCTTTGCTATCTGGTTTATGGTATTCCAAAATATTCTTTCGGAAAATGCACGCTCACGGAGGCTAATACGTCCATGCTTGAACATGTCACGAATTTCATCTCTGTAGTATAGGGCATCGTTATAGCACTCCTGAATATTTTTAAGGGTTATATTCTTATTTACATCAAATAGGTTTTTTATCTGCTCTGACGTATTTTCGTCAAGCTTGTCCGGTATATCATGTTCTTCAAATTTTTCAGTATCCAGTACATTGAATATAAGCACTGAATGATATGCAACTGTTGTACGCCCTGATTCTGTAACAATTACAGGGTGAGGTACGTCACTTGAATCAAGAGTAGTCATAACAGCCTCTACAATATCCATGCAGTATTCCTCAACGGAGTAGTTTCGGCTGTTAGTGTAATTTGTATTTGAACCGTCATAGTCTACTGCCAATCCACCACCCAAATCAAGGTATCCCATTGGCGCACCTTCTTTTACGAGCTCAGCATAAACACGAGCTGCTTCCAGAACTGCCGAACGAATATCCCTGATATTCGGTATCTGTGAGCCCAAATGATAGTGCAATAATTTAAGAGATTCAAGCATTCCCTCTGCTTTCAAAGTATCAACCATAGAAATTACTTGGGACATATTCAAGCCGAATATACTTCTGTCCCCACCGGATTCAGTCCAGTGTCCCCCAGCTTTTGCCGAGAGCTTTATGCGTATACCAATATTAGGTTTTACTCCCAATGCTCTTGAACGTTCAAGAACAATATCCAGTTCCCCGGGTATTTCTATTACAAAAAAGCACTTAAAGCCCATTTTTACTGCATAAAGGCCCAAATCTATAAATTCTTCATCTTTGTAACCATTACATATAAGACAGGCTTCTTTATCTTTCATTACTGAAAGTGCTGCAACAAGTTCAGCCTTACTACCCACTTCAAGTCCGTGGTGATATCTCTGTCCGAACCTTGTTACTTCCTCTACTACCTGCTGCTGCTGATTTACCTTTATAGGGTAAACACCGCGGTACTCACCTTTATAGTTAAGCTTGTGCATTGCTTCACTAAATGAATTATTTAAAAATGAAATCTGTGAGTCCAGCAAATTTTCAAAACGCAAAAGTACAGGCATGTCCAATCCACGTTCCCGAACCCCCGATATTATATCCATCAAGCTTACAGCCGCAGGGCCGTTATCTTTATAAGGATTCACCAACACCTCTCCATTGTCAGATATAGAAAAATAGCCGGCTCCCCAGTTTTTAATTCCATAAAGTTCTTCGGACTTTTCTTTTGTCCATCTGCCTAAAAGCTCTGCTTTATTCATGGCCCTCTTCCTTTCCATATAACAATTTGTTCTCTACCTAACTAACGGATTATTCTTGAAAATTTCAAGGTACTTCACAAAGGTAAGAGTCAAAAATTTTTTTCTAAAAGCAGACAATACCATATTTAAAGGAGTATTGTCAATATAATACGTTATACTTGTAAATATTCCTAACCAATCTTAAACTATACACGCTGAAGCAAAAAACACTCAACATTCCCAAACATATTGGAAATCTGCAGATACAATTGTACAAGACTTAAGAAAAATTAAAATTGTTATAATTAGCGTTATTGTTTTACAAAGAGCTTTGCTCCTTTCAATAACATAATTATAGGAATCATTAATATGACTATAGCTGCACCGCAAGAAACAAACCCCATTCTGGCGCTAAATGCTTCTGTCATTGCTCCTGCAAATAAATTTCCGATTGGTGTTGACCCTGCAAAAACCAAGGTGTAAACACTCATTACTCTTCCCCTGTATTCATTATCAGTATTAAGCTGTAATGCAGAGTTGGAACTTGAGCTAAACATAACAAAGAAAAAACCTGTCACAGCAAGAGCCAGACCTGTAAGTATGAATTTATCCGTAAATGCAATTAAAATCAGCAGTAAACCAACCACAAACGGAACTACACGAAGTATAAACCTTTTGGGGCCTGACCTGCTCAAAGATGCAACGTAAACAGCACCAAACAGTGAACCAGCCCCCATAAAAGACATAAGATACCCGAATCCTGCTTCTCCCATATGAAGAATCTTTGACGTAAATACAGGTACCAGAACGCTAAAGTTGGGGGCAAATGTACCGACTATAGTCATGATTATTATTGTAGAGAAAAGAATTTCACTTTTTAATATATATTTAAGTCCTTCTCCAATATTTTGTAATATAGTTTTACCCTTTTCAACTGCCTCATTTTCTATCTTTAATGGCTTTATAAAAAACAGGCTTATTAGCACAGCTCCAAAGCTAACTGCATTTGCAAAGAAGCAAAAAGCTACGCCTGAGTATTCCATTAAAATACCTGCTATAGCAGGCCCAATAATTCTTGAAATGTTAAAAACAGTGGAATTCAGGGCAATTGCGTTCATCAGGTCTTCTTTTCCAACCAATTCAATTACAAAAGATTGCCTTGCAGGCATATCCAACGTATTTGCCATTCCAAGGGCTGTAGCCATTACTATCAAATGCCAATACCTTATTTCCCCTGTAGAGGCTAAAATTGCAAGAACGAGTGTTATTAACATTGATGCTGATTGAGTAATTATAAGAATTATCTTCTTAGAAAATCTATCAATTATAACACCAGCAAACAAGGAAAACAGCAGAACAGGTAAAAATTGAAGTGCCCCTACCAACCCCAGCAAAAAAGGAGAATCCGTCAGTTTATATGCAAGTAGAGGCTGAGCTATATTCTGCATCCATGTTCCAATTTGTGAAACACACATTCCGAACCAATAATACCTAAAATTTATATGCCTCAATGATATAAACGGGTTGTTTAAATTTACCAATTAACCGCCTTCTTTCCAGTTCACTGTTAAATATTATACAATCAAACAGCTACAATCTTCAACTATTTATATGTTCTCTTTATCACTCAATGTAACATGAATTAGGAAAGGGTAATATGAAAAATTTATATTTAAATAACCTTATATTTTAGGGGCTTGTAAGTAAACATTAACTTACAAGCCCCTACCAAATTGCTTTATTTAAATCTGTGTACTTGGCTTTCCCGCTTCTACAAGAATCTTGTTTAAATATAGTGCAATCCCAATAATCACAATAAGCAGCCCCGTAACTCTCAGCAGCCATTCTATTCTTATATAATCTGCCATAGGGCCAAACACAAGCATACCTATAGGCATCGTTGAGCTGGTTATCATGGACAGTACTCCAAATACCCTTCCCATATATTCCTCTTCAACCTTTTCCTGTAGCAATACAGTCGATGGAATATTAAAAATCGGCAACGAAACGCCTATAATACCCATAAATACAAGATATATCCAGAAGACTGGTACTATTCCAAGGACAAAGGTACAGATACCCGTTACCAGTGTAGATATCGCCATGGTGTAGGCTCTATTTTTAAAGCCGCCCCATGATGTCATTACAATCCCTCCTAGGGTCATACCTGCAGAAAATACAATTTCTATTGCTGTAAGCCTCCACACATCGTTTCCAAAAGTCCTTGTTACCTGAAGGGGTGTCAAGAATGATGCCGGTGCTGCTAAAAATAAAAACAATGCTACAAATACAAAAAACGTTCTCAAATATCTGTGGTTTTTTGTGTATATTAGCCCTTCATGAAAATCTTTAAAGTAACCTTTGGATTGATTATTAACAGCTTTAGAATGTACAGGAACATGCACAAACAGCAGAAGAACCATAATCCCAATAACTGCTGTAATTACATCTATGAAGAAAATTAAAGTTATTGTTGTAACACTCATTAATGCACCACTTATCATTGGTGATGCAAGCATAACCAATGCTTGTATGCTGCCGTTTATTCCATTTACTTTTGTGAGGTTTTCCTGAGGCACAATTTGAGGTATATAAGCACCTACCGTAGGTGTCTGAACTGCAGTTCCCAGTGCCCTTATTGCAAGTACTGCAAAAAGCATCCACATACTGTCGTATCCGGTCATAAATAAAATTGCCATAATAAGCGTGGCCAGTGCTATTATACTATCAGATACCATTATAAGTACTTTGCGGTTATATCTGTCTGCCCATACACCAGCAAAGGGTGAAAGGAAAAACGTAGGTACAAAACCACATATAATGGAAATGGTCATCATTACACCAGACTGTGTACTCATGGTTATATACCATATAATGGCATATTGAACCAAAGATGAGCCCAATAAAGATATGGTCTGACTTGTCAGAAACAATATTATATTCTTCTTCCAATTATTGCTTTGATTGCTCATAGGGGGTCAGGCCTCCTTTTTATATTAAGTTATTATGCATTATTGCACACTAACTTATTATAACTAAAAGGTGGAACTTATGCGATATCCTATTTATTTAAATATTTACTAAAATCATTGCTGTACTTTATTTTACCGTCTTTCGCAACCCACAGAGCCTCCGTATCAGGCAAAGAATCAATCAATTTCTTCCCCTGTTCAAAAGGCATATTGAAAATGGCAGTAGATAATACATCAGCCATGCCTGAATTATGGGTAACTATAGTAACTGCTGAAAAATGCTCAGATGGAAATAGTGTAATGGGGTCTATAATATGATGATATCTTTTACCGTTTACGGTATAGTATCTCTCATAATCTCCGCTTGAAACAACTGATTTATCTTCTACGTAAATTAGTTTTAAAGTTGAGTTCTCGCTTTTGGAGTCAGGATTTTGAATTCCCAGATTCCACAGCTGGTTGTCAACGCCCTTGGTTCCAATTGAACGTATATTTCCGCCTACGCTTATAAGCCCTGATTTAAAGCCTTTTTCCTCTGCAATGCGGCTAACCTGCTCTGTTGCGTATCCTTTCCCAACAGCTCCCACATCCAGACTCATTTCAGGGTCTTCCAGAAAAACTGTAGAGTTTTTTTCATCTATTTTAACTTTATTTATATCCGTGTGTTGTGATGCTTTCTTTAATATATCTATTGGAGGTATTTTAGCATTCTCTTCGTCTTCCAAACCTTCCGTACGGTAATTATGCCATACTTTTAAAACAGCACCGAATGCAATGTTCACTTTACTGTCAGTTTTTTTATACCATTCCTTTGAAAAAAGCAGCAGGTCTATTATCCTTTTGTCTACCTTTACAGGCTTTTTTCCTGCATTGTCGTTAATAGTCTTAATATTGTTTTTTCCGGGATAATCATGGTATATATCATATAATTCATGATATTCTTTTAGGTTATCATATATGAGCTGAGAATACTCTGTGAATTCTTCTTTGGTTTCAGTATAGGCAACAATTTTTGTTACGGTATCAAACAACACAAGAAATTCTGCCTCATATCTGGTTTTCTTTTTATCTCCGCATGCTGCAAGATTTATGGAAAATGTCAGTATAATTATTATGGCTATTAGTTTTTTTAACTTTTTCATTTTATATTAGCCTCCGTAAGCCATCCGGCGCTTTTTTTATTACAAAAATTATGCTTAAACGGGGCTGTTACAAACACAAAGTTTTTCTGTTTACCACCATACTCCCGTATAACATTATATCAATGATTGCTTACAAGATATTTGCAAGAGTTTCTAGAGGCTCATCTTAGGATATTTTGCCGTCGCTCACATTCATCATCCTTGATTCATTGTTCGCTAAAACCTACATCGTGTAAGTTTTACGGTAAAATATCTGCGTTCGCCTACAAACAATTGCAAATATCTTTAACCAAGCTTCCATTGATACAATTTATACTCTCGTACAAGTTAAGAAAAAACTCTTTTTGTGACAACCCCGATTTAAGCAGTAATTTACTTTACTTTTATATTATTTGTGGATAGTTCGTTTTAATTCAATCAATTATTTAGCATTAGCAGCTGCCTTAGCTATAACAGCCTGATAATCGCCAATGTGGATTGTTACAGAGCTTGTTAATTCAGCCTGTGATGGTACTCCTTCTTCATTTACAGCAATACCTTTAATTTCATCAACTGTTTTTCCTGTAACATATTTTGCAAGAGCTTCAGTTTGCTCAAACCATTCTTTTTTGATTTTTGAAGCCTTAGCAAGACCATAATCAGCACCAAGTTCTATTTTAGTCTTTAAAGGAGCTTTCAAATCTGAAGTAATTTTTCCATCCTTTGAGAAGTTTACGTTTGACTGTGAAGCATCAATAACACAACTTGTTACTTTACCGTTTACATCAAAAGTTGTAGCTGTGTAGTTTGAGTAAGCCTGTGCTACTCCGTCTTTTTCGCCTGCATCAGTTGACTTGCTTATGCTTGTAGTAACACCAAGGCCAAGCTTGTCTCCAGCTTTTGCACCAAGATCTTTGGCATTGTTAACAGCCTTTTCAATTGCGGCAGTGAAGTCTGCAATGTGTATTGAAACTGAAGCGGAAAGTTCTTTATCTGATGGAACACCTTCTTCATTTACAGCTATTCCCTTTATTTCAGCAACTGTTTTGCCTACAACATAGTTTGCAAAAGCGTCTGCCTGTTCATTCCATTCTTTTCCTATTTTGGATGCTTTATTCATACCATAATCAGTTTTCAATTCCTGCTTTGACTTGAATTCTTTTTTCAAATCAGTAGTAATTTTACCTGCTGCTGAAAAATTAATCTTTGTTTGTGCTGCATCAATTGCACACTTAACTATTTTTCCATCTTTATCCACTGTAACTGCAACAACAGTTGAATCAACCTGTGCAACACCGTCTTCTTTTCCTGCATCTGTGGATTTTGCTATTGAAGAAATAACAGCAAGTCCTGTTTTAACTGCATCTCCATTTGCTTCACTGCTTACAGCTGCAGTTGAACTGCTTGCGGAAGTAGATGTAGCGGAATTTGTTGAATTACTTGTTTCGGATGATGAGCCACAGCCAGCAAGCAGTGATATTGCCAGAACAGAACTCATTACTAGCGAAATAATTTTTTTCATAAGTAGTCCTCCTATATAATTGTATATGTTTTTATTTAAACCAGCTTTTTAAGAGCCGGCAAAATAAACCTAAGTAAGGTAGACGTTGCTATCCCTGCGATTACTCCTGCAACTAAAAGCACAGGCAGATAAACCCAAAGATACATGTTTGTATATAGAATTGATATTATAATAAACTGACCCACATTATGAGATACTGAGCCAAATATACTTAGAATCAGATAAGAAACTCTATCCTTAAAAACAAATACCAGCAGTGCCATTATAAATATGGACAAAACTCCTCCGCCAAAACTAAGTAAGCCAGCTATGGGGCCTCTTGTAGACAATACAAACAGTGCCTTTAAAATAGCAATTGTAAAAGCTTGTCTTTTGTATAGAAAGAATAATGCAAACATAACAGCAATGTTTGATAGTCCCAGCTTTATACCGGGAATTCCCGCGGATATGGGCGGAAATGAATTCTCAACTACAGAAAGTACCAAGGCAACAGCAAAAAGTAGTGCAGTAAGAACCAGTTGTTTAGTTTTTGTCATACTGTTCCTTGAATTGTTCATTAGCAATTGACCTTTCTATTTTCCTATTATCATATCTATATCATCATCACTGCGGTTGTTATTTTTGGGTACTATTTTAAGAAAAACCTCATTGGGAAGGCATGCAGCAGTCTGCCCCACTTTGTCAAGCCACCCTGTCTTTATGCAAATCTTATCTGGGCAGTCCGAATCTTCAAAGCGTATCCTGCCATCGGCTGTAAGATGAAATACTACATGGTCACTCTGGGGTATACTGAAGGTTTTATCCTTGCCCTTATCCAAATCAATGGTTTCAATTAGTTGAGATTTATAATATATTTCTGCTTTTGCTGTTTTTTTTGAAAAGGAGTTGTTATACACAGCCCACAAGACTCCTCCGGATATTAGAATTATTAATATTACTAAGATGTCGGACTTTTTAGCAAATTTCATATTAACTCCTTTATTACCCTTAGAATGACAATCCTCCTATAAAAATCATCAATGATAGAGCACCCATTATAAGTACATAATTTTTTATGGAAACAATAAAGGTTTTTGCTTTATCCTGTACCTTGAAAAACTGGTTGATGTTTTTCTGTACCGGATATACAGTTGCTAGTGAAAGTAGGCATACCCAGGGTAACTTGCCTAGCACAACCATGAGTATGATATCCAGATACCCCAAATAATATAACCCAGCAAACAGATAAACTGATTTTCTTTTACCCAAATAGTAGGGCAGTGTAAATCTCTTTACCGTAATATCCCTTTCAAGGTCACATATATTATTTGCCAGCATTATATTTGCTGTAGTACATACTGGTGGTACTGAAAGCAGCACTACTGTAAATAAAGGCATAATGTTTAATTGCAGATTTATAGCTGTAAAGTTCAAGCTTAGTTTCAAAAGAGTATCCTCAGGAAGGTTAATATACAGAAGTATAAAAGGTATAAGCAAACCATAAAATAAGCCTGAAAAAATCTCTCCCAAAGGCTGCCTTGATATTGGTATAGGCCCGAAAGTATACAGAATACCACACATGAAGCAAACAGCGCCTATAAGCAGTACTACCACATCGCTGAGATACGCAAGATATAACCCCAGTGCAGTACTTATACCCAGCATGACAAATATTATAGCCAGAGCAATTTTTCTTTTAAATCCAAGTGACTGATGATTGGTCTTTGAATCTATATAGTTATTTATTGCAGTAGTAGTCATATCAAATATGAACATTGATGCAAAAAATATCAACGTAAGCCGCCAGTCAACAGGACTTCCTATATAGAATAAATAAGCCATTGTAATAAGAAATGCAAATGTACTGGTTATCTTAGTCTTTATTTCAACATAGTTCAAGAATCTGCCAATCACCATGTCACCCCCTTATTAGCAGATAATGTTTTTAAACATACTTAACATTAATCGTTATATATATACCATTTTTTTACGATAGGCAGCTTTTTCCACTGTCTTTTCAAAAACGGCATTACATAATAATCAAGTCCGAAGGTTCTTCCAGCACCAATTAATACGGCAATTCCAGCAAAAATCATCCAGAAGGTTCCTAAATACAAGCCTGTTGTACACACAAACATAAACTGCAATATAAGTGATACTGCTGAAGCCGGTGTGGTGAACAAGCCACCTATCAACGCAAGACCTATTAAGATTTCAGCTATTACTATTGAAATCTGCATAAACATTTGAATAGAATCATTTGCAAGTATAACTTTATTAACAAAAGTATTCATTAAAGGTATATCAAGTCTAAATGCAAAATCACTCAATGCAGACTCTGCAAGTTCCTTACCGCTAACAAATATAATACGAAACAGGCTTAAGAAATCGAAGTTAATTATTGTAGTTCCTATCTTACTAATTCCTTCTGTTACTGCTTCTCCGCCTCCTGCGACTGTCGCCGAGGAAACTGCTTCTGCAACTGCCTTTGCTGATTCACCAGTTGCACCACTTGTCCCTTCTACCGCACCCTTTAAAATACTGTCATACCATCCATTAGCTCCTCCAAAGAATGCTTTCAAATGAGGCTTATCAAACCACCCCTCAACAATCTTCATAACACCTTCAAAGAGCCAAACTGCTCCAAGCCATATTCTGAGAGCCACAAGCAAAAAGCTTGGAGTTCTGTTAGAGAAATGTCCCCCAACAAAGCTTCTGCAATTTCTTATAGTAAAGAATTCATGTTTTACATAGCTGAATATTTTGTTCCAGCCAAGTACCTGTATAAAATAAATAATATTTATAAAATGTTTTGCAAACATTGCAAGAAAGGACGGTAAATTGAACATAAAATTCGGAAATCCAACTCTTGCTACACCATACCTTCCACCTATACATACCATCATTCCATGGAAGGAAGGCTTGTAAACTGTCATTTCGCCTTTACCTGTTATTGCACTGTAAATGTTCTTTGCTGC
Organism: Ruminiclostridium josui JCM 17888; assembly: GCF_000526495.1. NCBI lineage: Bacteria > Bacillati > Bacillota > Clostridia > Eubacteriales > Oscillospiraceae > Ruminiclostridium > Ruminiclostridium josui. Next base: position 2,654,123 of record NZ_JAGE01000001.1, on the reverse strand, counting down.
AACTGCTGCACTTTGCTCACAGTTCTCTACCATCTGGGGAACAGGTCTTTCCTCTCCTTCAGCTGTATAGAGCATATTGTCTCCAACTACGTATACATGGTCGTTATCAAGTGAACGCAGGTATGAGTCAAGCTTTATACGACCTCTTGCAGCAGATTGAAGAGTTTTTGCAGCCTCGTTTGTAATATCTGAGCTTTCTATACCCGCCGCCCATATAACTGTTCCAGCAGCATGTCTTGTAACCTTGTCCCCATTTTTTGTTTCAATAAAGTCCTCTCCGACTCCTACAACGCCATTATTAAGCATCATGGTAACGCCCATTTTCTTCAAGCGGTTTTCTACCTTATTTGAAAGCTTTTCAGGCAAGTTTGGAACTGTACGTGTTAATACGTCAACGTTGTATATACTTACGTCTTTTCTGTCTATTTCATATTTTTCACATAGGATAGGAACATATTCTGCAAGTTCTCCTACCATTTCAACTCCTGTAAAGCCTGCTCCTACCACATGAAAAGTCAGAAGTCTCTTTTTCTTTTCAGGATTCGTTTCTGTAGCAGCCTTTCTGAAGCAGCTATGAATATGTTCTCTTAAGTTAACAGCATCATCGAATGACCAAAGTTTATGGGAAAATTCTTCAGCACCGGGTACACCAAAATATGTCGGTTTTGAACCTGCTGCCAGTACAAGATATTCATATTCATATGTGCCGCAGTTTCCGGTAACTTTATTATTTTCAAAATCAATGGATTCTACGGTATCCAGTACGACATTAACCTTTCTTCCTGCAAATACCTTACTCAAACTGATTTTGATACTATCTTCATCAACACGATTTGCAGCTACCTCGTGCAGCTCGGTGAGCATTGTATGAAATGGATTTTTATCAATTATAGTAATGGTAACATCATCATTTTTCTTAAATTTCTTAGCCAGTTTCTTAGCAGTAAGTATTCCCGCATAGCCTGCTCCAATAATAAGTATTTTGCTTTTCAATTGGCTCCCCCTCTTTGCTTACTAAATTTTCCTTATTTGTTCTACATATTTCTACATATTTCTACATTATTTTATCAAATTGATTAAGAATAATCAATCAAATTGTTAAATAGTAAACACACCAAATGTTTACATAAGATATATCCCAACAGCCCGTTGACATATGACGTAAATTAATCTACAAATAAAGCGACTGCAGCCACACAATCCGCATAAATATGCGTATTGTGTGGCTGCAGTCGCTATGTTCATAAGTAGCAGCAGAAAGACTATAAATATATTAGAGTAACTTTCTTATATTAAAAATAGAGCTTAAAACCAACCAATTCTGTGGGAAGTAGCGGTTTATTGTCCAGTAACTTACTCCACCTAGTCTGTATTCATGAGCAAGAGTCAGTCTGGCAAATATACTTCTGGCATCTTCAAACCATACTACATGCTGCTTTCCGTCATCTGCATAGTAATAGAAGAAAGGTGCCTGAGATACTTCATCAAACTGGATTTCAGCCCCTTCTCTTCTGGCAAGGTCCACTGCGCCTACGTTAGTAACAGTTCTTGCAGCAGTTCCCGGAGTATATGGTAATGTCCAGTCATAACCGTAATTCGACATTCCCATGAATATCTTTCTTCTTGGTATAACTGTTACAGCATAATCAAGAACACGTTTTACCCCGGTTATAGGAGATACTGCCATTGGTGCACTATATGTGAATCCCCACTCGTAAGTCATAAGTATAACATGGTCAACCAATGCTCCGTGAACAGGATAATCATGAGCCTCATACAATTTTCCCTGCTGAGTAGCTGATATCTTAGGAGCTAGTGCCGTAGTAATGGTATAACCAAGAGGTCTAAGAGTTCTTACCACCCGTCTCAGGAAGTTATTGTAACTCTCTCTGTCATATGGATATATATACTCAAAATCAATATCCAAACCAAAATAATTCTTCTGTCTTAAAATTCTGGTAACGTTATTAATAAGATTTGTCTGTGCTGTCTCGTTTGTAAGTATTGAATGTGCAATATCGCTGTCAAAACCTCCACCTTCTTTTATGTTTGTTATAACCATAAGCGGGGCTACTCTAGCAGCTCTTGCAGCCTCAATAAGCGGTTCATCGGGTATGGACTTAAGATTTCCGTCAAGACTTACCTGATAACTAAAAATACTAAGGTAAGTCAGATTGGGCAAAGTTTTTCTTAATACATTCATATCAATATTAGGAAAAGCATAGCCGTTAACTTCCATAGGCCCGTAATCATAGGTTACCGGAGGTATTGTAATAACCATTCCAGGCTGTATTTGTGATGAGACAGAAATCTGAGGATTGGCTGCCAGCAATTCATTAATACTTATTTTATAGGACCTTGCTATTGAATAAACTGATTCACCAGGTGCTACAACATGTCGTCTGGTTCCCTCCAATATAACCAAAGTTTGTCCTATAACCAGCTGTCCCGGGTTGGTCAGTTCATTATCAGATATTATTTTTTGCGGTGAAACCCTGTATTGCTGCGCAATTGAATATATACTTTCACCTGGTTTAACAACATGAATTCTCAAAGCAAATCACTCACTTATATATATTTATAAATCCAATATATGTGAGTTTAATTTGATTGGTTACTGTAACTTCTCACCATATCGTCCTTTTTAACTCCACCTTTTTTCAATCATATCATCATCGTTTATTAATTAAACTATCTTTACCCACGAAAACAATTAATATTATATAAAATAATTGAAGAATATTTTATATAATACTACAAATTCTAATACCAAATAATTAAAAAAAAGGAGATAACATTATGTTTAAACATGATAAAGCACTTTTACAAGATGTTCAGGTAGATGGCCCAAATCCTAACTATGCTGCAATGCTCCAGGAACAGTTGGGGGGCCCTCAGGGTGAACTCAAAGCCGCTTTGCAATATCTTTCACAGAGTTTCAGAATAAAGGATCCAGAGATAAAGGACTTGTTTCTGGATATCGCCGCAGAAGAATTGGGCCATATGGAAATGGTTGCACAAACAATAAATTTACTAAACGGCCATGTTCTTGATGCTAAAAATGCTACTGTTGGTAACATAGAAGCCCATGTTTTAACTGGACTTACACCAATGCTAAGCAATGCTTCAGGACAGTTGTGGACAGCTGCTTATGTCAACGAAACAGGAGACCTTCCTGCTGATATTCTATCAAACATTGCAGCAGAGCAACGTGCCAAGGTAGTTTATGAATATCTCTACAGACAGATAACAGATAAAGGTGTAAGACGTACCATAGATTTTCTTTTAAACCGTGAGGAAGCTCATAACACTATGTTCAGAGAAGCCTTTAACAAAATTCAGGATACAGGCTCGCTTAAAGATTGGGGAATCACAAAGGATTCAAAACTTTACTTTAACCTTTCAACTCCGGGCAATCAGTTCTTTAATGCCGATAACCCACAGCCTGCAAGTTTTCAAAATCCTAATTCACAGCAGCCGCAGCAACATTAATAACAAGAGGTGCACGGATTTTATATTATTCCAGCACCTCTTGTTTATTTCTTTATAAATTTTCTTAGCATTTTAGTCAACGTACTTCAGCAAATCATGCAGCTCATGTTCGACTAATTAGTCGACCTGCTAAAATGCACCTATATCAGTTCATATCCTCAAAATGCTTACTTTACACCGTTAAATATATCAATGGCTTTCTGGTTTTTTAAGTAAAAACCTGACATTTATTAGTTTATTTTCTATAAATCCTCTTGTTTCTATTCCTCAGCTCCATAAAAATATTGTGCAATCTTTTTCACCATGTTATAATAACCATAAGTTTATAAAGTTCTTTTCGGTTGAACGGATAACTTCCGTTTTCAAGAGTTTTAGGCTTCTGGGGTGGGAAGCTCGTATGCTTACGAGTTTTTCGCCTTTTTTGCGTTCTCATTTTGAAAAATACAATTCTCGTAGCATAAATTACTTCCGGATATTTGAAAGTTTCCCAGTTATGTTTTGTGTAAAGGAGGTGTCTCTAATGAATAATATAAAAAAGCATCTTATAATGGTAATTTGCTATGTCGTGGTAGCAATTGGAGTCGTACTAGTTTTAGCTAATTTTATGAAATAAAAAGAATTTTGGGAGGATTTGAATGATTATCGGACTTTTGATTGTACTAGCATTAATATTAATACTACCCTTTGTATTTAAGCCCATAGAACATAATCTGGAGTACTTTTTGCTTGTTATGGGAATTGCAGCAACATTAATTTCAGGTACACTCTCTAGTGGTCTACTGCTTCACATATTTGAAAACTATCTACTTTATTTTATAACTGGTGCTGTACTGGTAGCCGGATTTATTTTCAGGATTTCAGTAGGCAAAATCAAGAAATTTGTAGGATATGCCACAGAGCGTTTACCTATAGGTATTTTTGTTTTTTTGCTAATAATAGTTTTAGGCCTAATTTCCAGTCTAATTACAGCTATAATTGCCGCTTTGATACTTGTCGAGATAGTGCACGTACTACCATTCAAGCACAGCCAGAAGGTAAAGCTAACCGTAATATCCTGTTTTGCAATTGGTTTGGGTTCAGCCCTTACTCCTATCGGAGAGCCTCTTGCGACTATAGTAGTTTCCTCTTTAAAAGCTGATTTTACTTATCTTTTCAGGAACATAGGCATATATGTTATTCCTGGGGTCCTTGTTATGGCGACACTTGGAGCTGTGGCTGCAAAAATGATGCATAAAGCAAATCTAAGGGAAATTGAAGGAGAAAACAGCTGGAAGGATGAAAATGAAGGAATATTGGAATTGGAAAGTAAAAAAGCAGTGTTTGTTCGTGCCATAAAAATATTCTTATTTATAATCGCATTAGAACTGTTGGGTTCCGGATTTAAGCCTCTTATAAACACATATGTCATTCACTTGCCCAGTATGTTATTATACTGGATAAATATATCTTCTGCTGTACTGGACAATGCAACACTTGCAGCTGCCGAAGTAAGCCCAGCCATGAGTACTAAACAGATTCAGGCGATTCTCATGGGACTGCTGCTAAGCGGCGGAATGCTTATTCCTGGAAATATTCCCAATATTATATCCGCAGGGAAACTTAGTATTAAGAGTCGAGAATGGGCAAAAATCGGGCTTCCATTGGGGTTGGTTCTGCTTATTATTTATTTCGTAATAATATTCTTTATATAGTAAGATAAAAAAATAAGCGTAATAACCGAAAGTAATTTTTATACTTAGGTAATTATGCTTATTTTTATCTTCTGCTACTCTTATTTAAGCTTATTCTTTTATTGCCTCGTTAAGCTCTTTTATTAATTCATCTACATTTATACCGTGAGCCATGGCACCCTGTTCTATGTTTTCAAATCTTGCTGCCATACATCCAAAACAGTGCATTCCGTGGTTCATCAATATTTCTGCAGTTTTAGGATATTTCTCAACTATATCAGTTATTGACCAGTCCTTAGTTATCATATTATCACCTCCTTACAGAATTAATTTATTAGTCTCAATTTATATACCCATCGCACGGGCAGCCCAATCAGAATCACTCAAAATTGCTCTACCTACTCCTATCAAATCAGCTTTTCCGTCGGCCAAAAGCTTTTCTGCCGACTCTGCCTCAGTGATTCCTCCTGTAAGTATGACAGGAATGGAAACCTGTTCCTTGATTGCTTTTGTCAAAGGCCAGAAGTAACCTTCCTCATTTGCATCTGGCTTAACATATCCGCAGAAGCCCCCTGAAATATCTAAAGCCGCCACCCCTACCTTTTGAAATTCACGAGCTGCTATAATGCTGTCCTCTATTGTGGTGCCACCCTCCATATAATCGGATGCCCCAAGTCTCAGTAAAACTGTAAAGTCCTCTCCTACTGCTTTTTTTACAGCATCTATTACCTGCAGGTGTATTTTTATTCTGTTTAAAACATTTCCGCCATATTCATCGGAACGCTTATTACTTATTGGTGAGAAAAACTGATTCAGAAGGTATCCGTGAGCTGAATGTATCTCAACACCGTCAAATCCTGCTTCTTTAACCCTTTTAGCAGCACTTGCAAATGAACTGATTATACCATTTATTCCTTCTATGGCAAGCTCTTTGGGAACAACATTGGGATTTCTCGGATGTGATACTGCAGAAGGACCTACAGGACTTAATCCTGTTATTTTGTCAGAAGTTGCACTTCCTGCATGATTAATCTGCATTATAGCCTTTGAGCCATTTTTGTGGATTACATCCGATAATTTTTTTAGATTTTCTATTACACTGTCATCAGCTATGGACAACTGATTACTACTAGCCTTGCCTTCCTTGCTTATATAACTGTGTTCAATAATAACAAGACCTATATGGCCTCCCTTTGACTTTTCATCGTAATATTCAATAATTTTACGGCTAGCTTTTCCGTCATCTTCAGACTTTGCAGTAGCCATGGGCGGCATAACCAATCTGTTGCTTAATTTCAGATTTCCAGCACTTAAGGGTTCACTCAGCAATTTCACAATACTTACCTCCCTACATAAATTAGCAAACTGTAAAAGATACTTATTATTATATTCTAAAATTTAAAGTTTACTAATGTTAAATAGTTCAAATATAATTGAACTATTTAAATATATCACAGCCTGTGGTATAATTCAATAGTATATTAGAATAATACAGGAGGTCAGAAACTTGCGGGAACTATTTCATCCTACGGCAGAACAAATGTGTTTATCTACTGTTTTAAATGCCCTTGGTGACCCTATCCGGCTTCAGATTATTAAAAATCTTGCCAACCAGAAGGAAACCACATGTGCATGCTGCAATATAGAACTTACCAAATCTGCCCTTTCCCATCACTTTAAGGTTTTAAGGGAATCCGGCATAATAAATGTGCGAATTGAGGGTAAACAAAGGTTTATGTCCTTAAGGTATGATGAATTAAACGCAAGATTTCCGGGGTTATTGGAGTCTGTAATAAGAAGTATTTAATTTCTATAAAAAAGCATGAATCGGTAATTTTACCAATCCATGCTTTTTCTATGTATATTAATATATCACACGAGGACTATTCTTAACTTGAATTTATCAAGTTTATACATTGCTGGTTTTTATAATATAATCCAAGCAAATATTTACTGGACGTGTCTCAGAATCACCGCCAATGATACTATGTTTATGATTTCCTTGTTTACCGGTTACTTGACCTGATGGGAAATTAGCAACTTGGTGGCCTGCACAATAATTTTCTATATATTTATCCTTCGGCAGATTAGGAGCACTATGAGTATGTTTTCCGTCTGTTGATAACGTAAATTTTTCAGTTTTTGGAAGAGCAGTTAAGCAATCCTCTATTTGTCCTATTCTTGTTGCTCCATGCACACCGGGTGTGTCTGATGTATTTGAATTTACACCTCTTACAAATAAACCTCTAAGATCCGGTACACTAAACTTCTTTTCATCTCCTCCGTATATATTACATATATTTTCATAAAGTTCAGGATATTTACTAACATCATAAGAACCGCCTATACATGGCAGCCAGCCATTGGCAATAAGGTTATCTTTCTGATTTATGGCATCTCCTGCAAAGGATACTATGGAACCTGCCGGCAATAGCATCGCTTCATCGTAATCACTAGAAGTAAATTTTATAATCCAATGCATATACAGGTTTGCAGGTCTGGTTTCACTGTCACCGCCGCTTATGATAGTATGTGTATGTAGTCCAGCTTTACCTGATTCAGATGTCTTGCTCGGGAAGTTGGCTCCTTCATTATCGGTTATGGCAGCTGCAGCATTCCAGTAGTCTGTAGGCAGATGATCCACTGAGTGACTATGCTCACCGCTATCGCTTGTTATAAAATCATTCTTTGGCTTGGCTGTTGCATAATCCTGAACAGAGCCTGTATTATCTCCTGTCACTCCTCCTGACCTTGCCGCTTTACGCTGCTTTGCATCAGGGTCAAATCCCCTTCCATGGTCGGTTGCACGTACAAATCTTCCACGAAGGTCAGGTATATAGAAGTTAGGAATACCATCTCCTCCATATTTTGTTCCTATTACATTAAACAGTTCTAAATAGTTTTTTTTATCTAACATTCTTCCATCACAAGGAAGCCAACCAGAAGATTTTAACTGATCTTCTTTTAATGGTCCAGCAAAAGGTATAACAATACCTACGGGAAATTTTAATGGCATATTTCTTCCTCCTATTTTTTAGAATTATTTGCTATCTTTACTGTATTTAATTAAGAAATACAGATTCATATTTCTTGGACGTGTTTCAGGGTCTCCTCCAGCAACAATAGTATGTGAGTGAGCACCGGATTCGCCTGTTATGGTATCGCTACCAGCCTTTTTTCCACCGTCTCTGCCTATACTTCCAGCATATGCTTTGTGAGAACCATCAGGCAAGTGAGGCAAATAGTGTGTGTGTTCACCTTCTTCATTAGTAGTAAAACTAACTTTAGGAAGTCCTGTTGCAAAATCCTGATATGAACCTACATTATTGCCTATATTCCCTCCGGCTTTAGCAAATGTCCTTTGAGCTGCATCAGGATCCATCAACTTTCCTGACTCATTAACAGCATCTCCGTTAACTCCTCGTATAAATTTGCTTTGCATATCAGGCAGATAAAAGTAAGTATTATCGCCTCCGTGTGCTTTTCCGATAGCCTCAAAAAGATCCGGATATTCAGCAATTTTTAATTTACTTCCGTCACAGATAAGCCACCCCATTCTATACAATCTGTTAACCATTTCAGATTTAATTTCTCCTGCAAATGATATAACACTTCCTACAGGCATTCTTTCCGTAGCTGGCATAAGCAAAAATTCCTCCTTTTCCTTTTTTTGAAATCAAATTTAAATTTTGGTTTATTCTATACACAATGATAAGTCATAATTAATGACATGTCAATATATAGAATTAAATTTTTAATTAGAAACAATACTGTAATTATCTAGTTTACAAATTTTATTGTTATGTTTTACTTGTTTGTATATGACTTATTTTCATGACACTTTCTATACCATTTCGACTATAAAATTGGATATATAAAAGGTAGTGAAGTTAAAACCTTTTAACAGGATAAGCGTACGTAAATTGCAAAAATATGTCCTTCCAGAGAATGTTAATTCATGGTTGAACCTTGAGATTTTGAACGTTGTTACACGAGCCTTATTTTAGGGTAGCTAAAATATTGTATGTAAATATTTGCAAATATGGTATTTAATGATAAAATCTGAGGTGGATTAATGAAAAGATGATTTCCCCATTTTTGCGTATGGATTGGGTAATCAGTTTTTATTAGTATAAAATAATGGAGGTTAAAAATCATGAAAAAAATATGTATAACCATAATTACTATTGCATTAGTTTTATCATTATGCATAGGTGTATCTGCCAGTTCGAGTGACGATTCTATTGAAAATCAACAAGCGAATCCTATTGGTCCCCAAATAGTGACTCCACAAGCAGTGAATCCTGTCTACTATTATGAAGCTTCAATAAATTCCTCAAAAATTACTGGAAGCACTAAAAGACTTGTAAAGTATCTAACTTATTGGGCAAAATCAAATAATTATACATATGGTGAAACTGAAACCACAACCTTAGGATGGTCTGGTAGTCTCTCATATACTGCTAAAAGTAAGGTGACAACGGAACTTGGATAAATTGTAGTTATTCACAGTCATATAGTGTAGCAACATCCATACCTGCTGATCCATCAAGATATAGTAAATTAGCTCTATATGGTAAATATAAAAACGGTAACGTCAGCGTACATATAACAAAATACCATTACCTATTAGGACCATTACCTGTTCTTAAAATTATCGATTATGAATGGGATGAGACTGGATCGTTCTCTGATCCTATTGATCAATATTTAGAGGTCGTTTATCAGTAAGTTGTGATGTAAGAAACATTTTATATAAAACAAAGGAGAAGGAAACAAGATGTTTTCGGAAAAAAAATCACACATAATGTCTATTATTATGGTAATTACAGTCTTAGTAATTATAGTTTTATCGTTAAATTATTCTTCTAAGAAAGAACTAGGAAAACCATATTTTATACAGTTTAATTCTTATGTCGCTAGTCAAATAAATACTTACTATACTTTAGATTTTGTATTTTTTATTGATAAAAATAAAGAAAACATTATTACATCTAATAATATAGAGCGTGTTGAGTTTAGCGACATAAATAATGCACAAATAGAAAAATATGAGTTTAAAAATGGTAGCGTTGCTAAAAAATATAAAATTATTACATTATCAATTACAACTAAGTTCACTAAAGCAGAAAAAGATACATTAAAGAAATTAAACATTATTTTTAAGAATGGAGAAGTGAAAAGATACCCTGTCGGAAACTGGATATTTGATGTCTCAAATGGGTTATTTAAAGATACTGATATAAATATTGGTAATGGGTACAGAGTAATGACAGGTAAATTGGATAAATACTTTTTATCGCTTAATAATATTTCTGATAAAGCTATAAGGCTAGAAAAACTGATAATTAACCTTGATGGCATAAAGTATGATTTTATTCCAACAACAGTGAATGCATATAAATCTTTTTATAAAGAAATAGATTTATATGTAAAAAGTAATATATGCAATGATAATTTATTCTTTTTTATCCGTCCAAGAATAGAGTATTCTAAGGAAGGTGTTATATATTCATATTTTCCATATGGAGTTAATTTTGGTTTGCTTAATATTAATGATTCAATAATAGATCTTGAGGTAGGAAAAGCGATTAATGCAGAATGATATACTTTTGCTATAAACGTTTTCCTGTACGCCTAAGAGATGTCTTACAAGTGGTAACTTAAACATACGCTATGGATACATTTTCTCCATTATTTTTTGCTAATTGTCACACATGTATTGTAATCCTACAAACTTAATTGACTAATTAATATGTATATAATATAATATATATAACTGAATAAAGAAGCACAAAATGGGGTACACCACCGCGGGTGTAAATTTCATTTTGTGCTTTTTTTTCGGAATTTTTTAGAAAGGAAGTAATAAAATGAAGGTAAACGGCAAGTATACAGAATTAACAGTTAAACAAAGCCTGCAGGACTTTTTGCTTTCTCAAAACCATGATATTTCAAGGATTGCAGTAGAACTAAACGGCGAAATTGTTCCTAAAGCAACCTACTCCCAAGTAATGCTTGATAATGGAGATACGCTTGAAATTGTCAGGTTTGTAGGGGGAGGCTAATAATGATTATTACTCTGAATGGGAAAAAAAAGGATATTAAATTCAGAACAGCTTTTGAGGTACGCCGTGAGTTTGGCAAGGAAACTGACATAGTTATTTTAAACGGGTTCCAGATAGACAAGGATTGTGAGCTTTCTGAGAACGACACCCTCTCTGTCATTCCCAAGGGCTGTATGCCTGAAAAAGATGAGCTGGAAAGCATGATGATGTCAAGGCATACTCCAAATGTTCATAATAAGTTGAAGGAAGGTCGGGTTGCCATTGCAGGACTTGGGGGACTGGGCTCAAACATAGCTATCATGCTTGCAAGAATCGGCGTTGGTAACCTGCTTCTGGTGGATTTCGATGTGGTGGAGCCAAGCAATCTCAACAGACAAAGCTATTACATAAACCATTTGGGTATGGAAAAGACTGCTGCTCTTAAAATGCAGCTCCAACAAATCAACCCATTCATAACCATTGAAACAAGGACGGTACGCGTAACAGAAGATAATGTATGTGAGCTATTCAAAGGCTATGATATTGTTTGTGAAGCTTTTGACAAACCGGAAGCTAAGTCCATGCTGGTCAATACTGTTCTGGAAAGGCTTCCGGGCATTAAGATTGTGGCTGCCTCAGGAATGGCAGGATATGAAAGCTCAAATATTATTAAAACCGTTCGGCGAATGAAGAATTTTTACCTATGCGGGGACTTTGAAAACGGAGCAGGTATTGGTCAAGGTCTGATGGCACCACGTGTACAGATTTGTGCCGGACATCAGGCCAACATGATTCTGAGGCTGCTCCTTGGAATTGAAGATGTATAAACAATTCACATATGGAGGTAAGTATTTTTTATGAATGATAAGTTAGTTATAGGGGGACATGAATTTGAATCAAGATTTATACTTGGTTCAGGAAAATTCTCTTTAGATATGACCAAGTCAGTTATTGAAAATGGTGGTGTAGAAATGGCAACTCTCGCTCTACGTCGTGCAAACGTTGGTGGCGAAGAAAATATTCTAGACTATATGCCAGAAGGCATAACTTTGCTTCCCAACACCTCAGGAGCCAGAAATGCAAATGAAGCTGTAAGAATAGCGCGTCTTGCAAGAGAACTCGGGTGTGGTGATTTTGTAAAAGTTGAAGTAGTCAACGACTCAAAGTACCTTATGCCGGACAATTATGAAACCATTAAGGCAACTGAGATTCTGGCAAATGAAGGCTTTATTGTAATGCCATACATGTACCCTGACCTTATTGCCGCCAGAGCTATGGCAGAAGCCGGGGCCGCAGCCATTATGCCTCTTGCCGCTCCTATAGGAAGCAACAAGGGCCTGAGCACAAAGGATTTTATTCAAATACTAGTAGACGAGATTAATTTGCCCATTATTGTTGATGCGGGAATAGGCCGTCCATCTCAGGCATGTGAAGCAATGGAAATGGGCGTGGCTGCAATTATGTGCAATACTGCGGTTGCAACAGCAGGTGATGTGGCCTTAATGGCAAAAGCCTTTCGCCTTGCAATAGAAGCAGGACGTGCAGCTTACCTTTCAGGTCTTGGAAGAGTATTAAACTACAAAGCGGAAGCATCCAGTCCTTTAACGGGTTTTTTGGAGGATTAGTTATGGAAAATACAAATCACATGGAATATCAAAAAGGCATGGAAGTCATTGATTCCAATATAATGAATCAGGTTCTCAAGCTTACAAGTGAATACAATTATCGACGTTACTCCGCCAGAGACGTTGAAAATGCTTTGATGAAATCCCGGCTATCCATAGATGATTATGGAGCTGTGCTTTCTCCTGCTGCTGCACCATTTCTCGAAGATATGGCACGTAAAGCAGTAATGGAGACAAGAAAGCATTTTGGTAATTCCGTTAGCTTGTTCACACCTCTGTACATAGCCAACTACTGTGAAAATCATTGTGTTTACTGTGGCTTTAACTGTCATAATAAAATTCGCCGAGGAAAGCTTAATCATCAGGAGTTGGAGGAAGAACTAAAAGAAATTGCGTCAACAGGGCTTAGAGAAATATTGATTTTAACAGGAGAAGCTCGTAATGCTTCAGGAGTCCAATATATTGGGGATGCCGTAAAGCTTGCTTCTCAATATTTTTCTACTGTAGGACTTGAAATATATCCTCTCAATTCAGATGAATATGCATATTTACATGAATGCGGAGCGGATTTTGTATGTGTCTATCAGGAAACATACAATACCGACAAGTACCAAGAGGTTCATCCAAGCGGCTCAAAGAGAATTTTTCCATACAGGTTCAACGCTCAGGAACGTGCATTACTTGGAGGTATGAGAGGCGTTGCTTTTGGTGCTTTACTCGGACTGGATGATTTCCGTAAAGATGCATTTGCAACAGGTCTTCATGCGTACTTTATTCAGCAAAAATACCCTCATGCAGAGATTTCATTTTCTGTTCCACGGCTAAGACCATTTATAAATAATGAAAAGAACTATCCTAATGACGTACATGAAACACAGCTTTTGCAGGTTATGCTTGCCTATAGGCTTTTCATGCCTTTTGCAGGAATTACTATTTCTACCAGAGAAAGGGCAGGTTTTCGTGACAATGTAGTGGGCCTGGTAGCCACCAAGATTTCGGCAGGGGTAAGTGTAGGCGTGGGAGGCCACAAAAATGACGAAAAAGGCGATGAACAATTTGAAATAAACGATAGTAGAAGTGTAGATGAAATTCATGAAATGATTATATCAAGAGGATTGCAACCTGTTTATTCAGATTACATCAGAATATAAAAGGAGAAAAACTAAATGCTTATTTATGTAACAAATCGTAATTTGTGCAAAGATGATTTTCTCAAGAGAGTAGCATGTTTGGCCTCCGGCAAGCCCCATGCCATAATATTGAGGGAAAAGGATTTAAGTACCGAAGCTTATCAAGCTCTGGCGGAAAAAGTTAAAGATATATGTGACTCCGCCGGAGTTCAGCTTATTATAAGCAAATATATTACAGTGGCAAAAAACTTGAGAATCTCCTCGGTACAGGTGTCCATGGGGGATTTTATAAAATACAGAAGTGTGCTTAAGTCCTTTTCACAAGTGTGGGTTTCGGTACATTCAGTTAAAGAGGCACAGGAGGCATGCAATTCAGGTGCTTCCGCTTTGATAGGAGGGCATATTTATGAGACAGACTGCAAAAAAGGAGTTTCTCCAAGGGGATTGGATTTTCTAAGTGAGGTTTGCAATTCTGTCTCCATTCCCGTTTTTGGTATTGGTGGTATTACACAGGACAGAGTAAAAGAGGTAATTATGGCAGGCGCAAAAGGTGTTTGTATAATGAGTCAAGCAATGACCTGCCCATCCCCCTCCCTTCTTACGTCACGAATATTATCTTTTACACTTGAAGACTCCAGCCATACTGTCACAAATTGCTATTACAATAAAACCAGCGGCAAATAACCACAAAAATTTTTGCCAAAGTAATGTTACTTGTGACAGAGTCATGTTTGTAAGTCCTTCTAATATCGTTAGAAATTCACTATTAACCATTTGCCTATCCCTTACCATAAACAACATGAGAATACATATGGCAATGTTGCAACCTGCATTTGCGGCAGCCAAAGGTATGCTCCAATATGGATATATAGTCTTCCATACAAGAATACCAAGACATATAAGTCCCAACAATACTATCCCTATTATATATGTATTCAATCGGTCAGCATTGAGCATGGGGACAAAGGGACTTCCATTCAGCGAAACACCGATAATGCTCGGTCTAAAGACTAATACTACTGTAACTATAATTGTAAAAAGTATTTCTACAATTGTAGATGCTCTTGATATTTTCTTTTTGCCATAATCTTTTATATCCGGCAATTCTTCCACAGTCCATTTTTTCTTTGCAAATGGGCTATGTCCCTCTTGTACCCCGCTTCTTTCCAGAATTATAAATATCAGAGTAACCCAGAAGGCTCCCTGCATTGCCCCATCCAAAACAGCGGATATAACGTCTTTTATAAGGTTAGTCAGGCTTTCTCCATTACCAGGCTCCAATAACCAAGTCAATAGTGCTACACCTCCCATAGCCAGTGCAGCAATTCCGGTTATAAGCTTTAGCAGAGTTATATACCTGTTATAAAGTCCGGGACCTATCAGGTATCTTTTTTCGGGGTTGTATTCAACTGCAAGTTTTGCGGGATTACCCAATTCCTCAAGGACTTTCTTTATATGCTCTTCTGATGCATCCTCTGGCAGCATATCCTGAATATTAGAGCGAAGCTCCTCACTTACATCCTCACGGATATTTTCAGGAAGACTCTGTGTAACTGCGTATATATAGCGGTCAATTATCTCCATGATTCCTTTCCTCCTCCAATAAATTCTCCAGTTTATCTGACAGTGTTCTCCACTCCTCTTTTAGACACTGAAATACTCTTTTTCCCTCTTCACTAATTACATAGAATTTTCTTGGTCTTGCTTCGCTTGTATCCCAATTGCTCACCAAAAGGTGCTGTTTCTCCAGCCTGCGCAATAGCGGGTAAAGGGTTCCTGCATCAATAGGATTATTCTTTTCCTCCAGCTTTTGTACAAGTGAATACCCATATTCAGGACTAAATAGTTGGCTAAGTACCGACAATATCAAAGTTCCTCTCTTTAGCTCTACAATCAGTGAACTTAGTATGTCATCTGTAGATTCCATTTTATCACCTCAATTAAGATTATACTGTACGTCATACATTATTGTCAATTTATCATTATTAAGTAATTTAAATTAAAATGATTTAATACACAAAAAAACTCCCAAAGGTTAATTGGTTAACCCCTGGGAGCTATGAACTTCATTTACATCTTTGACATTTCACTGACATCTATGTTGGGATTGGTATACCTTCCTTTTTTCTCAGTACCTTTACCAAATTGTATTGCCTTTGTAGGGCAAAAATGTATACATGCCAGGCACTGGGTACAATCCTTCCCCCACTTTGGCCTTTTGTCTACCTTAATACTTTTACAGGTACATACCTTTTCACAGATACCGCATCCATTGCACTTATCATTTGCATAAAAGCTATCGGTTTTAAGGGCATATTTGTTAAACATAGGAGTTACTAGGCCTGTAAACAGCCCGGGCAGTGGACCCTTTATTACATTGTACATACCTGGCTTTTTTGCAAAAACAAGTTCGGATATTTTTTTAGTAATGTTTTCTGCTTCAGCAAGCTTTTTTTCTTCCCTATCTTTTGAATCTACATCGCCCATAACTATATAGTTGTTTGGCATTATAACAGAAAATCCGGCTGAAAGGTTTATATTTGCTGTATTGAGAGCCTTTTCCATAACCTTTACGGTGTTCCCCACATTACCTGCACAGGTAGCAACACAAAAGGTATAGTTGTTGTTATAGTTTTTTAATTTAAGTCTGTGTATAAAGTCAAGAACCATTTTGGGAGGTGCCCATGCATATACAGGAAATGCAAATCCGATTATTTCACCATCCTCAAGGTCATATTCAAAGAATTCTGCCCCGCTATTTTCAGCAGAAGCTATGGATACTAATTTTAAGTCATTTTGCTCTGCAATACTTTTTGCAATATAAAGAGAGTTTCCCGTACCCGAAAACCAAAATATCATTTCATCACCCTTTCAAGGAATTTACTATGTTTATTATATCTATATTTCAGAGAATATGTAACATACCTTAAATCCCCAACATACTATATTGTTAACTGATATTCTATATCGTACCATATTTATTCCATTAATATATACTTGTTAGATTAAGGATGATTTATCATGAGTTTATACGAAAATATATTAAGTCGAAAAGAAAAAATAGCGGTGATAGGCCTCGGTTATGTTGGATTACCTCTTGCTATCGCCTTTTCAAAAAGAGCCTCTGTGTTAGGTTACGACATAAATAGTGAAAAAATTGATTTGTATAAAAATGGCATAGATGTAACTAAGGAAGTAGGAGACAATGTATTAAAAAATTCTACCGTGGAATTTACGTCAGATGAAGCACGGCTTAAAGAAGCAGGATTTTTGATTATCTCAGTACCTACACCTGTAAAATCAGACCATACCCCAAATCTGAATCCTGTAGAATTGGCAAGCCGAATTGTGGGCAGAAACCTTCACAAAGGGGCAATTGTTGTATATGAGTCTACTGTCTATCCCGGCGTTACTGAAGAAATCTGCGTACCTATACTGGAAAAGGAATCGGGCATGAAATGCGGAGAAGACTTTAAGGTAGGCTATTCTCCAGAAAGAATAAATCCCGGTGATAAGCAGCACAGACTTGAAAATATTATAAAAGTTGTATCAGGTATTGATGACGATGCACTTGATACAATAGCAAAAGTCTATGCAATGGTCATAAAAGCAGGAGTATATCCTGCTGACTCAATTAAAGTCGCAGAGGCAGCAAAAGTTATAGAAAACTCCCAGCGTGATATTAATATTGCATTTATGAACGAAATATCAATGGTTTTTAATAAAATGAATATTAATACAAAGTCGGTACTTGAAGCAGCTGGGACAAAGTGGAATTTTCTAATGTTTACCCCTGGATTGGTTGGAGGACACTGTATCGGTGTTGATCCCTATTATTTTACCTATAGGGCGGAGCAATTGGGTTATCATTCTCAAATTATTCTTTCAGGCAGAAGAATTAACGATATTATGGGAAAATACATTGTTGAAAATCTTTTAAAAAACATGATTGCAGCTGATTTATCAGTTAAAAATTCCAAAGTTGCAATACTTGGCTTTACTTTTAAAGAAAATTGTCCTGACACCCGCAATACAAGGGTTATAGACATTGTGAAAAGCCTCCGTGAATATGGTATTGTACCCGTTGTTTCTGATTCGGAAGCAGATGCTTTAGAAGCAAAGCGGGAATATGGTATTGATTTGATACCTATTGAAGATATCAAAGATATGGATGCGGTAGTATTAGCCGTTAGCCATAATTCCTTTTTAAAGCTGTCTAAAGCAGACTTTGATAAGATGTTTAAAACTGATAGAAAGGAAAACAAAGTTATCATTGATGTAAAAAGTGTTTTAAACAAAGATGAATTTGCTAAACCTGAGTACATTTATTGGAGTCTGTAAATGTATTACTGCCAATGCAAAAGAGTAAATTCTAAAAAAAAACGGAATTTACTCTTTTATTTTACTTCTTGTATATAAAAATTGCGTGCATTTTATGTCACATCATAAACATTTTATACTATATTGGTATATTTATGTAATATATGTTTGAAAGTGGATGTAATGTGGAGTATAATTGTTATAGTAATAAAGTATTTTTTTAAAAGTATTTTTATAAGCTGTACTGAACCTTGAAAAATCAATAATGTAATACATATATACTGTTACGCAGCCTGGGTTGACGTTTAAAGATTGTGTTTTCAGCAAATTTCATAAATATATTCACAAATACCTTCATAAGCTATTCATCAAAAATCTAATCATTCTGTTTATACCTCCATTAATACTTCTGTAATTTAATCCTTTTGGTAAAAAGTTAAATAATCCTGCTGAAAAAAATTTTTTAGACTTACCCAAGGCTTTTATTGTTCCACCTACTTACGTTATATGCACCTACTTAAAGTGGACACTACAGAGTATTTTAGCGGTTCTTTAAAAACCGTTAATTTCACTGTTTAGCGAAATTATTTATAGGAGGTATTTTATATGAAAAAAAGTCGTTTGCTAATCTTGTCATCATTATTAGTACTCTTCACTGTATTAATACCTATGACAAATGTTAGCGCAGCTACAGTGTATGGGGACCTAAATTCAGATGGTTCAGTAGATTCTATCGACTATTCCATTCTGAAGGGTTATCTTTTCGGCAGTATAACAATAAGTGATCCTAAAGTAGCCGATGTAAATGGAGATGGCAATATAGATGCTATTGATTTATCATTAATGAAACAATATATTCTGCACATTATTACTAAGTTTCCGGCAGATAATGGGACAACTCCCGAAGATGACTCACCTGCAGCCAAATTAACTGGAGACATCGTTTTCTCTGTACCAAGCTGTACCTTCAGCAACCAGATTTCAGTATCATTGAGTTCAAAAGTTGCTAACGCTCAAATCCGTTATACTACTGACGGAAGTGTTCCTACTGCAAATTCTCCGTTGTATAGCTCTCCTTTGTCTTTTACCAAGACAACTCAATTGAGAGCTCAATCCTTTGTAAACGGAGCTGCAAGCGGTAAAATGGGTACTGCAATCTATGTAGCAAGTGCTATAAATCCTAAGCATGACCTGCCTGTATTGATTCTGGACGCCTATGGTGGTGGAAAACCAGATCGTGAATACAAAGACGTTGCTTTTATGCTTATGGAGCCCCAGAACAATGAAGCTTCATTATTACAAACTCCTACAGTTGCCACTCGTGCAGGATTCCACGTACGTGGTCAGTCTTCAGCTAATTACGAAAAGACTCCTTATCGTCTTGAATTGTGGGATAACAAAAATGATGATGCTAAGTATTCCCTTCTAGGTATGCCGGGAGACGGCGACTGGGCCTTACTTTCACCTTTCCCAGATAAATCCCTTATAAGGAATGCTCTTGCATATGAAATAGGAGCCATTCTGGGATTAAAAGCACCAAGGTACAGATTTGTAGAGGTATACCTGAATCTTGATAATCAACCAGTAACCTCCGCAGATTACCAGGGTGTATATCTGTTAACAGAAACACTGGAAATAGATAAGGATCGTGTTAATATCAAAAAACTCAAGGACGATGACCTATCAGAGCCAAATATTACCGGAGGTTACCTAATGCAGTTCAACATGATGGCAACTAACGGCCCATTGGTAAAAGGCTCCGGTTGGAATGATCTTGAGGTAAAAGATCCAGACGATTTGTTGCCTGAACAACTGACATGGATAAGCAATTATATACAAAAGGTACATAATGCTATACACAGCTCTAATCCTTCTGATCCAAACACTGGATACCCTGCTTATATCGACGTTGATTCCTTCGTAAATTACATTATTGGAAATGAGATTGCCCGTGAAGGCGACTCATATATGCGTAGTACTTACATATATAAGGATCGTGGTGCCAAACTGACAGCAGGCCCACTTTGGGATTATGATTTGGCCTACAATTGCGTTACCGGTATGATGGGTATGGGGACAAACTATGTAGAAGGCTGGCAGTTCCAACCAATGTTTGGTATGAGTTCCACATGTGATTGGTATTATACACTTATGAAAGATCCTGCTTTCCAAAGCAAAATCAGTGCACGCTGGCAGGAATTGCGTAAAGGACCTCTTTCTGATACACAGATAAAAGCACTGGTTCAAAAACTGACAGCACCATTAACAAACGGCGCTAAACGTAATTTCCAGAAATGGAATAACCTAGGAACTTCCTATGTAGGCGGTTTCAGTACACAAACAACACAAACCTGGGAAGAGCAAATAACAATTTTACAAAACTTCTTGCTCCAAAGGTCTGCCTGGTTGGATAAATCCGGATGGAAACCAACTACAAACACTAATCCTGGATGGCCATGGTAACAGAGACCCTTGAGCAATTTAATATCCTCCACTACATGATAATTCATGCAATCTAAATCGAAGGAGGATACTACCAAAGAAAACTGTAGTACTGCTTTGAGTAGCAATTTGGCATATAAAAAAGGCATCAATCAGCATTATTTCTGATTGATGCCTTTTTTATCCTCGTAATTTTCTCTGAATTACCTGCAATTAACAATTTCAAATATTACACATATATATATTAAAGAATATTTGGATTTATTCCTATGTATACGTCGATAATCATATCATCGAGAGTCAGTCCGGGCATAGGCTCATTGATAAGAACGTTATACCCAACTGTTATCTGCTGCAAATTATTTTCCTGAATGAATGAAAGCATTTCATTATATGTGTTCTGTAACTTTGCCGGATTGCCTTTGTGCCTTGCATAAACTGCATTTGTTACCTTAAACAAAGGCTTAAATACATAGTCACCCGACAATTCTAACTCCTTATCCATAGGTACAAGTATCTCCATGTCCAATAAAGGTTCTTCATTTTTTGTTTCAATTGAAAAAGTTACCGTAACTATGGGTCCGGCTTGAGTTGCACCATTACTTTGAAGAAATTCTCCTATTTTCTCCATTTCCTGGTCTAATTGTCTCTGAGTCATCTTTTTTCTAAGAGACAACACATTTTCCATTATAAATTCTTTACCTGATTCCACCATGTGTTTACATATTCCCCTATCTATGTATAATATTTGCAAGTATCTGCAATCTATATTATATATCATTATCAGATAGGTTACTATAGCTTTTTTAGTAGAGCATATTTACATATCCATCAAGCCAATCCACCAAAGTCTGAGTGAACGGTGATAGATTTTCCTGTTCAATGTCGCCGTGCTGCATCAAAAATACATTTTGAATATTCCCATTCTTTATGATATTTCCGCTATAAGTACTTAACCCCATATCACAACCGCCAGGCATAGGTTTTGTTATTACGCCTTCTGACGCTAGGTATAAGTCCATATACATTGCCTCAAGTTCAATTTTGGGTACTTTTATGGTGGAAGGATTTACCTTTGGTGCTATTGTTCCATTAGCGTAAACATTTCCTTGTTTATCTATAGTTACTTTTAAATTTGTATAAATCCATGCACCATTTACATATCCCCATTGAAATACTGTTTGGGGCATATTTTTTATTATATCTGCTGCAGGTAGTGATGCAAGTGAGCCTGATAAAAAACTATACAGCAGGTCAGCATCTTGTTTGTTAATATATCCGTCATTATTAACATCCATAGTATAGTCGGCCATATAATATGGAAACGTATTTATGGTACCTGATATGTATCGATTCAGCAAAGTCAAGTCAACCAAATTGACTTTTCCATCTCCATTTGCGTCACCAATAACCAAACCATCTTCCTGAGCTGCTGCAGGAAATGTACAGCAGGCAATCAACAAAGTAAGTACCAGAATCATAGAAAAAAACACTTTAGTTTTTCTTAAACAATACATTTCTTTGTCCTCCTTTAAATCATTATACATTATATACCAATAATACCATTTTAAAGGTACCGAGTAAATATAACTCGTACCTTAATTAGTTATTTCCGGCAAAGCTTTTACATAAAAAAGTACCATTTAGAGGGTTATAATCTCCTCCTGAATGGTACCTTTTTAAACAATAATTTAGTTGCTTGGAAGCTTATTTATCATACCAAGTAGAAACTTCTTCAAAATTGCAAGGTCAAAAGCATTTACTTCATTATCGAGATTAACATCCAAATTTTTAACATAGGCATGGTCAGCAGTCATAATATATTTTTTCAAACCTGCAAAATCAAGTGCATCAACGTTTCCATCGTTATTGTAATCTCCATATACAATTACTGGATCTGGATCAGGCTCATATTGTGGTTCGAAAGCATATTTTAACATTCCATCTATAATTTCAGGGAATCTAAACTGGCAGTTTCTTCTATCAAAGTAACCAAATAGTTCACCAGTACCAGAGAAATTATTGTTATCCCACAATACGCATAATATACCGCGTGATTTAGCTTGTGCAACATAGTAAGACATATATTCTACTCTTGTCTTCAGATTATTCTTATCTACTGCTCCGCATTCACCGATTATTACAGGAATACCTCTGCTTGTATACTTATTATAAATATTATCCATAAACCAAGTAACTTCGCTTTGATCTTTTGAATCATTTATATTCCAAGCATTTGTACCTCCCTCAGCCATTGCCAATCCTGCAAAATTCCATGGGCAATATGCATGTACGGATATGATTATTTTATTATTAACTGAATCATTTGGTATTCTGAAGTAATCGTTTGTTGCTCCGTCAGGAGATGCAACATATCCAGGGCACATAAGATATCTGCTTGTATTTTTGCCACCTGCTGCACGTACTGTATTAACAAAATCCTGATTGAGTTGATTTATGCAATTAATAGAATCAATTACGTCTGAACTTGATAGCTCAGGCCACCATTCATTAGCATGTCCTACAAGACGAGGCTCGTTCATTCCTTCAAAAATAAGGTGCTCATCATAGTTTGCAAACCTAGCAGCAATCTGCGCCCAGACACTAGTTATATATTTCCTTGAGCTTGTCAAAT
The DNA here is from genome assembly GCF_000526495.1 of Ruminiclostridium josui JCM 17888. Classification (NCBI taxonomy): domain Bacteria; kingdom Bacillati; phylum Bacillota; class Clostridia; order Eubacteriales; family Oscillospiraceae; genus Ruminiclostridium; species Ruminiclostridium josui. The sequence continues at coordinate 2,630,762 of NZ_JAGE01000001.1, read as the reverse complement.
ATTGACTGCTTGGGAAATAGCCTTTTGTTTTGTCAACATCATGATGTGTGTTTAAAATAACATACATTTTATTGTCTATACAGTAATTTACTACTTCTTGAACACGATTCATCCACACATCACTTATTTTGTAATCTGAACCACTTACATGTGGATGCCAGGATACAGGAATACGAATAGTATTAAATCCTTTTTGCTTTAACGTATCAATCATCTGCTTAGTTGTTCTAATTCCACTCCATGATATTTCATAATCCAATTCATTAGTAATATTTGTGCCGTTAAAAGCATCAAATGTATTACCCAAATTCCATCCAAGTCTTAATTTCTTTATAAAATTCATAGCATCATTATTGGGAATGTTCTTTTGTGGAATCTGAAGATTCGGAATAAGTGAAGCATCATACGCATTAGCATTTTGCATTGGCAATAATGCTGTAAAAATCATTAGAAAACACAATAAAAAAGCTGTTTTTTTCATTAAATTTGACCTCCTTGATAAATTAATAGTAGTAGTTAATGCGTACACATTGGTATAACAATGTGCTTTTAAAACTTGAGTTAAGAGGTATTTTTTTAGAAGCTGTATTTGAATAATGTATATTTAGCAGACAATTGACGTTAAGAGCAAAATTACGTAAATTATGATTTAAAACTAAAGACAGGAAGTGTGAAAGTGTATGTATAAATTTCGTTAGATGCTGTATTTTATTTTCTTACCTCATATAAAATACTTTTCTTCCCTCCTTTCAAAATGCTCATATTCCAAAGATTACTTCATAAATTACTTTAATGGTTGAAGTAAAGAATTAAAATTTTTTACAGTAAATTACTGTTCATATTATACTTTAATATTATCTACTATTCAATTAGATTTTATTTTAGAAAAGTGGGAAAATTAGACTTTTCCCACTTTCATCTGAATCAATCTATTATCTTATTTCCGCACCTGACGGCATTGGCTTTTCAGGTACCATAAGTGCAAGTTCTCCATTTTCGTCCTCGGCACATAGTAACATACCCTCCGACAGAACTCCCGCCAGTTTAACAGGCTTGAGATTTACTAGTACCATTACCTTTTTACCAACCATCTGTTCCGGCGTATAATGTTTCTTTATACCCGAAACTATCTGCCTTATCTGTCCACCTATTTTTACTTGTGAGCACAATAATTTTTTTGATTTTGGAACTTCTGCACATTCCACTATTTCTCCTATCTGGAATTGCATTTTTGTAAAATCATCATATGTGATTTCTTCTTTGGGCTCAATTTCTATGATATTTTCATTTTTATCATCTGCAACAGGTGCAGGAGTAGTTTCAGGTTCTTCCTTCTGTCCTACTTTTTCCAGTATATCTTTTATATCCAATCTTAAAAATAGGATTTCGGGGTTTTCAGTAACCTTTGTTCCTGATTTATATTGTCCGAAAACCTTCATATCCTCTAAAGGCCTGATACTTGTATTTAATTGGGCAACTATTTTTTGTGCGGTCTCAGGCATAAATGCTTCCAATAAGCTTGCTCCAGTTGCAATGCTTTCTACCAGATTATACAAAACTGTTTCCAGCCTTGGCTTTTTGTCCTCATCCTTTGCAAGTATCCAAGGCATTGTTTCATCAATGTATTTATTACAGCGTTTAAATAATGAAAATATCTCTGAAAGGGCATCTGCCACTCTCAGCTTGTCCATTTTTTCAACTACTATTTCAGGTGTTTTCAGGGTTAATTCAATAAGTTCATTGTCTATTTCTTCCCTCACATTTGAGTTATTTACAACACCTGAAAAATACTTGTTACTCATAGCGATTACGCGGTTTACAAGATTTCCCAGCACATTGGCCAAGTCTGAATTTATACGTTCAGTAACCAAATCCCAAGAAATTATGCCATCATTATCAAAGGGCATTTCATGGAGAACATAGTATCTGACTGCATCTACTCCGAAAATGTCAACAAGCTCATCGGCGTAAATTACATTTCCCTTTGACTTACTCATCTTGCCACTACCCATGAGCAACCATGGATGACCAAACACCTGCTTTGGAAGGGGAATATCCATAGCCATAAGCATAATAGGCCAATAGATTGTATGGAATCTTAGAATATCCTTACCTATCAGGTGCAAATCAGCAGGCCAGTATTTATTAAATAATTCATCATTATTTCCGTCAACGTCAAAGCCCAAGCCTGTAATATAGTTGCTCAGTGCATCAAGCCACACATATACAACATGCTTGTCATCAAAGTCCACAGGAATTCCCCATTTGAATGAGGTTCTTGAAACACATAAGTCCTGAAGTCCCGGCAGTAAAAAGTTGTTCATCATTTCATTTTTTCTGGACTCAGGCTGAATAAATTCAGGATGCTCATTTATATGCTGAATTAAACGATCCGCATATTTACTTAGTTTTAGGAAGTATGCCTCTTCTTTTGCAGGATGACATTCCCTTCCACAGTCAGGACACTTGCCATCAACTAACTGTGAAGGTGTAAAAAATGCTTCACAGGGAGTACAATACATTCCTTCATAGTGTCCTTTATATATATCTCCTTGCTCATATAGCTTCTTGAAAATTTTCTGAACCTGCTTTTCGTGATATTCATCGGTGGTACGTATAAATTTATCATATGTTGTATTCATTAAATCACAGATACGCTTTATTTCTTCAGCAAAGTTATCAACGTACTCCTTAGGGCTGATACCTGCTTCTTTTGCTTTTAGCTCAATTTTTTGACCATGCTCATCAGTTCCTGTCTGAAAACGTACATCGTACCCCTGCATTCTTTTAAATCTTGCGAAGCTATCAGCTAATACTATTTCAAAAGTATTACCTATGTGAGGTTTACTGGATGTGTACGCAATAGCCGTAGTCAAATAATAAGGTTTTTTTGACATTTCTACTCCTCCTGATTACTTTTCTTAAAAAATAAAAAACGCCTTTAAATAATATATTATTTAAAGACGAGAAAACTCGTGTTACCACTTTAATTTACTTTTTGCCTCACGACAAAAAGCCTTAACAACTGCAATAATACAGTATGCACTATAACGGGTGTTCCCGTCCATACCTAAAACTGAAAATGTCAGTCCTCAGCATAGAAGCTCCAAGTCCATCTTCAACAATTTCACGACTCCCCTGTTCTCAGCACTCCCAAGGTTCTCTGTAGTCGTTACGTTGCCTACTCTTCTTTTCATAGCCTGTAAACAATATCAATATTAGTCTAAAGCTAACACGAAGAGTTGTCAAGGGATTAGGAATCTGTTGCACATATTTTAATCCTTTCTCTTTAATTTAATATAAAAGTAAGCAAATGTAAAAATTTTGATTACTTTCACTTATTTCCACACCGTTTCCGGCACCCACATCAATGGTAATAGTATTTAGTGCGCCTCCTCCAACAAGACCTTTTCCTGCCTCGACTGTCTGATTTGCACCTCCGGTTACAACCCATTGGTTTGACAAATTATATGTATAATTCTTGTTCTGATCTTCTACATATACAGCCCAACCTGTTGAAGGTACATAAAAATCCCAAGAAAAGCCGTTCCAATCAGCAATCTGTCCTTCTTTTCCGCTAAATACCCCTTCTGCTTCAGCAGAAATAATATATCTGTCATTGATTTGTGGATTGACAGGTACTGTCTTTACATTTAATGATTTGACACTATCCTGCCAGTCTAGACCCTTTATTGCATTAAATATTTCAGTTTTTATTTTTTGAGCAGACCAAAGATCTGTAGCAGCAACCCCTGAATCGTTTATTTTTCTGTGTATTTCTGGATTGTCTATACCATACTCTTATTGGTTATACCTCAGTCTAAATGACATATTTTATCGGTTTATTGTATGATACGGACATGATCTTATATGGTCGTCTACCATGCCGATTGCCTGCATGAATGAATAAATTATAATAGGCCCAACAAATTTGAAATTTCTCTTTTTCAAATCCTTGCTAATTTTCTCTGAAAGGAGATTTTTTGCAGGAATTTGTTCTTCAGAATTCCAAATATTTATTTGAGGGCGATAATCAGCGTAACGCCATAAGAAATCTGAAAAGCTTCCGAATTCTGTTTGTATTTTTAGAACTGCCAAGGCATTGCTTCTGACAGACTTTAATTTCAAAGGATTTTTAATAACGTTATATTCATTTTTGATATTTTCCAGTTCTTCATCGCTTAGAGTTGAACAATACCTAATATCAAAATTCCTAAAAGCCTTTCTATATTCTTCTCTTTTCGATAGTATAATACTCCAGGATAATCCGCTTTGAGCCCCTTCTAAAGTAAGCATTTCAAATATATATGAATCGTCATAACTAGGTCTGCACCATTCGTTATCGTGATATTGCTGCATAATAGGATTATTGCCGGGCCATAAACAAGCACTCATAGAAAAATCCTTTCTGTTAAAAAGTTCAATTTTTATCTATATATAATCCAGTGCCACAACCTTCGGATATTCTGATAGATTATCTTCATTTATTGTAATCTCGTTACTAGGGTACTTTTTACCATCCATTTTTTCCATAAAACTTTGCAATTCTGCCAATTCAAAGGACAGATGTTTTGTCTTATAGTGCATAGGAATTGAAATTCTAGGATTAATTGATTTAATAACCTCTATTGCCGTATCTCCATCGATTGTGTATACACCGCCTATGGGAATGAGAAGCACATCTACCTTTCCGATTTCCTTAAGCTGCTCTTGAGATAAAGCATGTCCCAAATCCCCTAAATGACAAATACTCATGCCATCAATGGAATAAACGAATACTATATTTGTCCCCCTTTTTGTACCACTCAATTCATCATGAAAAGTTGATATTCCTTTTATACCTATATCTCCGTGGGTAAAATTGCCTGCATCCTTTATATGCTTAAAATCACCCTTCACAACCCCAACATTAGCATGGTCAAAATGATTATGGCTTACTGTCACAATCTCTGCCTCTGTATGTGGAAGAGAATAACCCACCGTTTCATCAAAAGGGTCTGTCAGTATCCTTGTTCCATTATCCGAAGTTATAAGAAAACACGAATGTCCAAACCATTTAATCTTCATATTTACCCTCCTATTTAAAGCTAAGTATTATACATATTTTACTATAAATTCTCCAGAGTTTAAATAAAACTGGGAAAGTAATCCTTAATACTTTTGGAAAAGTAATAGATTATTCTTTCCCCAAACTTCTACTTTTAAGGACTTTATGCAACCATTCTCTATTATCCAGATACCACTGTACGGTTTTATAAAGTCCTTTATCAAAATCAACTGATGGATTCCACCCCAATTTCTCCCGGATTTTTTTAGTACTGATGCTGTAATACAGGTCTGATGCCTTCCTGTCCTGTACGTGTTGAATCATATCTTCTCGAACTTCGCCTTTTATATAAGATATAATCTTATCTACTACAAAACGGTTATGATATCTTTTCTCTGTAGCTATATTGTAAACTTCGCCGGGTTCACCCTTATGCAAAACCAAGTCTATTGCCCTGCAATTGTCCTCAACGTATATCCAGTCCCTCAACTGCATTCCATCACCATACACTGGAAGTTTAAGGTTCTCCATGGTTTTATGTATTATCACCGGAATCAGCTTCTCCGGGTATTGATACGGACCGTAATTATTTGAGCTTCGAGTAATATTTACAGGAAGCCTGTATGCGTCCCAATAGCATTTTACATAAAATTCAGCAGCAGCCTTGCTGCAAGAATATGGATTATGTGGGTTCAAAGGAGATTCTTCAGAACAACTTTCAGTACAGGGGCCATACACTTCATCTGTGGATATTTGCAGGAACTTTACACCCGTAATGTATTCGTTATCTCCGATTGCCCATGCCTTCTTGGCAATATCCATCAAGTTAACAGTTCCCGTTATATTAGTTTCAATAAATTCCTTTGTATTGGTCATTGAGCGGTCCACATGACTCTCCGCAGCAAAATTGATTACATAGTCAATTTTATGTTTACTAAATATCCTTTCTATCTTCTCTTTATCGCAAATATCACAGCAATAAAACTTATAGTTTGTGTCGTTAATTAAGGCTCCCGTTAAATTGTCCAGGTTTCCTGCATAAGTGAGCTTGTCAACATTGATTATATAAATGTCTTTATGACTTTTTAACATATATCTTATATAATTAGAACCTATGAATCCCGCCCCGCCGGTTATTAAATAAGTTTTCATGCTAAATTCTCCTTTTACAATTATAATTTAGCATAAAGTTCTTTATATAGAAAGAAGATTTAATTATTCCTACAAATGGCCTTTTATTAATAACTAATAACATTAAATATCTCGCTACATTAATCTATAGCAATTAAAATTAATAGTTGAATTACGATTTATAAACGTTACCCAAAACGAAGTTAACAGGCTTCAATATAGACAGAATGTTAGCCTCATCTCAATTAATTAAGTAGTTCTCACTTACTTAATTAGTAAATATGCACATGAAACACAATTGTCATAACTAACTAATTAGAATTACCCCTTTCCCAAAACAGATGTATGTTCTCGGATACTATTTTATATGTACAGTACTACCAAGGAATACTCCCTTCTCTTGTCCTCAAAACAATCCAACTTATTTTTGTAAGTCAATTAATAATTATGCAGTAAATTTCCTGTTGTAAAGTTTATAATAGACATTCTTTAAATCTAAAAGTGTCTCATGTGAGCCTAGTTCCACTACTTCTCCATTTTCAATGACATAAATAATATCTGCTTCCTTCACGGTTGATAATCTATGTGCAATAAAAATAACTGTTTTGCCTTCAAAAAAGTCTTTTAAATTATTCAGAATATTTCTCTCGGAGATATTATCCAAAGCTGCTGTTGCTTCGTCAAAAATGATAATCGGAGAATTTTTTATAATAGCCCTTGCGATAGATATTCTCTGTTTCTGTCCTCCAGATAGTTTTACACCACGCTCACCTACAATTGTTTTTAGCTGGTCAGGAAGTGACATAATAAAATCGTAAATCTCAGCCTTTTTTACAGCTTCAGTTATTGTTTGTGTAGAAATATTTTTATTCCCAAGTATAAGGTTATTCAATATCGTATCATCAAATAAAAATGTATCCTGTGTAATTACGCATATATTCTTTCTCAAGAATTTAAGATTATAATCCTTTATATCCCGATCATCCAATAATATCTGCCCACTATCAGTATCCCAGAGCCTAAGAAGTAATTTGGACACAGTGGACTTTCCCGAACCGCTAGTACCTACAATAGCAGTAACTTTTTGTGGCTCAAAAGTCAAATTGATATCATGGAGTACTTCCTTTCCTCTTTCATATGAAAAACATACTTTTTGAAAATCAATTTTCCCAATTATGCTTTCTGTAGGCCTAACTGAATTTTTTTTATGCTTTATATCCAAAGGTTCATCCAATACGTCAAATATTCTGTCAATTGACACCAGAGCCTTCTGTAGTCTGGTATTTGACTGGGCAATCCGCATAACCGGAACCAACAATCTTTGAGAATACATGTTAAATGCCATTAGTCCTCCTATAGTCATGCTTCCGATAATTACCTTATACCCCCCATAGCCCAATATACCTACCGTTACAATGGTACTGATCAGGTTTGCACATACCATACTTACTGACATAGTAGTTTCCAGATTTATCCCCTGCTTGACATAGGTTTTTCCTATAGAAAAGAACTGAGTAAAAAACTTTTTTTTAGCATCTAATGTTACAATATGCATAATACCTGCAATAAACTCCTGTACAACATTTGATAGATTCCCCATCGTTTTTCTTATACTTTGAGTTTTGTACGATATCATTTTTGTGAACTTAAGCTGAGTAATCAGCATTAACACCTGCAATACTACTGTTATAGCAAGCAAATCAAATTGCAGCCTTATAAGAAATACAAACATTACAATCGATGTAAGAATATCAGAAAGAATTGAGAAAAACATCTTCGTAGCTACATCTTCAATAATGAAAACATCCCCGTCCAAAATTGTTAACAGTTCCCCTGTCTTCATATTTGTAAAATATTTTCCTGAAAGCTTGCTTATATGGTCTAAAATCTTCAACTTTAAATCAAATATGATTTTTTTTCCTATACGAGAATATATGTAATCAGAAAATACTTGACAAATATTCTGGATGACAAATACTGCAAGATAAAGCAGAATTATTTTTATAAGGTAGATTATGTCCTTGCTGCTAATAGCCTCATCAATTATTTTCATCATCAAAAACGGCAGTGCAAGTGAAAGAAGTGCATTAAGTATCATAAAAAGCATCGCAATAAACTGATCTTTTTTATATTTAAAAACCATTTTGCCAAACCTTTTTAGATTATTCACGTTTAATTGTTTAAACAATACTTTTAGCCTCCAGTACAAAATCAAGTAATGTGTATAACGTACGGAATGTGTTAAGATTAATTTGGTTATAGTTTAATTTTATATTAAGCCCCTTTTCTATATTTTTTATCAGGTCAAAGCAATCGGAAAGTTTCAACCCTATTTCCCGATGCCTTAAATTTATATTTTGATAGAGCAATGGCATATTAGCACTCGTTAAGTTTAATGTCTCGGCAATAATATCTGCAAGCTCTTTAATCTCTTCTTTAAAACAGTAGTACTTATCCTGTTGCATTTCATCAGGTTCAATACAATATTTATAGATATCTTCTTCAGTCCAGAAGTTTTTTACCGCGGTTTGCTCCAAGAGCAATTGAAGTTCTTTAAAATCGATATTTGGTTTATCAAATAGAATTCTTGCAATCTTCCCTGTCATTAAAGGCGTTGCCTTACTGTTTTTTCCGAATAAACCAAATAAATTGTTTATTTTAGGCACTAAAACAGGTATACTATCTGCAACACACTGTATTCTATAGTTTCTGTTATACCAGTAATCTCCATTTCCATTAAAGTCACGTCCCCTTACACCTATAACATGATCAAACACTGCAGGATAACTACTGTCGCTTTTGTTTTCCAAAGAACAAACCAGAATTTTTCCCTGCCCATATAATTCATCACATACTTTTTTGAGTTCTTCCTGATATAATTCCCTAGTAGTAGCTACACTCAGATTAATAAGACGGATATCCATTTCAAGAAGGTATTTTAACGCTGCTATCAACGCTTTTGAATTAGTCATATTGTTTTTATCCAGTATTTTTATAATAAACATGCCTACATCTGGTACTTCCCTTTTAATAATTGAAGCACAGGATGTTCCATGACCATTTTCGTCCTGATAATTGTCAGATTTATTTACTTTGCCTTTTTGAGTATCGTACTCAAAAGCAATACCGTCAATTATATTTTCTTCTAAATTGATATTATTAATGTCAATTCCGCTGTCTATTACGGCAACCTTTAACTGCCTTTTTATTAAGCTATCTTCCATTGTAGACCTCTTTGAAATAATTAGTCTGTATTCATTTTTTTGACTTTTATCATACGTTAATCTCTCTCAAGTGATAATTATAGAGAATTGGTTTTATTTACTAATTTGATAATATACTAGCTGCAGGTATTTAGTACCTACAGCTAGTATATGTGATACTACTTAATGGTTTGTTGATACGTATGCATTATGGCCTTGAGACGCACAATCATGCAGACAGTCATAATTTGAAAGTGGTAAACCTACTATATCACAAGCCTGTCCTTTTACATCTAACTGTTCTTCAGTCTTATCAGTTATCTTTTCGATTTTTAACATACTTTCACCTCCTCTTATGTAAGAAATATCAATCTATAAAATTAGCCTGTTACTTATTTTATGGCGCCAGTAAAGACTAAAAGATTGCTTAATTAGAACTAACACTTACTGTTAAAGAACCTGTGATAAGTATTCTCCACAGCGCATAAAACTGCAGAAGGCGTATGATAATCACCTGTCATTATTTTATTTATGATTTTGCATCTTGTACCATCACAACATTTGTAACGGCTGCAGCCGGAACACTGAGTATTCTCAATCTTTGAAAGTGCATGTATTTCTTCAAGCTTTTTTTTGATTACGCCTGTATTTACATGTCCCACAATAAACTCATCGTGCCCTATGGTGTGAATACATGGGTACATATTGCCTTCAGGGTCAATATGTATTCCGTTAATTCCGCCTAAACATATTCCTTTAGACCTACCTTCAAAAGTGGGATCAACAATTCCCACCTTAACGTTCGTAATTTTATCATTTTTATCAAGCAGAGCTTTTATTTTATTCATTTCAGAATACAATATTTCCATATGCTCAGTATCCCAATCATTGCTGAATAAATCTGGGGCCGGAACAATTGTCGTGAATCCCATATCAATCAGATGCTTGACGTCCTCAAAAAGACTTGCAACTGTTTTTATATTAAATGTCGTACGGACACGGATATCCGGTCTTCTTTTCAGTAAATCAATAAATTTTCCGGCTACTATTTCATAAGTACCATCCCCGTTTGGAAATACCCTGTTGGTATCATGTGTTTTTTTTGTACCATCCAAGCTTATTGATAAATAAAGTATATTGTCACATATATACTTTGATATTTCTTCAGTTAAGAGGGTTCCATTAGTTGTCATGCTGAATTTAAGCATTTCATCATCATTTTTAAAGTAATCCCTGAATTTATTTATTATATATTTTATTAATTCAAACTGTAGCAATGGCTCCCCTCCATGAAATCCTACAGTTAGCGGTTCCTTTGTATGTAAGTCTCTATAGTGCCTCATAGTATAATCAATTGCTTTATCGGCAATATCAACGGTCATTGCTTTCTCCGGCTTCTTTTCACCCTCATAGCAGTATTTGCAGCTCATATTACATTTTGTTGTTACCCAGAACATCGAATTCATAAAATCACCTGCCCATTGCCTTTCCCCATACTAACTCGTTTAGAACAGGCTTTATAACAGAGCATCTCTCTTCAAAATCGTCTTCACAGTTTTTTAATCTTTTTAACTCATTCAGGCAAGTCCAGCAAAACACATTAACTTTGCATTCCTTACACTTGTAAAAACTATCAGGTTCTATATCGGATAAGTTATTAAATGCCGGGAATTTGCCGTTCTCAATATTTTTCAGGCAGGTCAGGTCACTGATTTCACTAATATTACATATTTTGTAATCGATATCAGTCAGATTTGGGCAAGGGTATATGCCCCCGTCGGAATTTATATATAATTCGTGACAGCCAGCACCGCAAGAGCAGCCCCTAATCGGCTTTTCACATAACTTCTGCTTGAAATTCTTCGGGATAAATGTCGTTTTACTCTTTTTATCCATTATTGCTAAATCATTTATTTCACCACGCCCAATAGGAGAAAATACTCTCACCATAGGTATAGTTCCTAAAGAAGCATTGAGTGAATTAAACTGTTCTTCCAAATGCTGCGTCTTTTCTCCTATTACCATAGAAAGGCTGATATTCTTAAATTCATTATTCTGAAGAAGCCTTACACTTTTCATTACTTTATCAAATACACCTGAGCCTCTAATTATTGAACAGGACTCTTCATCTACGCCATCCAGGCTTATATCTATCTGATAACATAATTCGGTTAATTTATGTACATTTTCTTCATTAATAAGAGTTCCATTAGTTGCAAGTGTTATTTTCCCATTATATCTTTGAGCAGTATACTCAAGTATCTCAAAAAGGTCTTCTCTTAACATCGGCTCTCCGCCGCTAAAAACTATATTTGCAGGATTCACAGTTAAAATTTTGTCAATTGCGGATAACACCTGTCCAGTTGATAAGGTTTCACTATCAGCTTCCTGTCCGGCATTGATGCAGCAGTGAATACATCGGAGGTTACATCGGTTGGTTAATGCGAAATATATCTGGTCAATTTTTTTTATGCCATGAACTTTACCTTCTTCAATACTGATTTCATCAGTCATCAGTTCCATATTTATCAGTTTTTCAAACAATTTATTAAAGTAGTCCCTATCCTCATCATCTGCAAGACTTTCTAATAACTCATTTATTGTAAGGTTGTGTTGAATTCCAAGAGTCAGAACATCATAACATTGCTTCGATATTTTTAGCCAGGACCCGTTGTCTCTGTTTACAATAAGTACTCTATCATTATTAGTGATAATCCTTGAATCTTCCGTAAATCTATACCTTTTATCCATTGGATTTCTCCTTTTCTCTATACTTTGCATAAGTTCTCAACACAAAATTAAAAATGCAAAACCATCCTAGGTAAAAACACAATTGTAGTTTAATACACTAATTAGCACTAGTCGAGGAATTAAACTTGAATTAAATGTGAAATTTATTTGTAGAAATTTGATTTATTTACAAATTTTGTATATAATTAATTATTATAGTACGTGACGCTGTAATATATAAAAAACAGGAGAGGTGCCGCTATGAACAGAGAGAATTTTTGCTTTAATGAATTATTACGAATAACTCTTAAATCACTAAACCTCCGTTACAAGGATCTACTGGATTCAATGAATGTGCAGTATTATTTGGATCAATCAATCGTAAGTAAATGGGTAAGAGGTGTGTCTAAACCTACTCAAAAACATTACAACGATATTGTCAATGTTTTGTATACCAAAATACAGGAAACTAGCAGTAAAGGATATAAAATACTTCTGGATAAATTTATGTATGAAATTAAGGAATATATCAAAGGATCATACTTAACAGATGAAACAAAACAACACTTACTTAAAATTGATGAAGTAGAAAATATTTTAAAAGATAGTCTTGAATTATCATACCATTTGGAAAATTGTTCTGATTCTAATTATGATAGCCTTAAAGAATTGCATACAAGTAGCAATAACAAGATAGTTGAAGATACTACAAAATCAGTTTTATTAAACAAGATTGAGCCCATAGGATTAGTTTGTCTAGAACAGAAAATTTCACCTCAAAATTCCCATAACATCATTATAAAGATTCCCAACGTTATCTATATCCAAAAAAAGACTTTGATAAGTATATCAAGCTTAGGATTATTTCGTAGATGCAGAGCCGGTACTTACTTTCAAAGGCTTACCTCGCGGACTGGCGGGAGAAGAAAACTTCTAAACAGTACAAAATTTTCATATGACAGAAAATGATATTTATCTGACTTAATATGCTTGGATAATGACACTAATTTGTATATATTACACATAAAGACTGCTGGAGGTTAATGCTATTTCACAATTAACTTCCAGCAGTCTTTTATGTGTAATTCTTTTATTCGTTGCAGGTCTTTTTAAACAAAGCAATTGTTTCTTTCATTTTTGGTATATCTGTGTGAAGCTTCAGTACAGTACTTCCTACAAAAACACCGTCAGCTCCGGCTTCTTTAGCCATTTTTATGTCTTCGGGTGCGTATATACCTACACCGCAGTATATCTCCCTTTTTATTCCCAGACTCTTCAAATGACCTATACAATCCTTGAGGGTTGGGAATTTTGGATTAACGTTGTTGGTAGTCGGCTTTGCCTGCATGTAAACAAATCCGTTGGACTCAACTGCCGCCTTAATTTCATTTTCGTCCATGTGGAATTGAACATAGCAGGAAATTTTTATTCCGTTGGCAATAAGCTTGCTCTTAACTTCTTGATTGTCTCTTCCCACATAGATAAGGTCCATCATATTGTTATCAACACAGAATTTTATAAAACGGTCAACACCAATCTCAAGAATTGTATTTTCGTATGACAATAAAATGAATTTTGTATTGGGATGACTGTTTTTTATCTCTACAATTCCATCCATGTACTTTTCGTAGTCATTGCAGGCAGTAAGAGCTTCTTTCATTCTATTTGCGATATATTCACCTTCAAGGTAGGGATCAGAGGAAGGAAAATCTACCTCGATTATATCACAGCCTGCATCAATATAGTCCTTAGCCATTGTTATACTGGACTCTATTGTTGGGTATCCGTTGGATAAATAACATATTAGTTTCACATTAAGCCTCCATAAGCCTTTCGGCATAATCATTTTTACTCTTCTTTCCCGGCAGTACTTACTTATTCAAGTTTAAGGTACGATAATTAGTTTACATAATATACTCTGATATGCTACAAATTCACCTGAATAACTTCATACCAACCGGGAAATTCGAGTTATTTTTTTAAGCTCTATATACTTTAATAAATAATTCCTTAAGTTGTTCTATTGAAGGAATAACGGGATTTGTTTTAGTACATCCGTCCTTTAGGGCCATATCAGCCATTGCGTCCAACTCATCCATGTATCTCTTTTCGTCAGGTATTAGTTCTGCAAAATGACTTGGAATTCCTATAGATTTATTCAGCTTCCGTACAACATTTACTAAATCTTCTGCCCCCAGTTCTTTTGCCAATTCACCATAGGAATTCTTTGCATCAGCATTATGTGAATTAAATTCCATTACATAAGGCAGTATCACAGCATCAGCAAGTCCGTGTGAAATTCCGAAAAAGCTTCCCAACGTATGTGCCATAGAATGAACTATTCCCAATGAAACATTGGTAAATGCCATTCCCGCAGCCATGGAGGCATTAATCATAATTTCTCTGCATCCGATATCATTTCCTTGACTGCAAGCCTTTGGGAGATTTAATATGATATCCTTAGCTGCATTTTTTGCAAATATATTGCTAATATAATTTGCTCTGTTTGACACAAGTGCTTCCAGTGCATGAGTCAATGCATCCATACCTGTTTCAGCCGTAATTTTTGCAGGCATTGTTACAGTAACCTCAGGGTCGCATATTGCAATATCAGGCATCATTTCCATATTTCCTACTCCATATTTTATATGGGTTTCATCATCTGTAATTACCACAGAACGGCTGACTTCGCTGGCTGTCCCGCTGGTTGAAGGGATGCATACCAGAATAGCCTTGTTCCTTAGCTTAGGTACTGTGTTTGGGGGTACAATGTCGTTTAGGGTTGTCAACTCCGGGTGTTCATAATATACCCACATGGCTTTTGCCGCATCCATTGCAGAACCGCCGCCCAGTCCTACAACTATATCAGGCTGGTACTGTTTCATCACTTCTGCACCTTTGTAAACCGTACTAAATAGTGGGTCAGGCTCAACACCTTCAAATATCTGACTTTCTATTCCGGCTTCTTTTAAGTAATCTATTGTTTTTTGCAGAATTCCGCTTTTTTTCATGCTTGAGCCACCGGTTACAATTACTGCTCTCTTACCCGTCAGGGTCTTGAGGTGTGCAAGTGAGCCTGCACCAAACATCAATTGGCTTCCGGCAAGTTTCATTGGTCTCATCATATACATTCAGTCCTTTATTTTTAATTTACACTATACATTCAATGCATTAATTAACTCTGTGCAAAGTTCCAGAGACACAGGGTTTTTTATATTTCCGCCCTCTTTAAGGCTGGAACCGACTATTGCACCGTCTGCAATGCCAAGTTGCTCTTTTATATTGCCGGTTTTAACGCCGCTTCCCGCAATTACAGGAATATTGGTTACTTTCTTGACTCTCTTAATGATATCAATTGGAGTCTCAACCCCTATGTGAGTACCTGTTACGATAATTGCATCCGCTCCACACGCTTCCGCAGCCCTTGCAGAATCCTCAATACTTACATGTGTAAGTACCATATGTGTATGCTTTACCTGAATATCTGCAAGAATTTTTACATTTTCTGCACTGAGATTCTTTCTGAATATCACGGCTTCTCTGGCACATGGCTGTATAATTCCTCCGAAAAATTCTACTGTATCTACAAACACAGGGATTCTGACGAAATCAGCTCCTATTGCCTTTGCTATAGATAATGCAGTTTTGTAATCATTCATTGCTGCATCAATACCAATTGGAATATTGACATTTTGAGCAACGACAGCGCTTATAGCCGCAAGAGCACATGACTGTTCAATGTCAAGATTTACTCCAAACACATTGTCACCCATATTCTCAATGATAATGGCATCCATTCCCGCCTTTTCAAGTGTTATTGCATCCTTTACAGCCTGTTCGGTAACTTTTTTCATATCCCCGCAAAAGTCAGGTGTTCCGGGCAGTGCAAGACAATGTACCATTCCTATTACAAGAGCTTTTTCTTTAAATTCTAATCCCTTCATTTAGAAGCCACCTCCTTATCATATATAACAAGTCCATCCATTGCGATTTTACACAAATCAATTTCTGATTGTTTTCTTGCGTCTCCTTTTAAGAAATCCTTCAGGTTTTCAAGAACAGTTGTCATTGTAACAATACATGCCTTTATTCCCATTAGATTTGCCAGAACAAGCATACAACTTGATTCCATATCTACAGCAGATATATTGTATTTTTTAAGAGCAGTGAATGTTTCGCTCATATCCCTCTGCATTTTTTCTGAAAGACGTGAATCTCTCATCTGACTGTAGAAACCGTCCATTGTACAGGATAATCCGTTTACATATTGCCTGTTATTTTGCAAAGTACTTTTATTCATACAATTAATTAAATCAATATCTGCTACCGCAGGATAAGATACCGGTACATAAGTTTTGCTGGTAGCTTCCTCTCTCATTGAACCTGTAGGTATAATCATCTTGCCCAGCAAATCATCCTTTAAGCCCATTGTAGTTCCCATACGTACTGCTACTTCCATACCGCACTGATACATTTCCTCCATAGCAATTGCAGCTGATGGTGCACCTATTCCCGTTGATGTTACTGTAATACGCACGCCTTTGTAATAGCCTGTATAGGTGTTAAATTCTCTTGCAAATGCGATATGCTGCACATTTTCCAACTGGCTTGCAACTGTCTCAACTCTCCATGGGTCTCCTGAAAAAAGAACGTATTTTGCTATATCTTTTTCCTGAGTTTTTGAGTATAAAGTCTCCATCGTATATATCACACTTCCTCTTTTATAAATTTGTCGAAACGCTCAAGAAATTTCTGTTCAGTAGGAGCATTAGTGGTACAGCCAACCTTTTCAATGATAAAGGATGAAAGTACACTTCCAAGGCTGCAACAATCCTTTATATTTCTACCTTTCAGATATCCGTACAAGAAGCCCGCCATAAATGCATCTCCTGAACCAGTGGTATCCACTACCCTTCCAAACTCTGCTGCTGTTATCCTATGGGATAAGATACCATTTTCTGTCTTCTGGTAATAAACGCTTCCCTTCTTACCCAGTGTTGTTACTATAATTTGTGCTGCTGTCTTATTAAACAACTCTCTGATATCATTAAGTCCGAAGACCCTCTGTATCTCTCCCTGTTCACCTTCATTGCAGAATATAATACTGCTGGAGGAGAGAACCTCTTTGAAGAATTTTTCAGGGAAAGCGTCAAAATCACATTTCATTCCAAAAACCAGAGGAACTTTTTCAGCCATACACTGTTTATAAAATTCAAGATTATCCTCATATGATCCAACAGTCATAACACCAATCTGTGACTGTTTGAAAAACTCCGGATTCATTCCTTTTGCATACTTTTTATCCATCGCTCCGGGATAGAAAATAGTAACATGGTTATTTTCCGAATCCGCTATAAGGTAACAATTTGAAGTAGTTTCATTAGGAACTATCTCAACCGCATCCATGCATACGCCTGCGTTTTGGAGATAATCATAGAATCCCGTTTCCCTGTAGTCATCTTCTCCTACTCTTATAACAGGAAGCGACTTCATATTAAGCTTTGCCATAAGATAGGCAATATTTGTGGAACACCCTCCGTACTGAATCCTTGCATTATCACTGTTTTCTACCAGTGAAGTATATCCGTATCTTAAAGGAGTTGTTGTTTTTATAATTCTGTCCAAACTGACATATCCGTTTATTACAACATCATATTTCATCAGACCATCTCCCCTTTGTCCAGGAGATCGAAAAGCTCCTGTGAAGTCACTACTTTGCCTAAATATTTCTTTATATCTGTCAAATGAACCTGATTAACCGTCTCATCATTGGTTGCCACACAATCTGATACCACTATAGGAGTATAATCCAGATAATATGCATCTGTGACTGTGGCCCGGATACAACAGTTCGTTTTTGTACCAACTATTATGACATTTTGTATTTTATTTTCTCTTAGTACCATGTCAAGGTCAGTACCAAAAAAACCACTGTAGCGTCTTTTTTTAATAACATAATCCTTCACCGGGTCAACCGTAAGCATTGGGTCAATTTCATCTCCCCCGGTGCCTTCGATACAGTTTGGACGCATGTTAATCAGATTTTTATCAAATTTATCCTTTCTGTTGCTGTGTCTCAAAAAGATAACAAGCATATTATGTTTTCTGCATTCATCAAGAACCTTTTTTATTCTTGGTAATATTTCAAGGTTTTGAGGGTAGAACACCAGCCCTTCGGGGTCAGTGAAATCCTTTACCATGTCTACAATAATGAGTGCTGTATTATTCAAGCTTAAACCCCCTTATATTAGTACGTCGCTTCTCAATAGCCGAAACCGCAAACAATACTATAACAATCATCAGGTATGGTACTATTTCAAACAGGCCTGATACCGGACCTGCAAACAAAGCAAGGTTTATGGCCAATGACTTTGCAAGTCCGAAGAGAATTGCGTACATGGCCGACTTAATTGGCTTGGCTTGTCCGCAATATATTGCAGCTATTGCGATAAAACCTCTTCCCGCTGTCATATTGTTGGTAAACAGGGCCATTCTTTCAACTGCCAGATTGGCACCTGCCAAACCGCAGAGGGCAGCTCCTATAAGTACGGCAATATACTTTATTGCCGCACTGTTGATACCAACAGATTTGGCAGCTTCTTCATTCTCACCTACAACCCTTACGTAAACCCCGAATTTTGTGTTATACATAATTACGGTGACAACAGCAATAAGTATAATACTTAAATAGGTAATCGCTGTGTGTCCGCTTAAAAGTGAATTTAGTATGGGTATATCCTTTATAATAGGTATATTTATTTTTAAGCCTGCCGTGTTAACAATAGAGCTGACATTGATATTAGCCATTGCCATGTATTTAAGAACAAATGAACTCAAGGCTGCAACAAAAATATTTATACCGAAACCTGTAATGATAAAGTTACTTTTCATTGTGATTCCGAAGAACGAAAAGATTAGTCCCAAAATAAGTGTACATAAAACACTTATTAAAATTCCTAACCACAAGTTCCCCGTAATCAGAACAAATAGTGTACTGCTGAAAGCACCCATAAGCATCATACCTTCAAGTCCGATGTTAAGCACGTTTGCCTTGTGTGCAAATAATCCACCCAGCACAGCAAGAATTAACGGAGCACTATGATAGACCATGTCATACAAAATGTTATTCAATAAGCTCATAATCATCTACCTCTATTTATTAAAGTCTGTACTTGAAGACTTCTTCCATAATAATTTAACTTTCTCAAACAAATGAAACTGTTCATTAAAGAACTTTACAGATAGTAGCAGTATCAAAATACCCTGAATAACACCTACAATATCCTTTGGAACATTGGTAAATACGCCGATATAGTCACTTCCGGTTTTCAGAGCTGCATAGAATACAGCTGCCACCAGAATTCCTACAGGATTATGGCTGCCAAGGAGTGCAATCAGCATACCGTCCCAACCCAATCCCGGACTTCCGGAAAAATCAAGAGTAAATCGATATTTCTCGCTCATGAGGAATCCGGCACCTGCCAATCCGCTAATGGCACCACTTATAAGCATAATGATAATAATTTTCTTGCTTACATTCATACCCGTAGCTTCTGAAAACTCAGGGTTTTTTCCAATGGCTTTTACTTCATATCCAAGCTTTGATTTATTGAAAACTATATACATGATTCCAAAAACTATAAGTGCTATAAAGAAGAATACCGTAAGATTTGAGCCGAATATTTTTTTAAACATTGCACTTTCCGCTATTGGATAGGTTGAAACATATCCGGATGCCGGGTCTTTGAAAACTCCCTGAGAAAGAAACTTTACTATTTCAACAACCACGTAGTTGAGCATAAGTGTTACAACCATCTCATTTACATTAAAGTACGCCTTAAGCAGTGCTGGGATAAGTGCAAAAAGCATTCCCACAACAATACCTGTTAGTACACATAATGTAATATGGAGTACCGGAGGTAATCCCTTTACGGTAAAGCCTACAACCCCTGCAAAAAAAGCACCCAACACAGCTTGACCTTCAACACCCATATTAAAGATATTCGCCTTGAAGGTTATTGCAATTGCAAGCCCGGTTAATATTAAAGGGGCTGCGAAGTGCAAGGTTTTTAAAAGTCCGTCCAGGCTAAAGAGAGATTTTTTAATCATTACGGAATAGGTCAAAAAAGGATTTTCGCCTATTGTAGCAATTATAATCCCCCCTAATATAAGGGCACTGATTACCGGAAATAAAACATTAAATATATTTTTTAAAAGTGTATTATTTTTCTTCATAATTTCCCTCTTATTCTAAGGATAGTCCCGCCATTAGCAATCCAATTTCAGTGCTGTCGGCCTTTTTACCTTCAACTTCCCCTACAATACGCCCTTTGTACATAACTATTATCCTGTCGCTCAGGTTCATTATCTCGCTGAGTTCGCTGGAGACAAGCAAAATGGCCTTGTTTTCACTTCTCAAATCAAGAATCTTATTATGGATAAATTCTATTGAGCCTATATCAACACCTCGGGTAGGCTGGCTTACTATGAGTACCTTTGGGTCCGAGTCGAACTCTCTTCCCACAATTATCTTCTGGGCATTTCCCCCGGACAACTGTGATACATTTCCGTTCTTTTCAGCTACTCTGATATCATATTTTTCTATAAGCTTGTTGCTGGTATTTTCAATTTCGTTTTTAAGCAGGATTCCATTTCTGCATACCTTCTTATTACCGTGATATCCGGCTATAATATTCTCAAAGATTGTCATATCCTTGCACAGTCCTTGGGCATATCTGTCTTCTGGAACTATTCCGATACCCTCTGAACGCAGGCTACTTGGCCATTTATTTGTAATATCCTTATCATATAAGCGAACCGAACCTTCCGTTGATTCCATCAATCCCGATAGAACTCGCACCAGCTCGCTCTGTCCGTTTCCTTCTACCCCTGCAACTCCTAAGATTTCACCTTCTTTTATTTCAAAACTTATATCCTCAATAACTTTCTTTCCGAAGTTATCTCTGGTGGATAAATTGCTTACAGAGTAGGCAACCTTATTTCCGCTTATATCCTTATCTTCCTTACTTACATTCAGTATTACTTCACGTCCAACCATCATTTTGGCTATTTCAGCCGAGCTTGTATCTTTTGTTGCTTTACTTCCCACAACCTTGCCTCGTTTTATAACTATAACCTTGTCGCTGACTTCCATTACTTCACGGAGCTTATGGGTAATGAGTATGATTGTCTTTCCCTGCTTTTTAAGTTCTTTGAAGCTCAATAAAAGCTCGTCCACTTCCTGAGGAGTCAAAACCGCAGTAGGCTCATCAAATATAAGGATATCCACATTACGGTAAAGCATTTTTAAAATCTCAACACGCTGTTTTGCTCCTATGGAAATGTTCTCAACAATATCGTCCGCTTTAAGCTCAAACTTGTAATCCTCAATTATCTTCTGAACTTCTTTTTTCTCAAAGTTTTTGTTTATAATCGGAATCTTTAACTTAATTTTTTGAGATAAGTTTATCGTTTTGTTTTTTTCCACTCCAAGTAATATGTTTTCAAAAACAGTCAGGCTGGGCACCAGCTTAAAATGCTGATGCACCATACCCAGGCCACAATTAATGGCATCTAATGAAGAACCGAATGAAACCTTTTTTTCATTAACTAAAAGTTCCCCGCTTGTAGGACGCTGAAGTCCGAAAAACATATTCATGAGAGTTGTTTTTCCAGCCCCGTTTTCTCCAACTATTGCGGTTATTTCGCCTTTACCGATGGAAAGGTTTATATTATCGTTAGCAACAAAATCGCCATATTTTTTGGTTAAATTAACAGCTTCTATTGCATACATATTGCCGCCCTCATTCTGGTTTATTTTTATTTTTAGTCGTTAGGCATTTTTAGATTTGCGAGCTTAGCTTTATCAAATTTCTCTCCTGCCTGAGCATTTGTAACCTTGATTTCACCGCTTGCTATCTTATCAGAGATAGTCTTGAGCTGACCCTTTATTTCATCCCATTTAGCTTTTCCGTCAGCTGTAACCTTTGACTCGATAACACTTAAATCAGTGATTCCTGTCGCACCTGAAGATAGATTGTAGCTCAATACTTTTCCATTAACCTTATCCATAGCATTATCCTTAAAGTTCTTTGCTATTTCATATACAGGTACTTCTGTGTTCTTTAAAACACTTGTCAGTATGTTTCCTGGTTGGTTTGCGTCCTTGTTTGCGTCAACTTCTATTGAAAGCTTTTTAACTTCTTTAGCTTTTGCGTCTACTCCATCACCTACAGCTCCTGCAACTGCATATACTATGTTTGCACCATCAGAATAGTATGTGTTAGCTTTTGTTGCACCGGCAGCTGAATCACTGAAGCCTGCATTATAATCACTGTAGAAAGTGTAATTTACGTTAAGTTCTTTAGCTACATAGTTAATACCTTCAGCAAAACCGTATCCAAATACTGTGATACCATTTGATTTTGATCCTCCAAGGAAGCCTACTTTTCTTCCTGCATCACCTGAAGTAAATGAATAATCTCCACTATTGAACAGCTTTGCAGCATTTTCGTTTACTAATGTAGCTAATGCACCTGCCATAAAGGAAGCTTCGTGAACATCAAAGAGAACTGAAACAACGTTTTTATGTTTTACGCTTCCGTCATCATTTACATTTGGATTATCATTGAATATTACAAAAGTAGTGTCCGGATATTGTTCGGCAATTGGTTTGCTTCCTCCAACTCCCTTAATTAAAGCGTCAAAATTGTATTCAAGGCTGAAAATAAGCTTGTAGCCTGCACCTGCCAATTGTGTCAAGCTGCCTGGTATATCAGTAGTTTCAACAACCTTATAATTTATTCCTAAATCACTTTTTGCTTTTTCAAGACCTGCAATTGCCGACTGGTTATATCCCTTGTCGTTAGGTCCTGCAGCAGATGTAATAAGCGCTATTCCAGGGCCTAAATCTGCAGTACCGGAACTTGAATTTGAAGCATTAGTACTACTGGCAGAGGAATCACCAGCTTTGGAATCAGAACAGCCTGTAAAAACCATTGATACCAGCATAATCAGTGCGAGCAGAAAAGACAGTTTCTTTGTAATTTTATTCATGTTGACCTCTCCTCCGAAAATATTGTGTAATAGATTTGATATATTAGATTTTCAGAAGCCTAAGTCGCGATCTTAGGTCCTCTTTTTATAAAAGCCATGGCGTAATTGATTTTTGAGTGCAGAAAACTAAGCCACAGCATATTATCTCACTTGGCATTTTTACTTCTTTTTTTCAATTAATTCTCAATTTAGGAATTATTCGTGTATCTGGTTAATGTAAAATTTAAACTTGTCTGACCTGTAGAAGCTTTTAAAAGATTCAATAGGTATCTCTCTTCCATTTACCATTCCATATGTTATAGCCTTAAATAAAAGTATAGGCTCTCCCTCTTTTATTTGAAGCTCTCTGGCAACCTCGTCAATCGCCAGTACTGCCTCAATGGTTCTAGTTGCTTTAGTAATTTTTGTACCGTATTTAGTTTCAAGTACTTTGTAAATGGAATCAACTCCGAAATCATAGGTGTCTATTAAGGGAAATAACTTGCATGGTAAATACGCAGTTGTCAGGTTAACAGGTTCGTTGTTTGCATAATATACACGCTTAATTTTATATACCTTGTCCCCCTGACTCAGCTGCAATTTCTTGAGCATAACTTTGTCAGCCTCAATAACCTCCGACTTGAGAAGTCTCTTAGAAGGGGTCATTCCCAATTTTAATATATCTTGAGTACAACTGGTTATCGAAATTAAATCCTGATCCAGAGTATCTTTTTTAACAAAAGTTCCCTTACCCTGAATACGATACAGATATCCTTCATTAACAAGATCATCTATAGCCTTTTTAACAGTTATCCTACTTAATCCAAAGATACCCATTAGTTCTCTTTCACTTGGAATAAGGCCATCGGGGCCGATTTCCTCATTATTAATCATTTCTACTATTTTTTGTTTTACCAAATAGTATTTAGGTACCATTCCGCTCACGATTATCCCCCTTGAATGTCCTT
The DNA here is from genome assembly GCF_000526495.1 of Ruminiclostridium josui JCM 17888. Taxonomy (NCBI): domain Bacteria; kingdom Bacillati; phylum Bacillota; class Clostridia; order Eubacteriales; family Oscillospiraceae; genus Ruminiclostridium; species Ruminiclostridium josui. The sequence continues at coordinate 2,606,649 of NZ_JAGE01000001.1, read as the reverse complement.
GTTATTATAATAATATATTGTTATGTTGATATGTCCACTTACATAATATATTATATATAGCCAAAAGTCAACACGATTTGACATTAAAATTGTACACTTTTTTCTAATTCCAATTAAATATAGTATAAGTATTTGTATATTTAATAATTAATATAAATACTTATATAGTTCTCACGTAAAGTTCAATAAACACAGGCTAAAAGGACTTAAGTAAGGATGTTTCAGTCGAACAACGCTTAATTAAGTCCCTTTTCAAACTATTTCATAATTTATCATCTGGTGCCTTTTTCATAAGGTATTCCGTCCGCTTTAGGCATTACTGAACGCCCTACAAACAGAACAAGTACAACAATGGTTGTAATATAGGGCAGCATGGATAATATCTGAGACGGTATCTGGACCTTGCCTCCACCCATTAGGACCACCAGCGCCTGGGAAAGTCCAAAGACCAGACATGCCCCGTACGCTCCTTGGGGCGTCCATTTTCCAAATATTACTGCTGCAAGTGCAATAAATCCCTGACCGGATATGGCTGTAGCGGAGTAAAGGGACACTACGGCAAGTGTCATAGCCGCACCTCCGAATCCGGAAAACACACCTGAAAGGATAACGCATGAATACCTTATAGTTGAAACACTTATGCCCAGGGAATCAGCAGCTGCCGGATGCTCACCTACAGACCGGATTCTGAGTCCCCACTTTGTTCTGTACAATACAAACCACATCGTCAGCATTAGTATAAATGCTATTATTACAGTGATATCCATGTTGAGCAACGAAAGTATCGGATGTTCCTTTGAATTTATTTTACCAAATATTTTGGGTATCTTTTCAGTTACGGGCTTAGTCATAGTTGCTCCTTGAAAGAAAAGCCTTGAAAGAAATAAGGAAAGACCCAGTCCCAGAAAATTCATAGCAATACCAGATACCGTCTGATTTGCTTTAAAGGACACCGCCGCAATAGCATGCAGAAGAGCAAGCAGGCCTCCCGCCAAACCGGCTGTTATAAATCCTAGCCAAGGATTAGATGTATAATAACCCACAGTAGCACCTGTAAATGCACCTATGGTCATCATTCCCTCGATGCCAAGATTAATAACACCTGCACGTTCTGAGATAACTCCGCCCATAGCCCCAAAGACCAGCGGTGTTGAATACATCAAAGTTATACTCAATGCCAGTAATATACTATTCAACATTATCAACACCTCTCTTCCTGAGCCTGTCCGCTATCAGCGGGAATATTGTAGCCAATGCTACAAAGAATACAATCGTGCCTATCATTATATTGATTATTTCTGACGGAGCTCCAATATCCGATTGTATTGAGCCGCCTCCATAAAGTAAACCGCTGAAAAACAATCCGGCAAAAATACATCCCACAGGCGAACTTCCTGCAATGAGTGCTACAGAGAGACCATTCATACCATTTCCTTCAAATGCTGAAAGTGTAGAAATTCTGTGAGGGTCGCAGCCTGTAATCTGCATGGCACCTGCAAGACCGGATATTGCTCCTGCAATCACCATGGACAGGATTATTTTTGAAGTCACATTCATTCCAGAGAATTCTGCAGCATCTTTATTGAAACCTACTGCACGGAGTTCAAAGCCTTTTGTGGTTTTGTATAGAAAAAATGTAACTAATATTACGACTATTATGGCTACCAAGATACCGTAATTTAGGTTGGTCCTAAGTAATATCTCCTGTAGAATTGGGTGTTCCTTTAACCATTTAATTCCCTGTTTGGAGGTTTTCCAATTCTGCAGCACTGTTGTATACGTCTGACTCTGTATTTCATATGTGGCTTCAGCATTTGGCTTTTTTAGCCCTGGTAGGGTAATTATGAAATTATTCATGTAGAGTGCAATCCAGTTAAGCATAATGCCTGTTATTACCTCGTGAATACCGAAACACCCCTTAAGAAATCCAACCAGTCCACCATAGATAGCTCCTATCATAATGGCTGCTATAATAACGACTAAGATTTGGAGAGGGCCTGGAAGATTCAGCTTATACCCCAGTACTGCCGCAGTTATAGCACCCATAATGTACTGTCCTTCAGTTCCAATGTTGAACAAACCTGTTTTGAATGCAAAAGAAACACTTACTGCAGTGAGGATTATAGGTGTAGCTTTAATTATGGTATTTGAAATATATTTGGGTTTTGAAAAAATGCCTTTGAATAGGGAGGCAAATGCATCTATCGGATTGTATCCTGCAATTGCAAGAACTATAGCCCCCACAACGAATCCCAATATAATAGAAAGAAAAATTCCAGTCAAGGGCTTTTTAATAATCCTACTTATATACTTCATTTTTTTTACCCCCTCCTGCCATAATCATTCCGATGGTATTCTCGTCGGCCTCTCCCTGACTAAAAGTAGCTACGATTCTACCATCGTAAAGGACAGCGATTGTATCCGCAACATCCATAATTTCATCAAGCTCAAAAGATATCAACAAAACAGCTTTTCCCTCATCCCGCTGATTTACCAGCAATTTATGCACATACTCGATTGCTCCTACGTCCAGACCTCTGGTAGGCTGTACTGCAACAAGGAGTTCAGGATCATTGGTTACTTCTCTGGCAATAATGACCTTTTGCTGATTTCCTCCTGAGAGAGCTCTCGCTTTTGTGTATTCACAGTTGGAAGGTCGTACATCGAAACGTTCTATACAACCTTTTGCAAATGAATATATAGATTTGTAATCCAGTATTCCAGAACGGGAAAAAGGTTTTTTACCATAGTTTTCTAGAACAAGGTTCTCTGCTACTGAAAAATCCAACACTAAACCTCTTTTATGACGGTCTTCATGAATTGTGCAAAGCTTGTTATTCAATACATTCCTTGGAGTTGTGTTTTGAATTTCTTTACCGTGTATCTTTATCTTTCCACTTTTAACTTTTGACAAACATGTGATAGCTTCCACCAATTCTTTCTGTCCATTGCCGTCAATACCTGCAATTCCCACAATTTCGCCCTTTCTTACTGAAAGTGAAAGGTTTTTCACCCTGTCGATACCTCTATTGTCAGCAACCGTAATATTATCAATTTCAAATATGACTTCTTCCGGTTTTGCAGGTTTCTTCTTTATATGAAGTTCCACATCGTGTCCCACCATCATGGATGCAAGCTGCATTTCATCAACGTCGCATACATTAACTGTGTCTATGTACACTCCTCGTCTGATTATGGTGCATACTTCCGAGGATTCCTTTATCTCCTTCAGTTTATGTGTAATAATTATTATTGTTTTTCCATCTGCTATAAGGTTATTCATGATGGCAATTAAATCTTGAATTTCTTGAGGAGTTAATACAGCAGTTGGTTCATCAAGTATCAGTATTTCGGCTCCTCTGTATAGTGCTTTGAGAATCTCAACTCTTTGCTGCATTCCCACTGTAATATCCTCAATTTTTGAGTCCGGGTCCACATACAACCCGTATTTTTTGCTAAGTGCAAGAATCTCCTGCCGTACTTTTTTGTTGTCAATGACTCCGGCTTTGTTTGTGACTTCCTTGCCAAGAATTATATTCTGTGACACAGTAAAGTTCTCAACAAGCATGAAGTGCTGGTGTACCATTCCTATTCCGTTTGCAATAGCCATATTTGGATTTTTTATGTTAACCTTATTGCCATTAAGGTAAATCTCTCCACTACTGGCTTGGTATAATCCATAAAGAATGTTCATCAGGGTTGATTTACCTGCACCGTTTTCCCCCAGAATTGCGTGAATAGTGCCTTTTTTAATGTCAAGATTAACCTTATCCAGAGCACAAAAATTACCAAAGTATTTTGTGATGTTACGCATTTGAACTGCAAACTGTCCACTAATATTCATAATTACCCCCATGCTTTTAGTTGGTAAATACAAAGGTAGGGGGAAATATCCCCCTGATTTAAGTTTATTTGAGTGTTTTTATGTAGTCATCGAATGTTGCCTGATTGTATGGAACGTTGATTGATTCATCTATTATTTTTGCTTCAACTGCCTTGGCTTCTGACAAAACTTTCTGATCAACATTAGGATTATTTTCTGGAATGCCAACACAGCCTTCCTTCATACCAAACACCTGTGTGGTTCCGCCAAGTTCCTTTCCATCCTTTACCTGTGTTGATACAAGATTCATTGCCTTACCCACAAGCTTCATAGCTGATATAAGAATATTATTCGGCGCCAGGTGACTCTGATCCCTATCGACACCTATAGCAAATTTGTTGGCTTCCTTGGCTGCTTCAATAACTCCAATGCCTGCGCCACCAGCTGCATGAAACACAATGTCGCAGCCCTTGGTATACATAGAAGAAGCTATAGCCTTACCAGCTGCTTGATCTGAGAAGCTGTTTGCATACTGGACATTAACTGTAATCTCTTTGCCGAGTTCTTTGGAAGCGTATGCAACACCGGCTCTGTAACCAAATTCGAACTGGTCGATTACATCACCCTTGATACCTCCTACAAAGCCAACCTTGTTTGTTTTTGTGGTTTTAGCAGCAACATATCCTACTAGAAAGGATGGCTCCTGTGCCTTGAACACAACACCTATAACATTGGAAGGCGTCTCATCCCCATAAGAGTTGTCAACAATTGCATAGGTCTTGTCAGGGTATTGTGCCGCTGCGGTCTTTATTGCATCCGCCATAGCATAGCCTATACCCCAGATTAGACTGTTATTTTGGTCAGCCATCTTGTCCAGGTTTGTGCCGTAATCGCTTTCCTGCTTTGATTCCAAGTAGGAAATAGTTGCATTTGTTTCTTTACTGAACTGCTGAAGACCTTCCCATGCAGACTGGTTAAAGGACTGGTCGTTAATCCCGCCAACATCAGTTACCATACCTACTCCAAAGGATGAAGCAGCCGCACTGCTTTCAGTGGTTGAATCACCTGTAGAAGTGCTGGAAGTCGAATTACTTTTGTCTTCTGTACTGCTTCCACAAGCAACAAGTGATACCATCAATGCCAAGGTTAAGATGATTGATAATACTTTCTTCATTTTTTCCTCCTAAAAGAAATGTTGTATTTATATACAGCGAAAGTAACCTTCATAAGCTCATTTTCGCTACATACCAAGATAAGAGTTTTATAAAAAAATGGAGCGCAGATGTTTGTCCTAACACTTTTATACCATATATTACTTTGCATGTAAACCTATGTTATATTTAGCTTTATGTGTAATAAAATATCTCAAATATTTCTAATACACTACCATGATTTATTAGCTCACATACTGTTTACATAAGGCATAAGATAGTAATATAAATACTATGAAAGGAATGATATCAAGTGCGTAATACATCTAAACCATATCCAGAGCCATATAATTATAATAATCAAATGAATAATCCTGGTAACATGAACCCAATTCCCTACTTTGAAAATGTACCGGACTTTTTGAATCAGTCTCCAAATCAATATTTTCCTTATATGGAGCAAACAAAAAGCAGTAACCCTTTAATATTAAAAGATTATGGTCCTGAACCCTTTACTATTGATATTGAGAAGGCTGCTAAAGAAAATGATAACTTTCGATTGGCTTTATGGACAGGAGAGCATTTACAGGTTACTCTTATGTGTATTAATGTAGGAGAAGATATAGGTTTGGAAATACACCCTGACCTTGATCAATTTATTAGGATTGAAGAAGGTAAAGGCATTGTAAAAATGGGAAGAAGCAAAACCAATCCTGATTTTGAGGCTAATGTACAGGATGGCTATGCTTTCATTATTCCTGCCGGAAAATGGCACAACCTGATTAACACTGGGAACAAGCCTCTTAAATTATATTCAATTTATGCACCGCCACAGCATCCTTTTGGTACTGTTCAAAAGACTAAAGCAGATGCAGAGGCTGCTGAAGAAATGCATAATCGTTTCTTCTATTAAGAACATAATAAAAAGGCTTCCTATTAGTCACAATTCAAGGGAAGTCTTTTTGCTTTAGTCATTTGTGAAATCAGATATTTAAAGTCAGGGTTTGAACCGTCCAACAGAGATATAATATTCCCTGAACAGCCGACGCTGTAAATAATTTTGTGTATGAAACATAGGAAATACTCTTTTCTGGTTAAGAATTTAAGTATTAACCAGAAAGGAGTATTTTTTATGAGCGTATTATCAAAAGAGTTAGTACAGGAAATAATTGCGGAGAATGATTTTAAAAATCCCGGAGAAATAATCTCCTTTTTAAAGGAGGCATTTAAAGATGTTCTTCAGGAAATGCTTGAAGCCGAAATGGATGTTTCTCTTGGGTATTCCCGAGATGAGTCAAGACATAAAATTACCGACAACAGTAGAAACGGTTACTCAACAAAAAAACTAAAGAGTGAATTCGGCCCTGTACAGATTGATATTCCAAGGGACAGAAAAGGTGAGTTTGAGCCTAAAATAGTTCCCAAGTACAAAAGGGATGTATCAGGAATTGAGGATAAGGTGATTTCTCTTTATGCCCGAGGCATGTCTACCAGAGATATTCACGATCAGGTTAAAGAGCTTTATGGAATAGATATTTCTGCTGAAATGGTTAGTAAAATAACTGAAAGAATCCTTCCTGAAATAAAAGAATGGCAAGGTAGGCCCCTTGAGGCTATCTATCCTTTTGTATTTATGGATGCTATCCATTACAAGGTAAGAACTGATGGACAAATAGTAAATAGAGCTGCTTATGTTGTTATGGGTGTAGATATTTCAGGTAAGAAAGATATCCTTGGAATATGGATTGGAGAGAACGAATCCTCCAAGTTCTGGTTAGGTGTGTTAAATGACCTTAAAAACAGAGGTATAGAAGATGTACTCATATTCTGTGTGGACGGACTTACAGGGCTCAAAGAAGCTATTGCAGCTGCTTTTCCAAAGTCAGAAATTCAAAGGTGTATAATTCATCAACTAAGAAACTCATTTAAATATGTTTCATATAAGGATTTGAAGGCTTTTTCAAAGGATTTTAAAACTGTCTACACAAGCCCCAGTGAAGAAATAGCATTAAACCGGTTTGAAGACCTGAAAAACAAATGGGGCAAGGATTATCCATATGCATTTAAAAGTTGGGAAAACAATTGGGAAGTTTTATCACCATATTACAAGTTCCCAGAGCAGATAAGAAAAATAATATATACAACCAATATAATTGAAGGATTGCATCGGCAGTTCAGAAAAGTTACTAAGACAAAATCCGTTTTTCCTTCTGATACTTCTCTTGAAAAGATGCTTTATTTGGCATCAATGAATGTAATAAAAAAATGGACTCAACGATACCGGAATTGGGATCAGGTCATGAGTCAATTAATGATTATGTACGATGGGAGACTGGATAACTATATTTAAAACATAGAGCAAAGCCCCCACCGCCCTGAAGGGCTCGTCCTCATTGCCGGACGGGCTAGACCTTCAAAATACAGGTATAAGCATAGAAATACCATTATTAAATAATTATTGCCAGATTTAATCTAAATAATGCATAAAAATAGAATAATCTGGCAATAATTTGAAATATAGTATTAAATTTTTGAGAGTTAATACTTTGGAAATACTTAGCCATCATTGAGTTTGAAAGGCTTCATACACAAAATTATTTACAGTCCCGAACAGCCTGTCAGTTCCAGCCAAACCAGATTCTTTTTAATTAGTTTGCCTTTACTGATTTCTTCCCTGACTTTATTAAATAATTCATACGCCGTCTCAAGACGTGCAGCATAACTAGGACACGATTTTGTTTTATTCATTTTAATTTCCTTACAACCCTATGTCAGATATTATTCTTACAATTCATATAATCCTCTCATTATAAAATATATTTTTCAAATACTATGATTATTCATTTATGGACTAGTAACTACTTTTCCCTTCATGTATTTCCTCGTTATCACTATATATTATTATTTCTGGTGGAATTAAGCTTGCACTTTGCCACTCTGGCTTTTGATCCTGCATGGAGAAATTAATGTCCAAATCAACTTGCTCTTTGGGCAATATAATGAATTTGGTAAGTTCATTCATTGTATTACCGACGGGAATAATTTGAGCTTTTTTTGAGAGAAAATCTTCCCTAACAGGTATTTTAATATAGAATTCTTTCTTATCATTGCTGTAATTTTTTAATGTGATTTTTCCTTTAACTGAAATACTTCCGCTGTTATTTGTAAAATTAATCTTACTTCCATCTCTTATATATTCAATAGACTGTAAACCATTCAAATTGGAGCGAACAAATCCATATACGAAATCATATGCTGGTTGGTATATAATAGCCCCTACTATAAAAAACATCACAACAATTTTCCCGAAGTTTTTGTGAACATCTCCTTTAAAACGGATTATCCCCACAATCGCTAGTAATATTAGTATTGTGGTTACAACACCTGTATAATGCAAACCTGAGTTTCCATTGGACCACACACTTATACCCATCTTTGTCAAAATAAAATCACCTAGTATAAAATTATGTTTATTTTCACCAAACAGTACTGACAACAATATAATAATTAAAAAAGATATGATACCCAGCATTTTTCTTCTATTCATCTCGCTTCTACCTTTTTAATAATTTGTATTAAATTCAATAATATGTTAGCTTTATATATGAAAATTCCTTACCTCTATTTGGGTGTACATATAACTATTATTTATTTTGCATTTATCTCCTTGATTCGGTCATAAAGCTCCTTCGTTTTTTCTGCATCAGACTGATTAAATACAAGTGTTTTATCATCGTAATGTATTATTACAAAAGCATTTACTTTAGCATATGAATATAGCTTGTAACTGCCAAACCTTTCATTCCGGTATGTACCACAAGCCATTTTAAAAGTTCCCATTCCAAATTTCCTTATTCCAATATCTAAACTATCAACATACTCAATAGATGTAATTTCATTTAAGGGAATAGTAGTTCCGCCAACAAAAGTACCTTTTACACTAACAGAATTATTTGAAATTGAAACATTTACACTTCCGAAAAATAATATAAATAAACCTACAAGTATTAATGTTACGAATGTAATAAAAACTTTCTTTTGTCCTGTCTTCATAAAACACCTCCGACACACTATAAACTATATTGCTTATTAGTATATAATATCAATATTTACAATACTAGTAAACTTCCGAATGTATATAGCTAATCTCGGTGAGTTCACTTGATAAAAAAAAGACACCCATTAGTCGAGTGTCAAAAAGCAGGAGGTTTGTTAAAATGGAAAAGTATAGAGTTGCCACCTACTTAAACAAAACCTCTCTTCTTACAATAACATGTGTTACCATATATGTATTCTTGCGGGTTTTTATCTCAGGGGCGGCATTTTTTTAATTATTCTTATTAGCATTAAAATCCTTATTTAAGGGGCATGTTGTTCTATATCTAAATTTTTCCCTCCTGTTTTCATTTTTGCTGTTCCTCCAATAAAAATACCTTTTCTCTCTATTAATAGTATTTTTTTGGTACATTTAGTACCAATCAAATTATATAGAAATAAAATTGGATAGTCAATATTTTTTTCCAATATTTTGTAATTAAATAGAGCTATTTTGTTCTGCATGTATTATTCTATATCCTTTCAATTTGAATTGATTAATGAAAATACTCCTGACTACATTTTACTTCAATAATTAATATTGCACTTATCAACTACAATATCATATAATTATTCATTGAGGTGATTAGGATGTCCGTTCTTTCAGAAAGAGTTAAAAAATTACGCAATGCTAAACGACAATCCCAAAACGAAGTAGGTAAAGCTTTAGGTAAAAGTAGAGAAACTGTTTCAAAATATGAGCTGGGAGAGAGAGAACCTGATCCTGAAGCTATTATACTATTTGCAAAACACTTTAATGTTTCTACAGACTATTTATTGGGAATTAGTGAGCAAGCAGAAACTACAACAATAAACGAAAGAAAACCGTACAGTCCTGAATTATACGCCTTTGAAAAATATCTTCATAATGAGTCTTTCATACCATATTTAGAACTTGCAGTAAGGATGAAGGATTCTAATATTGACATAAATCAATTCGAAAAGCTAATAAATAAAATAATTAAAAATAAACCTCTAAAATGATATACCTGCTTCCTGTATTGCTGATTAAACTTATCTAGTCTTCAGGTAATGTATACAATAGTTTTCCATATATTAATAAAGAAGTGTACCAGCCTTAATTTAAAATCCAGTGCTTTATTATGATAGTTTGTCGTTTATATTATTTAAAGTTGGTACACTTCGTACCATTTAATTATATTACCGAGTTCCCTATAAGTCAACCTTATTTTGTAAATACTTCAATTATATTACATTCATTTAAGAATATTTGTCGATAAAACAAAAACATCTTAAATTACTTTAAGATGTTTTTGTTTTACTAAATGCATGATTCTAGTAAATCATTAATGACTTTTGCGTGTAGTCAAATGCTTTGGTGCTTTTGGCTGATAATAACTCGAGCAACACGCAGTGCTGACACCTGATAACGCAAGAAATGTTATTAATAGTGACAAAGGTGCAAGCAGTAATTTGATTTTAGATTTCATAATCTTCTCCTCCCGTCTGCTGTAATACTTATTCGTTAATGTATTCTATGAGTTTAACTGCCTCATCCACTTTATTATTTGCAAGCAATGAACGTATTTCATCCAATGCAAATTTCACATCATTCTCAAATTCACAATATTTATTATACGATTTAACTACTAATCCAGTTATCACAGTATAAACTAATTTAAATATCAAAATATTAAGTATCAGTACTATTACCAACAGGGATACAGAGAATGTTATTTGATAAACTAGCTGCATCCTATCAAAAATGGTGACATATACAAAGTACAACAATTGTTCTCCAAACAGTAACGTCAAAATTGATGTCAAAAACAATCTATGAAATCGACGGTTAATCTGTGTGGCTAACAAAATTTCATGCTTCCATAAAAAATTTGCAACTATAATCTGAAAAATTCGCTGTGGAATCACAAGTAGTACATACCAATGATATGCATTCTGAAAATTCACCATTCCTTTAAATACATATGTAATTAAATAAGGTGTATATAAAATTTCTGTAGTAGTCATTATCAATAAAAAAAATGATGTTCCCAATAAAGCATATATAAGCTTCATCCTATACATCAGCATTACTATTAGTACGTATGCAATGATATGTAATGTAATACTTGTTACAATATTAGGGGATATAGGCCGTATAAGCCAGGATGATGTTAGCATTAGTATTATAGCCGTAGCAAATTTTAATACATTTTGAGTATTTATTTTTAAGTTTTCCTTTTTTCCAGTAATAAGTAAGCCTATTATTAAATTTAGAAATGCTTCGGGCAATGATACTAAAAGTAAAATGTACAAATTCATTACCATCCAAGATACACCCCCTACAAATTTATTCAATATTGTTATTTTATTACATGTTATTTGTGAAGTAAATAGACTCAGAAAAATACCGAACAAGCCTATAAAAGTTATATATTTCGACACCGGTATTAGTTCAAAAGTAACAAAAAACACACTTACCAGTATATTATTAAAATCTATCACATTTTACTTTATCCTGATATTAATCCAGTTTATACTATAATATAAACCTTGGGGGTATTCTATTAATATGGATAAAAAAATTAAGAAGTTTATATTTGTATTTGCAATTTTATTGGTACTTACATTTATTGCTGGAATAATATATTTTAATCATTTAGATAAAAACAAAAGTATTAACTGCGATATATTTTCAAAAGAATACATTTCTCAATTAGAAGGCTCAAATGTAAGTTCTGTCAACTACTTGCTTTATAATAAAGATGTTGGAAATTTACCTATAACCTTTATTTTTGAAAAGAATATAAAGAATTATAATATTGATAAGGTTGAGCTTTTTCAAAACAGCTCAATAGTTACAAAAAACGTCACAACAGATGATGAGAAAATTGACAGCAATAAAATGACTATCATATTATCAGAATATATAAAAGAATTTAATAAAATACGTATCTATACAAAATCAGCTAAAGTGGTCGATATCAATGTAGGACAGTACTACTTTGATTTAATTAGTATCCCACAAAATCCAAACAACGAGTTGGCACTCGATAAATATCATACCTTTGACTTAGAAAATTCATATGAAGGCAATTTTGAATTTGTAGGGAAAAAACTACCTAAAATTGAATTACATATACCGGAAAGACTTAAAGGTCTAAATATTTTGCAACAGAAGTTGCAATTAACCGATTCTGATAACTTAAATAGCTATAAATACAAATACACTTGCACAATTTCAAAAGAATATTTCAAAAAAAATAACCTTTCTACTATATGCTTCGACTTAGTTTTTGTTGATGCTACAGACATAAATAAAAAGTCAACGCTGAACACTTGCAATGTAGTTCTAGCTTCAGAGGGAGGCAAAGAATAATGTTACCTCCCTTTAGCCTCCAGCCCATACTTTATTTTGTCAAAAAACTTATGTCCTGTGGGCGTAATTGCAAATATTTCCTGTATAACACTAAAGCATAATAATAGAGTATACATTTTCAATCCGAATACGGTTAATACTGTAACTACCAATAACCATATGCAAATATATACAAAGGATAAGGTTTTGAATTTTCTTATTTCCTTAGGATCTGTGATTAATCTATTTGGAGTGTCCTTTGGTGCATATTTTTTTAAGATATAAAGCCCTATGGTAAATGTTAAGGTAATTAGGATTACCAACCAAGTGGTGCTCCAATAGGGATATGTATGTTTTGCAATCAGTGCTGCTGCAACAAAAAATCCTATTGACACTAATAAGCATTTACCATATGTATCCATATGATAGCCTCCCGCTACCTTTCGCAGTAATGCAAATGATATGGATATTATCAAGGTAGGAATCAGCACCCCTAAAACCGCTGAAACAGCTACCAATAAAGCAGTTTTTACAACACTTCCGATAGCTACTTGAAAGCCGAAATAATATTCTGCCTTTTTCTGGTGATTCTCTTCTAGAACATTTGCCAAACCCTTTGCACAAGAATATGACCATTTATCTATAAATCTCAATAAATTCGCCCCCCTGTTAAAGGATTATATACCAAATATTGTATTATTTCTACCTTTTCAAGCAAAGTTCCTTCCACTGCACTTTTGTAATGCTTTTAACATATATGTCATTACTTCATTATCTTTTAGTACAACCTCATAGGTTTTGGCCCTACTCTTTGGCCTTTTGCAAATTTGTATAATTCTTCAGCATCCTCTTCTTCCCATGGACGTAAAATTAATCTATTAGTTTCCAAATTAATTTTCTATACCTCATTTTAGTCCACTCCGATGATATATTAAAAATTGCATTTATAAGGACTACCTTAATATACTAGAAATTAGCAGTCACAACCAAAACCGCTTCCTGGTGTTACTACATCCTCCAGGTCTTCAACATTGAAATTGAATTCAACTTCATTTAAATCCATTTCGAGTTTTTTGATGTCCTTCATATTCTTATCCCCCTTTCGTTTATAATAATCCTGTTTTCTTAAATATGTATTAATTACAATTACAACCAAATCCACTACCTGGTGTTACAATGTCCTCTAGATCTTCTACGTCGAAATTGAACTCAACTTCATTTAAGTCCATTTCCAGTTTTCTCATGTTTTCCATAATCTTATCCCCCTTTCGTTTATTAATAATTTGATTTTCTTAAAGCCGTACAATTTGGATTAGCTGCACGCACAACCAAATCCGCTACCTGGAGTTACTACATCCTCAAGGTCCTCTACATTGAAGTTGAATTCAACTTCATTTAAATCCATTTCGAGTTTTTTGATGTCCATATTTTATATCCTCCTTTCGCAAAAGAATATATTTTAAACCTAAAAATTAAGGTAGTCCTTCCTGATTAACCACTTGTTGTTTCTTTTAGACTCTTCATAATATAATTCTTCTATTAAAAATTGTTGAGACAATCTGTCATTGTCCTTTTTTGTTATCCCGTCTTTAAGAGAGTAGTTTTTACCCGCATTTTTGGCTGCTTCTAAGTATCGCTTAACTATTTTTTCAAATCTTTCTTCATCAAAAAGAGTTCCTTGTGTACAAAAAATTCTATCGGCCTTATCTCCAAAAAGTATTCTTAATGTTTCATCCACCGGTTCATAGTTGTTTGTGCGATGAGGGTAACCGCAAGTTGATATAAATACCTCTCTGCGATTTAATAACTTTGGATATCGACTAGACTGAATGTAGTAATCACCTTCCCTATGTTTTTGCCATGTGTACAAGGGAAAGGTTCTCTCAATAAATTTTTTCATAGCAGCAGGAAAACTAAAGAAAAGCAGTGGAAAACTCCAAATTACTAAATCACTGTCTATATACTCTTTAAGTAAATCCCGCATATCATCTTTTTGTATACATTTGCCTGATGCTTCTTCGCACCAGCAGTAGTAACAGCACCTACAATCATTTATGTTCTTATCATAAAGTGTTATTTCATTTACTTGTATTTCTTCTCTTATATTTATATTTTGGTTTAACCCCTCAATAAATGAATTTGCAATCTTTAAACTTCTACTGGCTTTCTTTTTTATACTGCAGTTGAATAATAATATTTTCATAGTTGCACTTCTTTCCTGCAATTTATGCAAACAATCCCCTGACTGATACTAACAGTCTGTAAGGTTATTAATTTAACTATTTTTTGTTTAAAATGGTACTTATTGTCATCAGTTTTATCGCTTGATAGAGTTGTTATGATTTTAAATTCATCATTGAATTTTAAAGCACTAATATATCTGCATCGTATTTTCTTAATTTTTAACCTTGTATTTTCCCAGCAGTCAGCACCTAGTTTTTCCGTCCAGTACATATAAAGCGCCTGTTCATACCATTCAATATATCTGGCATTGTGCACTATTTTATAGGCATCACAATCAAATATCCCGGTAGTCATTTCGACTTCAAAATCCTTCATTTTCATCTATCTCCAGATTGTATTTTGAAAATTCGTTTTGAATATCTTTTATAAAATAAATTATTCTATTGTACATATCATTTGGCATATCTTTAATTAAGCCCGATTTTTGTCCTACAAGACCAATTGTGGTATCACACTTGTAAAAAACAGTCTTACAATCCTTTGAGGTTATATAATGATGAAACACACAATACGCAGCTATCGGCATTTCTAACCATGTATGAACCAGAATCTCTGTTCCGAACCGTATCTCTTTATATGACTCCAAGCTATTTTGAAGAACAGGCATAGTATAGTATTCTTCAGTGTCATTTGGTTGTTTATCGAGTGTTGTCTGACTCCTATGCTCCGGTAAAAAATATCCCTGTATTCCGGCTATCAGGCTAATCTGAAAACGGGCATCCTCAAACCAGCACAAACAGCTAGAGTTCTTGACCGTTCCAAAATAATCACATTCCGAAAAAGTTACTGTATGTTCAATACAATGTGTAGATATCAGCATCATATATCACTCCCAATTCATAAAGAACTTCTTTATTTCCACAGCAGTTATATTCTTTAACTCACAGGCCTCCGATTCGCAACATATACTTAATACCTCTTTATCAGACAATAAATTCTGATTAAGATAAAGCTTTTTTCCATCCTGGTCAACACTATTATATAAACCGCCGGAAGCAGTAAGTGCGAACGGTAATTCCATACCTATACCTTTCAGACCACAGCCCAGATATTTCAGCCAAGCCTCCTTTGCACTCCACAGCATCCTAAATCGACCTTTCATTACCTCCGGATTATCTGCACTCTCCCCTACAAGCCACGCCTTCTCCTTGTCCGAGAATTTATCAAGTACCTGGCATGGGTCTGAAACAGATTTACATTCAATATCAACCCCAACACTCGTGTAAGAAGTTGCTAAACAAACCCAAGGGTAACTATGGCTTATGTTAAAATGAATATTACTGTTTAATATATAGGGCTTGCCATATTTTCCAAATTGTATTTTTTTATCCTCCTTTATACCTAATGGGTACCCAACAAACATAAGGAAAAGAATCCATCCCATTAAGCTAAGGTTCCTATTAGTTTTGTGCAGGTTTTTTTCTATCTTTTGCCGGCAAGAGCCCGGTAGCCACGTGCTTTTTGATTTATAAAAATGCCACTCTTTATCATTAAACTCTCTGACATCCAATAAATACACTACAACCTTATCCCCTAGTGAGGTTTCCATTGTTACTCCTATCCCACCGCTCGTTTGTCAAACACTTTAGCCATTTTTCTAAGCATGATAAATACTCTTCCGAAATTCTCTTTTTATCACTATCCAAATATATAGAGTCGGCAAATAGGAAGTAAAGTGTCATACTGTCTTTATGTTCAGTAATCTGAATGTACAAAGGGATTGACTCGGCATATTGGCCGATTTCCACTGCACACAAATCACCTTTTCCTTGTGGCAATACACTCCTATAGTCTGTATGGTAATTTATTACAACTTTGAAGTAGTCTCCTTTAAGCCTCTCCTCAAAATCTTGCATTAAATAAAAATCATGCATCCCTAAACCTTGATTTTTCAATGTCTGGTCCAGTAGTTTTTGTTGAATTAGTAACTTGTCTTGTACAGATTGATTACTGTGGAACATAAAACGAAGAGGTATTAATTCTGCAAATAAACCAATACTGTTACTAACTCCTGACAACTGCTGCATTCGCCCGTGTTGAATTGTTCCAATACAAATATCCGACTGCCCCGTACTTTCATAAAGAATCTGTGCTAATACTGTAGATGTAAGATTAAATAAGCTTATTTTCATTTCCTTGCATATTTTTCTCAAAACTATAATTTCATCATTGTTTAGTTCATGCTTTATACCTGAAAATGTTTCATCCTTTTTAATTTTCATCCTCTTATTTTCCCCATCTCCGGGGAATCCAACGGATTTTGGGCGATTTTGCAGGTACTTATTCCAAAACTCTTGCAATAATGCATTATCAGACTTAACTAACTCTTTTCTATATTCATAAAAATCATAATTGTACGGTGGTAGTTGCATATTGTAATACAGCATAAATATTTCATTTAAAAATATAGATAATGACAAGTAATCAAATATCCCATGATGAAAATTTAATAAAATCTCCTGATTTTTATTTCTGTCCTCAAAGAGCAAGACCTGGAATAATGGCAACTCTGTACAAATAAATCTTCTTATATAGTCATAAAAGTCTACTTTCTCTATATCATCTACTACAAGATAGGAATAGTCAGTTACTGCCTTATTTTCACTTTTTATCCATACATTGCCATTATTTGAATAAAACCTGCTGCGTAAAATACGATGTCTCTCACTCATACTCTCTATAGCTGATTTAAATTGTTCATTTTCTAGGTAATTGGAATGTGAGACACGGTACACTACATTAAATGGTGGAAACTTTTTAGAAAATTTATCAAAACTTTTATTCTTGTATAGCTGATTTTCGCTTCGTAATATTTTACATTGAAATTCTGTAGCTTTAACCGCTTCTTCTTTATTTATTATATTACTCGTATCAGAATGTGATTTGTTTAACTCACTTTGAATTAAATTTCCTATTTGCTCAATTGTTTCACATTCGTAAAGCAGGCTATTATTCAGTACCACACCCCACTCTTGATAAATCCTGGTATTTAAAACGAATACCTCCAAAGAGGTCGCTCCTTGTTCAAAAAAATTATCCTGTATAGAAACAGCCTCGTTATTCAAAACGTTTCTGCAAAGTTCAAGAATATTTCTCTCATCCTTACTGTTTGAAACACTTTTTTTAAATTCTATTCTGCTCAGTAAATCTGCTTTATCAAGTTTACCGTTAGTATTGGTAATAAATCTTTCAACCTGTACAAAAAGTTTAGGTAACATATATTCAGGAAGGTACTCGCCAAGCTTTTTGTTTATAGTTTCTTCATCTACTCTCTGACCCCTGTAAAATGCTATAATCTGCTTCTGACTGTCTTCATCCTCTTTGGCCAAAACATGTACTTCTTCAAATAGTCCGCAGTTTACTAAAACATTTTCTATTTCACTCAGCTCTATTCTATGACCTCTTATCTTAATCTGGTCGTCATTTCTGCCAAGACATATAAGCTCCCCGGTGTCATCAAATTTACCACAATCATTTGTTTTATACATCATATGCCCGGACTCAAGAGTATCCTTAAAAAAGGATTTTTGGGTTAAGTCCTCTCTGCCTATATACCCCAGAGATAAGAAACGGCTAGCTGTGTAAATCTCCCCAATCTCACCTTGGTCAAGGGGTTTTCCATATTGGTCCAATATGTAAATTCTATATTCATCAAGAGGCTTACCTACACTTACATGCTTTATTCCGGAAATATCCTTACTGTTATATACCTTTGCATTGCAATACACACACACCTCTGTGGGGCCATATGCATTAATTACATTATCCACCTGTCCACTGGATAACAACTTTTTTAGTAAAGCTAGTGAGAGCGGTTCTCCCACAGATACAATATTTCCGGGTAAGAATAGTTTTTCTCTGTCATTTTCAAAGTACAACAATATATGTTTTAGGTGAGTAGGCGTTATGTCGCACATATCCACCTTCTGATTTTTCCAATACTCTATGAGTTGCCATTGGGATCTCTTTACTTCATCAGGAACTAATACAACACAATGACCAAAAAACAGCGCCATATACATCTGTACCACACTTGGGTCAAAACTAAATTCACAGAGAATACCTATTTTTATATATTCTTTAGTAATTGTTTGGAGCTTCTCAATACTTGCATCTTCCGGCAGTCCAAAAAATCTGCTGTAGCAAGCGCGGGCAATATGCACCACACTTGATTGTAAAACCATAATTCCCTTTGGTTTACCCGTTGATCCGGAAGTAAACATAACGTAAGCCAACTTATTTCCTCTTTGTTCAGAAATATTTTCCGAAACAGGGGTTTCCTCCATAAGATTACTTATCAAATTACATAAAGGAACTTTTTTAATATTAAAATCTAACGTGTCCATTCTGTCATTTGAATCAGATATAAATATTTCTGCCCTTCCATCTTGAAGCATACTTATCATACGCATTTTTGGAGAAGTTCTGGCAATAGGTAAAAATGCGCCTCCTGCTTGATATATAGCCATCATTAATAATATTAATTCTCTACTTTTAGGAAGGTCTACAGCAACTATTACCTCCCTATTCCACCCCTCAAGTTTAGATAAACGTGAAGCTATTCTCAAAGACATTTCATACATCTCTTGATAAGTTAAAGTTCCGTCAGCGTCTGATATAGCAATATTATTCTTGTACTTATCAACAGCTGTTCTGAATGTACCTGATATTCCAAGATCATAATATTCCTCGTCCTGCATTTTCTTCCCCCCACTTTTGGTTATTAAGCAGTTAGACCGCCATCTACAACAATAGTTGCTCCATTAATATAACTGGCAGCATCAGAAGAAAGGAATACTGCTGTTTTGGCAACTTCATGCGGAAGTCCTAATCTTCTTAGTGGAATGTTTGTACTTATATCTTTTAAATTCTTGATATTACTTGTCATATCAGTTTCTATATATCCAGGAGCAATTGCGTTTACTCTGATATTTTTCATTCCTAATTCTTTTGATAGAGCTTTAGTAAAGCCTATTATTCCAGCCTTTGCAGCGCAATAGTTCGTTTGCCCTTTAACTCCTATAATTCCGGCTGTAGATGATATATTAATAATGTTACCCTTTCGGTTTGAAAACATTGACAGTGCTACTGCTGAGGTTAAAGCTGCATTCCCAAATAGGTTTGTCTTTATCACTGACTCCCACTTTTCTGCGCTTTGCATTAAAAATAATCCATCCTGTATAATTCCTGCATTATTTATTAAAATATCAATTGAGCCTTCTTTATCAACTATTGTCTGTGTTACAGACTCACACTCCAAGGAATTCGTAATATCTGCTTTAATGCCCTGAATAAATACTCCGTCATATGTCTCTTTAATCCTTTTTTCAACCTGTTTTGCTAAATCAGAATTGCTTTTGTAGAGAAAATATATTCTGCAATTTTCACCTGCAAAGGCTTCACACAGTGCTTCGCCTATTCCTCTGCTACCTCCGCTTATTAAAACGACTTTTCCCTTTAATCCTAGTTCCATTTTATTACCCCTGTTATCATATTCCCCAAATCGTTATACCCATTTACAAGAACTGTTTTGAGGTTTAGTGACTCTGTTTTAGTTGTAAATCTGCCCTTACTGTCTATAACTCCCTCAGACGGAGGTAGCATCTGTTTTTGGAGGCTGGCTACAGCAACAGCACAATTTAACATAAAACTACTTCCAAAGTTACTTCCAAAGATACCATGTACAGAAACCATTTTGGCATCAGGAATTAATGAAGATACCGCTTTATATTCTGCATTATCCAGACCGGGATTCCCGCAAGAACACATAATTACTGCATCTACTTGACTCGCTGCTACTCCTGCTTCAGATAAAGCAAGTTTTATTGTTTCTTCAAAATCCTCAGGTGAGAAGTGAGATAGTTCAACAAAACTATTTACATCATATGCGGAAGTCATATTCTTCATTTGACCTTGGGCAAGTGTACTATTTATTTTCTTTTTTCGTTTTATTGACAAACCGGCTAAAACACAGCCTTCCTTTCCGGTATGTACAGCATCACTCTCTAAAACCAAGCTTACTGCCTGTTCACGAATTACCATTCCCTTTGCAGCCTCTAATATACCGGTGAAATGCTGATCATCACCCTGTAGGTAGTCAAACTGTCTATAGAAATTCAGGTTATCGTCTAAACAAATATTGTAATTACCAACAAGAATCCTTTCTGCATCCTCTTGCTCCAAAATCATTGATGCAACCAATAATGGCTCAGTAGAGGGCAGCATTGTACTTGGTCCTTTTAGACCATACTTCATAGTAATTCCTGAAATCAGCGAATTCCCAACAGAATATGTAAAATTTATCGGGCTAACATCTTCTATACTCTTTTGATATAGGCTGTTTAAAACAGCCAGAACACTCTCATAGCTTGCATTGGTTGTAGAAAAAACTGTGCCAAATCCGTATGGGTCAAAGGATTCTTTTGCAAGCCCGCTTTTTTCCATAATCGAAGTAGCAGAAAGATATCCTAAGGTAGAGGTTCTATTCATTCTACGAACATCTTTTCTGTAGGGGCCTATTAATGCTGCAAAATCAAATTGCCTCTTTGAAACCCAATTCTCTTTTGGATTGAATAATGTATCTGTTATATCACGGCCTATTGGTATAACGGGACTTTGTATGTCAAAATCATTTATCCAGATTTTATTACAACTCATCATTCTCCTCCTTTAAAATATAGGTAAGTTTACATTTTGCAACAACCTTATCGTCCACCCTACAAACTGACTGAATACAAATGTAATTATCAACCATTTCTATCAGTTTTGAAGAAATCACTATTTGGTCTCCCGGATAAACAGGCCTGACAAATTTAACATTATCTACTTTTATAAGGTATCCATATTTAGGTTTAGTTTCTTCTTTACTAAAATCTATAGTTATAAAAGCACTAGCCTGCCCCATAGCCTCTATCAGCAGTACACCGGGCATTATTGGGTGGTTTGGATAATGGCCTTGAACCCAGGGTTCATTATAACTTACATTTTTAATAACCTTAGCTGATTTAAGGTATTCAAAGTCTATTACCTTGTCTATTAAAAGAAACGGATATCTGTGTTTCATAATTTCGAGAATGTTAATCTTCATATTCCTATCTTTCTCCTTCTGATACGCCTAAAGTTGTTCAACTCCGATACATGCCATATTCCCGGCAAAAGCAAATGAATTAGATAAAAACAGGTCGTATTGCCTTGATTTCGATTTATCTGTTACAAGAGTCATAATTTTATTATCATATTCCATAGGGTTTTCCACCGAAATAGAGACCGGCATAGTACCCTCTTTAAGTCCTATGACAGAGCACACAAACTCTAAACTTCCTGCTGCACCCAGACAATGTCCAATCATTGACTTTGTTGATGAAAACCAAAGATGATCTATTTTATGAGTTTGGCTGAGTAATTCCATTGCTTTGATTTCCATGGCATCATTGACAGAAGTAGAGGTACCGTGAGCATTGATATATAAAGATTTTCCCTGTAAGCCTTTTATTTTTTCCAAAACTTTATTCATACAGAAAAATGCACCTTTACCACTGGGATCAGGGGCAGTTACATGGTAAGCCTCATTCATCGAAGCAAAACCAAATATTCTTCCGTAAATCTTTGCACCCCTTTGTAGGGCTAAGTCTTCACGTTCAAGCATTATAAAAGCAGCGCCCTCGCCAATTGTTATGCCCTCACGGTTTATATCAAAAGGTTTACATGGTGTTGTACTTAAATTTTCCAAGGAATTAAATCCTGCCAAGCTTAAATCACTGAGTACATCTATACCTGCTGTAACTGCCATATCTGCACGACCGGTCTCAATCATTCTTACTGCCTCTCCAATAGCAAGGGTTCCTGAGGCACATGCCGCATTTACACCCATTACGTTGCCACTTATTCCGAGGATATTACTAAAATGATAAAAGCAATCAGCAGAATTAAAATCCAGCATGCTACAGTTACTTTTTATGTACTCACCGGGATCGTATGTAATTCCTGTATAATCGAACCCATACTTAATTCGCAATAGTGGCTCTAACCGCAGACTTCCAAGATTAGCTGAAGCCAAGCTGAAAACTGCCCGTTCCTTGAGTTTTTCAATATACTCTTTACTTATTTGAGCATCCTCAAGCATATCCGCACAAGCCCGTTCCCCGATTTCCCTGAACTTTGATTCCCATCTCAAAGGCTTATCCGTTACTATTTCACCCGCATACTTTGTCATGTAATTAAAATCTTTCATTACTGAGCTTTCACGAATGCCGGTTACTCCCGAAATACAGTTTTGATAAAAATCTCTGGCATTTTTACCATTTGGAGCGACGGCACCCACTCCAGTAACCACAACAGATACCTTTTTGTTTGACATACTAACCCTCACATTCTTTTTCATGTAAATGATTATAAACTGCCTCTGCCAATGTCCTTACCGACTTATACGCTTGCGGTTCTTTCTCTGCATCAAGTTTTACATTATATAAGTTTTTGATTCCAACCATAATTTCTAATCCGTCAACAGAGTCCAGCCCCAGGTTAGGTAGGTTTTTATGTTCTTCATCTATTCCTTCAACCTCGAAAATAAGGGCATCTACATCAATATCCTCCGGCTCACAGGATAACATTAATCTATCCTGTATCATCTCCCTGATTTCTTTCATCATCTTTTCTAATTCTTCTTGCATCTTAAATACCCCCTAAATATTCATCAGTTCCATTGTCAATATTTTTTCCAGACTATAAATTTGCTCTAAAGCACTAAGAAAAATATCACTTTTTTCTATAACAGAGCCTTTAAAATATCTGATTTTAAAGGTTATTATTTTCCATTTGTCTTCCAAATCATTCAGAATTCTGACCAGACTTGTCCACTTTTCCCGTTCAATTATTTTCTGTTCAAACATGTCTTTCAAAAATTTTATGTAAAGACTTCTAAAGCATGTCCCATTGAGCTCATCCTGTCGTCGTAGCATTATGCTATTCATTTCAATTGTAAATGCAAGGTACTTTTCATGGCTTAGAGAACCCATTTCTGCTCTTTTGCGGATGGACATTAAGAATTCATGTATTGTCTTCATGCTTTCCAAAGGCCCATCCTTTTCATTCATATATTTACCTTGTTCTGATAGTGATTTTATATATATGTCAGAGCTAATTCTTACTAGTTGTTCTTTTTTTGTGAGTTTTTCAAAAACATACCATCTGGGCTTCTTTTCTTCATCATACTGCTTTTCAAACATGGCCTTATACATCTGATGCATATCAATCTTATGTATGTCATTTGAAACACTATCTAAAACAGTCAGTTCTTTTTTATCTAAATCATAACCTAAAACGATGACCATATGATATTCATTATGATTTCTCTTAATATTGGTGAGATAAGTCATATAGTATACATCGCATTGTAGTAAAACTGGATGACCCTCTGCCACTTTTTCAATTATCTCCATATGAAATGGAATCTGTTCCATTTCAATATTAGGGTTATATTCAAAGGTTTTTTCTTCACACAAAGCCCCTATAGTGCTACAACATTTCATCTCAGCTTCAAAATTCCTGCCTGAGAGGGCCATTAAATCAAAGCCGTTGTAATTTACCTTCTGAATCAAGAAACTTAACCCGTTACCTATACCAAATATATCCTGTGTGGTAATTTTGTAGCCATAGTGGTTAAGCATGAGACAGAATGCTTGTGTTCTGCAATCTCCCAGTTCTCGGGGTGTTACAATCTTGCTAAACTCTAAATCTATCCTTGTAGGAATATTATGCGTCAGCATATTCTTCCATCCTCCAGATATATTTTTTGTGTACCATAATCTGCATACTTCGGGGAATGTGTAACCATTACAATGGTTATTCCCGTCTGTTCGTTTATTTGCTTAAAAATATCCATAACTTTTTTACTGTTGACGGAATCCAAATTACCTGTAGGTTCATCTGCAAATATTACCTTTGGATTAGTATAAAGTGCCCTGGCAATTGCAACACGTTGTTGCTGACCACCGGAAAGCTCATATGGATACTTGCTTCCATACTGTTCCAAACCTACTAATTGCAGCATCTTTTGCAAACGGGAATCATCCAAGGGGTTTGTCATAATCAATGAAGGCAGTAATACATTATCTGTTACGCTCATCTCTGTCAGA
This sequence comes from Ruminiclostridium josui JCM 17888, assembly GCF_000526495.1. Classification (NCBI taxonomy): domain Bacteria; kingdom Bacillati; phylum Bacillota; class Clostridia; order Eubacteriales; family Oscillospiraceae; genus Ruminiclostridium; species Ruminiclostridium josui. Next base: position 2,581,884 of record NZ_JAGE01000001.1, on the reverse strand, counting down.
AGATTATAAAACTGAAAAACAAACGCCATATCTTTCCTTCTGATTAATGATAGTTTTGCATCATCCATTTCAGATATATCCTCATTATTAAACAGTACTTTTCCCTCTGTTAATGGTTCCATACCACTAAGTAAATACAATAGTGTACTTTTCCCTGAACCTGAAGGTCCGGTAATAGTTACAAATTCACCTGATTGGATAGATAAGTCAATTCCTTTTATTATCTCTGTTTCAACAACCCCTGCTTTATATATCTTCTTTAAACCTTCTGCTCTAATTATCTCCATTTTACTCTTCCTTTCTTCCTACTTCTTTAATTCCTCAATAATTTTGTCTCTTGATATCCGACTTGTTTTGCATGCTAATACTATATTAATTAACATCATAGCTATAACAACAAGGAGCATTGCTAAAAATACCTCTGCTTTCATACTTAGCTTAATTGGCAGCTCCACTAACTCCATAAGGTTTTCCAATGGTTTTTTGACTATCCAGAGAATCAGTATTCCCGCTAAATATCCAAGTGTGCTTATGATAGCTATCTCAGAAATAAGCATTCTTAATATATGCTGTCTGCTATACCCATTTGAGTAAAAAATAGCAAATTCTTTTTTTCTCATTATATAACTTAATTTATAATTGCTATATATTCCGGTTATACTAGCCATTCCAACCAATGCTGCAAAAGATAAAAAGAAGATAATAATCTGCATACCATTGGTTATGTCATTTTCTTTCATTTGTGAAACATCTTTATATCTGTAGTTTCTATTATAAAAAATATCTTCGACGGATTTTTCCAGGGATTCTGTATCTTTGCATTTTATGTAAACCCCATTCAGTATACTACCTTCACAAAAATCGCTGTCATGTCTTGAAATGTACACCATGTCCCCCAGTTCCTGTAAACTTGGGGTCATAGCAACAATAGTAAAGTTTTTATCTATTTTACCGTCGTTCAGTTTAACTTTGTCACCAAGTTTAAATCCAAATCGATTACAAATAATTTTACTCATAATCACATTTTCACTCTTATTAAACATAGCAGGCTCAAAGCCATCTAACCATGTTAGCTTCAAGTTGAAAAAGTTTTTATCATAAGTCTCAGGATCATCTATACCTATTACACTTACCTGGCGTTTTTCGTCTGAATTAATAATGGTTACTTTCCCGCTGTAGTATGTAAATGTGTCTGTAACACCAGGTGCCGAGCTAATTGCGGCCAGCTCTTCCTTTTTGAAGGTTCCATCATCTAACCTGACAAAGGCATCAGATCTATAGTCTTTATAAAAACTTGTCATAGCCGAAAGTACTGAAAATATTAATACGCCAACTATAGTTATAAATAAAGAAATAGTTGCAGTAAGTTTAAGGGTTTTTCTCAAATAAATATTAGTTCCCACATTTTTCGAAGAAATACGCAATAACCCTTTACCTGTTTTTTCCTTTATTCTGTTCTTAAAAGCTGTAAAAATAACCTTTACACTTTTAAGCAACACAAAGACTAAAGCTACAGAATAGAGTAAAACCACTGCCACTCCCCAATTTGAAATCCAAAATCCCAAAATAAACAATAATACAAGAAGAGTAGGATATATTAAAGCATATTTGCTATTACTTTCTTGCTGCATACTTTTTGATACATCTTCAAGAATTAAGCTTCTATCAGATTTTTTCAACAATTGTTTAACCGGTTTGACAAAACTTATTCTTGAAATAAGTACAGTTACACCTAAAGTTATTATTATAGAAACTATCAAAAAGACTATATCAATTACTACAAATGGATTTGGTATTCCTATGCCAAACTTAGCAAATAAGATTACCAATGCCAATCCGATACACATACCTAAAATGCAACCTGTCAGAGAAATGTTTAACCCAATCCTTGAAAAAAGACTCACTATATTCTTTTTCTCTGCACCATTGCTACGGAGGGTTCCTATAAATTTAGAACGTTCCGTAACATATATCAGCCCGGTTGATTTAAGGATATCAATTGCTATCAATAGGATAAATATGAAAATCATAAAATCTATGCCATAATAAGTTGCCATATTAGAAGAAATATACTCAGGGTCAATCGCATCTTTTATGTAAAAGGTATCTTTATTCTCTTCTAATTTCTTTATTGTATTGCTATCCTTTTGAATATCATATAAAAAACAGAGGGTAATTGATTCAGGGCTTATTTTAAGAGTGTCGTATAAAATACCGGGATTACAAACAACTAAATTCTCATTGGCCTTAACAAAGTAATTGTCTTTTGGGGCGATTACAGCAGTAGCTGACAACTTTTGGCCAAATAATTCAATGTCGATTTTACTACCGTCAGATATATTGAGTCTTTCACCAATTTTAGGAGATACTAACACTTCATTATCTTTTAATGCAGTTGGGAAAGAAACCTCTCCTCGTTCAGTGTATGTATTACCAAACACCTCAAGGAAAGTACTGTATTCAGTTCCCCATACATTAATCTTTGTATTTTTTTGTCCCGCTATACTTGCATTAAGCGACAAGACATCGAGCTTTTTACCTTTGTCTACTGCAAATTTATTAAACAATTCATTAGCTGAATGTGTAACAATATAATTTGCTTCCCCAACTGTTGTTTGTCTCAAGTCCTGTTTTATTGATTCTTCTAATAAGGGAAGGGCATTTAATGCTGTAAACAAAGTCAAGCTTGTAACAACTACCGTTATCCTGCATAATAAAAGCTTATAATCTTTTGCTCTCTTGTTCTTTAATAATACTTGTAATATTTTTTTCAATTTTAAATTTTCCTTTCCTCAATACTTATTCATACTTTAAGATGTTTAAACTTTCTTTTTTCTAAGAGGTGCAACCCTACATAATATAAAAATAATACTAATATCACTAAAACATTCCTTAAACCTGATGAAATCGGGAACAAACTTAATAGCCATATTATTTCGATACCCATAGTTCCCATCATAATCAACGTGGATAACAGTGAATACACCACTTCTATAAGGTTATATTTAAATATGCTTGATGGTTTTGACCAAAACTGATGCAGCTTATATCTTAAATTAGGGTGACGAAGTATTACCGTAAAAATAAAATAACCATCACTCAATGATAAAGGACTAAGATTAATTAAAAATATTCTTAAATTTGATAAAGCTAAAATTTTATATAATTCATATTCCGTTACCAAAAACAAATTAAGGAATACAAAGCAAAGTAACAAATTTAAAAATACTCCTGCAAACAAAACCCTAAGAATATCCCTCTTTTTTAAAGAGTATATATTTTTATTTTTAACATAGAACATAGGAATGATTCCGAAGTAAAGTACTAAGGAAAAATTCTGTGGTTGTACGCCACATCGTATTCCTGCTACTACATGCCCTATTTCATGAAATACAAACATTAATATCATGCCACCGTTAATTAAAAGGTAGCCCAACCAACTGTTTGATGAACCATTTCCATAGTTCAGCCAATGATTAATGCTTGTTTTTCGAAATATTGAAAATCCATTGTTAACATTCAGTATAAAAAATAAAACAAAAGCCAAAGCAAATGCGATAACCAATATGTTTGACAGTATTTTGGCAGTTCTCTGCGATTTTTTTCTGTCTTTAATATCCCTAAAGTTATAATTAATTAATTTTATTGAAAAATTGTCCACCTCGTTAAATCGAACCGGTGCAGAATCATCCTCTTCGATGAGTCCCTTTCCTCTTAAAATTCGGACAATATTTTCAATCTCACTTTCCCGAATACCTGCCTTCCTGGATATATCGGCTATCGTATGATTACCATCCAACAAGGCACTAACCCGCTCAAAACTGCCCTTTTGATGAGCAGGTAACATAAACTGTGTATCTTGCTCAAGGTTTCCGATTACCCAATATCCCTCTCCCTTTTTATTGATAAAGATATCATTAGTGTATACAGAACCCTTTAGTTTGGGCTTGATTCGATTTTTATCAGTTATTGGTAGATCAGTTATATTTTCCATATTTATCTCTTAATTCCATACATATTGTAGGATTCAACAAAAATATTCTCAATTACGCATTTACTAATATCACAAACCTCTTTAATAGGTCTGGATATATCTCCATTTGTTAGATAACGGGCTCCTATACAGTGTCCATAGGTTTTAGAACATATGGGTTTCACCCAACAATTATTACACTCCGTATTATCATTGGCCTGACGCAACAATTCTCTTATACTTAGAAGCTTCTCCTGTTGTAATGCCAAGTCATCAAAAGCATAGCCAAGTGAAAATTTCTGCTCACCAATAAACATAAAGCAAGGATACATTTTTCCATCCACATCAGTGGCAAGATCAGTTTCTGTAGCACCACAGCCATTTCCATAAGCTTTTCTCTGCTTTGCTGCATATAAAAGACTGGCTACTGTCCTGGTTTTTGTATTTTCTATTCCACTCTTAAATTCTTCCTTCACCCATGCTTCAAAAAAATCGCAATATGCTTTACCGCAATCACAGCTAATACCCGTGTCTCCTATTAGAGGACTAATATGTATAATATCTGCCCCGAGGTTTTTTAGTGCTATAAATGATTCCATGCTCTTCTTCTCTTCAAATTCCCGGATATGCCCCTCGTGAATAGTACCTTCTATACAGATATAGAACTCTCTTTTATCCTTATTCATCAGATTAATTACATCCACAACACGCTCATATACAGAAGAAGGATCGTCCTTATAAATTCTCTTTTGGTCATTAACCTGCTTCGAACCATCTAAGCTTAAAGTTACAGACTCAAAATATTTATTAAATATAGCAATGCACTTTTCGTCAATCAATGTCCCATTTGTAACCATAGTAAATATTGGGCAATCCAGACCTAAACTTTTAAAATAGTTCTCAATCCATTCTACTCCTGAAAAGAGAACTTCTTTATTTAATAAGGGTTCACCACCGAAAAACTGAATTTGAGATATTCCATGGGGATAAAGCTCACAAGTTCGTGCCACAACTTTTTTCAGCGTATCCAACGACATATTCTTCATATAAGAATCTTGTTTATAATTCCCTCCGTGGGCATAGCAATATTTACAAGATAAATTACAGACTTCGCTTATGTTTAAAATTAAACGCTTACATTTTTGAGGGTCTTCTTTGATTATTTCTGAAATATGTTCCTCAGAACCGGGTAAATTAAACTGTTTCGCAGCTTTATCCAGTTCTTGGGAATTATAAGTGTCTAACAGAGAGGACAAATTATCGGGTATTACATAGAATCGCATTTGCCCGGAATCAAGCAAGTAGTATTTATTACTGTTTTTATACAAATGTTTCATTTTCTCACCCCGGTTGATGTATTTTTAATCCATAAAGATAATATATTTATATATTGCTTATATTTTCTAAATACATTTCAAATTGTAAGGTCGAAAAGTAGTATAAAAAAATACTTGTATTTTCTATAATTCATCCTTCAATTACATTATATGTTAACATTACCATGTAATTTACTTTTTTTCAATATTTTATAAATTATTGTTCTAAACATAATAAAAACAGAGTATCGCTATAAGAAAATTCTAACTTGCGACACTCTGCTTAAATTGTTCAAATTATTTATATTTGTACAAAGATCCCTGCATTACACAGAAGGCAAAGTACTTACCATTCCCAGCAAATACTTTTTCATAATTGCAAAATCTAATGCATTTATTGTATTATCAGCATTTAAATCCATATATTTATCATATGTAGTTGAACCATTCATTATATACTGCTTTAATAATGAAAAATCTATAGCATCAATATTTCCGTCATTGTTACAATCTCCGACTTTTTGTGTAGGTGTAGTGCTAGTTTCAAAGAAACCAATCTTTTTCATTTCTGCCCATATAGCGTCTGCTGCTGCATTACTTCCTGCTAATGTAGGATGAATTCCATCAGATAAAATGTATGAAGAATATTTTCCTTCAAAAGTTGGTCTTAAGTCAAAGAAATATCCTTTTGGTGAAGTTGAATTAGTTACAATACTCTGGATCTGTGGTCTGAGAGCGTTAAGATTTGGATTTAGCATACCAGCCAGTCCCCCTTGAGCATCTGGGTAAAACATATAAAACACTTTTACAACTCCGCTTTTACCCATTTGTTCAAATAAGGTTCTTGCTGCTGCAGCTGCATTATTAACATTTCCAGCTATGCAGTCATTTCCGCCACCATCCATTATTACGTATTTTACTTTACCTGCATTTACACCATTCTGAAACTGTTGAGGAATGTTTGGTGATATTCCTCCACTTAACATAGTTCCGCTTACAGAGAGATCTCTGAATTGGTCGTTTGAAGCCAAAACTCCATCGTTCTTTGCATTTTGCTCCAATCTTTTTGTAATATCATGAGACAATGCTAAAAATGAATCTCCTATTATTAGGACTTCACTTCCTGAAACTGTGCTTGCAGCAAATGAAGTTGTTGGTATACAAAGAGTAATTAATGCTACCAACAATAGGAAAGTGATAAAATTGGATTTCTTCATATTAATCTCCTCCTTAATATGTCTATCGTTTTGTACGATAGTAAACTTTGAATTCTCCTATGTATTCAGAACATGTTTTTCGAAGCTTCACTGAATACATTCGGTGAATCCATTAGATAAATAATATCATAATAGCAATGGAAAATAAAGTATAAATTGGGGTTTAGAACTATAAGTATTAGTAATTGGATGTTCTTATATTTGTTTTGTTATCATTTCCATAATTTCTTTCATTTCCTTTTTTAAGTCAGTTTTTCCATCATATAAACACCAATCAAAAATGATACCCCTTGCAACAACAAAAAGCATCTTTGTTAAAGTTTCCGGAGTTGAATCTTTGCTTATTTCATTATTTTTTTGTCCATCTCTAATGATATTTGTTAAAACATTCTGCATACCCCTACCATCAACAATAAACATTTTGTTTTCTGACGTATAAAACTTTTTTATCACATCAATTTCATCTTTCAAAGTATAGTCTGCATAAATGTCAAAAAATTCCACTATTCGTTTTTTACATTCCCTTTCGGTTAATTTGCCTTCTACTTGTTCAAGAAAATACTTATCAGCCTTATTGAATGCTTCTCTTAAAAGATCCATTTTAGATTCATAATAATAATAGTATGTACCTACTGATACACCGGCTTTTTTTGCAATCTGCTCTACTGTTACAGAATCAAATCCATATTTCCGAATTAGCTTTTCTCCGCACTTATATATTTTATTTTTTGATGCAATTGCCTGCTTAGTTCTTGTTGTCATTTTATTATTCATTGTAAATTCCTTTCTTTTTGAAATAATAGCGCTATATATTTACAATTTTAAACTAATTTAGTAAGCAGTATCAACCAATACTAAGCTTACAATTTCTAAGCAGTCAATTATGCTTTTCAAAGGGTTTCCTCCAAATTTAGTTTAGCTGAAATAAAGAAGCCAAATCTCATTTTTCTCTAATAATTTTTGCGTTTGACCTTGGGCCGCTATTTGACCGTTCTGGAGCATAATTGTAATATAATGAATCAACCATTTTACCAAACAAATACAGGTAAGTCATTCCTAAATATGTAGTGGTTAATATTACTAGAAGTATAATAAGGAATCTATATTTATATGGTTTTGCAAAACTGACAATAAATCTAAGCTTTTTTTCATTCATTCCACCTATAGTTATACAAAAAAATACAAGTTACAAAAATGCAAGAATGTTCTATATTTGAACATTCTTGCTTAGGTACTAAATTCCGTTAAAAATGATTTACAAATTAAATTTCTCAATTTTCTTTATTTTTTCGTATAAAAGGGGTCTTTCACTCTCAATTTTTTCTTTATACTCTAATAAAGAACGCCATAATTTCTTTGGTGTTTCAAACTGACTAAAATCACCGTTAAGCACTCTACCTTCAAGCAATGAAAATAGGTAGTCAAGCTCATCATCCGTATATTTCGGCATCATTGTCAGGCTGCCGTACATACTGATAAAATCCTTAAAATCACCACGATTAAAATCGAAAGCATCATTCCACCATGCTGTATACTCCTCAAAGCCATTTTTACCCTGGAGCTCATCATTTATTGCTCTGGCAGCATGGTATCCGCACATTATAGCCCCTTGGACAATAACCTCAACATGTGCTGCACTGTCACCTATAGTAATTACGTTGCTTAAGTATGGCTTTTTAAGTGGCGCATAAGACCTGAGTGAGCATCCTTGTTTGTCAATAATCCGTGAATTTGCAAAATTCTCTTTTAGTGGGCTATTTTGGGTAATGCCATCATAAAATGTTTCTGGCAATAACTGTTTGTTTCCTGCAATAGTCAATTCTATAGTGTTATCATCTTCAAGGCTTGGGGCGACAATTATTTCTCCGTAAGGATGATATGCACTTCCGTAATACTGGTTCCAACTCCCGGGTTCAAAACCACAAGTATTCTCAATTGTATATATTAAAACAAAAGGTGTACCAAACAAGCCTCTATCATTATTTAGGCCAAATACACCAGTAAGCTTTGCGTTGGCTCCCTCGGCTATTACCAATTTTTTAGCCTGAATTTCAGAAGTGCGTCCTTTAGATTTAAGCTCTAACTTAACAAAATCCCCTGTATCCGAACCGCCATAGGCCAAGGTCTCCAACCTTAACTCTACTCCCAGCCTCTCACAATCTTTCCATAAATCCTGAAGCAATTGCCCTTTATCAAATTTGATTGCAAATGGTCTTCCATCAGGATGAGCAAAATGTATTCTATGACCACTAGGGGAATAATGGTAATTGTTTACAACTTTCTTTAAACGTCCTGTATAAGGTATACTAAAGTTATTTCTTGTAAATACTAACTTTTTATCTTGTATTTGCAAGAATTCATTTTCATATATGTACTTATCCTTTCCCTTTAAAATGTACCTGCCAGTGTTAACTGGTTCATATTCAATATTTTGTTAAATATAGCAGGTCTTTCAATTTGAATTTTATCTTTATTTTGCAAAATGGAATCCCAGATAAGTTTTGGTGTTTTATATTGACTATATGTACCTTCCAGGGTTTTACCTTCGATTAATGAGAATAAGTAGTCCAGTTCATCGTCTGTATATGTGGGAACCAGCGCATAACCCTGAGAAACTTTAAGATATTCATCACGGTTGAATTCAAAAGCCTCATTCCACCAACGAGTATAACTTTCAAAGCCATTCTTACCATCAAGCTCACTATTTATAGCTTTTGCTGCATGATATCCGCACATTAAAGCACCCTGTACCTCAACTTCAACAAATGCAGCACTATCACCTATAGAGAGGACATTTTTCGTATACGGCTTCTTCAAAGACATAAATGCTTTAACTGCACACCCATGAATATCTAATACAGTTGTATTAGCAAACTGGTCTTTAAGGGGGCTGTTAGTAATTACATTTTCAAAGATTGATTTAGGTCTTATGCTTTTATTTCCAGAAAGTGTTAATTCTACGGTGTCGTCACCATATAAGCTTGGTCCTACAATTACTGCTGCATTGGAATGATATGTTTTTCCATAATATAAATTCCAACTGTTTGGAATATATCCCGATACCCCTTTGATAATATACTTTACAACATGAGCTGTTGCAAAATGCTGTCTGCCTTTATTAAGACCAAACATCCCTGTTAGTTTTGCATTAACACCTTCAGAAATAATTGCTTTTTTGGCCTCAATGGTATACCGCTTATCATTTTCTCTGAGACCTATTTTCACATAGTCCCCCATATCAGAACCTTCGTAGGCTAGAGTTGACATTCTTATGTCTACTCCTAGATCTTCACATTCTTTACATAAGTCCTGAAGAAGCTTGTTCTTATCAAACTTGACGGCAAAGGGCTTCTTGTCTGGATGTGCAAAATGAATCTTATGTCCACGAGGAGAGTAATAGTATTTGTCAGTAACATCCTTTAATTGTCCGGTGTACTTAACCTGGAAATTATTCCTCTCAAAAATAATTTTCCCGTCATTTACATGAACGAACTCATTTTCATATCCGTCATCTAAAATTATCTGAGCGGAACATGCACGTTTCAGGTGATCAAAATTCTTACTTTTCTCAACTATTACAACCCTAAGCCCCATTTCAGCTGCAGTTTTTGCAGCCATAAGTCCTGCAGGACCAGCACCCACAATGATTAAGTCTACTGTTTTACTCATAAAATCAAACTTCCCTTCATACACTAATATTGGTATTAAATGGCAAATTGTGTATGGGAATTATATCATCTTGAAATTTTATTTACAAATAAAGGTAAAGCTTGATAATTACAGAAATAATTCAAGATTTATAGAATTTTTTGTTTCTATTTCCATTTGTGGTTATTATTGCCTAAATTTGTCAAATTATCAAACTTACCTTATATAAAATATTTTGTTATTATAAAAGGTGTGAATTAATTAGGTTAGCAACCTATTTAAAATAAATTATGCATAAAGGAATGATTCTATGAGTGATAATTCTGTTTTTTTGTCTAACAAAACAATGATTGAAAAAGAAATTGAAGATGGCCTGAATATTCTTAACCATAGTTATACAATTAACGAAATAGATTGTGGACAGTTTTCCAATCTTCAAATACAAAATATAGTATATAATATTAAACAATATGAAATCGTTGGTGTTGGTAATCTATTGTTGATGGAATCAAAAGATTCATCAGAACTGCAGATGCTTACTTTTGTAATTACACCTTACTATAAGAATTTGCCTCTTTTCTCTAGTGACTATTTATTTATTGGGGAAAAACGAAATTTTTTAGTTGAATATTATGATTTGGTGAAGGAAAAGAATTCACTATATAATGCATATCTTGATAAGCTCCAAGCTATAAAGGACAAATATGCAGATTTACCTGACATGAAACTAAAAGAATGTTGGTATGATTCATTAAAAACAGTATGCATTGCCAAAAAAACTTCAAGTGCACAGGATGATATCATACTCTCAATTTTTAATGAAAATTTACATAGATTTATTGAAGCAGAACAAGAAATGGATATCCTTTCAGAAAGTGAAAAGGTGGTTAAATTAAAGATTACAAAAGATTACGTAAATAATCTGATTGATATTGGAGGCGTATCTACAAATGTATTTAAGAATTCCATGGGTGCTGAATCTATAAAGAAATTCTTCAATTCTGTTTTCTTTGGGACAGAAAAATTTTAGTTGATACAGCAGCACTATTTACAGCAACGCCATATAGGGTGGTGGATTTTAGGCCAAATCCACCGCCCTATGGGTTGGATTCAAAAAAAGGACTTTATACTTCTCACAAATGAATTTATTGTTTTTCCCCGATTGCGGTAAACAGCCAACACAGTCCTTTGAAATGTTTAAAAAATTTATATTTCCTCATCTTATTAGCAAATTCGCCGGATATATTAGACGGCAACCAATAATTAATTGCTTTCACTTGTACATTTAATAATCCCGCCTCCTGCATAATTTTTTTCAGCATTCGGTATGAGTAGTATTTCTCGCTGCTTTTTCCAACGGTAATTGTTAAGTATATAAATTCCGGCGCTATCAGATTAGGCAGAGTTACCATAACTTTTCCACCTTTAGTTGCGTGCTTTGCCATGATTCTTATAAGCTCTACAGCCTCATCCCAATCATAATGCTCTATAACACCACAGTTCCATACAACGTCAAATTGCCCTATATTCAGGTCTTTTGAAAAAGCATCATCTGTTATAAAATTTATCTTGTTAGCATCTAAATTCATATACTGGCATATCAGCTTTGAATATTCTGATGAAAGAGGTGCATAATCAACCAGTGTTACATTAGCTCCTTTTGTTGCCATCATCAAACTAGAATACCCTGAACCGCTTCCTAATTCACATATTGATTTGTTATTTATTGTTCCTAAAAGCTCTATATAATGGTCCAACATTTCGTCGTATAAATACTTCCACCAAAGGCTTTCAATTTCTTCAGGTACTCCCTTTTCCTTGTAATAATCAATACTTTTCTGCCAAAGTCTATTCCAATAATCTAATTCATTCTCACCCTCAAGAGAATTATTCCGATATAATCTTTGAATAATTTTATCTATAAACCTTTCGCATGTAAACACTGGTTTTCCCCCTCTTAGCACTTTTACTACTTAATCATATAAAAATTAACATTTGTCCTTTATCTTAATCTTAGAACGAATGGCATTCAGCCATGTATTCTGCTTGCGTAACTTAACGAATTTACAATATTTGAATAGTTCCCCAAAATAATATACATATTTTTGCATATTACCGTTATTATACTACTTATATCCATTACTGTAAATATCTTGAATTTTTTTAAGCAATCATGTTTACAAAGAGAGTTATTAATAGTATAATTTTTTAATATATGTAAATATTTGTAATGTTTAATGCTCATTATTTGCACTTTAAAAACAGCAATCTTATGCCTATCGAAAGGAGAAATTTACACATTATGTTTACAGCGTTAGTCAGTACAACAATACTTGACTACATATAGTGCGCCACAACTAATTATATCTAATTAATTATGTGAAAGGGAGGATTAAACAATTTCACTTATGAACGGTAAACAAATACAAGAAAAATCTTTAAACCACATTGAAGATAATGTGAATGATTCAAGCATATTTAGTAATTTCCCAGATGAAATTGAGCATCTTGAGAAAATCAAGGATAAATTGAATGATGCTCTAGAAAGCTATAATAAATCAGTCAAACATTATGATGAGCAGTATATGGATTCTAAGCGGTACCTTGCCAATTATCGTAGTGAAATAGACCCAAAAGAAATATTTCAAAATGAGATTTCTATGGAGCAAATTGAAAGAGCCGGTACTCATGCGGTAAAAATGAGGGATAGAATTAACAAGTTATTAGAATCTCCTTACTTTGCAAGAATTGATTTTACTGAAGATGAAAGCGAAATTCCCTCTGTTTTTTACATCGGCAGATTTTCTTTTTCTGATGCAAATCAGTCAAATATTTTGATTTACGACTGGCGAACTCCTATCTCAAGTATGTTTTATGACTGTGAACTGGGTCAAGCAGGCTATGACGCACCAGTTGGAAGAATTAATGGAGATCTGACCCGTAAACGGCAATTGAAAATAGTTCAAGGGGAAATGAAATATGTTTTAGAAAGTTCAATAAACATTCAGGATGATGTACTACAAAGAGAGCTAAGCCACACGTCCGACGAAAAAATGAAGACAATAATCGCTACCATACAAAGAGAGCAAAATCAAATTATCAGAAACGAGCAAGCAGAAACTCTTATTATTCAGGGGGTTGCCGGATCAGGTAAAACGTCAATTGCACTACATCGAATAGCATATTTACTATATCGTTTTAAGGATACCTTGTCTGCTAAAAATGTAGTTATTCTTTCTCCAAACAAGGTTTTCGCAGACTATATTTCTAATGTATTACCTGAATTAGGTGAAGAACCAATCTTTGAAATGAGTTTTGCCGATGTTGCCGAAATACAATTAGATGGGATAATTAACTTCGAACCCGACAAGGACCCTCTTGAAACAAATGATACCGCTTGGGCAGAGAGAGTAAAATTTAAATCCAGATTTGAGTTTATAAAAATGATGGATGACTATCTTGAATATGCAACAACTGAATACTTCCAACCCACAGATTATGAATTTGGTAATTTTAAAGTTGATAGGGAATGGATTCTATCACGGTATAATGCATATAAAAATTATCCCATAAAAATCAAACTATCTGAAGTAGCATCAGATATTTACGATAAACTCCAAACTGAGAATATCAGGGATGATGAATTACCAAAGCCAAAATCTATTTTAAAGAAATTAAGCGAAATGTTTAAGATAAAAAATACATTAGCTCTTTATAAAGACTTTTATAAGACAATGAAGTTACCGGATAAATTCGTAATGCCTGATAAGAAAACGCTGGAGTGGGCTGATGTTTACCCCTTTATGTACTTTCATTCTGTCTTTGAGGGTTTGAAGGAAAACAAATTAATAAAGCACGTTATTATTGATGAAATGCAAGATTATACACCTGTCCAATATATTGTTTTAAATAAGCTTTTTAAATGCAAAAAAACAATACTTGGAGATTATGGGCAGTCTCTCAATCCAAATCACCTTCATTCTCTTGATGACCTCAAAAAAGTTTACGAAGGTGTAAATTACGTCGAACTGAATAAAAGCTATCGTTCAACATACGAAATTATTAATTTTGCCAAACAGATACAAAATGTTACAAAGCTAGAACCAATAGAGCGTCACGGAGATATACCTGAACTTATTTCTTGCAGCGATTCAGAGGATGAACTTTTAAAAATAAAAGAAAAAATTGATGCCTTTCAGCATAGTGGTAATGTGACACTTGGCATTATCCTTAAGACAAATAGTATGGCAGCTTCGCTATACGATAAGTTATCCAAAGATTACGATGCCCATTTAATTACCACTGATAGCCAACAGTTTGCTAATGGAATAACAATTACCTCAATTCAAATGTCTAAAGGCCTTGAATTTGATGAGGTAATTATTCCTTCAGCAAACATTGAGACCTATTACACTGATTATGACCGTAAGCTTTTGTATATTGCCTGTACCCGTGCCATGCACAAACTATCACTTCTATATACTGGAAGTTTAACTGAATTACTAAAAGGTGAATAAAGTTAAGTATGAAAAGGGAGTGTCGCAAAACTACTTAAAAAGTAGTCAGCTGTGCTCCCTTCTTTGACGCTGTAAATAATTTTGTGTATGAAACATAGGAAATACTCTTTTATGGTTAAGAATTTAAGTATTAACCAGAAAGGAATATTTTTTATGAGCGTATTATCAAAAGAGCTAGTACAGGAAATAATTGCGGAGAATGATTTTAAAAATCCCGGAGAAATAATCTCCTTTTTAAAGGAGGCATTTAAAGATGTTCTTCAGGAAATGCTTGAAGCCGAAATGGATGTTTCTCTTGGGTATTCCCGAGATGAGTCAAGACATAAAATTACCGACAACAGTAGAAACGGTTACTCAACAAAAAAACTAAAGAGTGAATTCGGCCCTGTACAGATTGATATTCCAAGGGACAGAAAAGGTGAATTTGAGCCTAAAATAGTTCCCAAGTACAAAAGGGATGTATCAGGAATTGAGGATAAGGTGATTTCTCTTTATGCCCGAGGCATGTCTACCAGAGATATTCACGATCAGGTTAAAGAGCTTTATGGAATAGATATTTCTGCTGAAATGGTTAGTAAAATAACTGAAAGAATCCTTCCTGAAATAAAAGAATGGCAAGGTAGGCCCCTTGAGGCTATCTATCCTTTTGTATTTATGGATGCTATCCATTACAAGGTAAGAACTGATGGACAAATAGTAAATAGAGCTGCTTATGTTGTTATGGGTGTAGATATTTCAGGTAAGAAAGATATCCTTGGAATATGGATTGGAGAGAACGAATCCTCCAAGTTCTGGTTAGGTGTGTTAAATGACCTTAAAAACAGAGGTATAGAAGATGTACTCATATTCTGTGTGGACGGACTTACAGGGCTCAAAGAAGCTATTGCAGCTGCTTTTCCAAAGTCAGAAATTCAAAGGTGTATAATTCATCAACTAAGAAACTCATTTAAATATGTTTCATATAAGGATTTGAAGGCTTTTTCAAAGGATTTTAAAACTGTCTACACAAGCCCCAGTGAAGAAATAGCATTAAACCGGTTTGAAGACCTGAAAAACAAATGGGGCAAGGATTATCCATATGCATTTAAAAGTTGGGAAAACAATTGGGAAGTTTTATCACCATATTACAAGTTCCCGGAGCAGATAAGAAAAATAATATATACAACCAATATAATTGAAGGATTGCATCGGCAGTTCAGAAAAGTTACTAAGACAAAATCCGTTTTTCCTTCTGATACTTCTCTTGAAAAGATGCTTTATTTGGCATCAATGAATGTAATAAAAAAATGGACTCAACGATACCGGAATTGGGATCAGGTCATGAGTCAATTAATGATTATGTACGATGGGAGACTGGATAACTATATTTAAAACATAGAGCAAAGCCCCCACCGCCCTGAAGGGCTCGTCCTCATTGCCGGACGGGCTAGACCTTCAAAATACAGGTATAAGCATAGAAATACCATTATTAAATAATTATTGCCAGATTTACTCTAAATAATGCATAAAAATAGAATAATATGGCAATAATTTGAAATATAGTATTAAATTTTTGAGAGTTAATACTTTGGAAATACTTAGCCATCATTGAGTTTGAAAGGCTTCATACACAAAATTATTTACAGTCCCGCATAAAAACTGCCAGTAGGTTATACCTACTGGCAGAAAAGATTTATATTTTTTTAGTTGTCTACTTGACGGGGAGCGGTTCAGAATAAATTTATTCATTGTGCAACAGCCCCTTTTACTATATTTTGCTATTATTTTAAATGAGGCTCTGGATTATCCAAATATTTTTGAAGCAGACTATAGTATTTACCCACATGTAATCCGTCAATTAGTGAATGATGTGCTTGTACCGCCAATGGCATTTTTATTCTTTGTCTCTCATCAAAATATTTTCCCCATGCAATTCTGGGAAGGCAATCTACCGGGTGCATATGTGCAGGATGCATTATACTTGTAAAAGTTAACCATGGAGTACATGTAATTAATATAAGATCATCCCGTTCAGGTTCATGCTCCAGGTCAATATTACCCTGCAATTCCTTTGCAGTGCGTACAGCCTCTGAGTAAAACTCAATAAAATCATCTTTAAATTCAACCGTACAAAAATTAAAAGCATCTTCCTTAGTCAGTAAAATGTATGAGGGATGCACCACATCATACTCTACCACATTTTCCCCTTGAATACGATAACGAAATTCTTTGATTTCATTTGCCGTTTTTGACACAAAGAACATCATTGTTTTAAAGAAAGATAAACTATACTTACTTGCATAATTGTACAATTCTGTTACATCTACATTTGCACATAGACTAAAATGAGGATAATCCATTTGCTTGAATAGTTTAAATATATTTTTCCTCGGACTTTTATCCATTTCTATATACTTCACACTTAATCCTCCCGCTAAAACTATTTATCATTAAATCTATGTCATCTTATGTTTCTATAAACGGCAAACATATGCCTCCATTTCAATTCGCTTTCCCGAATATCTTTCTAATACATCTGCATTACCCCAAGGAACAAGTATAATAATTCCCCCTGGAAGTAAGTGCTTTTCATCCCTTTATATATGTTTAAAAAATATGTTTAAAAAAAGTCGTAATCATTTAGCTCGTATCCAAGTTTTTTCATTTTCTCTAAATGCCTTGAACTTTCGGTAGCTTTGCGTACCGTCTTTTTTAAATCTTTTAGTAACCTTAGTGTATCCTCTTTAGTCTGATATGGCATATCATGTGTCACAAGTTCAGGGTAAATACCATTTTCCCTACGTTCAATCGTAGAAAAAATTTTAAAATCATTATAATTATGAAAGTATGCATTAATATCATACAAATGCCGTTTTTTGTACAATTCGCTCTGAGGGAAAAGCAGCATTTGAGAAACCCTTTCGGTAAATACTCCCAAGTCAATTGTATTTTTTATTGCTTCCTCCGTCAGCCTTACATCTTCCTCTGTCTCCCCCGGAAGGCTTATAAGCCACCATGCAGTTGCCAGTGTATTTGTCTTTCCTAATGCCTCAATATCCCTGTATATGCTGTCCATTTTAAAGAATCTATTCATATTTTTTGCAACTTTTTCCGACCCTGTCTCTATGCCATAGTCAATAGCAACTTTATCGGCAGGAAATTTCTCAAGCACCTTAAATATATCACTGCTTACATAACCCGGTTCAATAAAAAAGTGCATCGCATCCGTTCTAATATTTTCCTTACATACTCTTTCTATAAATTCTGCAATAGGTCCATCCCCATTTGCATAAAATGAATCCTGTATAACAATGTAGGTTTTCCCCTCACTCAGATACCTTTTCAACTGCTCTACCAAATACTCTGGAGAATGAAAAGCCCTTTTTTCTCTTCCATGCTTTCCTAAACTATTTGCTTCAAGACAATGACCACAATCGGTTGGACATCCTCCTCTAACAGTATCTATTGCCGCTACGGAAGGAATGATATCTCCTTTTTTGGGGCGAACCTCAGGCCAGACTCCCTTATGAGACATAAAAGGCAAGCTATCCATTTCCAGTGTCACATTTCTTGGTATATATATTATTTCTCCGTCCTCTTGTCTAGACATAAAGCCCGGAACAGTGGGATCTATGGTGCCTCCTTCTTCAACTGACCTTACTAGTTGGTAAAGTGTTTCCTCCCCTTCTCCCACAATAACACCATTTATCAGGCCAGAATAATCCTCTACAATATCCCTTGCAAAAAAACTTGCATGCTGACCCCCGACTACAATGGGTATGTCGCCATAAATATCCCGGATCATTTGTGCTGTTTCCAGCATACCTACACTTTGATGAAGCCACATATTTCCTATACCAAATAAAATCGGTTTACGTTCCTTAATTTTTTCTTCAACCTGCTTTTTTGTATATCCATTTCTATATGCTTTAGCTAAATGCAGAATGTCTACTGTATATCCCTTCTCCCTCAGATAACCTGCCAAAGCAAGCAAACCAATACTGTCAAACTGGTCAAAGAGCGCCGGTTGAATAGTTGCCAACTTATAAGATGTATGTGGTTGTATCAGACAAACATATTTATTCTCTATCAATACTTATCCCCCTACCTAACTTAAAAGAATTTATGCCGGAAACTAACTGTCATTGAATTGCAGTATAGGTTCCGGCAGATAAAACATATCTATAATTATTAGAAACTTACTTCACTAACCTTTATTCTTCCTTCTCTTATATCATTACGAATCTGATTCTGTTTTTTCCTATCAAGACAAACAGTGTCAAAACAGGTCTGCCAATATGGATTCGAGCTCTTGTCTGCATTAATGCATACATTAGCATTGCTAAAAATAACTGCTTGTGATTTTTCTTCCTTAAAGATAAAGTAGTTATTTTCCTTGAGTCTTTCTATCAAATAATTAATCCGTCTTCTCTTTTCAGCTTCATCTATCTGACCTTCAATCGCTGCAGCCTCGGTTCCTCTTTTCGCGGAGAAAGCAAATATATTACCCCAATCTATTTTTGTGCTTAAAATAAAATCTACACTTTCCATAAAGTCGCTTTCGCTTTCTGTTGGAAATCCCACAATAACTTCTGTTCCTAAGACTATCTCCGGACTCTTCTCTTTTATCTCAATAAATGCTTCCTTTAATTTTTTCATGTCTACTTTACGCCGCATTAAATCCAATATTCTTTCATTCCCCGCCTGTATAGCAGATACAAGCATTCCAAACCGATTTTTACTTATTGCCGACAATACTGCATCATAGTACAGTAATAGCCATCTTGGATGCAATGAATCAATATATGCTGTGTATTTTCCATCCTCAATTGGCAGAGCTGATACTAATGTACCAAAGGTTTCTTTTATATCAAGCCCGTAAGCCCCAACATTATCTCCATTAATAACAACCTTATTAAATGTACTTTTTTTGAATTCTTCAATTTCCTCAACACACTTTTGTATTGGCTTACTATTCATTTTTCCAACAGCCCATTTTGTTGCACAATATGAGCAATTTTCAGGGCACCCTCTGCTTACCTCGACACAAAAGTATTCTCCCTTCCCCCATGGCATATCATGTGCATCAGGAATATCCTTAAATTTAATATCGCTATTAAAATATTCATCAAATTTATTCAATTCTGTATTTCGAACTACTTTGCCACTATGTACCTTCTTGAACAAATCCGAATCTGTATCTGGCAGGCAGCCTGTAACAATAAGCTCGGCAGGCAGAGATTTCAGCCTTTCTATTTCATTAAATGCAACCTGAGTCGTTTCATTTATAAACCCACATGTTGTATAGACAATTTGATCTGCTTGATTTTCATCCTCAACTATTTCATATCCATTTGCTAATAGATAGGATTCCAGCTTTACCATGTCCATTTGTCTTCTACTACAGTTTAAATTACATATTAGCCGTACTTTTTTACTCATTAAAATAACCCCTTTCAAAATTATTAATTATTTAATTCCTTTTGCT
The DNA here is from genome assembly GCF_000526495.1 of Ruminiclostridium josui JCM 17888. NCBI lineage: Bacteria > Bacillati > Bacillota > Clostridia > Eubacteriales > Oscillospiraceae > Ruminiclostridium > Ruminiclostridium josui. The sequence continues at coordinate 2,561,746 of NZ_JAGE01000001.1, read as the reverse complement.
TTTCTTAAAAACGCCTCTTAGCACGCTTCTCTCTCCTGTATCTACCTTAGAACGATACCTTGCCAATTCACCCTCCGGTTTCATAGAATACTTTTGTAAAATAGCAAGTATATTGTCTATAGGAAGAAGTACCATATCTAGATTATCAGGAGTAAGATATAGAAAAGGCTTCTGCTGTTTTTTCAAATTATCTTCTACATATTCTTCAGTAAATACATTCAGACATAACTGTCCATCTTCGCATAGTACTCTGTCTGTTTCCTTTATTGCTGTTTCAAATTCTTCAATAGAAGAAGCATTATGAAAAATACCATTGGATAATACAACATTAAAATAGTTATCTTCATATGGCAGCTGTAGCATACTGCCTTGTCGCACGATTGTATCAACATCTTGTCCATTAACAAAGGGCTTTATCCTTTGACGAGTGGCAGCCACCATCCCCTGATGCAAATCACATGCCCTTACATTAAAGCCCATTGATACTAGCATTTGAGTATTTCGTCCACCTCCGCAGCCTAAATCCAAAACATTACATTTATGCGGAGACGGGATATTTAAAAAGAAATCTTTCCAATATTGAGGTGCCTCGAAATTTGCAAATTCCTGAATTATGTCACAATTATTCCAATACCTCAATGCTCTTTCTGCGCTATTATCCATTTTAATCACAACCTTTCTTTCATAATTTTTTATAAAAATGCCATTCCAAAAAATCTAAAACAGACACTCCTTCTTGATATTTCAAGCAAATTGTTGCTTGCTCTCTCAATAAATCCGACTCATCACCTACAGCAACACCTATACCTGAAGCCTTTAGAAGTTCTATATCATTGTCGTCATTACCAAAGGAAACAATTTGTTCTTTTGATGCAATACCGCAATAATGAGCTATATCCCAAACAGCAACTCCTTTTGAAGCTGTATCAGATAATATATCTACAATTTCTATATTTTTATCAAATGGATCATTATAAACATGAATACTCAGTGATTCTAGATTTATATAATTCAGCGCCGAACAGAATTGTCTTATCTTATCCTTTGAATCTACAAAAGCAATGGAAATTACATTTTCAATCATTGCTTCCTCTATAGATGGTACTTCAAATGCCATACCTTTCTTTTCTTTTAGTCTTTTTAGATAATAATCTTTATTATTGCGTTGATGTACTGCGACATAGCAAGCTTGAATACGATCAAAGTAATATACGTGCATATTGGGAAATAAGGAAAATTGATAAGCTGTCTGAATGATTTTCATTACCATATCACTCTTTATGTAATAGGCCTTTTGCATTTTACCTGTTTGATAATCTACAATTGCTCTTCCGTTACATACAGAAACAGGTAATGTAAGTTTAACTCCAGACATAATTTCTTTTGAACTTAACCAATCCCTTGCTGTAATAAATGTAAACATAAGTCCGTCACTTATCATATGATTTAACCTATTAATACATTCATCCAGCAAACATGCTTTACTGCTTAGCAATGTTCCATCCAAATCACTGATGTACAGATATTTATTAATAGCTCTACCCCCTAGAAATTACTTATTCATCGAAAAACTCTATTAACACCCTCTAACTCACACACCAGATCTTTAACACCGTTATAAAGATAGCCAAAACTCTCTTCACCGCTGTGGATTGTTAGCCTTACACAGTTTGAGGAAACCATTCCCTTTTCTTCCTCTAGAGAGAAACCTAATATTCCCTTATCTTTGAATGCTTGCCATAAGTTTTGTTGAATGTTGTGACCTCCGATAACTATCGTATTAGTCAACGATTTATAAAGAATAAGTTTAGAAGTACTATTTAGCAAAGAAGTTATCACGTTTTTATTATGATTTATTTTTCTTCGAATTTCCTGGAATAAATTTTTTTGATTAAGAAATTTTTTTGCTACGTAGATACTAAAGCTACTTACCGGGAATACCTGTCCCCAATTCTCAATGCATTCAGCAAGTTTTTCATTTAGTGATGCATAACCAAGCCGCATCCCTGGCACGCCATAAAACTTTGAAAAAGTTCTGATTACAACTAAATTTTTTAGATTATAACTGTTTTTAAGTATAGAAAACCTGTCAATATCCAGAACCGAATCAACTGAAGCTTCATCAACAATAAATAATATGTCTTTATTATCTTCTATTACTTTCTGTAAATCACGTGCGCAAAACCCTTTTCCAGTAATTGGATTAGGATTAGTTATCCAAACAGCCTCATATTTTCCTTCATTTATTGCATTACGCAAACTGCAAATATCCAACACCTCATTATTTATATCATAGGGCATATTTATAAAGCACGGCTCTTTCAATGTCTGATATATTCTATAAAATGTAGGTAAGACTACTCCTACCTTTTTGTTTCTTAGAATAAAATTATTAATCCTCCATATCAAATCTTCAGAGCCACTGCCAAGAACAACTCTTATACCGGGGTATATTAAGCCTAAAAGTTCCTTGAACTCAAAATAGCTCTGCTGAGGATACCTGTTAATCATCTCGGCTACTTCATGCGTTTGGATATCCTTGAGCATTTCAAAAATAGTCTCATCCCTATTAAAGCTTAGTGAATAGTCATAGCAACTTGAGGTATTCCTCAAATCTTCATAAGCGTTCATATAATTCATGCCATCACTCCAAACATTGCACCCTGTAAGTACAGTTATTTATTTTAGTTTTAATGATTTTCATTGAATTTTCTTTAAATGCTTCAATACAACGACTTACATCCTTAGCAATGGCAATTACAGCAGGTCCTACGGAGGATATAGATAACACATCTACATATCCCTCTGTTTTGAGAAAAGACAATCGATCCATAAGTTGGGCTAACCCAGGATATGTATATTCACAATTTTGTATACTTCCCTTTTTATACCGATAATCGTAGATGACATCTCCCATTATTTTTAAGTTTTCTCTTTTCATTGCAGGTAAAAAGTAATGTAGTATATTGTATGCTATTTCGTCTTTATAGCATTTTCCACACTCTAAAAATTTGTCCAGATTTTCTTTTTCTTCTTCAAATTGAGCTTTTGAATCTACGAAATTAAAGTCCTCTGGTATTCCTATTATTACATCATAGCTTTCCGAAATATCATCTGCCGCTATAACTGTATTTTCACCGGCAATTACCAATACCCCACCTTGGTGTAATCCTGAGGCTGCTGAACCACCAATACATTGAACAGGATTTAGATAATCCGGCTCGCCGTCTATTTCCTCTCCATAGTTCTGAGCCAAATACCTGATAAGATCATTGGCATCAATAGGTGACCCAAATAAATGATTTATTGCCGCTGCAACACCTGCTTGCAAACAACCTGTAGAACCCAAACCACAATGTTTCAGATTATGGTAACTTTCCACATTAACCTCAAATCCCCCAGTGTAATCTAATGCCTTTTTCATTATTTTGCAGGCATGCTCAACAACTGATTTTCTATCTGAAACTGAATTAGAAACAACAATTTCATCAGTTTCTAACAATTTAACCTCTATTTCTAAGAAAATCTGGGTAGAAAATACAATTTCACCCGGAGTATATTTCATATTTTTGTTCTCTACTATTTTGCTAGGGTCTATAGCCATTGCATTTAGGCGGGACGGATACTGAATACTAATTCTTCTTCCCTGTAGTTCTGGTGTTTTACAGCATTTTACCGGATTAAATACCGTTCCAACTTTGAAAAAATCAAAATTATTAATTTCCATGTTAAATTCCCCCCTATCTTTATTAATAACTCTTTGAATAAATATCTTTTTCTATTTTAAAAGATATTTGAGTGTCCTTTATTTCAGGCTTCGCCAAATCACTCTTTATTTTAAGTTGATTTTTTTTGAATAATTCAGAAACTACGCGATTGCAGTACCTAATTTCCTCTTTTATATCGCCATTCTGAGGAAATTTTTCCAAGAAATTTTCCAGAGCCTTATTGGAAATATATACAAAGCGTTCTGCCTCCAACTTAGGATCAACTCCTAACAGGCGAATTAGGTTTCCATCATATTCTCTGTTTAAATATGCTTTTACAACTTCCTGCAGCCAACCTAAAGGCTTTGACCTTCCTGTTACCTTAAACAACTTAATCCCTTTTTCTTCATAAAATCTCAAATCTTCTGGACGAATAAAATTAGACATTAAAAATTGATAAGGATAAGTTACCTTTAAGCTATTACACCACAGATGAAATTCGCTATCACCACATCCCTTTCCAAGTGTGCTATAATGCTCATCCCGCTTAGCGCATCTCCTCAGACAACTTTCGTTAACCATTACCTCAAAATCTATTTTCTGTATTTTTAAAAACTCTATGATTTCTTCTAGGTCCTTGAAGTTTCTGTTTACATCATGATGGGTTATAAACTTACTGGGATTGATGGAAAGATAATGTTTCATATCTTCCACGGTTTTAACCCCAGCAATCGTTGATACATTAATTTTTAAGTCCGGATATTTTGTTCGAACAAACTTCATTAGCTTAAGAGAGCTAATTGTAATAGAATCTGCTTTAAAAACGTTTACTATCCAATCAAGGTCATTTTCTAAAAATTCATATGAGTCCAATTCAATAGGTGCGTTAATTAGGTAGGCAAATGTAATACCTTTTTCAGAAATAATTTTCTTAATTTCCAGTGCATCATTTTTCTTAATTTTCTTAGTAACCTCAAATGCTCTTCCATGAGGCAAACTATCAAAGGATAAAGTTCCGTAAACTTCTTTAATATCAATTCCATTATCCATTCTGTAGTTTAGAATCTCAATAAGGCTGTCTTTATCCCATTGACAGGGTATAGATAATCCTGTCTTTTCTGGCATTATAATTTCCTCCTTTAATAAATAAAATATATTGAAAATCTAAATATAAACCAACATATATTTAGTTAACTAACAGACGAATATCATTAATAAACTGAAGAATAGCTTCTTTTGTTACATGTGGCATAATATATACCTTATAGCATACAAGCATATCTTCTTTACATTTCAATTTAAATCCATCCAAGGTGTATTTTTTTTCAATCCATTCTGGTAGTAATCCCTCAGGAATAGAATTAAAATGCAGACATACCATGTTTGTACTTGGATCAGAAATCAATACAGCCAATTTTTCAGCCAAAAGATTTTCAACTAAATACTCCTTCAGTGAAATAAGTTTATTCAATCTTGTTTTAAAGCCTGATATACCTAAATAATTAAATGTTGTCCAGCAAGCTGCAGCTGCAGCTGCACTTCTTGAACTCACCAAAGTTTTATCCATAACAGTTTTTGCATACTTTATAGGTATTGCAACACAATCCTGCAAATTACGTCTACAGAGAAAAACGCCAGCTGAAAAAGGTATATATCCCATTTTGTGGGGATCAACAGTTAAAGACTTTACATTAGCATATTGAAATGCAAAAGACTCCTTTTTGCAAAAAGGATATACAAGTCCGCCAATAGCTGCATCAACATGAAGATAAAAACTGACATCCTCTTTTTTTGAATAGTCCTGTATAATTCTATCAATTTCAAAAATCGAATCACTTGTCCCAGTCATTGTATAGCCTACTGTAGCAATAATTATAAATCTCTTTCTACCAGACTTTATCTGAAAATCAATCTCTTTTATAAGTAAATTTGTATCCATCTCAAAATTGTGATTATACGGGATTTCAACTATATTTTTTATATTAATTAAGCTACAAGCCTTATCAATGGATTGATGTGTAAGGTATGTTTTTATCAGGCAAATATCATCTGTTTCTCCTCCAAGATAATATCTGCCTATCCAAACACCCATAATATTCCCCTCTGTACCTCCTGAAGTAACATATCCATCTACTTCAATATCTCCATACAAATCACCTAACATTTCTATGAACTGTTTCTCCATTCTTCGGGTTATATTCAAATCAGAATCATTGTTGCTGAAGGTTCCCACATGATTTTCATTATATTGGATATAATTCTTGTATGTCTCAATAGCAATAGGGTGAGGAGTGGTTTGCGGATAGCCAAGAAACACTCTGCCATTGTCTAGACAATCATAATTTTTGCCCGGAACCATATATTCTTTAATTTTCTCCATACTTAGCCCATTTGTGGGAAAACTCCATTTTTCTTCTACCATTTTATCCCCCTTTCACTAGCTCTAATATAAAAACTCTTTATCAGAATTTTATTGTAATAATTGTAATAATTTTAATATATTTGAAAATAATTACATTTACAAAATGTTACCATATATAAACACAATAGTCAATATTTTACATTTAACTCCTTACTTATACAACCGTCACATATAAAAAACCGTCTGCTTTAGAATAAGCAAACGGTTTATATCAATTTATTTACTTTTAAACAATCTCTTGCTCTTCAAACAGTCTGAAAACTGCTTCATCATAATCAGATAATCTTTGTGACTTCTTAATTTTCTTTGCATATTTATCATTGTCGGTAAAGACATTTATCATATAAAACCACAGCTCTTTCATTTTGAACAGAACATTTCGTTCCCCTGAAAGTATGTTTTTATAATCATTATATATCCTGTCGTGAAACTCCTTCAATAAACCCTTTTCCAGTTTAATACTGTCCTTAACATTTTGCACCAATGCAGGATTCATTAATAATCCTCTTCCTAACATTACAGTATTCACACCTGGGAAGTCCTCGCAAAATTTTGTGTAATCAGTTACTGTAAAAATATCTCCATTGTAGCAGACAGTATTTTTGCTCAGTGCCATGGCATCCTTAAAAATAGTCATATTGGGCTTATTTTTATAAAAATCCTTTTGTATTCTCGGATGTATAATAAGCTCTTCAATAGGGTATTTATTGAATATTTTTATTAAATCATAAAATTCCTCAGGCCGCTCTTTACCTATCCTGGTTTTAACTGATATTTTGGTTATTGATTGTGAAAAAATTTCTTCTAAAAAGGCATCAAGCTCTTCTTTTTTCGCAAGAAATCCGGAGCCTCTGTTTTTAGATACTACAGTTCCGGAGGGACATCCCAAATTAAGATTTATCTCAGTATAACCCATACTCTCTATTTTTTTTGAAGTATAAATAAAATCTTTCGCATTATTAGTAAGCACTTGGGGAATCAAAACCAGCTCTTGATTGTTTTCAGGTAAAATATCTTTTAAGTCTCTGGTTTTAAAACCATCTATTTGATTTGCAGTAATGAAAGGAGAAAAGTATTTGTCTATACCATCGAAAAAGGCTTTATGTGCATTTCTATAAATATAGCCTGTTAAACCCTCCATTGGTGCAAAATAAAATTTCATATATCAAACTGCTCCTTTGATTCAGTTATTTGTCGTCCTTATTATCTTTAATTAATATATCCATTTGCTGTCTCGCTTCCTCCGGCAATGCGTCCATCAGATAGCTACGGTCTCTTGCCTGTATTTCCTGATACTTCTCTTTTATTCTTCTGTTGGCCTCTTCCACATCAATTTTTAGCTCTCTGGCAGATAACAAGGCACACCCTGCCCCCCTTACAATTATCTGCTGCAAACCATCAGAGGTTGCAACAGTTATATTATATTTTTTCTGATTGTCGTGGGCAAACTTTTCAATATATTGATCCGCAGTTTGTGCCTCTTTAGTATAAACTACATGAATGTTATGATAACTTACTATTTCCTCAAGATGACCTTGCACACGGTAAGCATCAAAAACAACTATTATTTGGCATTGGCGAATCCCCTGATAGTTGCTGAGCAGCTCAAGAAGTTTCATTCTCGCAGCATCTGCATTCTTTTCCAAAAGTTCTTTTAATTCGGGCCACGCAAATAAAATGTTGTAACCATCCACAAGAAGATATTCTTCTTTTATTTCCTTATGCGTATTTATATAGGTAGCCTTTTCATAAGAACTTTCCACGGCTGTTTTGCGCCGTTTCCATGCAGTCTTTTTGCCCTGATTAACATAATATGTTCTATTAATAATTTGGTCAATCTCCTCTAAACTTATAGATATTTCTTGAGATACTCCATGTCTTTTTTCCTTTTCTTTTATTGAATTATCTCTATTTTTAAGGTAGCTTTCTAAATGCATGTAGTTTTTTACTTCATTCCAAGGCACAGAAAATCCTGCTCCATTTGCACAAAATACAGACCCGCTGGGATTTTCCATATCCCTTTCGGCGTCATACCCGATACTTTCTATAACCTCCTGTGCATTGTGGCAAGGTTCATAACCTTTCACACTGCAAAATAGTCTGCCTTCACCTTTGGTATATGCATTTACCTCTTTCTGATAATTCCTCATTGTAACAACAGGGGCGCTTCCCACTAAAACCACAGTTTCTCCATTTGTCTGTGATATTTGGCTTGTGCCGTGCATTTTCTCAATATCAGTCATAGCCCTTCCTACCATCTTTTCAGGTAGTTCCAGTTGAAATGCATAATAGGGCTCAAGAAGTATGGATTCTGCTTCCATTAATCCCTGCCTTACCGCACGGTAGGTTGCAGCTCTAAAATCACCGCCTTCAGTATGCTTATTGTGTGCTCTTCCTGATACAAGAGTAATTTTAACATCGGTAAGGGCTGAGCCTGTAAGTACGCCTTTATGCACTTTTTCTGCCAAATGTGTTAAAATAAGTCTTTGCCAGCTTTTGCCCAGAATATCTTCGCTGCATTCCAATCCGAACTCCAGACCGCTTCCCGGCTCTCCCGGCTCCAATAGTAGATGAACTTCCGCATAATGTCTTAGCGGTTCAAAATGACCTACTCCCTCAACAGTGTTTTTAATTGTTTCCTTATACACAATCCTTCCTGCATCGAAGGATACTTCTACCCCAAAACGGCTTTTTATTATGCTCTGAAGTATCTCTATCTGCACCTCTCCCATAATCTGTGCATGTATCTCCTGTAACTGCTCATCCCATACAATATTAAGCTCTGGTTCCTCTTCTTCAATCTGCCGTAACTTTGGAAGCATCATTCTTGGGTCGCAGCCTTCCGGAAGTATAATCCGGTAAAATAAAACGGGTTCCAACAGCGGTGAACCTGTGGCTGACTCTATTCCCAAGCCCTCTCCCGGTCTGGTTTGATTGAGTCCTGTTACTGCACAGACCGAACCTGCCTCTACTTCACTTACAGCCTCATATTTTTTTCCGGAATAAATACGAATTTGATTTACTTTCTCTTCCCATTTTCCGTTTGTCAAAAGGTCTTTTACCTTTAGCTTTCCTCCCGTAATTTTTAAATGGGTAAGTCGATTTCCTTGTTCATCTCTTGTTATTTTAAAAATTTTAGCCCCAAATTCCTCAGGATAGGATGGTATGGTGGCATACTTTGCTATTGCTTGTATTAATTGCTCAACACCTTCCAATTTCAAAGCTGAACCAAAAAAGCAGGGAAATAATTTGCTCTCTCTTACAGCCTTACTAATCTGCCAAATCTCTATATCACCTTTTTCCAGATAAGTTTCAAGAATTGATTCATCACACATGGACAGTTGTTCGTAAAATTCTGTTGTCTCCGTTTCCCCAAATTCAACACAGCCATCACCTAACTGCTTTTTCATGTCTTTTATTAATTTGCTTCTATCCGTACCATTCTGATCCATTTTATTAACAAATATAAAGGCAGGTATATTGTACATATCCAATAACCGCCACAATGTTTTTGTATGTCCCTGTACTCCATCCGCACCGCTTATAACCAAAATAGCATAATCCAGCACCTGTAGTGTTCTCTCCATTTCAGCTGAAAAGTCTACATGCCCCGGTGTATCCAATAATGTAATATTTACCCCTTCTGTTTCAAACACAGCTTGTTTGGAAAAAATAGTAATTCCTCTTGCTCTTTCCAACTCATAGGTATCCAAATAAGCATCCTTATTGTCTACTCTTCCCAACTTGCCGATTTTACCGCTAAGATAAAGGATACTCTCTGATAGTGTCGTCTTGCCTGCATCAACATGTGCCAATATTCCAATGATTAGTTTTTTCATGTTTGAATTCAAATCCTTTAGTCTTTCTGTCTGTATATATAAATTACTGCTTCTTTTTAGCCTGTTTGTCTAAGCTTTTATTATATGATACCAGTATGTTTGGGTTTTGACAATTTTTCAACTGATAAGTACGTTGACATTGGCCCCATAGAGGGCAGTATTTGTCGACATAACATCAGAAATATTGATAAAAACTGTTTCGAACCTGAACAGTAGCAATTTTCGGTCTAAATGGTAATTGGGCAAGTTGATGAAACTTAAAAAGTATAGTAATATGTTTATAAATTTAACTGAGGGAGAGATGAAGCATTAACAGGAAAGGCGGTATTAAATGATAACAACTCTCATTGAACTCATACGATTTGGGTTTTCTTTACTCTTCGGAGTGGCGCTCTCTGTTTGTTTTGCAGGTATAGAGTATACACGGAAGAACAAATCTATTGGTTTCTTTTGCTTAATCCTCCTTATTGTTCAGGCCTCCTACTGGTGGCTTTTTGGCATAGACTTTACGGCAAAATTATATCCATTAATTGCCCATCTGCCGATGATTCTTTTTCTCATCATATATTTTAAACGCCCTTGGTTGATTTCCATTGTCAGCGTGTTCTTTGCCTATCTTTACTGTCAGGTACCACGATGGATTGGTATCATTGGTGGAACAATCCTCGGTAGCAGGCTCAGCGAGCATATCTGCTATATAGCAGCTGTGTTTTTGGCATATTATCTCTTTAAAATATATGTGGCAGATACTCTTCGGGAATTGGTGGATAAATCTGCCAAATCCTGCATCCTGCTGGGCACTGTTCCCATGTTATACTATTTATTCGATTACATAACCACGATTTATACCGATTTGCTTTACCGAGGCGTAAATGGAGCGGTTCAGTTCATACCCTCTGTGTTTTCTATAGTTTATTTCGTGTTTATTATCCTTTACTACGTCGAAATGCAAAAGCAAATATGTGCTAACAGGGAACGTGATATGCTAGCTGCCCAGCTCCACAGTGCACATTCGGAGCTTGTGTCTTTGCGGCAGATGCAGAATGTTGCTGCCACCTACCGACACGACATGCGCCATCATTTTGCCATTTTACAGGGCATGGTCTCCGAAGGCAATATAGACAAGTTTAAAACATATCTAAAAACTGCACAGTCCGATATAGATGCAATCACACCCATTCGCTTTTGCGAAAATGAAACTGTCAATTTGATTTTGTCAACCTTTTTTACCAAGGCAAAACAAGCCGGAATTACCATGACGGTGGACGCAAAGTTGCCAATTTCATTGCCTTTGAGTGACACAGAACTTTGCTCCTTGCTTTCAAATGGTCTTGAAAACGCTATCTCCGCTGCTACCTCCCTCAGTTCGGAGTTCAAGGTAGTGTCTGTCAAAGCCACAATACATAAGAACAATTTGCTGATTTTGATAGAAAACCACTATGAGGGCGTAATTGTAATAAAAGACGGTCTTCCTCAACCATCTCTTGAGGGACATGGCTACGGAACACGCAGCATCTCAGCCATCGCCGATTCCCATGGGGGGCAGGCAACTTTCAGCGCCGAGGATGGTTTATTTACTCTGAAAGTCAAAATTCCATCCAAGAAATAAGGAACAAATTTATATGCTGTCACATTGTCTTCGCCAAGTAATACAATTCAAAAACGCAGGAGCTTATATAAACTAGGTAGAGTATAAAAGTAGGAAAATTATAGTCTTTTCCCACTAATTTGGTGCTATAGGTAAACTCTTGTTGTTCACATACGACTTATAAATTTCTTCTAAAGGAGTTTCCAATATTTTTTTCATGTCATTAATCTGGGGGTTCTTCATGTACTCCCTTATTATTGAACTGACAACAGTAGAAACGGTTACTCATCAAAAAAACTAAAGAGTGAATTCGGCCCTGTACAAATTGATATCCCAAGGAACAGAAAAGGTGAGTTTGAGCCTAAAATAGTTCCCAAGTACAAAAGGGATGTATCAGGAATTGAGGATAAGGTGATTTCTCTTTATGCCCGAGGCATGTCTACCAGAGATATTCACGATCAGATTAAAGAACTTTATGGAATAGATATTTCTGCTGAAATGGTCAGTAAAATAACTGAAAGAATCCTTCCTGAAATAAAAGAATGGCAAGGTAGGCCCCTTGAGGCTATCTACCCATTTGAAATATAGTATTAAATTTTTGAGAGTTAATACTTTGGAAATACTTACCCATAATTGAGTTTGAAAGGCTTCATACACAAAATTATTTACAGTCCCAATTGTAAGAACTATTTAAGCTGTCTGTTCACTTCGGCTATATCCGTCATACTTTCCATATCCTATAACTAATTGCCCAATCTTTAATTCAATTCGCTTTTCCTTTATTCCAAACCTTCAGTAATCACTGTATCCTATAAGCATAACTCTTCTTACTATACAAGGTCAGAAATCTAGTATTTCTTGATAATACGTGATATCTTACACCAATTCATAGGGATGGTTAATTCAGCTAGAAATACTCGATTCATAATCTATGTACTACGGTTGATATAATGATAACTGGGCAAATCATCACGTCTCATAGGAGCATCATATTATTATATTTATGCTATTTTTCTCATACTGAAATTGAATACAATATTAACATCCGTATCTTTAAAGCCTTGAAACTACTGGCTTTCTTTCATATTTGCAAACTAAAGTCCTGTGGTAAAATAGATTTTTGTATAATCGTTAAACTGCCCATATTATAAGGCTTTGCAGGATTATCACTTACCACTTGTCCGACATTAAAACATATTGTGCAGAATAATTTTATAATGAAGTACTGAATTTTCGTATTTTCACCTATCATACTCCATCCTAATCATCTGTACGGTTTTATATCATCTTCTCCGTACTTATTTACATGTTCCATCTTGAAATTCATAATCAGTTGTTCTCTATGCCTTTTATCTGGCATTCTTCCAGTTGCCTCAAAGTTTAAAACATAATGTCCATTGGAACGATAGAGTTTACGTAAATCCTTCTTTACCTTAGAAGATAACACGAATATGCCTTTATGCTCTTTTAACATCTGTGCCAAATCTCTATGTTCATTATCCCCAAATACATATTCCTCACCATTCACTTCACACTCATAGTAATCTTCTGTTCCTAAATACGGACAATCTGCATAAACAAATACACTTGTATCATTAAACTGGTTCAGTACTTTTCTAAAATCTCGATTAAGGATTTCTACCGTTTGTAATCTGTCTGACAGTGCTACGATTGAAGGTAGATTTTTTCTAAAAGTCGATGCCATATTATTTTCTGCATCAGCAGAGATTCTAAAACTAGCATTCTTTGACCTACCCCTAAATGATGCAAACTGCACATAATAGTAGGCAACTGCCTGCTCCAAATCCGATGCTTTATCATCAGACCTAAGTACCTCTTTGTACTTTTGGAATAGTACTTCGGAATAAGGCAGTGCTTCTAATTCTGCAATAAACTCATCCGATTTAGTTTTAATAATCACATATAGATTTGTCAAATCTCCATTGATGTCATTTACAACAACCCTCGTATCTTCTGGCAAGTAACACAATATTGCAAGACTTCCACAAAATAAATCTACAAACACCTTGCTTCCAGACTGATGGAATGCCTCAACGACTTCCCTTGCTATCCTCGGTGGCTTTTTTCCCACATAGGGAAATAATGTTTTTAATTTCTTCTTTGATTTTCCTTCTGTAACTATTTCTACAATTGCCTTAGTGACCGTTTCCGAAATGTTGTCTGTCTCATATATCTTCATAAGAGCATTCAATAATCTCGTCTCCAGTCTTAGACTTACCTTCTTCTTAATTAAAATCACTCCTCCTTTACGGATGGAGTCCCTTCTGTAGAATTGTCCAAACTGAAACCACTTTTTTCATTTGCTATTATTTTGTGGCTTACCTTGGTACCTTTCAAACATCAGGTTTAAAGATAAGCAGAAATATACGAAATTTCAAAGAAGATAGAAAGTTCTCAGTATCTTAAAACACACTTGAAGTAATAAAAGATTTGAGTACAGCTAATTTTGTGCATCACAAAAACAGCTGATAGATTTTTACGTCTATCAACTGCTTTTGTATAAATATATTGCAAAACCACCATTGATTTCCTCAATATTTAAGTGTACATTTATAGCTTTGATTTATGAAACAAAAAGAAAGCCATAACACCTTATTGGTTATGTAGGGATTGATAATTATCCCACATTCGCTATATGGTGTTATGACTTTCATCTATGCTATATATTATTACCTCAGATATGCGATTACTTAAACTGTTTCCTTCTACAATACATTAAAACATATTCATTAATATCAATTCCATTGTTTTGAAATCTTCCACCTCGACCTTGTTTTAATTCAGTATTAGCGATATTTTCAGCATCGGCATACTTTTTCATATTAATATTAGCCAGCATTTTAAGTAGCATCTCATCCATTATTCCTTCTTGTTTTAGAATAAATGAATCGAAACTACCATACTCGGATAATATTTTATCTATATACATTTCACTCTCAGTATTAAATTCATTGATTGCTTTGACACACACTTGGTCCACTTCACTTACATTTTTTATTGTATATGTTTTTTCATCCCACTGTATGGAAGGAGCAGTATATGCACCATTTGCTCTTAAGCTATCTTTTTGCAAGCAGTTCTCTTTCATATCAAAAACTTCCCAAAATATATTATCATAGTAGTATAGCTTAATATTGTACCGAAGAGTTAATTTATACTGATTATCACTATTACGAGCAAAGTAAATCGCACTTACAAGATAATCATTTAGCTTTCTATAAATGCAATTTGATACTAATTTACATTCTGTTCGACTTATGTTTTGTTTCATTCCACTTTTTAAGGCCTTCTCGATTTCTTTTAAAACTTCCTTTTGCCCTTTTGTCATCTTATCACACCTCACAACTTATACAATTATTGTTTCTATAGTAATATTGTTTTCACAAAGCTGTTCGTTAACTCTATCGATAAACTTCGAGCAATTCGAAGTTAATTCATATTTAAAGTGGATTTCAATACAATAAAGCCCAAATTGTTTTTTAGGATAAACCTCTTTATACTGCTCATTTTCCAAAAAATTAATATAAGCGTTAATCTTATTTTGCAAATGAATTAAATGTTCATATTCATTTGTCCAATCAAGATGGTCTGTAATAAGTAGTATGAGTTTTTCTCCATCTTTGCTTATTCCTATACCATCTACCTTGTTTTCATCAACTACTGACATTGTTACTCCTTTCATCAATTAGATTACTTTATTTGAGGTCTAACTATTTTCACCTCAGTTCCAGAAGGTATTTGATAGCCTCCAGTAAATATTCCCTTTCCTTTGCCAACAACGGTTCCTCCACTACTAAACAACTCTGGAAATGCAATTTTTTGGTTAGGTGTTAATGGCGCTGTAGCCGACGATTTAAACTCATTTATAACAACATTTCCATTTGCATCTAACCCAATTGCATCAACTCGTGTTTTTGTTCCACTAGAAGTTTTAATTGTAATTTGCTCTACTGCATTCGTATTGTTGCTATTGAAATTGGAAAACTCTTGTTGCTCAAAAGCTTTTCCTTGTGCACGATTATTAGCCAATACATCAGTCTTAGAGCCTCCCTTAACCTCAACTTTCCCACCATTCTTCAAAGCATTTTCATATAGTTCGTTGACCTTGGCGGTTGGTTTAGTGTTGCGGGTTAATACTATTCCACGTTTTCCTTCGTGCTCTATTATGTCTCCTGCATGGGTGTTTTTACGGTCTATTTTTTCTATTGTTCCATCATAGAGCAGTACCCACGGGTTGACTTCCCCGTATATTCGTATATGCCGACCTTTTCGCTCTATTTTGAATTTTTTAAACCTGAATTTGCTTAATATTTTGTCTATCAGGCCGTTGAGCTTCTTTATTCCCTTTGAGAATCCTTTTTTCAGGCTCTTTATGATTATCTTTCCGTTTTCGATTATCATGCTGCCTGTTTTGGATACCAGTTTTGCTCCTGATTTCAGCAGGCTTTTGATGCCTTTTCCTACTGTTGTAGCCAGCTTCTTTGCACCTTTGGCAGTTGTTTTTATTCCTTTTTTGATACCACTCTTGGCCGCTTTTATGCCTTTTCCGGCTAATTTGAAGCCCAGTGCCATTGCAAGTTCTACCAACCCCATTGCCAAGGCTGTTGCAAGAGCTATTGCTGCAGGTTGTATGTGTCTTGCCCATCCCTGTGTCAGGTATGTTTCTATGTAGCCTGCCGCTTTTGCTATGGTATCTATTATGGACACTACCATGGCCGCATTCATTGCCGTGGTTATTGCGTTTATTATTACAGGCAGTGCTGCGGTTATTGCTCCCCCTGTTACTATTTCAGCCGCTATTATTCCAGCCAGTGCTCCCAGTACTCCCAGCAGCAGCTTCCACCAGTTATCTTTTAACCATTTTATTACAAATTGTTTTATCTGGTCAAGAATCTTTTCTGCGTTTTGGGCTCGTGTCTTTAGTCCGTCCCCAAAGCTGTTGCCTGTTTTTTGTGTGTCAAATTCCTCCATTATGCTTTCTGTGGTATGGGGGTTGGAACTTCCCTGTAGTTCCCTTGTTTCTCCGTCTTTTAGGTTTATGTCTTCCAGAAGTTCAGGAGTTATTTCACCTTTCTCAACTTGTTCTATGACTATATCGTTCTCGGTTAATTTTTCTACTGTCTGGCCTTGTGGCTGTCCTCCTTCTGCTGCCTGGTCTTCCATAGGCTGTGTCAGGTCTACTCCTAGCAGCTGTTCCCAGACCTTTCCTTCTATATGAGGCAGTGATGCTTTTGCAGCTTCTCCTAATGCTTTTATTCCCTCCATTATTTCAGCAAACTGGCCTGAGATTAACATTCCCGTAAAGGTCAATATTCCATTGTAAATGCTCTGTACAACTCCCAGTAGTTTATCCAATGTTCCTGACAGGAAATCCAGCACCGAATTTACTCCTTTTTTCAGGCTATCTGCCAATGCGTTTACTTTGTTTACTGCCTTGTCTACTGTTTTATCTATAAAGCCACATATTTTTTTCGATATTCCTGGGAATTTGGCAAATACTATTTTTACGAGTCCTTTCAGGAAGGCTCCCAGCCCTTTGATAAGTCCCACTATCATTCTTCGGCCTAACTCTATTAGTCCGTTTATTGCTTTTTTGGCCAAATCAAATATGACTTTTACTGCCTTTCTCAGTGCGTCAAATATGAAATTCAGTGCCTTTTTTAGACCTTCTATGAATTTCTGTGCTTTGTCCTTTACCCAGTCTATGGCTTTTGCATACCATGGCTTGTCTTCTTTTTCTTTTTCCTTTTCATGCTCTTTCTTTTTATCTTCTGCTTTTTTCTTTGCTGTTTTACATTCCTGATTGGCATCACTTTCTGCTTTTGCCATTTTTTCTTTAATTTCTTTATTCTTTTCTTCTTTTATTTTGTTTATTTCTTTGGTTTTGTTTTTTGTTTCAGCTTCTGCCTGCTTGTCGTATTCTGCCACTGCCCCATCTATTTCTTGTCTCCATTGTTTTCTTTGACGTTCTACTTCTGCTTGGGCACCTTTTTGTTCCTCCATCTGCTTTTTGCTTGTTTCCGCTTTCATTGCCATTATTCGGCTATCTGATTCTGCTCTTGCAGCTTTTACATCCGAATCGAATTTTTCTCGTCCTGTTTGATATTTTTCTTTTTGCTCTGTTAGCTTGGTTTTCATTTTTGGCCCAAGGGTTTTGTTCAGCTGTGCCTCCATTTCTACCGGAATTTCAAGTGTTTTTGGGGCTTTATATGCCTTTGCTGTTGTTCCTTTTAATGCTTTTTTGGCTTTGAGGATTGTGTTATCTTCATCGGGGAATATATTGTTTTCTCCAAAGTCATTTTGTATCTGTTCAAGTTCCTGCTGTTTTGCTGCTTGTACGTTCTGAGACATTTCGGCATTGTAGCCTTCCATCTGTGATGGGTCTGCTTCTCCGGTAAATTCAACTCCCGGTGTGTTTGCAGTCTGCAGCTTTGCTTGTGCCATTATCTCGTCTGGCTCTGCCTCACTGTTTATGTTTATATCAAAGTTTTTAGCTCCGTCTTGTGCTTTGCCTGTCTTTTCAGCTTTAAAACTTGTTGGTACTGCATGGTTAAAGGTCTTTAAGGGCTTTTTAGTTTTTTTGCTTTTGGATATTGCCGTTATCCCTGTAGGTGCCTTTATTTGTGGTACGTTGTTTTGGGTTTTCTGAGTTTGGTTTTTTAATGCTTCTCCCGACAGGGCTGTTACCTGGGAATATGCATTTAGCGCCTGTGTAGGCGGTACATTTTCCAACTGTGACAATAAACTTCCCGGGTCTCCACCCTTTATTTTTACCTCAGGAGTTTTTTTAGCTTTTTGTCCTGGTGCTGTAGCTGAAGCAATAGCGGCTATTTCCTTTCCAAAGGATGGTGCAGGTGCCTTCTGCTGCTGTTTCTTTTCCGATTGCTTTTTGTCTGGAGTCGCAGCCTTGGTCTGAGCTTTCTGTTTTATTTGTGTATTCTCCTGAGTTTTCACAGCCACAGTCTTTGCAGTATTTGCATTTGTCAATTGAGCAGAGCTTTTGGTATCTGTTTTTTGCTTGACTGTTTCCTTTGTCTGTTTTTGTGTTGTTTGCTTCACTTGAGAATATTTTCCAGTATGGGAATTTTCTTTATTTTTATCCTTAGTTGTATTTACATAATGTGAATCAGGGGTTTCCTGCTTTTTCTCTGCTTTAGGCTTACTTGTTTCTTCACTGCTAAGAGACTTAACCTCAGTAGTAGAAGATGTCTTTTCCTCCTGAGGTTTATTGATATCCTTATTTGATTCTTTAGTGTCCTTAGTATTATCTATAAGGGTAAGAGAACTTTTCTTCTGGTCTATCTCCTTACCCTGTTTTACCATTTGCTTACGTTTTCTACCTTCTGTCATGAGCCTAACTGTTTGACTGTAGCCCAACTTTGACTGAAAGAACATAAATTCATCACGTGTTACTGAATCAGGGTCATTAAGAAGTAGTGCAACTATTTGTGAAAATTCTGTCACTCGTACGTTTGGCTTTTTACTAGCGGTCTTTGACACAGAAGATTTTTTCTGACTGTTGCTATATAGTAAATTCGAGGACTGTTGAGATTTTCTTGCAACGGCACTTCCGGTGTTCATATTATCTCTCCTTAAAAATTAACTTCTATTTACTAAGTAAATTTTTAAGGAGATTTTACATCCAAAATATAAATATAATTTATATAAATATGTCAGAACCACCAGCTGAGCTGGTGGTTCTGACTATGGATTTTAAATGATTATCTTTTTCTCACTGGATAGCAAACCTCGGTTACCAATTCATCAGGATTATTTGTTTGTGCAGGACTGACATGGTAAATGCAGAACATTGCACCATTGAATTCATAACCATTATCCTTTACCCAATCGGCAACAGCCTGATTTACTGCCGTAATTTGCTCATAGCTGCCTTTATATGTGGCAGAGGCAAACTCTACTGCCGGAACCGTTTTAAATACTACATTTTCAGTGTCCTCATAATGTCCCTTCACTGGCATCTGTATTTCTATATCTACATCGTTTTCTTTATACCCTTCATCATGAAAAATTGCAAGACTTTCACCGAAACAAGCCTGCTGAAAATTCATTATTGGCGCTGTTTCTGTCATTAGCATATTCCATAGTATCCCCTCTTGATTATATGACGGTATTATTTTTCTTACACTTGCAACATATCTTTCCGGCAATGTTTTTAATATTACATTATAATTCATAGCGTTATCGTCCTTTCTTAATCTCATTATTGCTGTATCAAGGAGGAGTAGACGATGGCTAATTTCTTCTGCTTGTGCCTGCACTTCAGCTTGTTTTATTGTTAAAAACTCTGACAGTGCTTTAGGATTATCATAGTTTTTCAATATCTCTGAAATTGCTGCAAGACTGAAACCCATGTCCTTTAGTGCCGTAATTCTAGATGCAATAAGTAGCTGTTCTTCACTGTAGTAGCGATAACTTGTATAAGAATCTGTGCTTTTGGGCACCAATAATCCCAATTCATCATAATGCCGAAGCATTCGTATACTAATCCTTGATAACCTCGAAAAATCACCTATTTTTAACATTTTTACACCTCACATATATGTGTGTTGTATTGAGCTCACTTTTAGTATAAAGTGTACCATAATGTAAGAGTCAATAATAATCTAATGAAAAATGTTTACTTTTCACTCCTAATCCAAACCATCAAAAACTTTGGTGCAACAAAAAAGGGTTAAGAGAAATATATAACTAATTTTCTCATTAACCCTTATTTTAGCTACTGTTATAGTTTTATAGCTTTCGTAGCAACTGATGTATATATAAATTTGTCTAATGCCGTTCCGCCAGTATCTTCATAAAAACCAACAATAGCAAATTAGTAAACTTAGTGGGACTTATTTTTTAATTTCTAAATACCGCTTAGCAACTCTTTCTTTAAAAGTGCAAAGTCAATTGCATCAATTACACCATCCTTATTAAGGTCACCTGCTTCAAGGCCATTTTCTACAGGAAAATCATCAATTAGTCCAAGAAGGTACTTTTTCATCATGGCATAGTCTGTCGCATCAACACTGCCGTCTCCATTGACATCTCCTGTCAGCACTGGTGGTGGAGTGATTCTGCCTGTAAACTCAAACCAATTAATGTTGAACAAGTATCCGCTTCCTCCTGTAAATTTTAGATATACATCGTGCACACCGCTGGCACCACTAATATCACATGAAGCATCAGCCCAGGTCTGCCAGCCCCCAGTGGATGTCACAGAACACGTTCCTACTAAAGGTCCTGTAATGCTGTCCAGCCTGATTTCAATTTTTCCTCCGCTGGCACCACTGGCTACCCTAGCCTTGAAACCCGTAACTCCGTTTTTGAAGTCAATATTCTTATAAACGGTGTAATCCCCGTTCTCTATATATCCTACGTCCAGTCCGCCTTCGCTGCAATTTTCAGTTTGGATTCCAGATTGTGAGGAGAAGCTCTCAGCTTCAATTTGTGAAGCCGAACCACTCACTCTAAGCACTGCTTCTGATTCACCTATCTTAGCACCTGACGAATCTACTACAAATAATTTGTATGTTCCTGATGTTTCAGGTGTTACAATTGATGTAGCTGTTCCTGATGCTTTGGTCATAGTTGGTCCAACAACAAACTTTGTTGTCCCCGCTGGAGCAAACCACACTGTATTTGCTGGATTACCACTGCTCCTTATGTTTAATTCAGCTCCACATTTTGTGGCACAGCTTGCTGGGAATACATAATCCTGAACAGGGAACAGTTTACTTGGCAGAATGTCTCTGTATGCTTCCTGAACTCCTGCCTTCAAAGCTATATTGTACTGGGCCAAAGGCCATACATTATCCGGAACTGCAATAGGTGGATCAATTGTGCTGTTTGGAGGATTTTTACCCATTTTATTAACCGTTGCATAGGTCCTTAATATCGTTAAGTCGTGTTTTTGTCCATAATCCTCACAGTTAATTGTGTACGTTACCCCCGGACTAATATCAAGTACATTATCATTTTCAGTTATGTACGCGCTTCCTTCATCATTATGTAAACCATAAGTAGGCCCTGTAGAATTGTCGGGAATTCCTTTAACATAGTTCTCATTTATAGTTGTATAAGGCATTTGCCCTATTGTATATATTGCTCCGCTGTCATGGAGTCTGTTTAATGCATTGTATATACGGTTATTATTTATTACGTTGTCCTTACAGGTATTTGAGTCCTTAAAATTACACCAACCCCATCCAAGTGTTATACCGTTATATCCTGTAGTGTGAACTGTGTTATGAGTTACCTTGAGCTTGTTTACAAAAAATGCAGTAATACCGGCGCATCCTCCAAATCCAGGAGCTGTGCTGCAATCCCACAACATATTATTATTGATTACAACATTTGTACATATACCTTCTACACCAGGTGCGTACTTCTGGTGTTCTCCGCCGTCTCCCAAGTATACATGTTGTGGATGTCCTACCGTAATACCACTTGATGTAATGTCATAGATGTAATTACCAATCAGATTTGAATTTATTACATCGTTGACCATAGTAATTCCGTCGGCAGCACTGTGCTTTATTACATTTCCTATGAAGTCAATTGAATCACTGCTGCTTACATTTATCATCCCCGGATATGTATCCAAAAGAGTGTATTTAGTGTCATGCCAATTACCGTTATAATATGCTATAAATCCGTCTGCACTCTGACAAGTTGTTCTTCCGTATGAATCTCCTACTTTTATAAGATTCCAGTCAGTATTTGCAAATGTAATGCCCTGGAAGGTTATATTCTTGACTCTGTTTGAATTTGACTTCCCTGAAATGTCAATAAGTTTCTCTAAAACAGGAGCCTCAACATCGGCAGTTGCCATGTCCTCACCTGGGCGAGGATAATAATACAGAGTTTTTGTAGTCTTATTAAAATAGAATTGTCCCGGAGAATTTAAAAACTCAAATGCATTGTAAATTGTATGGGTACTGGTAGTGGTGAAAGCTGCGCCCCATCCTGGCAGTTGGGCTATTGCTCCATATGGCTGCTGCAAAAGAAGTACTCTGGAAGAGCCTGATGTAATAACATCCCTTGTACATACAATGTTTTCATTCCAAGTGGTACCGTTTACTATTTCAAGGTCGTCCTTATTACTTGTGATTTCCGGCACATCAGAGACATTATATTTTACCCCGTCGCTATTGCTGCCGCTTGTCCAAGCCCAGCTAGCCTGCCCTTTTGTAACAGAATAAGTTCCATATCCCCCCTGAGCTTTTACGGTTTTTTTAGTCATTTGAGCTCTTTTATCATTTACAAAAAGATATCTCAATTTGGTATTGCGGTTCAAGGTAGCCTTATATATATTGTCATTATATTTAGTCCACCCTGTAACCTTTGTTGCACCATTTAAAACAGGTATTTCACCTTGATATGCCTGGTAAAATATCCTAAATCCATTTGTTCCTGAATCCTCAGGTCCAAAAGTAATGGTGCTGGATAAACGATAGTCCCCTCCTCTTAAATAAACATAAATGTCACCCGTCATATTTTTGTTTATGGTACGTACTACATCTCTGGCCTTTGTTATTGTCTGAAAGGGTGCATCGATATTACCAGGATTACTGTCACTTCCATCAGGAGATACGTAATAAACCGCCTGGGTTGCAGCAGAAACACCCATCGGAGACACTGTAACTGTTAAGATACTGCATAAAACAATTACAATAGAAAGAGTTAATGATATAAACCTTTTTGTCGCCTTATTTTTTAGCATACTTTTCCTCCTTATTTAAGTTTAGATTAATATATTTTTGAAATAATTCACATTAGAAATTTTAAAAAAGCATATCCTAACCATATTCTGCCTCACACTTTCACAGGAGAAGTTTTCAAATATCATATGTGAATTGATTATCTATAAGAAGATGTAAAGAATAGGAGTGAAACGAAAAGAAAATAATTGGTAAATCTGTTTTTTATTATAAATTGCAGACTGTTTTCAAATCAATATAAAAACTTTTGACAATTGGTATATTAATTTTGTAATTTTTTATGGTTGGGTAAAAATAATAAATTTATTCTAGTATTTCAAAATATTTGTTCACTTTTTTTTATTTTTGTTAATTTTTTTTCATATCAAAAAAAGGCATCTCAAGAGTCCAAATGAACATCTTTGAAATGCCTTTTATTTGTATTTAAAACTTAAAAATTTTTGTCTCCTCCAAATAGTCCACCCAGAATTTCGCCTCCAATACCTCCGATACCTGACTTCTGGTCACGATGGCGTGCTCCTGCAGATGAAAGTCTGTCTGATAATCTGGCAAGAGGTAAGCTTTGTAGGAATACAATACCAGGGCCAGTCAGTTTTGCAAGGAATAGTCCCTCTCCGCCAAACAGGGCATTTTTAAAACCTCCCACTGATTGGATATCATAGTCTATACTTGGGGAAAAAGCTACTATACATCCTGTGTCAACTCTCAGAGTTTCACCGGGAAGCAGATTTTTTTGAATAATTGTTCCTCCTGAATGGACAAAAGCCATTCCGTCGCCAACCAACCTTTGAAGAATAAAGCCTTCTCCTCCAAAGAAGCCTGCACCGAGCTTTCTGGTAAAAGCAATTTCAATATCTACTCCACTAGCAGCACACAAAAATGAATCCTTCTGACACAGGAAATTCCCTCCAACCCGAGCTAAATCCAACGGTATTATCTTGCCGGGGTAAGGTGCTGAAAATGCAACATGCTGCTTTGATGTACCTGCATTATAAAAAGTGGTAATAAAGAAGCTTTCTCCTGTAAGCATTCTCTTGAATCCCTTAAAAACTCCGCCATCTGTAGATGTCTGCATCATAATGCCATCTTCCATATACATCATTGCGCCGGCTTCAGCCCTAACGCCTTCTGATGGGTCCAATTCTATCTCCACTATCTGCATATCGTCCCCATAAATTTTATAATCAATAACGTCTGCCATATTAACCTCCTAAATTTTTATTACCGTATTTTATATACAATATAATACGTTTTAAATAAACATTAGTCTGCTCTTTTTACCCACTGTGAATATGGAGTTGAATATTTTGCAGCCAGTAGTATTGCCTCCGTCATGCTTATCCCACTGGCAATCCCTTTCCCTGCAATATCATAGGCAGTTCCATGGTCAACAGATGTCCTAAGAAACGGAAGTCCCAAGGTAATTGCTATTGTTCTTTCAAAATCTAATGTTTTTGTAGCTATATGCCCCTGGTCATGGTAAAGGGACAATACTGAATTGTACCTGCCTGTCAATGCAAGATGAAATACCGAGTCAGGGCCCACAGGGCCTTCCACATTAAATCCGCGTCTTTTCGCTTCCTGAATTGCAGGAATGATGCTTTCAGATTCTTCTGTACCAAAAAGACCGTTGTCCCCGCTATGAGGATTTAATCCGGCCACAGCCATTGTCCCTTCTGTTATTCCAAGGCTTTGCAATGCTTGAGTACATCTTTCCACGTAATCCAGTAATCTTTCCTTGGTTACCATATCACAAGCTTTTCTCAGCGATACATGGCGAGTGAGAAAAAATACTCTCATTCCCCTGACTTCAAACATAGTAAGGGGATCTTTAGTGTCTGTCAGTCCAGCAAGTATTTCCGTATGACCGATAAATTCTATTCCAGACGCTTTTAGTGAAGGCTTGTTTATAGGGGTTGTTGCTATTGCAGAAAGTTTTCCTTTCAAAGCAAGCTCCACACTCTTTTTTATGTACTCGAAGGAAGCGCGGCCATTTTCCGCCTGAACCTTACCGTACTCCAAACTATCAGGATTAATTATTTTTAAATCCACAACATTTATAGTACTTTTATCAGAAGTTAACATGTCTATACCTGTTACAGTGTTTACATTGGTTTGTATACCACATATCCTGGCTGCCTTTTCAACAACTCCGGCATCGCCTATTACCAACGGCTTACATACTTTGTATATTTCATCATTAGCCAGTGCTTTTACTATAATCTCGGGACCTATTCCGGCAGGGTCTCCCATTGGAATCCCGATTACGGGTTTTTGCATTGTATCCCCTCCTCTTAATACTATTATAGTATATCTGTTTATATCGTTGAAATATGTGTATTCTAAAAATTGTTGACATTTTGTTCAACTAATAATAATATAATACTGTACTAAGTGTACTATTATTAATAATACAGTTATGAGGAGGTGCTTATGATACAATTGGATTTTAAAGACCCCAGGCCTATTTATGAACAAATAAAAGATAAAATCAAGGAGCTGGTTATAACCGGGGCAGTTAAAACTGACGACAAAATACCGTCTGTAAGAGAGCTTGCCCAAACTCTTACCATAAACCCCAATACTATTCAGAAAGCATATAAAGACCTTGAAACAGAAGGAATAATCTATTCGGTTAAAGGCAAAGGTAATTTTATAGCTCCTTTGGATAAAAGTTCTATAGAACCCAGACGAAAAGAGCTTTTAATTAGTATTCAAAAAACAGTGGAAGAATTAATTTTTCTTCATACACCGCTGCAAGCAGTAATTGATGTAATTCAGAACACATATGGTAAAAAGGAGGCATCCCAATGATTCATGTAAAATCTTTGAGCAAATCTTACGGGGACTTTAAAGCACTTGATTCCCTTGATATTCACATAAAAGAGGGATCAGTCTATGGACTTTTGGGACCTAACGGTTCTGGTAAGACTACACTGATAAAGCATTTAACTGGGATTTATAAGAACGAATCAGGCTCTATAGCAATAGATGGTAAATCCGTTTTTGATAATCCCGAAACAAAATCCAAAATAGTATATATATCCGACGATCTTTTTTTCTTTTCTCAGTACAGTATAAAGGAAATGGCTTCTTTCTATGCCAGCATGTACCCGAGTTGGAGCTGGGAGAGATTTAATACACTGCAGCAGGTATTTCCCATCGACATAAAGCGTAGAGTAGTAAAGCTCTCAAAAGGTATGCAGAAACAGGTAGCATTCTGGCTTGGAATATCAGCAAAACCAAAAGTGATGATACTGGATGAACCGGTTGACGGACTTGACCCGGTTATGAGGAAAAAAGTATGGAATCTAATATTACAGGACGTTGCAGAGTACGGAACAACGGTTCTTGTATCCTCCCACAACCTCCGTGAGTTAGAAGACATATGTGATCATGTAGGTATTCTTTATAAAGGTAAAATGATGGTCGAGCGTGAACTTGATAATATGAAATCAGATATTCACAAGCTTCAGCTTGCATACTCAGGTAATACGCCTGATAATTTATTCAAGGATGGAGAGGTATTACACCGTACCCAAAACGGAAGCGTACTGCAATTAATTGTCAGGGGTAACAAAGATGCATTAATATCCCGTGTCAAGTCAACAAACCCTGTTGTAATGGATATTCTGCCGCTTTCCCTTGAGGAAATTTTCATTTATGAATTAGGGGGTAAAGGTTATGAAATCGAAAACATCCTTATTTAAGAAAGGCATAATTTTAAGCGATCTGAAACGCTATTGGTGGGTGAGTGTAATTTTTTCATTAGGGCTTATCCTGACCATGCCTCTGGCACATTACATGCAAAAATTTAATATAAATTCTGATAATTCTAATATTCGGTTTATTAAAGAGTTTATAGCTCGTGAACTGAACTTCCATAGCGGAGTAAGCCTGTTGTTTCCAGCTGTTATTCCTATTATTATTGCAGTTTTAGCCTACAGATATATTCAAAAGGGTCGACAAGCTTCCTTGTATCATAGCCTTCCGGTTACCAGGGCAGAACTGTATTTTAATAGCTTTGTTTCAGCACTGATACTGTATATTATGCCTTTATTGATAAATATTTTCGTTATGGGCTTGCTGAATTCCTTCAGCTTTTTATCTGATTTTTATACAACGGAACTTATTTTCAAATGGCTTGGACTATCCCTTTTATATGGAATTTTATTTATGTCCATGACAATTTTTGTTGGAATGTTTACTGGAAGCTCCGTTGCACAGATAGTATTTGTTTATATTTTAAATCTACTTCCTTTATTTTTCTTTGAGAGTATAAAAGCAAATCTATCTTCGTTGCTATATGGTTTTGCCACTTATTCAAATACCGGTTTCTACCGCAAACTGCCTATGACAATGCTCTTTAGCAACAGCATAGAACTTACACCCCGGATGGTGGTTGGTTATATAGTTTTATCAGTGCTACTTCTGGCCGGAGGTCTTGTTGCGTTTAAACTCAGACGACCTGAGACAGCGGGTGATATTATAACCTTTAAACCCATACGTCCCGTATTTATATACGGTGTTACAGTTTGTGCAACACTAGTGGGCGGAGCATATTTCTTAGGTATTAGCAGGGCCTCCGTATCCTTTGCAATATTCGGATACTTCGTGTGTGCATTAATCGGCTATGTAGTAGTTCAAATGGTAACAAACAAAACCTTTAAAGTACTTAGTACCTACAAGGGTTATCTGGGGTATGCACTGGTTTTAATTATTATGCTGTTGGGTATCAGGTTTGATATTTTCGGATATGTAAACAAAGTTCCTGCTGCTGATGAGGTTGCAAACGTTTACATGGGATACAACATCTACTGGTGGGAAAACAAAGACAATGAAAATTATGTAGGTCCTTCAAATGACAATACTACCATTTATAAAGAAACTGCAAATATCAAAAACATCACTGAACTCCACAAAATGATTCTGGAAAACAGGAGTAAGGAGGGTTCCTCAACCTACATTGCCTATACTCTTAAAAACGGTAAAAAGATTGTCAGATATTATGATTTGGATACTAACCTGTATGCTTCTGCACTAGGCCCCATATATGAAAGTAAGGAATACAAAGACGGAAGGTTCCCGGTGCTCCATCAGGAAGCAGATGATATTAAATATATACAAGTACATGATTATTCAAAAAATAAACAACCTATCGTCATTTCTGATAAGGAAAAGCTTAAAAACTTTATTACTGAAATCCGGAAGGATATTAACGGTTTTAATTATGAACAGCTTGCTTCCCCTGCCGAAGATAAACTCTGGATAGAAATTAGCGACAACAAAGACAGGATTATTTCATATGGAGTAAATTCAAACTATATAAACACATTGAACTGGTTTAGTAATAACAACAACTAGTAAAAAAGTTCGGGCAGTAAAGGCGATTTTGACATTACTGCCCGCTTCTTTTTACCCCTCTTGTTAATTATCTTTTACGGGAGCTTTTCTTATCAACAAATATGATAATACTGACAACAGAACCGTAGCAATTAGGAATACAAAAACTGCACTTATAGGTCCATAGCTTCCGGTTACTCCGAACATAGTAGTTATACCATTGTATACCCAATTAACAGTAGTGGTTGAACAAAAGTTATAAAGTATATACGGGAGTACCATTGTAAAAAAGACCGGAACTCCAATTGATATACATATCTTTTGTATTTTGTTCATTCTGTAATATGCCAGTGTAATAAAATATCCAAGAGTTATTGCACACATATACAGTGCTATGCTCCACAATAAGGAAATAAATGTATTTCCTGTATTTTGTGTTCTATCAATATAAATCATATTAAACAAAGAATTAAAATTTGATATTCTGTTAAATATAATTCCTAAAGCACTATCAATAACTGCCATACCTGCAGCTATAGGCATTGCAGCCAGAAAAAAACTCTTGAACTGGGTTCTCCTTGGTACACCATTTGATATTAAAAACAGATAATTTTTCTTAAAGGAATTCAACCCTAAAATAAATAAAAAAATTGACGACGTCATTTCCATTCCGCTAATTGAGCCTTTAACCCCTGATACAGACACAGCCAAAAAGACTATTAGTAGTAATATGGCCAAATAAAAAATCAATACTGAATTCTTCATCTCTGAAAATATATATTTTGAAGCTGTTTTTAATCTCATTATTAATCCCCTCCATTATCTATTAGTCATGTGAATAAATAGTTTCTGTAAATCAGGTTTTGTAACTTCCAGTCCGTCAGGAACATCTGTCTTGTTCAAATGCCCAAGTACATATGCACATTTGATTCCTCCCATTGTATCAGTTCCAAGCACATTTTTACCGGCAGTAAAGCTGTCAACCCCAGATATACTTCCGGTTATTGCATAACCCTTTGATAGTACGCTCTCAACTGATTCATTCAAAATCAATTCACCTGATTTTATTATAATTACGTCTTCAATTATATCCGCCGCTTCTTCAATCAGATGTGTTGAAATGACAATAGTTTTGGGCTTTTCACTGTAATTTTTAAGCAACTCCTTATAAAACATGTCACGATGATTTGCATCTAGTCCCAAAACCGGCTCGTCTAAAAGAACAAATGGCACATTACAGGATAGAGCTAAAATCATTTTGAATATAGATGTATAACCTGTAGACAGATTTTTTATCTTTTGTGTTATTTTCAGAGAAAATTTTTCACACAACTCAGCAGCATATTCATAGTCAAAATTAGTGTAAAATTCTTTAGTCCAATTAAAGGCCTTTTTTACTGTCATACTCTCCGGATAGTAATTATTTTCAGCCATAAAATATATCTTTGATAGTGCACTATTATTCTCTATAACATTTTCACCATCTAAAAGAATCTCGCCCTCAGTAGGGAAAATCCTGTTTGTAATCAGGTTTAGCAAGGTTGTCTTTCCTGCCCCATTACGGCCGAGAAGTCCATAAATCTTATTTTCTTCCAGTTTCAGACTGATATTTTCCAGGGCTGTCACGTCTCCGAATTTTTTAGTTATGTTCTTAATTTCCATTTGACTCATATTTTAAACCCTCTTTCCAACATTTTTAGTATATCCTCTTTTGAAATTGAAAGCTTTTTTGCCTCTGTCACTAAAGATTTTATATATCTTTCAAAAAAATCTACCTTACGTTGTTCAAGTATTTTTTCTTTTGCTCCATTTGCAACAAACATGCCAAGCCCCCTCTTCTTATAAACAATTCCGTTATCAACTAAAATATTTATCCCCTTTAGCGCAGTGGCCGGGTTTATTCTGTAGTTTACTGATATCTCTGTTGTGGATGGAATTTGTGTCTCCTCCGGATATATCCCTGCTATAATGGCATCCTCCAATCCTTCAGAAAGCTGAAGATATATGGGTTTGTCATTATTAAAATCCAGCTTCATGTTTTCACCACCTAGTCTGTTGATTGGTTAATTACTTGTGTAACTAACTATATAACTAGGCAACCAAAAAGTCAAGACATAAATATAAATTTTTACATACTTTCAAAAGATTAAATCGTATAATTAACATATCTTAAACGAATATTGTACATAATTTACATATGAATCCCGATTTTAGGGGTATACGGAGGTAATATGCCTAATCTGGTTACTCACTATCTTTGCGGCTTGGAAGCTGTTAAGATGATTGAAAATAAAGAGTGCAAAAAACTCATTGAACAAAATAAAAACGTTTTTAATCTAGGTGTTCAGGGTCCTGATATACTTTTTTACTATGGTATCTGGCCTTGGTCTCCTAAAACCCAATATGGTACTATAGGCGAAAAATTTCATAAATCTAAAGTTAATATGGTTTTTAATAAAATGATTGACTACATTTTAAAGCAGAAGGGTAATGTAAGAGATGTTCTTACTGTTTATCTTATGGGCTTTTTATGCCATAACTGTCTTGACAGTATTACTCATCCTTATATTTTTTACAAATCCGGCTTCAAAACCCAGGACGATCCACGTACAAACTTGTACCAATACTATCACAGGCGTTTTGAGACTGCTATTGATGTATTGATGTGTAGTAGGCTTCTGAATAAAAGAGTCCATGAAATAAGTATTGACAGACTCATAGGTATACCCCTCATGGAGCGTGACATAATAGGAGATATGTACGAAAGTGTTATTGCCTCGGTTTTTAATTTTAATATCCCCAGCAAACTTATATCAAAAGCCATTAAAGACATGAATACAGTAGAAAAAATTCTTAGGGACCCCTACGGTATAAAGAAAAAATTGGTAGCCGCTATAGACCATCTTATATATGGGTTTCCGCTATTCTCCAGCCTTATCTTCCCATTAAGGCTAAAAGACGGCTTAGACTACTTGAATCTTGGAAAAAATGAATGGGCCATGCCATATGACAAGGCCCGCAAAAGTAATCTTACTTTTATAGATATGTTTAAAGAAGCCTGTGACAAAACACAACGCTTTTGTCAGGTATTGTATTCAACTATAACCGAGGATACTCCCAATGTTTCCTATGCCTTAAAACTTTTTGGGAACAATTCCTATACTTCTGGAATTGATTGTGACTTGGATGTTAAATTCAAGTACCATGATATTATTTTTTATTAATACGGTGTTTAAGCAGCCTCATAACCATGTCCACAGTATCTGCTAAATCCTTTTTGCTTCTTGATTTAGCTTTTTCAAAGGGTAAGGCAACTCTGTTAATACTTACAATAGCCGACACTCCCATATCATAAGCTGCTTCTGCTCCATCCCCCACATCACCTACTATGGCAATAACAGGAACATTGTTCATGTTAGCACGGGCAGCGACTCCAATAACAACCTTTCCTCTAAGACTTTGAGCATCAATCTTTCCTTCTCCGGTGAAAATAAAATCGGCATCTTTTATAATGTTATCAAACCCTACCAAATCAAGAACTGTCTCAATTCCGGGTTTGAGGCTTCCTTTAAGGAAAGCCAGTATTCCTGCCCCCATTGCCCCTGCAGCGCCACTTCCCGGAATATCTGAAACGTCAACTTCCAGTTGACTTTTTATTGTGTCGGCCAAATCCATAAGGTTTTTATCAAGAAGTACGACCATTTCCTCATCGGCTCCTTTTTGAGGTGCATAAACATGTGCCGCCCCAGTTTTCCCGTACATTGGATTGTCAATATCGCACATAGCAGTTATTTTACAATCCTTTAGAAGCCGTTCTGCTAAGGTGGTATCAATATGAGCTATTTCCCCTAATGTAGCCCCTGTAGGTATAAATTCTTCCCCTGACTTATTTTTAAACTTTACTCCTAAAGCACATGCCATTCCGGTACCTGCATCGTTTGTACAGCTCCCTCCAAGGCCTATAATTATTTCACTGCAGCCCTTTTCTACAGCATGACGTATCATTGTACCTACCCCAAAGGTAGTTGTCTGAGAAGGATTTAGTCTTCCTTCTGCCAATGGAAGACCTGCAAACATGGCTGTCTCCAGTATAGCTGTGTTGCCAATTCTGGCATAATAGCCTTCCATCTTTTCATTATATGGGCCTGTAGCCTCCAGAGTAACTTTTTGGGCTCCAAGCATCTCAATAAAACAATCAGAAGTGCCTTCCCCTCCATCTGCTACAGGTATTTCGATGACTTCACTGTCAGGATAAAACTGTTTGATTTTTGTTTTTATTATGCTGCATACCTCAAGAGAACTCATACTCCCTTTAAAGGAATCAGGGGCAATAACAAACTTCCTCATTTGACATTCCTCTTTTCACGCTTATACGTATAAAAAGAACACATATTCCATAGGAAATCTGTGTTCTTTTATTATTAAAATAAGTTATCACTATTTATTATATTGAAAGTATATTGCTTAGTTCAAGGAGATCTTTGTCAATATCCTTCTTCATAGCTAATGCTTCGTCTATATCTATATCAATAACCTTTGAATCCTTTATAGATATAACTCTATTATAGATACCGTCTTTAAGCAATGTTACAGCTTTTGCTCCCATAACACTTGCCATAACTCTGTCCTGAATTGTAGGGCTTCCACCTCTTTGAATATATCCCAAAACTGTTCCTCTGGTTTCTATTCCGGTAAGGTCTTCAATCTTCTTGGCTAGCTCCAGTGCTCCTCCTATCTTCTCAGCAACACCTTCAGCCAGTATAATAATGTAGTTTTTCTTTCCGCTATTTCTTCCCTGAATAATTTTTCTGATAATATCTTTATCGAAATCAAATTCCCTTTCAGGAAGGAGAATTACTTCCGCGCCTCCTGCGATTCCTACGTTTAAAGCGATATGTCCTGCACGACGCCCCATTACTTCAAGTACGCTGCATCGTTCATGTGAATATGCCGTATCTCTGATTTTGTCAAGTGCATCCTGAACAGTATTCATTGCTGTATCGTAACCTATTGTATATTCTGAACTTGCTATATCATTATCAATTGTTCCTGGCAAACCCATAACCTTCATACCGAATTTGCTGAAATCTCTAGCTCCTCTGTATGAGCCGTCTCCTCCAATAACAACAAGTGCATCTATGCCAAAAGCCTTTGAAATTGACATTGCTTTCTGCATACCTTCTTCAGTTGTAAATGCTTTACATCTGGCAGTTTGAAGTATCGTTCCCCCTCGGTGAATAATATCTGATACGTCTCTTGCACTCATATCAAATATATCTCCGGTAACTAAACCATTGTATCCTTTCCTTATACCCAGCATCTTAAACCCGTGATATATACCTGTTCTTACAACAGCACGAATGGCAGCATTCATTCCAGGTGCATCTCCTCCGCTGGTAAGTACTCCTATTGTTTTAATGTCACTCATTTCAAACCCTCCCCGTAAACAGTAAAATCTGAATGTCGAATATATACATCAAATTTTTATACAAACTGAACCCAATTGAGTTCATTATAAACCAAACCACCTTCGGAGACAATATAAATCCGCTACTTTGTTTTTTTATTCATACAATTTCCGATAATATCTCCGGCCAAAACTCTTGTTTCAAAGCCTTTTTCGGTCTGTTGTATTATATCATCATCTATTTTAACCATATTCTTTTTAAAAATCAGTAGCACAGTAGAACCTCCAAACTTAAAAAATCCTTTTTCATCACCTCTTGAAACACGTTTTCCAGGAGTATAAGTCTGAATTATTGAGCCTACTGAGGTTGCCCCCACTTCTATGTATATGACATCTCCAAAATTATCCGTTTTAAATATACTGTATTCCCTTTTGTTTCTACAAAAAAGTTCAGGTATTTTCTTTAATGCAACAGGATTTACAGAATAGTATTCGCCTTTAATTTTATGTGTTTCCATACACTTACCACTGTCAAAAAAGTGGAACCTGTGATAGTCTACAGGACAAAGCCTTAATATTAGGTAAGTACCGCCGTTGTAATCCTGAGCCAGTTTATCGTTCTGAAGGAGTTCACTTAAGCTGTAGGTCATTCCTTTTATCTGAAGAAGTTTTTCCGTATCTATACTTTCCCATGCCTGAAGTCGCCCATCTCCCGGAGACAGGAGTTTTTCCTGGGCTTTTTCAAAATTCCTGGCAGAAGGTTTCAGTTTTCTGGCAAAGAAATCATTGAAATTGTTAAAATCTTCCATATTGTTTTCACATTCATTAATATCTATTGAAAATTTTTCTGCAAAACCTTTTATAGTTTTGCGGCTTATTTTCCTGTCACAGAAAAATCCTGTCAAAGCGGAATATATCTTACGTTTTACAAGGAGTTCCAGTCCAAGCTTTCCTCTTCCCGTTGTGTACAGTGTATTCAGAAGTTTGCCTCCTGCTACCTGCTCAATATCATATTGTTTGGTTTCTCTATTATATATTTTAATCATCGTATCTCTTTTCCTAAAATAATTTTACTCTTAGTTTAGAATTTTATATTATTGAGAAACTTAATGCAATTAAAAAAACTCCCTCTTAACATTTATTAATTTATGCCAAGAAGGAGTTTTTAATCATTTTTTACTAATCTTTTGGTTTACTTGTATGGGTCTATTGTCTGAATAGTTCCATCATCATTGTATTTCAATTCTGTAAATTTAACGCATCTCTTGTTATCATGACCACCAGATAGTGAGCTGTCATGATAGAACAAATACCACTTATCCTGATACTGAACTATTGAGTGGTGAGTGGTCCATCCCACAACAGGTGTAAGTATTTTGCCTTTGAATACAAAAGGTCCTTTTGGATTATCACCAACTGCATATACGATGGTATGAGTTGTACCTGTTGAATATGAAAGGTAGTATTTACCGTTGTATTTGTGCATCCATGGGCCTTCAAAATATCTTCTTTCCTCATCACCTGCTAATATTGGATTGCCATCTTCATCAACAATAGATATCTCTACAGGCGTTTCCTTAAATGTAAGCATATCATCGCTCAATTCAGCTACTCTAGGACCTAAAGCCGGTGCTGATGCATCAGGGCCTTCTCCGTTAGGATTAAAGCTTCCTGTCTGCCACTTTTCAAGCTGACCGCCCCAAAGACCGCCAAAATAGATATATGCCCTATTATCGTCATCCACTAAAACGGCAGGGTCTATACTGAAGCTACCAGGAATAGGCTCTTTTTGAGCTGTAAATGGGCCTGAAGGAGATGTACTTGTAGCTACCCCTATTCTGAATATACCATCCTTATCTCTTGCAGGGAAATACAGATAGTAGGTATTATTTTTGTAAGCAGCATCCGGTGCCCACATTTGCTTTGAAACCCATGGAACATCTTTCATATGAAGGACTTCACCATGGTCAATGCAAGGCGAATTTAAATCATTCAAAGACAATACATGATAATCTTCCATCATATACTGATCCCCGTTATCGTTTGAAGCTATATCCTCGTCAAGGTCATGAGAAGGATATATATAGATTTTACCTTCAAATACATGTGCCGACGGATCTGCTGTGTAAATGTGTTTCACTAAAGGTTCTTTTTGTTTTACAATTTCATCCATGAGACTTCTCCTTATTAACATAATAGTTATATAGAGTTAACTGTTACCATTATATCAATTTTTTATTAACAATCAATCCATTTGATTAAATTTATATGTTTATCTCAAGATTTATTCCAGTATAACTTTCAGCAATAGGTTACTATTACTCACATATTGGATATTTACTGGTATCCCAAGTTCTTCCCTCACTCCTAAGAAATGCATCGTTTACATTAAAATATGTATAGCAAAGTGCGCCATTCTGTTTGGTATATATAGTATCCCATGTACAATCCAGATGATAATATTTATCATCAATTTTTACTATATTCCAAGCATGTGCTCCACCTGCCCACCCGTGGGCTACCTTTATACACTCAATTCCAGCCCTGTTGAGAAGTATATTCATTGTATCTGATATGGCATCGCATGCCCCTTTCTTATCTATCAGAACGCCGTATGCACCTGTGTACACTCCCAGAGTATAAGTTGTATTATTACAAATATAGTCGTGTAGAGCCTTCTCTTTTTCCAAAGGAGTCATACCAGGAGTTACAACTGAAGCAATGATTTCATCAGCTGTGTTTAAAAACGCTGCTACTTCCGCCTTTGTCTGGCTAAAACCCCAAAAATCAACATTAATGTTCTCATTGAAACTAGTATAGCTTGAATAGTCTTTTATTGAATTACCACTCAAATCGAGTTTTGTTAGTTTTGGCAAGCAGGACAAAGGTGAAAAATCTTCTATAGCATTATCGGCTAAATCAAGGTATTCCAAATTCGTAAGATTGCTCAGAGAAGTTATATCCTTGATATTATTGTACCCCAGTCTCAAAGTTGACAAATTAGTTAATACGGAAAGGGGACTTACGTCTTCTATTTTACATGAATACAATCCCAGGCTGCTAAGCTTTGCCTTAAAGTCCTTTATGCAGCTTATATCCTTTATTGGATTACGATCAACATCCAAATTCTTTAATTTTGTAAGATCTTTTAAGGGACTTAAATCTGTTATCTGGTTGCTAGATAGGCTTAGTATGTAGAGCTTTGACAGTTTTTCCAAAGGAGCCAGATTACTAATTTTGTTGTAGTTTAGAAATAAGTATTCGAGGTTCGTCAGCTCTCTAAGTTGTGATATGTCTTCTATTTGGTTGTCGGTCAAATATAACATACTAAGATTCTTTGCATATTGAATGCCTTCAAGGGAAGTTATGTCCAGATACTTTGCATCAAGATATGTGATATTTAGCATATCACTTTTGAAAATGTCTCCGGTGGGTTTTGAAATAGCACTCCTAACAACTTTCTCTAAATTTTGATCAGCAAAATAAACGATATCTTCTGTCTGAACCAAAAGTGTTAATTTGACTGTACCTTCGTAGCCTTCAACTGTACCTTCAAAAATCTGTGTACCTCCTATGGTAGTATCAACACTAGAAGTGTTCCATTCAACTGGTAAATCCACCTCAATTCCGTCATATCTTTTTGCCTTGACCGTAACCGGCAATGTATAAGGTTCTCCTAGCTTTACTGTAGCTCTGATATCATCAATGGTATATTGGGGTACTACTGTAACAGTTATATAGGCTTTCTGCTGAAATCCCTTTACAGTGCCTTCTAGGTTATACTCTCCTGCTTTGGTTACATCCAGCGTCTCTGTATTCCATGTTACATTGTCAAAACCCGGTTTATATCTACCATTGGACATTTGTGCAGCCACAGTAGTAGGCAGCTCAACTGAACCGTACTGAAGAACAGTAACCGGCATTCCCACAAAAGAAACTATTGGAGGATTTACATCTACACTCAATGTTATCTCTCTTGAATATCCCTCAATCCTACCAACAAAGCTAAATCTTCCTGTAACACTTAGATCAATAACTGACGGTGTCCATTGTACTGGAACCCTTGCGGTACCTCCTCCTACAATAAATGCTTCTACTGTTTCGGGTAACGAATAGTCCATTCCCTGATATGCATCTTCTCCCCATGCATAATACTTAAGTGCAGCAATCTGTCCCGCAACATTTAATGTCAAATCTACAGGCAGTGACAGTCCTTCTGTCAATCCAGAATATTTATATGTACCTTGTATTGTGGTATCTGCTGTTTCGGAATTCCAGTCAACTTCAACCTCGCAACATGTACCATCTGCCTGAAAATAAGGAAGTGTCTGTGGCAGGGCATATGCTTGTCCAAGAACCGTATAAACTACAGGATTGACTATCAGATACCAATAAATTTTCTCGGAATAACCTGAAATACTGCCAACAAGCTGGTATATTCCCTCATTATTTGTATTTATTTTTGCTGACTGCCATGTTACATCAACATCAGTCCTGCTTCCATCAGCCAACGTTGCAGATATTGTTTGAGGAAGTGAATAAGAATCACCCTCATTAATGGAAATAATACCATTTGGATTTTCTACGCTTAGTACTTCGCTCCCATTTGCATTTGCAATGAAAGGGTTAAAAAATGAGGACATTGTTATAAGCAACGCCACAACCAAAGAAAGAAAAACTCTTAACTTGCTATAACTGTTCATTAGTTACCTCCTATTTAAATTTTGGAATTACATGTAATATTTTACATTAAAATCAATCATTTTGTAAATTATAGCAATATATTTTCAATATACTAGAGATAACTATTATTCTTAAGTGTTTGCTTTAAGGCTACCCATGTTATAATAATGTTAAATTTTTTCAGAATTGGGAGCTGAATAAATTGAGAATTTTAATCGTAGAAGACGAAATTCACCTTGCGGAAGCTTTATCACAAATTTTAAGAAAAAACAACTACACCGTTGACATTGCTTATGACGGCAGCACCGGCTTGGATAACGCTTTAAGCGGCATATAAGATTTGATACTGTTGGATATTATGCTGCCTCAAATGGACGGTATAAGCGTATTGAAACACATTAGGTCAGAAAATATCTCCACCCCTGTAATACTGCTTACCGCCAAATGTGAAGTATCGGACAAGGTCAAAGGACTGGACTGCGGCGCAGATGATTATCTTCCTAAACCCTTTGCCACTGAAGAATTGCTTGCCAGAATAAGAGCTGCTTCCAGAAGAAAAGATGAATTAGTACTCGACACTACTATGAAATTCGGTGATATTGAATTGAATACTGCCACTCTGAATTTATCCTGCGGAAGTAAGAAAATTAAGCTGCTACTAAAGGAAAGCCAGCTCTTGGAGCTTTTGATTCTGAGAAAAAACTCTGTTACATCTAAAGAATTAATTATAGAAAAGCTATGGGGCTTTGACTCTAAAGCAGAGCATAATAATGTCGAAGTTTATGTATCATTTTTAAGAAAAAAACTTGCCTTTTTGAATTCTTCTGTGGTTATAAATACTATCAGAGGTGTGGGCTATACTTTGGAGGCCAAGACTGATGTTTAAAAAGCTTAGAAACAGATTTTTAATTTCAAATCTTGTAATTATATCGGTTATGTTGATTATTTCCTTTGCCTCTATATATTTGATAACATATAAAAATGTAAGTTCCGAAATTAAAATGGAACTTCACCGAATAGAGGATTCATACTTCAAACATAATGATAATATGGGCCAGCATCCTCCAGATTTCGGAATCCAGAAGCCTCCAAAACGAAATGACATTGATTCTCCTCATGAACGTATAATTTCCTTTATGGTAAAGACTGACCTCCAGTGGAATATAATCGATAAAGCATCTTTTTTTAACGTAGAAGATGAGCTGTATGAAAATGCTAAGAAAAAAGCGATTTCAAAAAATAATAATACAGGGAACTTTAATATTGAAAATGAACACTGGACGTTTTCAATAACTCCTATAATGAACGGATATCGTCTGGTCTTTATGGATACAACATCCCAATATGAAATTCTGAAAACTTTGATTTATACTTTTTTGTTTGTAGCTCTGATTATGTTTATTATAATATATTTTATAAGCAGGTTTTTTGCAAACAGATCCATAAAACCTGTTCAAGAAGCCTTTGAAAGACAGAAGCAATTCATTGCAGATGCCTCTCACGAGCTGAAAACACCTCTTGCTGTTATTAATACAAATGTAGATGTTCTTTTGTCCAACAAGCGGGATACTATTGAAAGCCAATCCAAGTGGCTGAATTATATAAAATCCGAGTCCGAAAGGATGGCAAAACTGACAAATGATCTTTTATATCTTACACAAATGGATAATTCCGATAATAAAATAATTTTTTCCAATTTTAATATGAGTGAGGCAGTAGAAAACATTATTCTTACAATGGAAGCAGTTATATATGAACGTAATCTCTCTCTGATTTATGAATTGGAGCCGGAGTTATTTACATATGGCAATGATGAGCAAATCCGACAGGTAGTAATGATTCTTCTGGACAATGCAATAAAATATTCAAATACTAACGGTACCATATCCATAGCACTATATAAGCAAAATAGCGATATTATACTGTCAATTACCAATACCGGAGAAGGAATTGCCCCGGAACATTTAAAAAAGATATTTGACAGGTTCTATCGTACCGACAAATCTCGTTCAAGGCGGCTTGGAGGCTACGGACTTGGTTTAGCAATAGCCAAAGCAATTGTTGACCAGCATAACGGCAAAATATATGCAGAAAGTACATTAAATGTAAAAACAACTTTTTTTGTAAAGCTTCCACTGGTTTTTAATTATATGAACGGATATTTGACCCTAATTTAAGTTGTATAGTATACTTGTACGGTATATATTGTACGTCGGAGGTGTTCATTTTTGGTAAACAAGACCTTATTTCAGTGTCCAAATTGTGCAAAACCCTTAAAAAGAGGCCATAAGCAATACTTTTGTTCTAATGGGCATTGTTTTGATATTGCAAAGCAAGGTTATGTAAACCTTTTGCTTCCCGGTCATACCGGAACGGGGAAACCCGGAGACACTAAGGAAATGATTAGAAGCCGCAGAGAGTTTCTTGATAAAGGATACTACCAGGAGTTTTCTGATACCCTTAATAATATGGTTCTTGAAACACTAAAAACTGAACAGTCTGACAGTATCAGTATTTTTGATGCCGGCTGCGGCGAAGGTTACTATATCAGCAGGTTGAAGCAAAAATTTTTCGATAATAATATAAATAATTTGGACATGTACGGTATAGATGTTTCAAAATCTGCAATCCAATATGCCGGAGGGCGTGACAAAGATATACATTTTGCGGTTGCAAGCAGTTACCATGTACCTATACTCGCCAATTCCATTGACTGTATTTTATGTATTTTCGCACCAAGAGATGAAAAAGAATTTAAACGTATTTTAAAACCTTCCGGGAAGCTGATAGTAGCTGCACCAGGTCCAAAACATCTGTATAGTTTAAGAAAATTTCTTTATGATAGTCCTGATGTTATAGGACAAAAGGGAACTGTAGAAGAAGGTTTTAATCTTCTTCTACATAAGTTAGTGTCTTATTCAATCACCATCAACGATAAAGAGGACATATTCAATCTGTTCAATATGACTCCTTACAGCCGTCACACGGATGACGATGCTGAAAACAAGCTCAAAACCATAGGAGAATTCACCACAGAAGTAGATATTAATATAAGAGTATACCAGAAAGCTTAATTCCGAATATATCCAGGGGCTCTTGCAAAATTAGTTTTTATCTATTGCAGCCTGTACGTAAGTATAAATTGCATCAATAGAAGCTTGATTAAAGATATTTGCAACAGCCCCGTTGCTGTGTTTTATATTATTTTATTAATGCTGAGAAATTTCTTTTGTTTATTTCATAGGTTCCTGCATCCTCAAATTCAGGTACTTGTCTTCCTAATGTAAGGTCATTTAACCTTCTTATTGCCAGCTCTCCCCAAATTTTTTGCCTCTGTACTACTATTGAATGGGCTTTGCCGGATTTTAGCAGTCTTAAGGATTCTTCACTATTATCAAAACCCACTATTTTTGCACTTACATTGACTCTTTGTACTAATTTTTCAAGAACCTCTGCTCCTTGGAAATCAACATAGACAATACAATCTATATTCTCATTTTGAGCAAGTACTTCTTCCAATGCATCTATTCTTTCGTTAACCGGACCTACATCTACTACTTTTACAATCTTAATATCCGGGTATTTTTCAACAGCTTTTCTAATTCCTTTTATTCTGCCGGCCATGTTACCAAAAGTTGAGGAAGCTGTGGAAATTACTATGTTTCCTTTTCCGTTAAGGCATCTTATTACACTTTCCCCCAGGTTTACCCCGGCAGAGAAATTGTCTGTACCAATAAGTTCACTAATACCGCAATCTTCAAGATAATTGTCTATATTTACAATCTTTATACCCTTTTCACTAGCTTTCTTAGCCGCTTCTCTAACCTCCGGAGAATCTATAGGTATAAGTGCTATGCCTGAAACACCTTTTTCTATGCACTCTTCAATTAAATCCGCCTGAATTTCGGGGCCCCATTGTTTTGGATTCATCTGTATTATATCTACACCAAGTTTTTTACCTATTTCTTCAGCACCTTTAAAGGTGTCTGCAAAAAATGGTATATCCAAAATAGAAATAACTGCAAAGGTTTTCCTTGCTTTTTCCTTTTTATCAAACACGTATTTGGTTAATTTGTTATCCAGACCTTCCACCACATTTTTCAAGTCCGCTGAAAGGCCCATAAGTACGTCTGCTGAATTGTTCTGGCTATACATAAGCGATGTTATTTCCTCTGATGAAGCAGCCGTCTCTGCTGCAACAACTGATATATTCTCTATTGAATCTGCCAGATTAGTTTTAAAGCTATCCAGCTTGTCAATACCATTTACAACATTATTAAGTTGAAGAAACAATTCATCTGATGCTTTAGATATACCGCTGAAAGCCTCATTTGTTTGATTAACGGCACCAATTTGATACATTATTGTTTGCGTTATGGTATTTATTTTTTCTGTTGTATTTCCAACTTTCTCCTGTACACCTTCTATAGTTTTAGCTATATTATTAGCTGCCTCAATACTCTTTTCGGCAAGTTTCTTAATTTCACCAGCCACTACAGAAAAGCCTTTTCCCGCCTCTCCTGCTCTTGCAGCTTCTATACTGGCATTCAAAGATAATAGATTGGTCTGGTTTGCGATGGCTGTTATGATTTCTGTTATTCTGGTAATATCCTGAGCCATAGAGCTTAATTCCTCTATGCTTTTATTTATCTCAGCAACATTAGTTTCCGAAAGTTTACTCTTATCCAGCAATTCTGAGATACTTTTCTTACCTGAATCAGTCATACTCTGAACAAGCTCTGCCTTAACTGACATCTGTTCTGTTGATTCTGAAACAACTTCAACCTGGTTAACCATTTCCACTGACATTTTATAACAAGCCTCAGAATTCTGTGCCTGATGTATCGCACCTGCGGTAACAGCGCCTGTTGCCTTGGATATTTCCTTAGAGTTCTCCCCCCATTCATGGAATGTTTCCATTACGGTATTTATCATATGATTTACATCACTGGAGGA
Organism: Ruminiclostridium josui JCM 17888; assembly: GCF_000526495.1. Taxonomy (NCBI): domain Bacteria; kingdom Bacillati; phylum Bacillota; class Clostridia; order Eubacteriales; family Oscillospiraceae; genus Ruminiclostridium; species Ruminiclostridium josui. Next base: position 2,518,054 of record NZ_JAGE01000001.1, on the reverse strand, counting down.
TGAATGAACCTCAGACAGTACTTCGTTAAAATCTTTGATAACTTCTGCAGTAATAGTGGTTACTTCGTTCAGTTCTTTTATACTTTTTGATTTTATATCAACAGTTAAGTCTCCCTTTTGAATATGTCTTAGCTTTTGTACTATTTTTTTTATCTCTTTAATGAATACTCCTAAAAAGGCACTTTGAAATACAGCAGCCAATACTGAAAGTCCAATTATTGCAGCTAAGGCAATCTTTAATCCCATTGTTGAAAAAGAAGCGTTGCTTAAAAGCAAGAGTAGTAGTACTGATGACGGTAAAACTACAAGTATTAACTGAACTAAAATAATAATGACTCTTAGTGAAGGTTTTTTCATATGAAGAACTCCTTTGGTTTATATACTAGCATATATTGGTAGTATACCTTAAATTCTAGATTAGTTCTAGTGTTTTTTCGACAAATTTTCCGTATATTCTACACAAGAAGAGATGGTGTATCAAATACTAACTGTCAGTTCTAAGCCAGTATTAAAAAAATAGCTTTTATTTATATTCTGTAGAATTTACTGACTCTGCACATAAGTCAAATCATCTGTAGCTTTACCCCTTATATATAATACCTGTCTTGATGTGTTGCGGCTATCCCATGTGTCTATCCATTTCTCGCTGCCATAGGTAGTAGTACCTTTCTTTGTTATCAGGTCAAAGCTTACAAAGGTTTTATCATCGGCTTCCAGTGGGATTATCCATTCAAATGTATAGGTGTTCCCGGAGGTTCTTGTTAATGAAACGGTATCTGTGTGTGTTTTCCCTTTGATTGTATAGTGTATCTTAAATGCCGCATATTCCGGCTCACCCTGTATGTCTATTCTTCCTTTTACTTTGTAGCCTGCTTTGATATATGTTCTGTTGTGTCCTACTTTTGAGTAATAGTTTATTGGCATTTTTATAGCAGGGATATCCGTGTTGCTTTTTCTGGGATACCTGTCTATTTTGCCGTCCCGGTTATCGTCAATTCCCTTGCTTGTATCAAAATAATAGGTTCTCCAGCCGGGGTCCAGCATCATTGTAATTGCAAAGCTGTATGCTCTGATTCCTGTGATTTTATAGTCTACATTAAGGGTTTGACTCATTCCTGATGGCAGCCATGCTTTAAATTCAGCATTTCCAACTCTTTCGTCTGGATATGCTCCATCTGCTATTTCAAGTCTTAATTCCCAAGTCTTTACCGTTCCTGAATTTGAGATTAGCTTTATTTTTCCTGTATCTGAAGTGTATGTTTCTCCTTCAAAGGTTATTTGGGTTTTTGATACATATTGGGAGGTTGTGAATTTAAACAGAGTTGTATCCCCGGTGTTTATTTGTGCTGCTTTTTCCTTGCCGTTTATATAGCCTTTCAGATTTATTGGGGTTTTTACTGTAACAGGAAATGATATTGTTTTGCTCTTATTTGCATTAGCTGTTATCTTAAATATGTAATTACCGTCTTTTAGGGTGTTTGGTACGTTATATGGTATGTCAATCCACTTTATGTCATTTTCGTTTTTTATGCCTGTGGCTGTACTGTAGCTTACGGTTTTTGTATCTGACACCTGAGTTCCGTTTTGATTATGCAAAGCCATTGTTAAATACGGATTTGTCGGATATCTTGTCCATAAGTCAAAGGCCTCCAAGTATTCACTTGCGGGTAAGGTGATAGGTGATGGTGGAGTTCTAAAGATTGTTTTCAGTGCCTGAAGCTTTGCTTCAAACTGCATGGGAGGTGTATCTTCCAAAGTGAATATTATCTCTGGAACATCTTTGTAGGTTGTTCCGTTTATGTCCATTGTAAATACATCTGACCATGTGTTTTCTATGTCTTTTACATAATACCTGATTCTGTAGGTTCCGGGGCTGAGATTGTCCGGTATTGTATAATTCCATTCCCCGCCTTCCTTTTTCCACATGATTTTTCGAGCTGATATGCCTTTGTCTGTCTTGGCTCTGGTGATATTATGGTCTAAATCATAGCTTAAATCCTTCCATGTTGTCTTGTAGGTTTTTGTAACCCCATCAAAGTCCCAATCCAGTATTGCTTTTGCTATTGGCTTTCTGTGTACATATATATCAACTTCTGTGGCTCCGCTGTAATATGAGTAGTTTTCTCCATATGCACCGGCGGGTTTGTCTTTTACCCTTCTGTATATACTGTACTTTCCTACGTTTGAAAACGAGCTTTTAATTGTATTACCCCATCCAGTGTCATTACTATATATAACTTGAGTTCCGGGTTCCTGTCCTGAGGGGTTGTCAAAATAATCTTTGTCATGTACATATTGCATCTCTCTTAATATGATTTCATCGTTTTCTAGGTCATCTTCCCCCACATTCAATGTGAACTGTTGATTCTGAAGTATAAATATCTTCTCAACCTCAGGGGTTTCTTCTGAAATGTATTCCAGTACTTCATTTATAATCTCCTGAATGGTTTTGTCTGTGGAATCTATATATTTTGCACAGTTCGGATATTGCGTCTGTATGTCTGGTGCTCCTGCTAAAATAACCTTTGCATCAGTCTTTGCTACTGTTGCATTGAAGTCGGAAAGTTCTGATATATTATCATCACTTACATAGAGAATATATTTACTGCTGTTTCCCCGCCATGTATCTGTGTAAGGCTGACGTACATATTTGTATATAGTACCGCTGTAGTAGCCTGTATAATTTGAAACCCACTGCATATTAGGTACCCAGTATGTTACAGTCCTTGAAACTGTCCCTGAATATCCTGCATAGCTTCTTGTCCAGTCAAAGTCACCTGCTTTGTCTGAACATGCCGTTGAGGTATATACATAGCCATATCCTGATAAGGTTCCGGAATATCCTTCTCCATCACTGTAGGGTATTGACGAAGGAGGACTGCTTTCACTATATCCGTGACCACTGATTGATTGGCCTCCAACACTTACTGTTTTAGTCTCTGTTTTTGTTTCATAATGGCCAAAGTCATGATAACCTCCATTGTCGGTTACACCAATTCTTTTAAGCTTCCCTGAATAACCCCCACTGGTATATTGGATTTCTTCCGATGGATAACTTGTTCCGGTATTGCTGGATGTAGTTGCTGGAGTTGAATATTCATAAGTTTTCATGTCCCATATATTAACGTTGGGAATCATGTTTTTGCCCAGCAGAGCATTTTCCATTGTCACTCTGTTGCTTGCAATGTATTGGTATTTATCCTGTGCTAAGTCCTTATCCCTCATAATATATAAATCAACGTTGGGTCTTTCAATGGGAGCATCAAGGTATATATCTGCAATTGGTTGATAATTATCTACCCAGAAATCACATTCCAAACTTGCTGACTTTTTATCAGAATCGGTAACAAATTGAGTTAGAGTATCCTGTCCATTTACACCAACAAACTCATCCCGGGCATATATATAGAATTTATAGTATCCAAGTTCTGTAGGAGTGTAAGCAGGAAAGTCCTCAAGACCATCCCATTTCTGAACCAATGTGTCAACACTGCCGTTGTTGTCAGAGTCATACCACAATTCTATTTTGGCAGTAGCTACTTTGTCACCATCCGTACTGCTAATGTCATAGTGCCAAGCACTTATTTCATCAGTTCTTGTTACAACGCTGTCAGATAGGTTCAGCTCTATATTTGGTGCAATGTCTTCCAGCACACGGAATTCTACTGTATAGGGGTCAGACCATTTGCCAAGAGTATTTTTGCACTCAAGAGTCAAGGAATATGAGCCTGGCTCTTTGTACTGTAATTGCTTTTTCAAGTCGGTATCTGTGCCTTTATATAGCTGTGATGTGTCTCCGCCGTAAGACCATCTGTATTCAACAATTGGATATTTGTCCAGAACAAGTTGTATATTCCCATCAGCCGAGGTATTTTCAACGTTTATTATCCTGTTTTGCTTCCAGGAATTTGATGAAAGTTTGAACTGTGCAATAGGTTTTGTTGGATATACGTATACATAATCTGTTGATATATATTCAACTACGGCAGCATCCTGTATCTCCTGTTTTTTATTTTCAGGTATGCCGTCTAGTATAATCTTACTTTTATCAAGGTTGTATCTGCAAACAACTTCTGCAAAGTATCCATTTTTATTGGTTGTGGCCGGGAATATGTAAGAACCTGAAAAAAATTGGTTGTAGTCAACCTGTTCCCCGTTAATATACAGTTCAACGCTTTTGACTGCTGACATATCAGTATTGTCTGCTGCATCCCGAAATGGAAGGGAGTCAAATGCTATTTCCCCTATGTGATTATTTATTTTTAGAGTTGGAATGTCAATAATAAGAGGTTTTGTATCAGGCTGGGGAGGGGTTGGAATTGTGCCTGTAAGAAATTGATTGCTTCCGTTTTTGGAATTATTGTGTCCATCAAGATAGTTTACTTTTGCAGTTGCTTCCACCATTATTATGTAATTTTCTCCTTGCTTAGGAAGCTTTTTGATTTCTTCTATAGTAGTTTCTATGCTAAAAGTAGCTGTTGCTGTATTATCTTCTAAACTCTTAGGTACAACATTTTTTGACTTCTTTTCAGTATCGGAAAGTTCTATACCGGATACCTTTTGGATATTTAAATCCCAGCTTTCTATGTCCTGCCTTGTATAATACACCGTTCTGGAAACTGAGTCCCTATAGTACGGAATCCATCCTTCAGGTGCCGGCTCCTCTTCTTTGAGGATAACATAATCCTGTAATTCACCTTTAATCTGAAATTCAAGTGTAAGCTTTTGCTTGTCCAGATCATTTCCTTTAGGTATGTCAGGCATAGGCAATACTGCAGTTACAAAGCACTGTAAGGGTAAGTCCTTTTTGCCACTGTCAGATAATTTATTTGATTTCCCTAAATTCGGTATTGAAAAGGTTTGATACCAGATAGATTGGTCAGGTCTTACGTGCCACATCTTCCCACTGCCTGCTTTCTGAATTGTTGGTGCCGATTGGATGTAAAGATATTCATAAACATTTGGGTCGTAATGACCATTACCGTCAGGAATGCCTGAAAACTTATCTACTGAATTGAAGGTTTTGTATATCCAATCCCTTAGTCTTTGAACTGTTTGTTGTTTATAACGACTTGAAGAGCCATATGCTGCTTCGTTATACGTACTTGCACTAGCTGTAAGCCTTTTTCTTACTTTGTTTTCATCATTCCAAGGTTCCTTTAGCCAACTCCTTTCCCTAAAAGTAGTTACCGTTGCTACGTTAATCATCCACATATTGCTGAATACTTCACCATTTATATCAAAGCCCAGGTACTTCCACTCTCCACGAATGGTATTGCATTTGTCTCCATGAGTTTTAGAGTTCTGCTCCTTACCTTTGCAAGAGATTCCTTCTGGTTTTAAAAAGTAGCCACCGTCATATTTAATCTCCGGGTCTTTTATATCCAAATCATTATGTATCTGATAACCGCATTTAAAATAGTTTCCTGCCATACTTCTGTAACTGCCATATACAACAAGATTCTTTTGAGTAAACAACCTATAGTTCAAATAGTATGTATTAGTACCCTTTTTAATTGACAGCGGAATGACACTTCCATTGATTTGTGTTGGCAGTAGGTTATTCCTTTTGAAGCTTTCGTATGTAGTCTGGTTAAAAAACTCCATACCACCATTTTCATATTTTAATGATGTATAATCATCTACTGCATGTACGCTATTATCTGGAAATCCAGTTATTAATAATATAAGACAAATAATTACTGAAAATACTTTAATATGTCTATTCAACTAATCACCTTCTCATTGATTTATTTTAAGCATTGTATCCTTATTTATAAACCCCTTTGCCCAAACCTGGAATGAAAAGACATTACCACTATCACCATTTCCGCCAACAACAGAGATTTGTCTATCGTTGAGTAAATATATATGATGTTTCCAATCAATATCATTCAACCCATAATATAAATACTGGTCATGTATTTTCTTAGCCTGCTCGTAATCCTTTCCAAACCAAAGTTTAAGCAATTCATAGGTGTATTTTTTTAAGTCCTTGTTGTACCTATCGACATCGTAACTTAATATTTCATAAAGCCAACCATCACAGTTGTCATACAAACTTTCTTTCTGCACTTTTTTTAGTTGGCTCCGTTGAGTAGCTATACCTATTCCGTTTAATGGTAAAATTATTCCGTACTCATCATTTATATATTTATTAAAATGGTCCTGATTATTAAAGTAATTAATTCCGAAGCTTTTATTCCCTTCACTGTAAGTAAAATCTATCTTTCCACCTGTTATAAGGTTGCGGTTCTTATACATTGTTTGTGCTGTTTCCCATATTTCCATCATTGGAAACAACCCTTTATACAAAGTGTATTCCTTGTTTTCGTAAAAACCCGCAGACTCATTGTCATATACACCGTTGTTGGTTATGCTGTTTGTCCATTTAAAGCTTTCGCTTGATAAGGGAACGCTTTCTACTCTTTCCTTTTTGTCCAGTAACTTTATTATTATAACCGATGCTTCAGCCCTTGTAAGAGTACCTTTAGGATTGAATTTGTTGTTACTGCCTGTTAAAAGCCCAATACGGTAGCAGTCAATTACGTCCTGAAGATATTTGCTTGTGATATTAGGATAATCTGTCATTTTAAGCTTCTGATAGCCTGCGTATACATTATCAAAAAAGCCTTTGTCGCCTTTTGGAGGATAAGTATCACTGCCTTTTACAAAGTAATCATGGGGGACATTTTCATATTTTCCTATAGTCCTTCTTGCCAGACTTGCCGCAAGCTCACGGGTAATAGGTTTTGTAAAATCTGGAATCTCGTCTTTTAGCAGAATACCTTCTTTTAAAGCAATGTCAACAAAGGGTATGTAATATGCCAATCCTTGAGGTAATTCAGCTCGATAGCCTATTGCTCTCATAAGCATCAAAATGTACTGTCCTCCCAATAACTTTTCATCCGGTCTAAAGCTTCCATCAGGAAAGCCTGATATTATTTCGAGGGCCGAAATTTTTGCTATATAATTCCTGCCCCAGTGTTTTTTTATATCCGAGTACTTAGCCAGTTCGGTATCCAGACTTTCTTGTGTTAGTCCGTTGTATTTGTCAACAAGTGGCTGCATCCGCATTTCTGTTGTTGTAGTTACCTGTGTATCTGCATTTTCAGCTGTTACCGGTAACAGAGCTGATAATATAATTGCTGAAACTGATATAGCATATAAAAGTTTTTTTATCATGCTTATTATTCTCCTTTTTAGTTAACATAATTTTTATTTGAAATTATTATATTTGAAATGTATCTTATAAAATTTGGATAGTTCCATTCCGACAAGTACAAAGTTAGTCCCATATGCTATATGTTTGCATGTGAATAAGCAATTGTCTTTGATAAATTTAGATACTAATTGCTATAGCATAGTTTAAAATATAAAAAATTGTGTATTGATTGAAAGTACTTAGGATGAGATTTTCATTAATGACTTGTTTTACTAAAACTTCCGTTTTTTATTATATCACTGTTGAGACGCGTGTCAATATTTTTGCAAAAAAATAAAGGCAGTAAATCATATTGACAGCAAAATCGGGATATAAGCACAATATCAACTTTAGTATTGTACTTATATCCCGGTTTATAAAATTTATAATGAACCTTAATTATTTTACAATCCTTACTTTTAATACACCTTTAATTGCTGCAATCTTTGCTGCAATTTCTTCATTTGTATGATTTTCAATATCTAGTACAGTGTAAGCATAGTCACCTCTTGATTTACTCACCATGTCTAAGATATTTACATTCATAGAAGAAAATGCCCCAGCAAACTGCGCCAGCATATTCGGAATATTTCTGTGGCAGATAGCAATACGTCCGTCTGTCATGCAAACACCTGCATCACAGTTTGGATAGTTTACAGAATTTTTAATGTTACCATTCTCAATAAAATCAATTAATTGCTTTACAGCCATCATTGCACAGTTATCTTCTGATTCTTCAGTAGATGCTCCAAGGTGTGGAATTGCTATAACTCCATCCATCTTAGCTGTCTTATCATTTGGGAAATCGGTCACATACTTGGCAACCTTACCACTTTTGAGAGCTGCTTCAATATCGTTATCACATACTAACAAATCCCTTGCAAAATTGAGGATGATAACACCATCCTTCATCTTAGAAATCGTTTCTTCGTTAATCATTTCTTTGGTATTAACATTAGGATCCGAATTCTCTATCAAAGGAGTATGTAGAGTTATATAATCACAATCTTTATAAATTTCTTCTCTGGTTTTAACGTGTACAACATCTCTGGATAAATTCCACGCACTATCTACAGAAATGAAGGGGTCATATCCATAAACTTTCATTCCTAGACGATTAGCTGCATTTGCTACCAGAACCCCAATTGCTCCAAGCCCGATAACTCCTAATTTCTTACCTTTGATTTCCTTACCTGCAAACTTGCCTTTGCCTTTTTCCACAGCTTTAGCAATACCAGGCTCTTCTTTTATAGTCTGAACCCAGTTAACTCCTCCGATGATATCACGGGAAGCTAACATAAGTCCTGCAATTACTAATTCCTTTACACCGTTTGCATTTGCTCCCGGGGTATTAAATACTACAATTCCATGCTCGGCACATTTTTCTAACGGTATATTGTTGACGCCGGCTCCTGCTCTTGCAATTGCCTTGAGATTACTGCTAAATTCCATGTCATGCATCGCAGCACTTCTTACTAAAATCGCATCTGCTTCATTGACATTTTCAACTTTTACATGTTTATCGGAAAAAATATCTAAACCAACATTCGCTATTGGATTAAGACAACTATATTTCATGACTATACCCCTTTCTACATCTTATTACAGGTTCTCAGCTTCAAACTTTTTCATAAACTCAACTAATGCCTCAACACCTTCAATAGGCATAGCATTATAAATGGAAGCTCTCATACCACCTACAGTTCTATGACCCTTTAAGTTTTCAAAGCCCGCAGCTTTTGCTTCTTTAACAAATTTTGCGTCAAGCTCTTCATTCCCAGTAACAAAAGGAACATTCATTAATGAACGGTCTTCTTTTACAACAGTTCCATGGAACATTTTACTCTGGTCTAAGAAATCATAAAGTATCGCTGCTTTTTTCTCATTATGAGCTTTCATAGCCTCTAAGCCGCCTTGATTCTTAATCCATTTAAACACCTTACCACAAATATAAATACCATAAGCAGGTGGGGTATTATACAAAGAACCCTCTTTAGCATGAATTTTATATTTCATCATAGTAGGTGTGCCAGGAAGTGTATCTTCTGTAATAAGATCTTCACGGATGATAACAATTACAACACCTGCAGGCCCGATGTTCTTCTGAACACCGCCAAAAATTACGCCATATTTTGTTACATCAATAGGTTCTGACAAGAAACAGGAAGAAACATCGGAAACTAATATCTTCCCCTTCGTATTAGGTAATTTTTTGAACTTTGTTCCGTATATGGTGTTGTTTTCGCAAATGTATACGTAATCTGCATTTTCAGAAATAGGAAGATCGGAGCAATCCGGGATATAGGAAAATGTCTTGTCCTCAGAAGAAGCAATCGCATTTGCTGTTCCATAGATTTTAGCTTCCTGGTATGCTTTCTTTGCCCATTGTCCGGTTATTATAAAGTCAGCTACTTTATTCTTCATCAAATTCATCGGAATCATGGCAAACTGCAGTGATGCGCCGCCCTGTAAGAAAAGTACTTTATAATTATCAGGAATATTCATTAATTCCCGTAAATCCTTCTCAGCTTCCTTTATGATTACATCGTACGCTTTAGATCTGTGGCTCATCTCCATAACAGACATGCCAGTACCTCTGTAATCCAGCATCTCATCTGCTGCTTCTTTTAGTACTTCTACCGGCAACATTGCCGGTCCTGCAGAAAAATTATAAATTCTTCCCACTGTTTTGTCCTCCTTATATATTGCTCCCTCTAACTCCAACAACCTCGTTTTTGTATCCTTATTGATTTACATCAATCGCTACAAAAAAAGACACAATTTCGTATTCACCGCCCCATTGCGTTCCAGATAGACGCCATCTGAATCTCATAGCATCACTCCTTGACGAAACTCATAGTTTATTGGAAGTATAGGGAGATATTATGGCACAAGCTTTATGCCATTTAATTTAATGTTTTTTTGCAACTATATAAATAATAACAAACAAAACACTTTATTACAATAAAATAATAGCTAAATGAAGTCGAAAGTTAATTATTATGCAAAAACCAATAATGTCCTTTTGGAATCTGATTATAAATTATTGTATACACTATCTTATTTTAACAAAAGCCATCCGAGTAAAATGTCCAAAATTTGTTAGTTCTGTATTTTCCAGTCCGGGTATGCACTGTTCTGAGGCAAGAAATGCCTATAGAGAAAGTCCTTGTGAACTCTCACTTAAATATTCTCTATTAATTTACATTTACCTTTATCAATGATCCTCAATTCTCTTTGTTCCCATATGCATAACATTTACTCTATATGAACCAAAGCATAATTGTATTTTCGTTTCATAGCTAGCTAAGAAAGTTTTACAAAAGTTACTGTAATTATAAATAATGTAAAATTATGGTTGACAGTCAACTTAATTATACTATAATATAATATAATTATTTTATTAATGAGATTTAATGATATTAATCAATTTTTTTCTAGCTCGAGATAGAAAGGATTGGTCAAATATAAATATGTTCAGGATTAACATTAGAATGAACAAAATATATTAATTAAATTATAAGGAGTGATTGTAAATTATGTTAAAAAGATTTAGAAGTTTTGTATGTTTAGCATTATTCATATCAATTTTATTAACATCAACTTTAGTATTTGCAGCATATAGTCCGAATGATTCACTAACCTTTACTAAGACCAACAACAGCTACATATATTCAAATAACCCTGAAAAAATCTATTCATCTTATCTTAGAAATGGGATTGGTGCATATACAATTAAAGTAAATTTAACAGCTAATAAAGCTTATGATGTTGAATATAGCCATTCTAATTATTCTGGTGTACCATTAACAGTGGCTGTAAAGGAACTAGCATATCAACAGTTGCAAGTCTTCCTGTAGTCGATTGCCAGAACACAGGTAGTTCAAGCGGATCTGGTGATAATAAAGCAACATCTACTGCATTATATAATTATGACGGAAGAATTGCTACTTTTGATTATAATACTTCAGTCAATAAAGCTTTTTATTTAGATTGCTTCAGCTCATATATCTCTACAAAGAATATAAATGAATTCGAACAACCTGTTCAATACTTACCAAATAGTCGACCTGAACTTCAAGGCAACTATGGAGTTATGTATAATATCATTATGAAAAATGCTGCCAATAAAACACTCTACTTAGTTCCAGATTGGGCCAATATTCCATCCTATAATAATTATCAATACTATACAATACGCAACCCATACACATCATCTTGGCAAACAATAAGCGTAAAAAGAGACGGCTACTGCGTTATAACACTTCCAAATAGCTCATCTTTCGGTTTAAACTGGATTCTTGCTCCTGGTGATAACGGTATGGTTTATTTTACATTTAATAAACCAACTACAGGTACAGCTTATCCAGTAAGTAATACATAAAGTTATAAATAGGGGCTATCTCTTTCAAATTTATTTAAATCTGTGCAATGGCCCCTTTTCCCTTTTCAAAAGTCTATAAAAATAACCCGGAGAGGCTTCTGGGTTATTTTTATAATTAGACTCAAGTTAATTTTGTTTTTTACTATCTTTTTTTACTATCTATAGTAAAATCAAATATCTAAAAATTAAAAACCAAGCTATTTCAAAACTGCATATTTTTGCACGTATGTCTTCCATAATTTTCATACCAAAAGACATTATTATATATTTCTATACAACCAATAGTATAATCATTGCCCTGTAATCAATTGCTTTTCCTTAGTATCAATATTATAAATGTATGTACTTCCCTTTTCAGACCAATCAGCACTACATTTTGATTCACTCCATGCTATCAGGTTATTGTATATCTTAGTAATACGATTTCATCTTTATCACCAATTTTTACATGTGTTAAATCAGCTTTTTCATTACACAAAGAATATTGCTCTTGTTTAGCATCTTTGGTATGATAGCTTGATACTTTTTCCTGATTATTCTTATTGAAACAACCTGTACTTGAAATAATGAAACACAATAATATAAATATAACTAAAAATTTTCTTTTCATTTTATTCAGCTTCTAAAAGTTTGCCTTTTATTTGTATATATTAAATGCTAATCCATATATAGATGCATTAGCATTTCTCATGTCTTAAGTCTCCTTATGTAAGTATGGGTTACTCCTTTTACAACATCCGGATAGCTGTATGAAATAAATCCGTCACAGAACTTAATATCGCAAGATTTTGTATATCTCTTAGTATCAAGTAAGGTTATGGCTTTCAAATTTATTCCGTCATATAGAAAGCCTTTTGTATACCCGGACAGTATTGCACAAATAGGTTTATTGGGAAAACTATAGAGTTAACTGAAACGTTATTTTTATCTACAAAACTAGCATCCCCATTGTTTTAATATTTTAACATAAAGTTAGCTATTATCCAAATTTACAAGTATTATAATTTTATGCTCCAAAAAAATACTACTCCTCAATTTTTTTCTCCATAATTAAATATTTAACTTATTAATTACAAAGGGATTGGCTACAGTTCTCCTCTATGAATCAATAAACAGAACAGCTAAAGTGGGTGCAACCTATATGATAGGCGGAAGCAAGGAATTTTATAAAGAAGTTGGATCTGAAACATATTATACAATTCAATATTACAATAAAGTTTTGGATTAATAACCTCATAGTTAAGCATAGCGATGCATAATTCAACCAAACATGTATTAAATCATGGTGATATAACTATGGATAACCTGTTATGGTCTTATGATAGAATTAAATGGACTTTAAACATTCTGTGATTGCTCCTTCAGAACTTGATTTACATGATGTCATTGAACTGTTAAAGCCTATAATAGCAAATAATCGTAGTGCTAATTTGATATTAGGATATGCGATTCTTTTTCGCATGCGTTTCCTTGAATTTTGGCTTGAAAATCGAAAATCTTGAAGGAAACCTAGAATATGTGGATGCCTACATAAAATTGCTCTCGTTAGTTGATGGAGATTACCTTTCAGAAATACAACATTCATTATTATTTTTTTCCAAGAGAAGTTTCATTAATTTGATGAGCAACTGTCTTTGCCTCCGGTATTTCTATCATTTAGTAAACCTCTTCCTTTATATCCTTTATATCCTTTATATCCTTTATATAATAAATATTCTCTATTATTTTACATTTACCTTTTTCAGTGCATCCTCAAATCTCTTTGTTCTCATATTGCATAACATTTGCTCCATATGAACCAAAGCATACTGAATTTTCGTTTCATCGCTAGCTAAGCTGATTTTACCTGCCCATATACTATCATGGAAACTTCGAAAATCTAAATCTAGTTTTTCAATATTTAAATCAATTGGTTTGCCCTTAGCACCGAAAAGCATAAAAACAGTAAAATAAGACATGTGAGTTATTTGTTGCGCTAAAAAGAACCGGGCGTGCCTGTATTCATCCACTGATTCTCCAAAATAGCTTTTTAGAAAATCTGCTTCATCTTTTTCGTCTTTTACTAAAAAATTTGCAGCAACGGCAAGATCAGCATAGCGGTCATTTAAAAAAGCAGCCTCCCAATCCACAAGCCAAATCCGCTCTCCATCAAAAAGAACATTTTCTGGTTTAAGATCGTTATGACATGAAACTAAATCATCATCATTGCGAGGATAAATGGCCACAACGCGACTGTATTGCTTAAAGAGTTCTTCGGTCATATTTTCTGGAAGAATTTTGGCTTCCTGAAATTTTCGAATGAAAATATCTGCAGTATCTTGAAAACTCATCACCCTTGGAAAAGGAGGTAGTGAATGTAGCTGTCTAAGTAGCTTAGGCAGTTTATTTCTTGCTTCCTTAATGTGTAATGGTTGAGCTTCAACATAATCTGTAATTAATATTCTATCTTCTATGTTCGTGTACCAAATTCGTGGAGCAATCTTTTCCTCTGCAGCCATCCCCATGCAAACAAACTGGCGTGTAGGGTCGCCCGTGTTATCGGTCCGGGTAATAATTCGCAGCAAGTATGGCTTTTTCTTCACAACAATGCGAAAAACAAGGGCAGATGAGAGGCCTTCAGTTAATATTTTTATATCTTCGCACTCACTTACACCAAATGCAGCCTGTAATGCATTTTTAACAGCATTTTGTTTTTCTTCTGGAATCATTTTATCTCCTCCTCGGATAATAGATACTTCTTCTCATATGATACACAGGATAAATGCTGAATATAAGACTGATAATTAAGAATTTCGTATGATATAATATAAGTAGGGAAGTAATGAATTATGAATGCAAATACAAATAGTATTTGCTGTCTGCTGACCAAAAGTCAATTAAGGCTCAAGTTGCCCCAGAATTATGAAATCAAATGGTATCAGGTATGAAGTAATAAAAAATACAACCCTCATTACTGAGAATTGTATTTTTTATATCATATTTTATTAATTTTTATTTAAAATATCTGTTCAATAAGCCCTTAAATCCTGCTCCGTGTCTTGCTTCTACATGAAACTTCAAATTTGTAAGTCCTGTAAAATCAGCGTTTCAGCAGTTTTCTATCTGTAAGTATTATTAATTTCCCACCGATTTCCCACAAAAATATTATCCCACAAATCGCAATTATAATTCGAATTATCTTTAGTTTAAAAGCCAAGCTATTTCAAAACTGCATATTTATGTACCGTATATTTTCCATGATTTTCATACCAAAAGAGTACATTATTATATATTCCTATACATGCTACAGTATCGTCATTACCAACCTTTTGAGCTAAACTATACATTTTATTATTTTTACAATTATATACCAGTATTTTTGCTCTAATGTTGTCTTGCCATATTAAATATGCTCCATATATAGATGGCATTAGCATTTCTACGTAATTTTCATCTTTATAATCATAGCTTTTTGGTGAAGCTATGGTATGCCAGCCATCCTTTTTATTTAAGTCATATAAGACAATACTGGAATCCGTATTTTGCCCATTGGGCTTTACCCTAGCTGCAATAAAGTTTCCATATATATACGGCCACAAAATATCTGTGCCTGTTGTAATCAAATGCTTTTCCTTAGTATTAATGTTATATATGTATGTACTTCCCTTTTCAGACCAATCAGCACTACATTTTGATTCGCTCCATGATATCAGGTTATTGTATATCTTAGGGTGGCTGTAAAACCCATCGGAATAATCCTTATTTGAATCAATTATTTCCACGCTCTTTTTTGATAAATCATACATTTTTATTACTGCACATGTGGTATTATTCAATTTATCGTAAGATTCATATACAACCTTATCACCAAATAATGAAAACTCATAAGGCTCAACCTTCACATATACTGCACTCGGATCTACTTTTATTCCTTTATCTTTATCAAATTGAATAATTTCACTTGTTTTTAAGTTTCTTGCATAGGCACGCCAATTTATATCATACAATGCATCAGTTTCAACTTTTACATCATCTTCTACCCAAACTATCCATTTATCATTAACTGATACTGTATTTAAATATTTTTTAGGATTTACCGTTGAAGATACAACTGATTTGGTTTTTTTATCAACATTATACAAATAAACATTCTTATTATCTTCATCACAGCAATAAATGTTCTTTTCATCACGGGCTCCCACAATTCTTAAATTACTCGGCAATACTCCTGTTCTTGATACGATTTCATCTTTATCACCCATTTTTACCTGTGTTAAATCAGCTTTTTCATTACACAAAGAATATTGCTCTTGCTTAGCATCCTTGGTATGATAGCTTGATACTTTTTCCTGATTTTCCTTATTGAAACAACCTGTACTTGAAATAATGAAACACAATAACATAAATATAACTAAAAATTTTCTTTTCATTTAATTTAGCCTTTCTATGTTTAAATACTAGTCGGGTTTTATAGGCATACCTTATTTTATTCAAAGTTGATAATTACTACTTTTTCATAATAAACTGTTTTTAACAAAAAATATTGATAATAAAGGTACCGATAAATCGGTACCTTTATTTTAATATTATCTCAGTTTACCATACCATTCCCCGTGCTCTAACACAATTAGCCATCGTACTGGCTGATATCCAATGCGAACCATATGCAGTATTATTTGTATTATGAGGATCCAGATAATGAACTCTAGAATTAGTATTGTCATAACCGTCCCCAGATACATAGTGGTAACGTGTAGAACCAGCTGCATAACCATACAATTGATTATCGCCTGACATATATGTATCATATATACTTCCCATACCACTTACTGTATCTACATAAGCATAATTCAAAAGTGTTGTAGCACTTGGACTCCAAACAGCTGCATAAGTCTTAGATGTCCAGTTTCTCAATGTAGTAGTCCACGCTCCTGGAAAGGCAGCTCCTTGTGTTTCTGCACCAAGGTCACTGGCTAGATTATCTTGAGTAACACTTCTACCTTGTAAAACATTTCCCATTCCGGTTATTAATATACAGGCAGATGCCGGTCCGCAATACCAGTCTTTAAGTTGCCTGATACATAAAAAACCAAGATAGTCGGTAGCTGTAGAGGAAACAGATAGATTTGAAATAGTTTTTGTTTTACCAATAGGTTGTAGGCCGGGTATTTTATTACTATCTATTTCTGTATTATACTTTTCGTTATAATCCTTCACTACTTTATCTAGCTCATCTTTGCCTATTGCATTAGATTTATATTTATTTATACTATCAATCAAAATCTGTGCCTGCTTTGACTTTTCAGCCGCAACTTGAATTTCTTCCGGACTTTGTTGTGTAGTAGCTTGAAAGCTCTCCGCTTGGTCAGTTACTAACTGCTCATTGGTAGATGCAAATGCACAGTTTATCAAAAGTACACTTGTTATTATTCCCCCTAGTATTGCTTCTTTTAATTTCTTCATTTGATACTCGCTCCTTTTTTCATATTTAGTACATCTAAATAATTGTAAATTATTCCATGCATAGTAAATATTTTACAATTAATAATTATAGTATTTATATATTTAATATTTTGTCGTTTTATGGGGTATACAAAAAAATACAATAAAGTAAACTATATCAATTTCAGAACCTTTTCTATACAAAGCAAGATTTCTTCTCATGCAGCATTATCTTGCCTAACTTTTATACTCATGAATACACTTAATATTAGCCAAGTCCGTCAAGTCATAGCCATCATAATTATTCAAAAATTCCATCAATGAATTGTAAGTTATCTTTTGCCTTGACCTTGCCTCAATAAAATAGACAGCAAGAATCACTATTTATCTCATTAATTCTTACAATATCTATGATATTTCCTTCAGCACGAATGGGGGAATATATCCATTTGCTGAATGAGTCCTTTTACGGTTATAAAACAGTTCTATGTATTCAAAAACAGCCTTTTTAGCCTCAGCTCTGGTCTCAAAATTATAATCATTTAGCCATTCCATTTTAAGTTTGCCCCAAAAAGATTCCATAGGGGCATTATCATAACAATTGCCCTTTCTGCTCATACTGCATACAAATCCATATCTTTTTAGCAGATTTTGATAGTCATTACTGGCGTATTGAATTCCCCGGTCAGAATGAATTATTAATCCTTCTTTAGCACCGGTTCTTCCAATTGCTTGATTCAGAGCAGCAGATACCAACTCCGTTCTCATATGGTTCGCCATAGCCCATCCTACAAGCCTACGTCCATAGAGGTCCATTACACCAGCAAGATAAAGCCAACCTTCTTTTGTAGGAATATACGTAATATCTGATACCCACTTCTGGTTAGGTCTACTGGCAGTAAATTCTCTATTAAGAATGTTATCTGCCACAGGAAGACTATGATTTGAGTACGTAGTCGCTTTATATTTCTTTGACACTTTGGAACGTATACCATTTGCCTTCATTAACCTTGCAACACGGCCTTTACTGGCTTTCTGATTTTCCGGAAGATTCTTTGTTATCTGAGGAGCACCATAAATTCCATGACTCTTTTTATGGATTTCTTTAATAGTTTCAAGGAGCTCTCTATTTGACTTGCTCCGATTACTTTCGCTACGTGAAAAATATGCATAATAACCGCTTCTTGATACTTGAAGGGCCTGACACATCTTTGCAATCCGAAATATGAAGCGGTGTTTATAGATAAAATTAAACTTGTTTATTTCTGATTTTTCGCAAAATAGGCCGCGGCTTTTTTTAATATTTCATTTTCCTCTTTAAGGTTAGCTAATTCCCTGCGTAATTTTCTTATTTCATCATCGTCAGGCTTAAGGTTACCACTGCCTGGAAAGGCACTTGAACCATCCTTTTCATAAGCGATTAACCAGTCTCTTACTGTTGAGTAGTGCACTCCAATTTCTTTTGCCATTAAGCTTGCTGTTGTTTCACCTGCCAATATTTTTTCAACGGTCTGTTCCTTGAATGCTTTATCAAACTTTTTTCTCTCAGCCATTTGAATCCCTCCATGTTTTTATTATATAGGGATTCCTTGTGTCCATCAAACTGGATTAAGGTCAGTATTCTATAAACATGATCATACTAATCAACATACAACAGGTAAGATATAGTTTCAATTCCTTATAGGTATTCTATAAACAATCAGCTAAAACAGTCTAAAATAAACATAGACACAGTTTCAATTCCTTATAGGTATTCTATAAACTTGGCTGAAATGCCAGTCCCTAAAGACTATACTACGTTTCAATTCCTTATAGGTATTCTATAAACCATCTAAAAGCGGTGTAGCACCTAACCCGCAAATATTGTTTCAATTCCTTATAGGTATTCTATAAACATCAAATTAGTTTCAAAACATCAAAAGGTAATTTAGGTTTCAATTCCTTATAGGTATTCTATAAACGGAATGATGATAGTAATAATTGGAATAATCATATGAGTTTCAATTCCTTATAGGTATTCTATAAACTATGTATAACTGGGCAATAAATATTATACAAAGTAAGTTTCAATTCCTTATAGGTATTCTATAAACTAAAAACAGGGATAAAAATGGGATAGCTCACCACTTTTGTTTCAATTCCTTATAGGTATTCTATAAACCACAGAATCCATTTAAAACTATTTTACGGTATAGGGGTTTCAATTCCTTATAGGTATTCTATAAACATACACGTTTGTCAAACTTTTTATGCATTTATTTTAGTTTCAATTCCTTATAGGTATTCTATAAACGTAAACGGTTTTAATGCAATTTCACAAAGATTATTAGGTTTCAATTCCTTATAGGTATTCTATAAACGATATGATTTTTACGAGCAACATTGGATACCATTATAGTTTCAATTCCTTATAGGTATTCTATAAACCTTTTTGCTCCTTCAATATAACCTTTATTTATTTTAGTTTCAATTCCTTATAGGTATTCTATAAACCTAAAAAATGGGTAATTGAGCAAATGAAAGAAGTTAGGTTTCAATTCCTTATAGGTATTCTATAAACTTATTTGATAGAATGCAAAAATTCTTCAATGAAAAGTTTCAATTCCTTATAGGTATTCTATAAACCTGTGCTTTTTGCTCCGTCTATTTGTGATTCTAAGTTTCAATTCCTTATAGGTATTCTATAAACTATGAGTTTAGAAAAGCTAAATGATGAAAGCAAAATAGTTTCAATTCCTTATAGGTATTCTATAAACTTGAAAGCTGAAAAAGAATATAAAATGATTGCAGTGTTTCAATTCCTTATAGGTATTCTATAAACTAAAAAGTATTGACAAATACATATAATAAGTATATAAGTTTCAATTCCTTATAGGTATTCTATAAACACGATGATTTAATTTTCAGCAGAAACAACTAGGTAAGTTTCAATTCCTTATAGGTATTCTATAAACTATAGTAGTTAGTATTCCCTATTTAACAAAATCTATGGTTTCAATTCCTTATAGGTATTCTATAAACTGTTATCAATATAAATTACAATTGTGTATCTGTAGAGTTTCAATTCCTTATAGGTATTCTATAAACTAATATGTTAATAATTAAAAGTTATCCACAATATAAGTTTCAATTCCTTATAGGTATTCTATAAACCAGGATATGAAAAACTTTTTTAGAATTTAGTTGTAAGTTTCAATTCCTTATAGGTATTCTATAAACATTAATATTATCCGCAATATTGATAACTGTAGTAGTTTCAATTCCTTATAGGTATTCTATAAACAGAACAATATTACTAGGTTTGACCCTATTTATTATGTTTCAATTCCTTATAGGTATTCTATAAACATATAACCTCTGACCTTGCCTCAATAAAATAGACAGCAAGAATCACTATTTATCTCATTAATTCTTACAATATCTATGATATTTCCTTCAGCACGAATGGGGGAATATATCCATTTGCTGAATGAGTCCTTTTACGGTTATAAAACAGTTCTATGTATTCAAAAACAGCCTTTTTAGCCTCAGCTCTGGTCTCAAAATTATAATCATTTAGCCATTCCATTTTAAGTTTGCCCCAAAAAGATTCCATAGGGGCATTATCATAACAATTGCCCTTTCTGCTCATACTGCATACAAATCCATATCTTTTTAGCAGATTTTGATAGTCATTACTGGCGTATTGAATTCCCCGGTCAGAATGAATTATTAATCCTTCTTTAGCACCGGTTCTTCCAATTGCTTGATTCAGAGCAGCAGATACCAACTCCGTTCTCATATGGTTCGCCATAGCCCATCCTACAAGCCTACGTCCATAGAGGTCCATTACACCAGCAAGATAAAGCCAACCTTCTTTTGTAGGAATATACGTAATATCTGATACCCACTTCTGGTTAGGTCTACTGGCAGTAAATTCTCTATTAAGAATGTTATCTGCCACAGGAAGACTATGATTTGAGTACGTAGTCGCTTTATATTTCTTTGACACTTTGGAACGTATACCATTTGCCTTCATTAACCTTGCAACACGGCCTTTACTGGCTTTCTGATTTTCCGGAAGATTCTTTGTTATCTGAGGAGCACCATAAATTCCATGACTCTTTTTATGGATTTCTTTAATAGTTTCAAGGAGCTCTCTATTTGACTTGCTCCGATTACTTTCGCTACGTGAAAAATATGCATAATAACCGCTTCTTGATACTTGAAGGGCCTGACACATCTTTGCAATCCGAAATATGAAGCGGTGTTTATAGATAAAATTAAACTTGTTTATTTCTGATTTTTCGCAAAATAGGCCGCGGCTTTTTTTAATATTTCATTTTCCTCTTTAAGGTTAGCTAATTCCCTGCGTAATTTTCTTATTTCATCATCGTCAGGCTTAAGGTTACCACTGCCTGGAAAGGCACTTGAACCATCCTTTTCATAAGCGATTAACCAGTCTCTTACTGTTGAGTAGTGCACTCCAATTTCTTTTGCCATTAAGCTTGCTGTTGTTTCACCTGCCAATATTTTTTCAACGGTCTGTTCCTTGAATGCTTTATCAAACTTTTTTCTCTCAGCCATTTGAATCCCTCCATGTTTTTATTATATAGGGATTCCTTGTGTCCATCAAACTGGATTAAGGTCACTCTTTTGGAGTACATGGGAATTAGAAGGGTTTCAATTCCTTATAGGTATTCTATAAACATGCATGACAATACTTATTTGTTTGATAAAAATCTATGTTTCAATTCCTTATAGGTATTCTATAAACTTGGATAGTTTGTTACATGTTTAGTGTAATCTGAAAGTGTAACAAAGTGCAGCCAAAAAGTGTAACGGTCTGCGATGTAAAAGTCCATTGTAACACCCTTCAATTTGAGTTATCCTTTAGTTTGTCTGACGAACTGAAGGAGGTACAGAAAGGATGTTATCAATGGACGATATAAAGTATATCAGAAGAATGCATGATGTGGAAGGGTGTTCAATCCGTGAAATCATGCGACGCTCCGGTTACCATTACGAAACCGTTAAGAAATATTTGGATATGAAGGATTTCAACAATCCAACACTACTACCTAAAGAAGTTCCATCCCTGCTTGATCCACTTAAGCCAATAATAGATGAATGGCTTGAGAACGATCTTAAAGCACCCCGTAAACAGCGACATACTGCAAAACGCGTTTATGAACGTCTGCTAAATGAATATCCGGGTCAGCTTGAAGTTAAGCTCAGGACCGTCCAATATTATGTATCAAAGAAGAAGAAAGAGCTGTACGCAGAAAAGTCTAAGGGGTACATCCCTTTGGAACACCCTGCCGGTGAGGCACAGGTAGATTTCTGTCAGTTCTTCTACTATGATAACTCCAATACTTTGAAAGAAGGTCGGAAGCTGACAGTTTCCTTTCCACAAAGCAACGGAGCATATTGCCAAGCATTCCGGGGTGAGAACCAGGAATGTCTGTTGCAAGGGCTAAAAAATATCATGAAGCATATGAACAAGGTTCCATTCCGTATGGTATTCGATAATCTATCAGCAGCTGTTGCCCATATCGGCAGCGGTAAGGACAGAATTTTAACTGAAGGCTTCAAGCGGTTTGTTGAACACTACGGTATTGAACCAGTTTTCTGCAATGCTTCTGCTGGCTGGGAAAAGGGCAATGTTGAAAACAAAGTAGGTTATGAACGCAGGAATATGTTTGTTCCAGTCCCCACAATACTGGACTTTGACCAGTTCAACAGAAAGCTCCTTAAATGCTGTGAAAGGGATATGCAGCGGGAGCATTACCGTAAGGGACATCTGATTGCAGACCTGTTTGAAGCAGACAGACAAGCTATGCTGCCTATGAATCCGATTGATTTTAAAGTATCCAGATTCCAAGCTGCAAAGGCCGATAAATATGGAAAGGTAATGTTTGAAACCAATCTATATTCATCATCACCAAAGCTGGCACAAGAACATGTATACCTTGAAATTACAAGTGATAGCGTCACAATAATGGATATTAAGTACAATCCCGTTGTCACCCATTGCAGACTATATGAGAAGGATGGGGAGTCAATGGATTGGCTACCATATATATCATTAATGGCTAAACGCCCCAATGCAATTAAATATACAGGCTTTTATCAGGAACTACCCGAGATATGGCAGAACTACCTGGCAGAGCTGTCACCAGAGAAGAAGAGGGAAGCCCTCCTTACTCTAAATACAATGCTTCAGAAGCATGATATTGCAGCTGCAGCAAATGCACTTGAAGTTGCACTGGATAGTGGAGTAAAAGACTCTGACAGCATACTGGCAAGCTATTACAGACTGACAAACAAAGTGCAGCAGTTGCAACCGATGCAGTTCACAAATCCATACATAAAAGTACCATCCTTCAAAACAGATAACTCAAGATATGATAGTCTGTTTGGAAAGGAAGTGAGCCAATGAAGGAACAACTGCTTGAATGCTGCAAACAGCTTAGGCTTAGTGCACGGTTTGCAGAAAATGCAATAAATGCAAACGGTGCAACGAATCAGGAATATATGCTTGAGGTCTTAAAAGCCGAAATCATATATCGGAATACCAAACGCCGGAACCTATATTTAAAGAAAGCCGGTTTTGATAACATTAAAACTTTTAACGGCTATGATTTTGAAGATATTACGCTACCTTCAGGCGTAACGATTGATTTATTGAAACAGGCTGAATTCCTGTCACGTCAGGAAAATTTAATTCTTTATGGCAGGAACGGAGCCGGCAAAAGTCACATGGCAACAGCAATCGGTGTAGAAGCCTGTATGCAAGGCAAACATGTCCGATTCTACAAAACTGCTGCATTGGTCAATGAGTTATTAGCAGCAAAGGCCAATGGCTCACTGGTACAGATGCTAAAGAAGCTCAGTAAACTTGACCTTTTAATCTGTGACGAATGGGGTTACATCCCCTTCGATGCAGAGGGCTCTCAGCTGCTGTTCCAAGTTATTGCAGACTGCTACGAAAAGCGTAGCCTGATAATCACAACAAACATTGAATTTAGCAAGTGGAACGGAATATTTTATGATGATCAGCTTACAGCGGCCCTCATCGACAGGTTAGTCCATCACAGCCATTTGATAGTCTTTGGCCGGGACAGCTGGCGGTTAAAGCACTCACTGATGAAACAATCTAACAACTAAATACAATTTGGGGTGTTACACTTTTGCATTGCATTTCGTTACAGAAAGCTATTGCAATAAACATGTTACATACTCTTTGTTATATTGAGTTTCAATTCCTTATAGGTATTCTATAAACTAGTAAATGCAGCAATGAAAAAAGAAGGAAAGTTTACGTTTCAATTCCTTATAGGTATTCTATAAACGAAAGACTATCAATGGTCAGTATCATATACAAAGAAGTTTCAATTCCTTATAGGTATTCTATAAACTATAAGGCTAGAGGTTTAAAATGGCACGATGAAAGCAGTTTCAATTCCTTATAGGTATTCTATAAACCAATTTTCAAAAGTAACAAAAGCCATAAAAATCAATGCATATGGCTTACCTATTTAAACTACATTAAAAATCGATATTTATCAAGTGGTTTTAATGATCTCTTACATGCCTTTCACTAATAGAATTTGCTAAAACCGCAGAGAATATAGATTTTCAGATGTTTTAGAACTGATTAATTATGTCAAATATAATGGTTTTCTTACTCTGTCGAACCCCTATGTTTTTTACACTATCACCTATCGACATCACAAAAAAACCGTTGGAGCATTTTTTTCTATCCCTATTATTTCTTTGTGAGTATATCTAGTATTGTTAAAAGTATATAGGATGATTGAATCCTCTGATTTTTCCATCTTTTTAGTCAGTTCTATTTTTAGTTTTTTTAGATTTCCTTCAGTTATTTCCCCTTCAAAAACTGAATTCTGAACCCATGTCAAATATTTTCTGCATATTTTTAATGCTTTGCCTACTCTCTTCTCACCAAAATCATATACTAATATTACAAACACTCTACCACCTCGCTATAAAGGGTTCATAAACCTCTCCCTCTGTAATGTGCTTCTGTAGCTTGTATGCCTCTAATCTTATAAGCCTTTTATATGAAACCTTATTTTCAAGAGAAGGGTGTTTTATAGTAGTTTCCAATTTATCGTTTAATTCCTTAACAAACTTCATTCTGCCCTCATCCTTCAATATAATGCCACCTAAATCCTTGTTAAAATCTTTTGAAGTTATTATTTTTTTATTTATAACACTGAAAATTGATCGGTCGACAATAATTGGTTTAAAAATCTCAGCTAAGTCTAAATTTAAAGAAAACCTTCTATTATTTGTGGAATGTAGATAGCCAATTCTAGGATCTAAGTTTGTCTGGTATATCTGAGATAATACAATAGTATAAAGTATTGAATTTCCAAAGCTTATCAGGCTATTAATTTTATCTTTTGGAGGTCTTTTACTTCTGCTCGTATATGTAAATGCTTTATCACTAATTATTTTATTAAAACACTTATAATACTTTTCTCGTATATTACCTTCTATTGCCATTAGCTGTTCAATTGTTTCCTGACTATTTAGTAATTCCAGTGTTTGAAGTATTTCTTCTATTTCCTGTGATAAATCTGCATTTCTACTGTTATAATATCTTAGAACCTGAATTATGTTTTTAGCACTTCCATTAATAAATTGCTTTGCTATAAATAATCTCTTAACGTAATCAATATAAAACTCGCTCTGCCTAAGTGTAACAAACCCTGAATTGAGACATTCTCTTGGATAAAAGCTTCCCACATAATACTCATAATAATTGTAAAAATGCAGTACAATTTCATTTGTACACAAAAATTCCAGCAAGCTCTTATTAATATCTACCTCTCCAAAAATATAAATACTTTCGATATTATTAACGGGAATATACTTTTTCCCTTCGACACTTTCAAATAACAAAGTATTGTCCTTTCGAACAAGCCTCCCGCCATTAAAAATATAGATATCCTTTTTCATTGTAAATCACCGCCTTATGCATAGCAATATTCAAAATAGCCACAATTCTTACAATACTTACATTTTTGAGCTTTAGGGGGTTCCTCTTTTTCCATGATCAAGTTTATTTCGTTTACCATTTCGTTCAACATCTTAAGGCTTGAAGAGTCCAACAACACCTCATCCCGCCGTTTCTCTTCAGGATATAGCATTACGCCCTCAGCGTATATCCCTGCATCTCTAAGAGTTTTTAAATAGAATATCATCTGCCATTTTGAAGCTTCTTCATACCTTGATGATTTTTTTGTTTCGCCTATTACCAGCTTTTCTTTTGTATCAAGAATCACATCAAATTTAACAGAGCCAAAGCTTATCTCTTTTTTCTTTCTTGAAAATGAGTTTTCATGCAAAAATTTCCCTAAATCAATATTTTCATTATGTTGATCTGGAACAATATTTCTTGACATCAACCATACTTCTCTTTTGCAGATATTATAATACCAAATCAAGGTTCCATTAACTTCCACAAAATCACCTCCATCAAAAAGCACAAATATCACTTTTTACAGGTTATTATCCAGAAGCATCTAATACATAAAAGCATCTTTATTTTCAGAAATAAAGCCTGTAGCATTATAAAACTGTGAAACATTAGGTTTAGGAACAATTAAATATGGTGCATCAATATATGAGTAAACCTCATCAAATCGCCATGGCATATTTTGAACTAATTTATTCGTTCTGACTTTTACAGTATATTGGTTTATCAACTTATTTGTCTGTTTTATTTTATCTCTAATTTCATAGCTTTTATTTATTGAATATTCCTTCCTTAATTTGCAATAATTCTCTAAGGCCATTGATATATCGTCATCAATTTCAATTATTACATCCTGTACAAATTGCTCGTCTATAAGCCTGAACTTTGAAACTACCTCATAGTTCAGTTTTTCTATCCCTTCCCAAATTTCTCTGTCATAAGACTTATCCTCTAGCAATTCAGAATAATAGCTTTCAACTAAATCAACATATTCATTTTCCGGTATATTTCTATTTAAATATTTTTTAGTTTTATCAATTCTATAAAATTTGTATACTAGCGTACCCTTTCCGCTTTCAAATACATAGACTGGGCTGAAAGGGTTCTTTTTGCCATTTCTGTTTACTCTTCCAGCAACCTGAATAATTGATTCAAGAGGTGCAAGGTCTCTGTACCCTATATCAAAATCCAAATCAACTCCTGCTTCTATAGTCTGTGTAGATACAAGAATAAAAGGTACTCTATCCTTTATCAATTTCTGACATTCTTCAATAACTTTCTTTCTGTCCACACTGATTAAATTTGTAGACAAATATAGAACCCTATGGCCATCTTTAGTTAATTTATTATACAAATCTATGCTATAGGCTATTGTATTTACAACAACAAGAGCATTCTTATCACAAGGCTTTGTTTTATGAATCAGTTTAGCAATATCATCAATTTCATACAGCTTGTCAAAGCAAGGTATCAGCATTGTTCTTTCTAATTCCGTAAAATATCGTCTTTCATCCTGAAGCAACTCAATTGCTGACATTTTGCTATTGTCAAGAAGCATATTTGCGTAATCAATTATTTTAGGCTGAGTAGCAGTCATAAGAATAAACCAAATACCATAGTAATCAGAAATTTTCTTAATTACAGCCCCCAATAACGGATAATATTGAAAAGGAAGCGACTGAATTTCGTCCAAAACAACTATACTTCCCGACATTTTATTGAGTTTCATAAGCTTGTTGTTTTTTGCGGTAAGAATACTTTCGAAGAATTGCACAAAGGTTGTCATTATAACATTACTTTCCCATGTATCTGTAAGTAACTCCTTTTCATGCAAATTTGTCATGTCTGATTCCTTGTATTCTTTCATATTACTTAAGGAATGATGAACTAAAACATTTTTGAAAATACTGTTATAATCCTCCTTTGTTTGTTCGAGAATATTTACAAAAGGAATAGCTACAATTATGTTTGGTTCTACACCATATATATTTTTCAACCTTTCAGCTAGTCTTAGCTCGGCAGCCACGCTAGTAAGCGTTTTGCCGGCTCCTGTAGGTGCAGTAAAGGTGAATATTCTGGTACTCTTAAGCTCTTCATCAGAAAGCTTGTCTATAGTTTCAAGAACCTTGCATTTTATTTCATTTCGCTGTGTTTGCAGATTACTCTTTCGCCCTGCTGATTTTTTTAAAATATATGCATCTAAATTACTAATAGTAGGAAGCTTTTCTTGCTGTCTTCGATAAATCCCGGCAGAATCCAGTTTGTCAAAACATATGAGGGAAGAAAAAATGTATTGAAGTACAAAAAAGTGAAGGGAAGTTCTCCGTCTTATATTTGTCATTCTCATTTTATGATTAATTACAGCTTCTATTTCCTTTGCTTCAAACTCAGCCCTATTAGTATCAAGATACTCTACATTAAATGAATTTTCTCTTATTGTCTTAATAAAATTTTTGTATTGTTTAGTCAAATGATTCCAATTAACACCATCAATATATGTATTCAAACTTCCGTGATGATTTAATATTGCTATAAATCCTAAATAAATTAAATCCTTAGAAAATGTGCCTTCACACATTTTAACAAAGACAGAAGAGGATAAAAAAGAATGTGACTTTAATTCATTTTCTAAACCTTCAATTAAATAACTTTGAAAATACGTCGTGGCTTTCCCCACGTCATGATATCTTCCCACTATTAATAGAAGCCTCTTTAAATTATTCATCAATATTCCATCAAAGGACATGTAACACAGCTTGTCTGTCATTAAGCTTGATACATTCTCTAAATGTTCACTCAACTCTTGACCCTCTTGTTTGTCTCTGTCAAAATGTGCATACAGCATATATTTATCCTCATTTCACAAATAGATAGTTTTTATTTTCAATAGAAATATAATCTGTTCCATTGTGTAATACTGCTGAAACAGGCGTACCTAATAGGTTTACCAATAATTTTTTCTTCGAATCCTCCGTAATAAATCTGTTTTCATCAAAATCGGTAATGCTTTCCTCTTTTATCATTGAAAGTTCAAAAGCTTCTGAAATCTCTATACTCTTTAAGTATTCTAAATTTATCGCACCATAAAGCTCTAACATTTCCTCTGTACTTTGATGCTTCTCAGCATCAGTTACCTTTGCATTTTGAATCCACCCAATGCACTGAGCACTCCCTAATGCCATGCAAATACCTTTGCTTGAGTAATACCCAGTATCTTTGCACAAAAGTTTTGACAACTCATCTATAACAGAAGTCTCACTATGCCAAAATATAATTTTATAACTGACATAACCTGTTCTGATGTCTTTAGGTATTATAAACTCAGTGTCATTTTGAGTTCTGTTAGCAGCAGAACCGTTTAATTGGCTTATTCTCTCAACCTTTAGTAAATTCATTCTCTGTGTTATCTTTTTTATAGGTGAATTAACACAAATAGCAACTTTACATAAATCATTGGTAAACAAGTTATAATATGTATCTCTTTCATATCCAAGCAAACCAGCCAGTATACCTTTTATAGTAGCAACAGGCGGAAGCATATAAGATAATGCAGTTGAATTAGAATAATACTTTCTAAAATGAGCCATCTTACCATTTAGCTCAAAGGATAGGACTTTCATGTTATCACCGTCCTGATTTTATTTGCTCTAGCAAATCAATAGCTGCTGCATCCGGCAGTCCCGATACATTAACAAACTGACTGCTTTTCCACAGTATTACGTCCTTAACATAGCCTTTGCTCTTTAGCAAGTTCAATTCCTCCGATAATGCTGAAAAATCAACCTTTATATCGTTATTGCTTCGAATAGGTGCTTCATTATCATAGTTGGCTTTAACAAACCTTCTTAAATCGCCTAGATATCCGTCAAAATTTTCATCATAAATAACTTCAAGATACATCAATGGTATCTGCCCTTGCTTGCTGTGAGTAAGATTATTCATCATGGACTGCACAAGTGATTTCCTAAATACATCTAAATCCTCATCACTCATTCTTGTTTTCTTTGCAGCAAATTTATTCACGCTTCCACTGTGAGCAACTAGAGCATAATGTGCCTTATACATTTTTCCAAAAGTAGAGCTGTCATCATTCATTATTGTTACTATAGCATTTGATTTTACTAAATCCACAGGATGCAAGGAATAACCCCAGCTTAATTGAACAGGTCCTGTAAAGGTTTTAGTAATTCCGCCAACAGCCATTGCACTTCCAAATAATCTCATATCAATGTGATTATCTAGTATCGTATCAATTTTAACATCTGAGGATACATCCTTCCCATTAACTCCATATTTCTTAAGTACAGCATCAAGTTTCTTGTCCATAGTAACCTTGACTCCATTCATTGAAGCCACAAATATTTCATAACCCTTTTCCTCAAGGAAATCCCTACAATCCCTCTTTCTTCTAACATCACTAACCAGTAAAGTCTTGGTTTCATAATCCATTCTTGGCTTATTTTCTTGGTCTGGATCACCATTTGGATTTGTCATAGTACCCTCAAATAAGAATAAGAATTCACTATTGTTTACTATCATTTTCTTTTTCCTCCTCAGAATCAATATTTGCTTTTTTATAGTTATCAACGCAAAAAGCGTAGCCTGACATTATGTAAAATACATTCTCTTTCTCGTTTAGCAGTTTTACTGTTGACAAATCTCCAAAATTCAAATGCATTTGCTTTTGAAGCCTTTCAAACCACCAAAGATTTACAGTCTTTTGATACTGCCTTGTCTTTTCCAGTACATCTAAGTACATTTGAACCACTTCTTTAGCATTCATACCGCTAAAGGAAATCTTATCAAGTATTGGCTTTTGAGCATGTTGCTTTTTTGCTTGTGCCACACCAATCTGATAAATCATTGCTCCTAGATAAAATAAGCCCTTTGCCTCAGTTGAAAAGCCATTTGAATTTAAGAATGTCTCCATTTCAGCAATTTCTTCTGGCAAATCACCTGTACTTTTTGCTTCATTTACCACTTTAAAAACCTCCCTGTTCAATATATTTAGCTTTTGCAAGCTTTTAAATAGACAAATATAAGACATTACTATTTTCTTTATGTATTTGTCAGTATATCTGCAGTCCTTACTCTTCTTTTGTTCATTATAAAAGAATTCAAGACTGTAAAGATTCCTGTAATTCCTGAGTTCAGAGGATTTTAATTGCATTACACCTTTTTCCAAAGCTTCACATGCAAATTCCATTATTTCATTTTTGTAAATTAATTCTCCCTGAATAACAGCACTTATTAAATTGAGCACTCGCTTGATGTTTAGCTGTGTTCCCTTTTTATCTGCGCTAACTGGTACAAGCTTGTAAATATGCCCCAGATTAAAATACCTGAGATATTGACTCATAGAAAGTCTACTTTCCTCAAATACCTTTTGAATATACTTAAACTTAGCATTCGAAACACTTTCAATTGTTTTCTTGATAGAACAAGAATTTCCATCAGTTTTGTAAAAAATTATACTGAAATAAAAATGATTTACCTTTTGTTCTTCATTTATTTCTGCTATTAGTGCATCAAACCACTCCTGGGAGTCTTTTGTATTAAAAACAATATCAATATTCTTTTTGAGTTTCTCGCAATAGCCATATTCGATGTTTTCGTATAGCCCTTCAAACAGCAATACTGCATCCTCACCAGCTATTTTAGATTTCATTTCACTCATTGCTTTGTTTTCGCCCGATTTAAGCAAGCTTGCACATGAGCCACAAATTGAGAATACACTGTCAAATTTATTTTTATCAAAATTGGGAGCATAATTTATAGTAGTTGTAACAAAAGCTTTGCTTATACTGCTTCTAGAAAGCTTTCCACTGTATGCCACAGTATTTACATCATCACATACCTTATTACATATATGGCAAATATAATTCGATTTTGCTCCTTCTGATTGACCCTGAATTTGTTTTTCACATAGCTCCAGATAATCCTTGTGATTTGATATAACATATTTTGAATTGTTATAGATAATCCTCGGTATGACTAAACAGATTTTTTCTGCATTTTGAGCACCTATATAAGCTAAAAATAGTTTTTCTCCAGATGATTTTTCCTTATTAACATATATGTTTTTATCCTTTCCCTCTTTAGCAAATTCCACAATAAGAGTTTCATTATTACGAGAAATCACCTTTCCACAATTTACTCCATCAATATCAAAAAGCTTTAATTTTTCACAAACTTCGAGCATCTCTTTCAATTGACCATCTTCTAGGGAATCTAACAAGTTTTTAAAAACCCCCTTGCTTTTGCCAAACCAGTAGTACAAAATACTTGACGCATCTCTCACAGGATAGAACTGCACATTGGATGCACTATTGTTTCCAAAATAGTTATAATCTTTTTCACATGAAGGATAATATGGTTGAACATCAAACTCAATACAGCCTTTGTCAATATTCAAATCCAAAAATACATTAATCAAATCCTTCTTTAAATCCTTTGACGCAATCTTTATGCTCTTACCTAGCTTGTCATAAATTCCCCCTTCCGAGCTTCTGCCAATATCGGCAATCAGCAACGGCATGTCCATTTAAAGCACCTCCTCATTTTTAGGCAAAATAAAACCAAAGCCCTGCGAATTTTTACTGCCAAGTCCACTGGAAAAAGCCATTTTTTTCAAATCCAGTGAGCCTGATATCTTGAAGCTTCCACTATGTGCCTTTATAACAAAGCCCTTATAAATAACAATTTTCTCCATTATCCTTCCTATTGGCTTTATAGAAAAAGACAAATCCTTTGGCTCTTCATTATAAAATGCACAGTATTTTTTTATTAGATTTTTCCTGATATTTTCAGAAAATTCATCTTCATTTGGATTGTAATAATAGGTTTTCTTTTTTCCATCAGCAGAAAATAAAGTGCTGTAGACGGTTATAGGTGAAAGAGTTTTTACTTCCATTTCCTCTTCATAATTCTGAATGTCCTGTCTAAAAAATACATTTGAAATATGTGCTTGATTGTTACTTAGTCGCAGCTCCTTTTCACTGACAGCAAAGCTCTGAAATATGTACTTAAGGAACTCAGAATCCACACAGGATATACAAATTAAAATTTCTTCAGGGAAAACAAATTTTTTGGACTGCTTATCAATTTTTATAGGTCTCGTCAAAATATTTGAAAAGCAAAATAGCTTGAAATTACGGTTATTGTAGGTATATCCTTTGTTATGAATAAAATTTGAATATTCTTTGTCATTAATAAAGTTATACAGCAGTGCCTGTATTAAATGATTATATTGAAACGGTAACACAATATTCTCAGAGCTTTTAATGGTTAATTTGCAATACATAGTTGGTCTCCTTTTTTTTATACCCCAACCCACATTATATATTTTATTCCATTTTTTTTACAAGAACTTATTTAATTGCACCCAATAATTAAAATTAACTTGTAATGTAGAAAAAGACCAACTCCCCTATAATATAGAAAGTTAGCCTCTATATAGTTTACTAATTAATGCCTGAGTTCATAGCTCAATCTTAATGATAAACACATATTCACTTTGTTTATTATCTACAGAATCACTTATTATCTTAAATCCTATTAATTGCAATGTTCATAATTTTTAAAATCAGAACTAAAATTGTCAATTAAATTTTCGTTCAAAATAAGTGAACCAATTCTATTACTATACCCCTATTATTTACCAGAAAGACTTGACCCTATTTCCCAAAACCACAAAGGATCTCTAAAATAGTCACCTAACCATCACTGCATAAATATACATACTTTCTTTTTCAGTAACCCTAGTTAAATGGATAAGTTCCTGGGGGGTCGCTCATGACCTCCCCCCAGTTCATTTTTCTTAAAAATGTTTAAATTTTGGCATTGGAATTTTTGATTAAGAGACTCAAAACAATATACCACTTTACTTTTTATAACATTTATACATTTACTTAACTTAGAACGGTTGGCATTTATTACAGTCTTATCAAAATGAGGTTTCGTACTGTTATCTGTAATTTCATTAAGAATATGTACATCTTCCAAGACATCAATAGCATTTGCCTCTAGTTCTTCAAGGAATTTGTTCTCTTCGTAATTTTGCTCTCTGTTATCACGTTCCATTTCGTCAATGTATGGCGTGCATGCACGAGCCGGTTCATTAACTTCAGGTACTGAATAAGAAATATCATCCTGAATCGTTTCACTTTTTTCAAATTGGTCTTGATCCGCTTTGCTCTCAGCTTCATTTTTTGATATTTCTTCAAAATTACAAGGAACTATTTTATATAAATTTGAGGTTTGTCCTCCGTCCTTTCTGAATCGCGGAGTACGTTCTACTGCTCCATATTTACACAACTCTCTTATGGCTCTTTTTACTGTTGAGATTGATTTACCTACTATCTGAGCTATTCTATTCAGTGATGGAAAACAGGTTTGATTAGTATTATCAGCATGTTTGCATAGACACAGATATACGAACCTTGCACTTTGGGATACTATACTTCCTTTAAAACAAATACTGTCAAAAGCCTCATTCATATACATATTTATTTAAGCCTCCATTTTTTCTGTTGTAATTGATAAGGCCCCATGAAGTTTTATTCATGGAGCCTTGATAAATTAGAAAAGTTTAACCATATTATCATTTGTTTTCTCTTTGATATATTCCTGAAGTATTCTTTGGAATACTTCACTATTTACATTCTCTGCAAACATATCAGGAGTGTATTCGGTAAAATATACGCTGACATGCTTGTTTCCGAATAAATCAGCTAAGTGAGCTTTTTCATTCTCCGGTGTGAATGCAAGGCAAAGATTAATTTTGTTACAACCGTACTTTTGGAGCAGCTCTATTTTTTCCTTTATCTCATACAGCTCATATGGCTTGCTTGTACCACAGAGTATTGCTACATTACAGTTCTTTGTGAATTCTAATGCTCCTTCGTTGCTTTCATTCTGGATAACCCTGCTCATATCATTTATTACAAAGTTTACTTCTTCAGGTATTTCACTTTTAAAATACATTACACCATCACGCTCAAAGCAATTTTCCGTAACTGCTGTAAAACCGGGTGTAAAGTTTATTATCTTATCCAAATGCCCAAGTTCACTATTTAATTCTACCCAGGATACCGTTGCACCGATTGATTTGAGGATATTTGACTATCCCGTATACCTTCCCCATGCTTTCACCTACAGTTATTGAATTCTGCTTAATTTCCATACCAATAGGTGTGATGCAGTTTAGTAATGCTCCGTTCACAGGTATTTATTCAGTATTTTTTCTTGACATAGTTATTCCCTTTGTTTCAGCCGCCAGACTTTCAATGATCGGCATGGAAGCTCTGACGTCTGTATTTTCAATGTGAACATATGCAGGATTTGTAATAAGATTTGATAGCCGGATTATATCTTCCTCAATCAGGATCAGTTTGTAATTACTAATACAGAATGAAAATTAAGATTACATGCTGCCCATCAAAATCTTTGCTGAAAAAGCAAACTTCTCACAAATATTTTTACAACCGGAATTCCGCCTCCGGACCCAAGATGCTAATTTCGAAATTCTGGTAATATTTCCTTTTCCATAGCTATCACACATTTATATTAAAGAGTAATGTTAATTATAATCCTTCTCGAGTATGGACGACTCTTCCTATTTGATAAAAATGGTATATTTACCAAATTATACTAGAATTTGCTTTTCTCCTATGTTATACTTTTTTGCGAATAGTTTACCGTTCACTATTTGAGTATTGAATAAAAATTTAAAGGAGATTTTTAAATGAAAAACTTAGTAAAAAAGTTATTGACTTTTGTAGTTGTATTTTCAGTATTGTGCTGTTTTGTTACCTCTGCAGCAATATATCCAACACCATCACCGTCATATACGTATGACAGTATTTATAGCCTTGTAAGGAATGCCTCTATAAACAGTGGATGTACTCAAATGGTTCCACAAGGAATCACCTTTGCAGGTGAATATCTGTTGATCTCTGCGTGCTGTGAAGAATCCACTTCCAAACATAGGTCAGTCATATATGTTTTTAATGAAAGTGATAAATCCTATTTCGGAACAATCAAATTACCTGGTACTGCACACGTAGGAGGAGTTGCTTATGACTGCGATAGAAGTGGTAACATATGGGTTTCTAATGGAAAAGCAGTTGGATGTTTTAAATATTCTAAACTGGCAGATTGTAAAGGTAAAGTTTTAGAAGTATCATATAATAAATCAGTAGATTTGGCATATCAAGCTTCAACTATGTGTTATGACGCTGTGAACAATTATCTCTGGATTGGACATTACTATAACCCTAAAGATATAAACGAAAGCGAAGATGCTAGTGTACAAAAACCGTTTGCACGTTGCTATGCGGTAGGAAATAAGACATCAACCTCTCCAACGCTACCATATCAGTTTGAGATTAAAATTCCTGAAAAAGCACAGGGCATTTCAGTCAGAGGAGACAAAATGATGGTTTCAACATCATGGGGAAGAACCAATAATTCAGTCTTGTATTCATATAAATGGAATCAAAGCACAAGGACAAAGACAGAGATACGCCAGACAGAACTTCCTCCTATGGCAGAGGGTGTTGTAATGGGCACCACCTATGCATATATTGTCTATGAATCTGTATCACCAAAGTATTGTGAAAATCTTGATGGTAAAGGTTATTGTACATGGCCCGTACGTTATTTCGCTGCTTATAATATTTCTAGCTTTGGAATATAAGTAAACCTAATACCTGAGTTCTCTACATTTGAACGGGATGCAGACGGTTCAGGTATACTGTGTATAGAGTGTTACATAATCATGTTTGAAATTCATTATATACTAATAAATGAGGAACTCAGAAATGGGTTCCTTTTTATTATAGTTTGTCCAGCGGCAAATCTGCAGCACATTGCTAGTGTAAAATGCTTGTTTTACCATCAGCAGAATTGAAAAACAGTTAGCGGCGCTGGCTTATCAAGAAGCCCAGAATCAAAATACATGTCATCGCCGCCAACGCATAAACAAATTCCAATCTGCTTTGTATAGCAAATGCAGACGTTAAGCTTATAGACTTGAGGTATTCCGTTCTGTTTTTCAAAAAAGCACTGTATCATTACATAAAGAATTACTGCTTTTAACACAGGTTATTTACATTCTGTATTACAAACCTACACCTGATTATTTTTCTTTTAAATCCTGTCTGCACTCTTCACAAATGTGCTTACCCTTGTATATGGTAAGATTTTTGACATTGTTGCGGCCTTACATGCCACATTTTCCCGCTGCCGGAATACTGAATTGTAGGGGCGGACTGTACATACAGGTATTGATGATATACATTGGGGTCATAGTGTCCCTTTCCGTCCGGTATTCCGGAAAACTTATTTACTGAAGTAAAGGTTTTATACATCCAGTCTTTTAGTTTCTGGACTGTCTGTAGTGTGTAAATATTCTTTTTATTGTATGCAGCTTCATTATATGTGCTTGTGCTAGCCACAAGCCTTTTATTTACTTCATTTTTATCATTCCAAGGCTCCTTTATCCAATTTCTTTCCCTAAAAGTAGTTTCTGTTGCTACATTTATCATCCACATATTACTAAATACTTCTCCATTTACATCAAATCCCATATACTTCCACTCGCCCCGATTAGTCTTGCATTTATCTCCGTGAGTTTCAGGATTCTGCTCCTTTCCCTTGCAGGAGACTCCCTCCGGCTTTAAGAAATATCCACCATCATAATAAATATCAGGTTGCTTATTGTCTAAATCACTATGTATCTGATAACCACATTTAAAATAGTTTCCCGAAACACTTTTATAGTTTCCGTACACAACTAGGTTCTTTTGTACAAACAATCTATAGTTGAGATAGTATCCACTTACCTTTAATGGTATAGTAGTTCCATTGATAAGTTTTGGTAGCTGATTATTCTTCTGATAGCTGTTATAAGTACTCTGGTCAAAAAATTCCATGCCCCCATTTTCGTATTTAAGGGATGTATAGTTTCCTGCTGCATTTATCTTGAAAATCACAGGAAAAAATGCAATAAAAAAAGCTGTACACATTATCATGCACAGCACCTTAACTAATCTATTATTCAATTAAATCACCTTCTCGAATTTTAATTTAATTTTAACATCGTATCCTTGGTTATAAAATCCTTAGCCCATACTTGGAATTTGAATGCATCACCATTAATTCCTGTTGTACCATTGCCTCCGCCTACGTATATCTGTCGGTTGTTGAGAAAATACACTCCTTCTTTCCAGTCAGCACCTTTCACAGCAATGTTTAAATATTGGTCATGTATCTTCTTGGCCTGCTCATAGTCTTTACCGAACCAAAGCTTCAGTAGTTCATATACGTAGTTTTTCAAATCCTTATTGTATTTATCAACCTCATAACTTGATATCTCATAAAGCCAACCGTCACAGTTATCATACAAGCTTTCTTTTTGTCCCTTCTGTATTTGGCTTCTTTGAGTAGCTATTCCCATACCATTTAGAGGTAAAATAGTTCCATTATTATAGTTCATATACTTTTTAAAGTGATCCTCACCATTAAAATAGTTTACTGCAAAGCTTTTGTATTTCTCACTGAAAGTAAAGTCTATCTTCCCACCTGTTATAAGGTTACGGTTGTTGTACATTGTTTGAGCTGTTTCCCATATCTCCATCATTGGAAACAAACCTTTATACAGAGTGTATTCCTTGTTTTCGTAGAAACCTGCGGATTCATTGTCATATGCGCCATTGTTGGCATTGCTGTTTGTCCATTTAAAGCTTTCACTTGACGATGGAACGCTTTCTACTCTCTCCTTTTTGTCCAGCAGCTTTATTATTATTACCAATGCTTCGGCTCTGGTAAGAGTACCTTTGGGATTGAATTTGTTGTTACTGCCTGTCAAAAGCCCTACACGATAGCAGTCTATTACATCCTGAAGGTATTTGCTTGTTATACTAGGGTAATCTGTCATTTTAAGCTTCTGGTAGCCTGCATATACGTTGTCAAAAAAGCCTTTGTCACCCTTGGATGGGTATGGGTCGCTTCCCTTTACAAAGTAGTCCTTTGGAACAGTTTCATATTTTCCCAGGGTTCTTCTTGCTAGGCTTGCCGCAAGCTCACGGGTAATAGGTTTTGTGAAATCTGAAATTTCGTCTTTTAACAGAATACCTTCTTTTAAAGCAATGTCAACGAAGGGTATGTAATATGCCAATCCTTGAGGTAATTCAGCTCGATACCCTATTGCTCTCATAAGCATCAAAATGTACTGTCCTCCCAGTAGTTTATCATCGGGTCTGAAGCTTCCATCAGGAAAGCCTGATATTATTTCAAGGGCAGATATTTTTGATATGAAATTCCTGCCCCAGTGATTTTTAATATCCGAATACTTAGCCAGTTCAGTATCCAGACTTGCTTGTGTCAGGCTGTTGTATTTGTCAATCAAAGGCTTCATTCTCATACCTATTGATGTATCTTCTTTATTATCAGCCAAGGCCGGAAAAACTCCAAGAAGTATAAATGAAATTACTAAGATAACCGATATAGCTTTTCTTAGGTTGTTTTTCATACGCTCTATTCTCCTTTATAAATGTAAAATACTTGAATTTAAGATTGGTTTTATAGTTTACTTTTTAATCAAACTTGGTATAATATAATTAAGGTGATTGAATGTCCACAAGATGTGGCAGTCACTCAAAATGGTTAAAAGTTAATTAATCACTCTGTGTGCGAGACAGGGTGATTATTTTTTTCCGTTTTTTGTTATTGAAACAATTACGGAGAGTAATGTAAGCAGTACCATACTAAAGCCAAACATTAAGCTTAATGCTTCAAATGTACTCATTACTGTCACCCCCCTTCTTTTGTAAGAAGTGGAGTGACTACCACCCTGTTTACATCCAATCACCTTAAACTTGGTGATTGAATCTATTTACTTTATATGTATATTTTACCATAAAAGTGTCTCAAATCAAGTATTTTCAAGTGTTTCAGGGATTTTCGCATTTCATTTCAGTATCCCCGGAACTGATTTTTTGCATGTTTTTTATTTTACCACCCCACAATCTCATGTGCCGCACTCCGGATATTTGCTGTATCATCTATAATTCCTGACATAGTGTATCTAGCTTTACCGGCATTTATTGTAACTACAACGGAAGGTCGCAGCACCTCAAACTTAAAACCTGTTTCCGGATCAGTAAAACTTTTTGGATATGTTGTATTTGAATCATCAAAAAAGTATGCTTTATATGTAATTTTCTCCTGCCAATAACTCCCCCCAAAGGATTGAGGTTTTCATCGGTCTTAAGCATTGACTTTAATACTGCCTTTATGGCCTTATGCCCTTCTGTCTGGTTAAATACTATTTTCCCCTCACTTTCAGCCTGTAAATTTGTGAACATTGTTGCTGCTACTGATGCTTCTTCTGCTACTGTTCTTAACTGGTTATAGTGCATATGGTTCAGGTTGTAATCATGGCAGAAAAGCCAACAATCAAGCCGAAAAAGAAGGCTGCTATACCGAAAAGAAAAGCCTTCATGGCGCCAACACCTCACTTAACACAAAACCTGCTCTTTTGGCAGTAGTTTGATTTTCGCTCTCAGATATTCCCCAATACGCCGGAACTGCAACTATTTTTCTAATTGGAATCCTGATATCGTAGTATATTGCTTCCCTTTCGTCAAATCCATTCGTCCTGTATTTCATGGTCGTTGTTACGTTAATATATATATCTCCATCAGAAAGATCCGGAAATTCTTTCATCAAATCTGATTTAAGCTTATCTATAGTTGATTGCTTGAAATATCCGTCTAATCTTGCTGTTTGTGTTGCAACATACACTATGTCAGAGAACCTTTGTATCCTTCACAACGGATTTCATATATGGATTTAAGCCTTTTTTGTGACCTTTTACCCGGAAGCTGAACCATTTCAAAGAGAAAGTTAAAACTGTTTGCAACTCTTAACATCTGGTAGTCAATGTTTCCTCCGTATACTCCTTGAATCTTGTTGGCTATGTCATAGCAGAAATCCTCCGGATTTGACAAGTGAGCAGTTATCTTCAAGCGGTTTGTCCCTTTATTGGCTGCCTCAACTGCAATGTATGCTGTGTAGCTATCTCTGACTTCCTGAACAACCATGTAGTCTTCATCTGACTTAAGTATTTCCGATGATAATTCAAAGAGTTCCTTTCCTCCTGCAATCAACGACATGATAGGAGCTTTTGGCATTACTTCGTGTATACGAATTTCAGGGTCTGTCTGTATAAGGACTCCCTCCAGTTCAGAGTCTTCACATAACTGCCATGTTAACAGCATGGTGGATTTTCCTGAACGAACAGGGCTTATAAATGCTACTTTAGCACCGCATTTCACAAGTGCTTCCAGTGCCGGTACCAATTCAATAGGAATAGTACCTCGTCTGGCTTGCTCTTCAAAAGTCAAAACCTTTACTACATACTTTCTGAATACCATAACGGATTGGCCGTCAATAACCCTCCTTCCGGTGTACACGGTAACACGCTCTCCTGAATACATATAAAGCTCTGAATAGTTCTCATTGGCTCTTTTGGTTTCATCACCCAGCATAAAAGCCTGTCTTAACTGTTCAAACCTTTTCTTGCTTATTCTCTGCTCTCTTAGCACTTGTTTACCATCTATAAGGAAAAATATCCTATCACCTATAATATTTGCCGACGAGCTTTCCGGCATGTCCATCCACTCCGCAATACCCGCTATCCCCCAATTTTCATGAAATATTGCATCAACCAGGTTTTTGTACCATGAAGGATATCCTTCACTTTCAAGCCTGTTAGCTTTTAAATATTCCCTAATTTTATCCTTCAGGTAATTTACTTCTGTGGGTTTTCCAAGTATGGCCTTTCTGTGTCTTTCTAAAAGTAGCTTTTGGTTATTCTTGTTCTGCTCTCTAATCCATTCCTCATCAATGCGTTTCTTTATTCTGGAGCAAAGTAAATGAAACCTTGAATTGTTATCCAAAGCTCCGTAGCCTAAGCCTAAGTTCTTTTTTCTCCTGTTCCGAGATCTGTTCAGAAGTTCTTCCAAGTCGAATTCCTTCATTTTGGTATAATCAGAACTATCCTTGTTATTTATATCTCCTTCCTGTTTTAACATTTGTTTTTAGTATTAGTCATAAAAACCTCCTTATATAGCAAAAGAACCTACCAAACGGTAAGTTCTTTTACTTAAAATTATTTAATTATATATTAGCAGTATAGTTGGTATTAGCAAGTATTTGAGCTACTACTTCAGCTAAATCATCATCGTCAATCCTTCCATTTACCACCTGGTCGGTATCATATTTGCTGCTATCCGTGTCAACTGCGGCACAACCGTAATACCATGCAGTAATACCTAAATCCAAAAGAGTATATTCACCATTACGATTGACGTCCTTTGGACCTTCTATCAATATTGTCTTTTCACCACAGTTTTCCTGTGAAATATCCATTTCCAGAGTAGCGTTGTCAGCAATACGTCCGTTAGTAATATCAATCTTTGCTTCACCTTTATCTATGGTTTTGAACTTCAACTTTAATAATACTTTATCACCATTTGCAGCATTGGCTTTACCTAGACACGCAGTTATGTACCTTTTAATCCCGACAGCGATATCATCCTCTTTATAAATCTTCATCCCATCGGCATTTTCAGCACTTATAAATTGTAATTTTGAAGTATCATAAGCTATTTTCAAATCTTCGGCACATATGTTTACAGCGTTATGGATTACTATGTTTGCGGTTATTTCGTCTCCAAGCTTTGCTTTGTCAACTGAGGTTACTTCAAGGGTTATGGCTGGATTTTCAGGTGTTGCAGATACTTCATTTGAATTTTCACTTTCACCGGTTTCGTTTATAGCAGATACGACATAATAATATGTAGTTCCGTTGGTAACATCAGTGTCAGTATATTCTGTTGCCATTATATTACTTGCAATTGTCTCATATGGACCACCTGAAGTTTCGGAACGTTTTATGTTATAACTAGTTGCACTATCCACAACTTCCCATGATAAATCAACTTTTTCATTGCCGGATAAAACTGTCAGTTTAGCTGGTGGTTGAGGTAAAGAATATTCCGTGTCATACTCCTCCACCGTATTAAGATAATTACCGTTATATCCACCTATGGCATAGATTTTTCTTGCCACTACGGCTAATTTATGAAAGTTTCTTCCGATGGACATTGAGGCCTTGCTCGTCCATGTATCTCTTAAAGGGTCGTATTCTTCCACTGTATTAAGATAACCACTACTGTTACTGTTACTTCCACCTATCACATATACCTTGCCATCTACTACGGCTACTTCATGTCTAAACCTTGCTATAGTCATTGGTGCCTTGGTTGTCCATGTATTTGTTGCAGGATCATATTCTTCTACTGAATTAAGATAACCACTACTGTTCTGTCCACCTATGACATATATTTTTCCTCCTACTACTGCCACTTGATGATATTCTTTTGCAGTTGGCATTGTTGCTCT
The DNA here is from genome assembly GCF_000526495.1 of Ruminiclostridium josui JCM 17888. Taxonomy (NCBI): domain Bacteria; kingdom Bacillati; phylum Bacillota; class Clostridia; order Eubacteriales; family Oscillospiraceae; genus Ruminiclostridium; species Ruminiclostridium josui. The sequence continues at coordinate 2,474,584 of NZ_JAGE01000001.1, read as the reverse complement.
GGTAATCCATTTATCTGTTGCAGGATCGTATTCTTCCACTGAATTAAGATAGCCACTACTGTTATATCCACCTATCACATATATCTTTCCATCTAATATGGCTACTTCATGATCATACCGTGGTACAGTAATTGCTGCCTTATCCGTCCATGTATTATTCCCGACTGCAAACACAGATATACTTGAAAGCATGAACATAAAAGTAAGCATAATACTGCTTAAAAATATAAAACCTTTTTTCATGTTTTCCCTCCTTAAAATTTTTTTATATGCACCTGATCAGATCCTATGCCAAAAATTATACATTATTGTAAAAATAAGTAAAAGATTGTTTTTATAGTATCTAATATTATATTCTGGAAGTTTAGGTGTTTATTAATTAAATTTGAAGCTGCCCTTGCTTTTTCTCTCGGTGATTCTGTATTCATCCACCGCTTGCTGATTTATTGTCCTGTGGTTATATAAGCCGTATCTATCAAACTGGGCATGGTCAGTTGGAAAATTTATGTGATATAGTTATTTTTCTATCTACTGCTTCCTTTTCAGTCTTAAAGCCACTACGTTCAATCTGTTTACGTTTTCCATCTGCTTTTCCTAATTCTACTCTGAATGACCATGATGCTCCTTTTTCTTACGCTACACTTCAATACTCTCACCCTACCTCCCTAAAATCATCCATACCATTTCTCATTGATGAGAGGTCTGTCAATAATTTTTCCCACACACGATTGTTCAAAAAGCACCGTAACCCTATTCCCTTCTAGTCTACACCCCATTTGTGGGAAAAGTTCTGAATTGTGGGCTAATTTCGATGAATTTCCCACCGTTTTCCCACAAAAATAAATACATGCTAAAATAATCAAAAGTACAAAAAAATACAATCCTTAAAATCAGTTTCGTGTACTGTAGCCCAAAAGCCTTAGTATTCAACGGTTTACCGATAGTAAGAATTGTATTTTTTATATCATATTGTACTAATTTTTATTTAAAATATCTGTTCAATAAGCCCTTAAATCCTGCTCCGTGTCTTGCTTCGTCCTTACACATTTCATGAACTGTGTCGTGAATTGCATCAAGGTTAAGCTGCTTTGCACGTGTTGCAAGATCCTTTTTGCCTTGGCATGCGCCAGCTTCGGCTTCTGCTCTCAACTCTAGGTTTTTCTTAGTGTCAGCATGAACTACTTCTCCAAGCAATTCTGCAAACTTTGCAGCATGCTCAGCTTCTTCCCATGCAGCAAGCTTGTAAAAAGCACCGATTTCAGGGTATCCTTCACGCTCAGCCTGTCTTGCCATAGCAAGGTACATTCCAACCTCTGTACATTCTCCCATAAAGTTTGCTCTCAGGCCTTCAAGTATCTCTGGATCAACGCCCTGTGCTACGCCTATTCTATGTTCATCAGCCCACTGTGCTGATGTTTCAGACTGCTCAATAAATTTTGTCTTTGGTGCTTTACACTGAGGACAAGCATCAGGTGCCTCATTACCAGTATGTACATATCCGCAAACTGAACAAACAAATTTCTTCATAACTAAAAATCCTCCCAATATAATTCTATATTTTATTTTAATATGAAATTTTATCGACAGTTATATATGTACCCTAAAGAAATAGCTTTAAACAAAAAATTTATTTAATCTTTTTGGGAACTTAAATAATATTTCTATGTCTAATAAATATGATATAAATTCGAAGGGAGTATCGTACTATGAAAAGCAAAAGAATAATAGCAGGATTATTTGCAGTCACAATTATATCACTTTCATCTGCTCCATCTTTAGCAAATTACACAGAAAATCTTAATGCAGTCAATATTTCTGAGCAAACAGATACAAGAGAGAACCAAGTTACCTTAAGCTCTTTTACTGGTACAGTTAAGGAAATAACTGATTATAAAGGCGTGAAGGGCTCAAAGTTTGCTCTGGTTGAAGATCAGAACGGAGAACAAGCAAACCTGATAATATCCAGCAATACATACGTAATTAATAATGAAAAAATTGAAGTTGGAGCTCTTATCACAGGATATTATAATGGGAATGCACCATCACTAATGATTTATCCTCCACAATATAAAGCAGAAGTTGTTAATGTTGCCAGTAGTAAAGTTCAGTGTATAAAAATTGACAGGTTCAATAAAGATTTAATCAGTGCTGATAATATGTTAAAACTAAATATTTCTAAGGAAACAGAAATAATATCCCAGGATGGAAAAGCTTTTGGCGGTGAACTTGCAAACAGAAATCTCGTAGTGCTTTACGGCATTTCGACCAGAAGCATTCCTGCCCAGACAACTCCGGATAAAATAGTTGTATTATTTGAGAAGGTTGTTGAACCTACAGACAATGAAGAAGCTATACTAAGCGGTAATATCGCTTCTATGAATATAGTTGTTAACAACAAAACAATTGAAGCTCCTTCAGCATACACAAATAAAACGGGTACAGTTATGGTTCCTGTACGTGCAATTGCTGAAAGCTTGGGATTTGATGTAAACTGGGACGGTAAAACGAGAACTGTAATGCTAGGTAAAGGTATTTTTATGACTATAGGTAAAGATAACTACATATATATGAGAACTGCACCCATTCAACTGGGAACAGCCCCTGAAATTATAGATGGAAAGACCTTTGTTCCCCTAAGCTTTTTCAAAGATGTTCTTCGTTTGAAAACTGTTAATGTTACCGCCTCTGACATCGTAATAAGTGATTAGGAAATAATGAATATTTTCATATACAGCCAAGTGGGACAGGTTCGTTCCCCTTGGCTGTTTTTTAGCACGGATTAATATGAACTACCGCATCTTTTACTCCTTTAATATCCTTTACCTTTGCCTTAATCGTACCGGCAATTTTGTGACTCTCATTTACGGACATTTCTCCGTCTACAGACACTTTTATAATTAATATAAAGCCCTCTCCCACCGGCTTTGCATTGATAGAATCAATATGGTCAACTCCATTGATGCTTTGAATCAGATTAAGTGCATTTTCCTTAAAGGCAGGGTCCATATTAGTATCCATGAGAACCTTAAATGACGAAATAAATATTTTGATTCCGGTATAAAAAATCCAAAGAGAAATGAGTATACCTACAGCACCATCTACCCACACAAATCCAAAATACCCCATAACAATACCAAGAATTGTACCGGAAGTAACAAAGACATCGTTTCTGTGGTCTTCAGAATTTGCAATGACAAGAAGGTTATCCATTTTCTTTCCAACACGATTGGTATAAATAAATAATGAAAGCTTAACTACAATAGTAATTATCGCTGCGGCTATCAGAAACCATGATACGGTGAAGGACTCCCTGTTTAATATTGAGGATAGTGAATTTTTAAAAATTGTAAATGAAACAAACATAAGAGATATACTAATAATCATTGAAAAAATGTATTCCGCCTTGCCATGTCCATAAGGATGATCGTTATCTTCGGGCTTGCTAGCAATACTGTTTCCTACAAGTGTCATAACCGAGGCAAAAACGTCTCCGGCGCTGTTAAAACCATCAGCAATCATAGCCTGGCTCCGGCTTAAGAAGCCCGCTGCAAGCTTTATGGAAAGAAGAAAAATATTTGCCGCAATACCAAGTATCGCAACAAGCCGGGTAATTTTGAACCTATCCATATAATAACCTCTTAAAAATAATATTAAAATAACTGGGACAGTAGATGGATAACCAGGCCTGCCAAACCACCTATTACCGTTCCATTAATCCTGATATACTGCAGGTCAGCTCCAACCTGAACCTCCAGCTTATCCACCATGTCTTTTGTCTCCCAGCCTTCCATGGTATCGTATATAAGAGAACCTATTCTGTCGCCGTATTGGGAAACTATGCTTTCAATGCCGCCGATTACAGAATTATCAATTGTTTCACGAAGTGTGTCGTTATTATTTATTCCAACGGCAATCATATCAATAAGTGCACTAACTTTTTCAGTAAGTTTAGCTTCATTTTCAAAATATGAATTCTTGTAAGCAACTGTTACTTCTGTCAGCATATTTACAACTTTAGTATAAATATCGGAATTCAATATCTGTCCCTTGAGTATCTCTCCTTTTTCAATAAGCTCCTGAGAATTTTTCATATCATCAATAAGCTTTGGAATAACAGACATCAGAAGTTTGTTAATTTCAGCCTCGTCGTTTGTATCTATCTCTTCAATCTGTCTGATTAAGAACTCAAGTATTTTACGATAAACTAAATCCCCAATAAATGGCAGAGCAAGAGTTTTATTTATTCCCCCAAGTACAAGAATTGTCTTGTCTTTATTGTCATTAATAAATTTGTATGTAGCATTAAGAAGTCCCTTTACAAGAGGCTTATGATAACCTGATTCAACAAGTGGAGTTAAGCTTTTACCCAACAAAGGATATAGACTTATCTCCTCAGCTTTGGTATAGAGCTGTGCTTTAATAAAGTTACCGATTTTTTCATCATTTATAAAAGAATCCGCCAAAAAAGGAAGTCTCACAACTATGGCTTTTACAATCATTTCTCTGTTTTTTTCAACATAGTCTGAAATAGTTTTTGAAATACTCACCTTGTCCAGCTTTGCCTTAATAATCTCAGGTGTAAAAAAATTGGACACTACAAAGTTTGACAAAGCCTTGGCTATTCTTGATTTGTTATTTGCAATAATGGCCGTATGTGGAATAACTCTAAGTCCTAAAGGGTGTTTGAAAAGTGCCACAACAGCAAACCAGTCCGCAAGAGCACCTACCATTGAAGCCTCTGCAAAGGCTGCTATAGATGAATACAGAAGGCCTCGGCCCTCCAATCCTCTGAAAATAATAAATACAATAGTCATAAACACTAATAATGACGTTGCAATAATTTTCATCATTATTAATTTTTTTCTAAGCTTTTCATTTTCATCTGTATAAGTGTACTTTTCCATATCAAAATCTCCACCTTAAACCTTCTGTTCTTCACCCGTTACATTTAATGCAATATCAAACTCCGCCCATACCTTTTCAAGTCCCAAACGATTAGCCGTTGAAAATGGTATAACCTTTTCAGCTCCGTCCAACTGTAAAACCTTTCGTATATCATTTATACGTGGATTTATCTGTCCCCTGGATATTTTATCAGCCTTATTGGCAATTATAATGGTATTTAGTCCAAAGCCCTTTAACCATTGATACATCATAATATCGTCCTTACTGGGAGAATGTCTGATATCTACAAGCAAAACAACCATTTTAAGAAAGTTTTCTTTCCTTGAATACAAATATGTTTCGATAATATTCGCCCATGATGCTTTCATCTCTTTTGATACATTGGCAAAGCCGTATCCAGGCAAGTCCACTAAATAAAAAAGATCATTAACATTAAAGAAATTTATCTGTCTGGTTTTACCGGGAGTTGACCCTACTCTTGCAAGACTTTTTCTGTTAACCAAAGTATTAATTATTGAAGACTTGCCTACATTTGACCTTCCTGCAAAAGCTATCTCCGGAAAACCCTTAACCGGGTATTGGTTTGGCTTTACAGCCGTAATTTCGTGTGAAGCACTCTTAATAATCATAAAACCTCCGAAAATTCACAATTTTATTATTATAATGCCCAATATTTCATATGAAAAAATCAAATTTCTCTAACAACGTTTTTTATCCATTTATTGGACCTTAATCTGGTAATACCGCAAATCATTTTCACGATTTCTTCAGCCATTACCAAGAGGACAACCCACTGAACATCAAGCCTTAGCACCAATGCTCCTATAAAAGAAAGAGGAACACCTATAAACCACATTGTAATGCTTTCAGCTATAAATGCAAAGGTAGCATCCCCACCTCCACGTAAAACTCCTACAATGACAACTATATTTGTAAATCTTATGGGCAAAATAATTGAGTTCATTGCCATAAGAATTATAGCTGTTTCAATAACATCACTGCTTACCTTAAACAGACTTACAATCGCTGGAGAGAACAGATATAAAAGACCTCCCAAAATGACCCCACCAATTATACAAAGCCGGACAAATCTCCAAGCGTACTGTCTTACTTTCTTTTCCTCTCCTGCTCCTATAGCATGTCCTGTCATAACTGCCGAAGCACTGGCCATGCCAAAGGCCGCAACCATAAACATGTTTACTACATTGTTTGTAATCTGCACTGCATCAAATGCTTCAGTACTTATTCTGCCATACGCAATTGAATATACTGCAATACCCACACCCCAGCACATTTCATTAAGAATTACCGGGATGGTAGTCTTAGTTATCCTGCCCAGTAAATCTTTCGTAACTTTTCTAAGTTCACTGATTCTAAATCTAAGGAGTGGAAAATACTTTGATACAAAAAATAAAAATATAAATAATTCAACTATTCTTGCTATTAATGTACCTGTTGCTGCGCCTCTCACGCCCATTGCCGGCATACCAAATCTTCCGTATATCAGTACAAAATTAAGAAGAGTATTAAGTCCCAATGCTGACGCACTTATTATCATTGGCATAGCAGACTTTCCAATACTTCGGAGAGCCACACTGAATCCAAAACTTATTGCTGCAAATACAAAACTCACACTGAGTATTCGTAAAAAACCGGCGCCCTGACTAATAACCACAGGATCGGTATTAAAAATAGAAATAATCTGTTCGGGCAACAATAACCCTATAGCTGCCAACAAAAGAGTAGCACCTGCAGCTATTGCGATATCCATATTTACCACTCTGCCTATATTATCATGGTCCTTTTTACCCCAGAATTGGGCAACATAAATACTACATCCGCTATGTATTGCATTATAAAGTAAAAATACTATTAAACCATACTGATTAGCAACACCAACAGCTGCTAATGCTTGATTCCCTAAAGCACCAACCATTACAGAATCCACGACACCAAGAGATGTTGAAATTAAGCTTTGAATAGTTATTGGTAATGCCAGTGTAAGAAGCTTCAAATAAAATTCCTTGTTTTTTGCCAGTAACCTTTGCATTTATCCCCCTGTATAAATCCCCATAATTATCCTCACGTGATTATACTACACCCGTAAAAAAAAAGCAAAGAACCAGTTATTCACTGGTTTTTGCTTTTTTATTTGTATTTAATAAGATGATTGCTTTTATTACTAAATTGTATTAAAATTAATTCATACTAAATTTAAATAAACTTTTTTAATAGCTCGCTTTTTGGTTTATGTATGTATATTATAAACCTAAGAGTCCAGCTATTTTTTCTATTACCCAATCTGCACAGCCAGAAAGGAAGTCAACTACTGCGTCTACACCAGCTGCAACTGCTTCGGTAATTCCCCAACCAGCTATTTGCTCTATTGCCCACTTTACTGCTCCTGGAAGTTTATTCTAGTTCGTTACCAAATATGATGCTATTTTTCTTATTAATGCTCCCATTTAAAATCTCTCCTTCGTATTTTATTATCATCTTATTAAAAATACACAAAGTAATTAGATAATTATTTTTTTTTGACTTTTTGAACTATGTATCCAATAAATATAAGAACCCCGAACGTAAGAATACCAACTATAATATTACGAATCATAATACCTCCTTATTGTTTTACTAAGTATTACTGTTGCTAAATAATTAATTTATAATCATTTGTGTTTACTTCAAAAATATTTCTTCAAGAGTAATGCTATTTTGTGTAACCGAATAAATGCTTCCCTTCTTATTCACAATCTGTGTTATTATATATGCAATCTCTTCTTCGCTGTCCACTTTAAAAGTAAAGACATTTTTATTGCTATTTACCATTTTGGTTACAACAAATTCACTAATATCCGATATGTCTGAAGGAATATCAGCCTTAATTGTAACAGTGATATTCTTACAAAAGGATTTTCTGATATCAGTTATTGAGCCGCACAAATCAATATGTCCACCTTTTAAAATTGCAATACTCGTACAAATTTTCTCTATCTCATTCAGATTGTGTGAGGTTAAAAATATTGTAGTCCCTTTCTTATTTAAATCTACAATGAGTTTCTGTATATTGATAATTGATTCAGGATCAACCCCGGAAGTAGGTTCGTCTAGAAACAATAGTCTAGGTTCACCAATAAGTGCCTGAGCGAGGCTAATTTTCTTTTTCATTCCGAATGAATAATTCTTTATTTTCATAGTATCTAATACTTCTAAGCCAACCATTTTAAGAAGCCTGTGTGCATCCGTTGAATTATTTTTTATATTTTTAAGATTTGACATGTATCTTAAAAATTGTACCGCCGTCATATCGCCATACAAATTAGCTACATCCGGCATAACACCTATCTCTTTTTTAGCAGTATTTATATCTTTATCAGTATAACCAAGCAAATTGAAGCTGCCCTCAGTTTTATTTACATTCCCTGTTAAAACATTTATAAATGTTGATTTACCTGCACCATTTCTCCCCAAAAAGCCAAACAGCTCTTTCTCCGCTATTGACATGCTTATATTATTTAAAACAACTTTATTACCAAATTTTTTTGATAGATTAAACGTTTCAATTGGATTCATTTTATAGATCCTTTCCTATAAAAACTTTTAAAGACATAAGTATGAATAGCACTCCAATAATAGCTGGAATTAATAAATATGGCCCTTCTTTCAGCATATAGTAATAAGGGAATATATACCTTATTACCCTAAATATAATATTTGAATTACTTAAGGTAGACCATAACCCAAGTGTAGGCATTAAAAGACCTACTATTATCCCTAAAAAATTACTTACAGATTGTTTTTCGACTATTGTTGATAAAAAAATCACTAAACAAATAAAGTAAAACATGGCCACAATTATTAACAGATAAATACTTAGGCTAAAGGTTCCTGCAATTGCAGAAACAACTGAAAAACTTACGGTAAGGCATAAAAACCAAAAAGCTGATATTCCTAAAAGCTTTCCAATGATAAATTCAGTTCTTGAAATCTTATTTATTACTAATCTAATCGTCTTTAGTTCAATTTCATTATTTATACAATTATAGGATATCGTTGATACAAAAATATAGCCAAATAAAATTACTAATAATCTTATACTTGAATAAAATGCAGTATTATTCTTAAAGCCTAATAAACTTTCATTGGATTTAAAAAAATTAGAAGCACTGTAACTTACAATAATGAAAATGGCTACAATAACTAATGCTTTAAAAGTTTTTAATTGCTTAAATAGTTCGGTTCTTGCAACAGAAATCATTTTAGCATCCTTTCATGTTATTATTTTTTATTGACATAAAAATCTCACTAAACACTTTATTATCAAAATCTATATGTTTTTTTGAGATATATTTCTCCATATATTGATTAAAACAGATATTAAACACACCAGATACCACCCAATATACAACTATTGCTGACTTAACAGATAATGAACAATAAAATATAATAACTGCCATGATTGAGGATAATATGTATTGTAAACTTCTATGGTCTTTTGGTAGACCTTTAATATATATGGTTTCGTTAATTATTATGGTTATCAAGTATATGATGGATAAAAAAAAGTCTTTATATTTAAGGTTAAACCATAATACATTACACGCTCCGACGAGCCTAATTGAATTTATTAGCATTATTATCACTGTCATTTCAAGAACAAATAAAACAAGCATAGTGACCTTAATCCAGTTTGATGGACACAAGGAATCCCTATATAATAAAAACATGGAGGGATTCAAATGGCTGAGAGAAAAAAGTTTGATAAAGCATTCAAGGAACAGACCGTTGAAAAAATATTGGCAGGTGAAACAACAGCAAGCTTAATGGCAAAAGAAATTGGAGTGCACTACTCAACAGTAAGAGACTGGTTAATCGCTTATGAAAAGGATGGTTCAAGTGCCTTTCCAGGCAGTGGTAACCTTAAGCCTGACGATGATGAAATAAGAAAATTACGCAGGGAATTAGCTAACCTTAAAGAGGAAAATGAAATATTAAAAAAAGCCGCGGCCTATTTTGCGAAAAATCAGAAATAAACAAGTTTAATTTTATCTATAAACACCGCTTCATATTTCGGATTGCAAAGATGTGTCAGGCCCTTCAAGTATCAAGAAGCGGTTATTATGCATATTTTTCACGTAGCGAAAGTAATCGGAGCAAGTCAAATAGAGAGCTCCTTGAAACTATTAAAGAAATCCATAAAAAGAGTCATGGAATTTATGGTGCTCCTCAGATAACAAAGAATCTTCCGGAAAATCAGAAAGCCAGTAAAGGCCGTGTTGCAAGGTTAATGAAGGCAAATGGTATACGTTCCAAAGTGTCAAAGAAATATAAAGCGACTACGTACTCAAATCATAGTCTTCCTGTGGCAGATAACATTCTTAATAGAGAATTTACTGCCAGTAGACCTAACCAGAAGTGGGTATCAGATATTACGTATATTCCTACAAAAGAAGGTTGGCTTTATCTTGCTGGTGTAATGGACCTCTATGGACGTAGGCTTGTAGGATGGGCTATGGCGAACCATATGAGAACGGAGTTGGTATCTGCTGCTCTGAATCAAGCAATTGGAAGAACCGGTGCTAAAGAAGGATTAATAATTCATTCTGACCGGGGAATTCAATACGCCAGTAATGACTATCAAAATCTGCTAAAAAGATATGGATTTGTATGCAGTATGAGCAGAAAGGGCAATTGTTATGATAATGCCCCTATGGAATCTTTTTGGGGCAAACTTAAAATGGAATGGCTAAATGATTATAATTTTGAGACCAGAGCTGAGGCTAAAAAGGCTGTTTTTGAATACATAGAACTGTTTTATAACCGTAAAAGGACTCATTCAGCAAATGGATATATTCCCCCATTCGTGCTGAAGGAAATATCATAGATATTGTAAGAATTAATGAGATAAATAGTGATTCTTGCTGTCTATTTTATTGAGGCAAGGTCATAGTGAAACCATTTTTCATACCGACACAATCGTATAAATATCTTTTTTGTTTTTTACCGATACGTTTTTTTTCCATATTCAGAGATAATTCTTTTACCTTTTGCTCAACTATTTGTTTCAATTTTCTATTCTTAAATCTAATTACATAAATAGGTGTACATAATAATTTCACTATTATTGTTGTAATAATTATTGCTAATATATATCCTGAATGACTAGAAAAAAAAAAATAAAAATATCGTTAATGGGATTCAAGTCTTCACCCTCTCATCTAAAACATTGATATCATACTAATTGTAAACTTTTTACAAAATGTAATAATAACTATGTCTATTTATTAACAATGCTTGTATTTGTAATATAGTAATTTGATTAATTATTAACAATGCATAGTGTAATATGTATTATTTGTAAAGTCAAGTATGTTTTGTAAAATATTGTATAAATGCATATTAAAATCAGTTAGAGAGCATTTATATGCTATTTTTAATAAAATAACGTAGCAATTCAGTAAACCACTTAACGCTCTTGTACTTAGGCAGACCGAGAGCGGCAGGTGAACAGTATGATGTGGCGGAGAGATAGGCACATACCTTGGATGTACATTTTCATAAAGAAAATATTTTGAGGTACACTGCAATATTTTTGTGAAACCTTTCAAGAATACGTCGTTATTATCCTTGGTTTTAAAGCAAGTGTAAAAAAAGGTAAAATTCTCCCTTAAACTTTATGGAGGTAATTTTACCACAATGACCAATTTATTCTAATGTATAGGGACTGCTTATCTACTATTTTCTCTTATAACAGCTTCCCATTGGCCTTCCTCATATTTAATCCTGCTTGGTCAAGCACCTCAATTACTTTTTTGTGCTCAATAGGCCTTTTTATTTTAAGAGTAGTTGTTTTAATCAATTCATCATAGCTCATAATAAAATATCTTATAATTTTGTACTGTGGAATATCCTTGTTTATCCTTCTTATCTCCTGCTGCATAATGTCTGCTAATTCACTTTCAGATGGAAGTCTTCCGTATTTATCTTTTAAAACAGCCTCATTAAGAATCAGCTTAGCACATACCTGTATATCTCCGTCAGGGGCTTCGTTTCCCCATACAAAGGATTCTTTTATACCTTCAATATTATTCAGAAGTATTTCATACTCTTCCGGGAAGGCTTTTTTACCGTTGGTGAGAACAATCATTGACTTGGCCCTTCCTGTAATTGTTATAAACCCTTCGTCATCAATATACCCCAAGTCTCCTGTGTGAAACCAACCTTCTTCATCAATGGCTTCTTTAGTTCCGACTTCGTCATGGTAGTAACCCATCATTACATTCCGACCCCTAGTAATGATTTCACCCATGCCGTTTTCATCAGGGTTATAAATAGCCACCTCTATACCATACAACGGCTGTCCCACAGTACCCGCCTTATTATAAAAATCATTGTTGGCTGCAACAACAGGTGAAGTTTCGGTCAGGCCATAGCCTTGTATAACCTTTAAGCCCAGCATGTCAAAGCCCTCTATTATTTCTTTGTCTATTGGTGCGGCACCTGACACAGCCAGTCTTAATCCCGGTCCCAATTGTTCCAGAATTCTTTTGAAAAACTTTCTTCTTAAATCTATTTTAATGCTGTTAAGTCCTTTTGAAATCTTGGCAAGTACTGCAACCTGCTTTTCCTTCCCTGACTTCTTTATGCCATCTTTCATTTTTTTATACATGGCTTCCAGAATTGCAGGAACTACTACAAGAATAGTTACATTAAATTCCTTCAAGTTTTTGGCAATATGCTTTATTCCCTCACTATACGCTATGCACACACCATTTTTTATCATAAAAAGCATACCAATTGATAATTCAAAAGTGTGATGCAATGGCAGTATTGAAAGATGCACATCATTTGGTAGAACTTTTATTACTGAAGAAACAGCACTTACATCTGAGCAAATATTGCGCTGATTTAACATTACCCCTTTTGACATACTGGTAGTACCCGATGTAAAAAGCAGAACAGACAGCCTTTCTGAATCTACGAATGCATCTGTAAAGCTTCTGTCGCCATTTTTTAGGAGACTTTCTCCCTGTGCAATAAGTCTCTCTATAGTTGTAAATGAAGAAGGATAATCTTCACCTATATCGTCCATACATATAAAGTATTTGATAGTTTTCATTCGTTCTGACAGGCTGCGCATTTGAGCATCAAAATGACTACTGTAGAATATTGCATCTACTTCGCCTCTAATAATCAGTTTTTCAATTTCAATTTCAGGAAGATGTTTATCAAGAGGAACCACTACTCCCGTACCACATGCAATTGAAAAAAAGCTTACTGCCCACTCGTAACGGTTTTCACCTATCACCGCTATCCTTTTGTCTTTTAATCCAAGCTTGTGAAGTGCAGTACCTACGCTAGCTACTTCCGCACCAAAGCTTTTATATGATTTAGTGATAGTGTCTGCACCTGATTTATATATAAATGCAGTTTTATCCCCAAATGTTTCTACGCTTGTTTTTAGTAGTTCCTTAATGTTTGCCACGGGACTGATTTCATAATATCCAAGCCCCTTGACTGTTCTTTTGCCATTTTCATTTGTTATGGAGATTCCATTTTTGGCCATATGCCCTCCTGAAATAAATATAATTATTACCTGGTTATAATTATATTATTGTATTCCTTTTCAATCAATATTACAACAAATATATTTAATTTTATCTTTCCAATTTATATAAATAATATTTCTCTTTTAAATCAGCTGTCGTTATGAAATCAAAAATACGAAAAGGAGGTTCCTCTACACCGAAGAACCTCTCTGAATGATAGTGCTCCATTTAAATATACACATAAGTACTGTATTTATTACATTTTTCTTATATTTTTTCTAAATTAATAGTTTCTATATATATTAATACTAAAGTTTTATATTTGGAAAATTATTAAAATATTCCATCAGAAACATAATAAATTTTTTGTGTATCTTTTTTATTCGTTGGGTCTGAAACTATATTAAAATAAACTCTACCATCTTTGGTTTGTACACCCTCTATTTCATGGCTCCCTACATTTGTAATATTTACAAGGGTTTTATATGCTCCTGTGTTTGACATCAAAGCAATCTTTGGAGTATCTCCTTCTGCCCCTCCTGTTACATATATTTTTGTATTATCAATCATATCAATACCCTGGAAGGATGAGTTTGGCCTGACAATAGAGTCTCCTGATTGTGTAAAACTAGCAACACAGGCATTTACCGCCGCTGAACTATTCATTTGCACCTGTTCATTGTTGTCAAGTAGTTTGTTTAATGCTGCGGTGTTATAAATTGAGTAGGTAACTGTCCCTGATGTAGTTTGCACTCTGAAAACAGTGTAGGTACTATTTCCTCCACCATCAACACGGTATGTTGTACCCAAACTCGAGCCAGTCTTATTTGCATAATTCATGTAAGTGAATCGATGAAGATCCGTATAATCATATGTTGCACCAGCCTTATATTGAAGTCTGGCTACCTGAAGGGACCAGTAATACGTGGTTGATGGGTCAGCCTTTGAACTAACATAGAGATAATTTATATTATTGTATGTATACATATCTAGGGTTTGTCCATGACCACAGTTGGTGAGTGTCATTTCATCAAGATATGTAGCATCACTTCCATTCATAAGACACCTTGAAAGATAGACTGTTCCCCCAGATCTTTGAGTTACGTAAAGATATGTTGAAGCAATGTAAAATTTTTGAACTGCCAAGTTGTGCTTAAGACCCTTGATATTATATGCAAGTGTTGCAGAAGCGTTAACAGTTTTAGACGGAGATGCCGCAAATATGGGTAAAACAGACATTGCCAAAATAAGAACTGAGAGGGCAACGGAAATTAATCTTTTTATTAGTCTATTTTTATGACATGATACTTGTGTTTGATACACGTTAATATTTTCATTAAACATCTTATTACCTCCATAAAAAATAATTTAATTATTATTCACAAATTTTCGAAAGTTGGAGCACCCACTACAATTAATCCATTTGCAATTAACTCCTTAATTTTTTCTTCACAATCAAACCCTCCTTATTTTTTTATAACCCAATGATATCATACATTTTTTTAAAAATTTGTTAAAATATGTAAATTAGTAATTACTTTTTTTGTCCTTATGTTTAGTTGCAAATTGAAAAAATAAATTGCGATAGTGCAGCAATATAGGCATCCATAGTATTCGGCCTGGACTCACTGTTATTTCACATAGTACAAAGCTTAATACAACATAAAAAGAACTATGCATAAATAATGCATAGTTCTTTTTATGTAAAGCTGTATCCCTATATTGCCCTATATATTACTATTTTTACTCCATCCTCAGCAGGGAAGCCTTCCCCTACTAAAATATCATGGTTTAGAAAATCTAAAGCCTTACTATTTGTTATTATCTTTGGATAAGTTCTGAACAAAATACCTTGCAGATTTTTGCCCATGTGGCCGTTATTCTCTATGAAAATTTTGCAGGACTCACCTGTGTAATCCTTCCCCTCAAGCATATATCTTGCGGACAAGGTATGTCTGTCGTCAAACTTTCCAATAATTTGAGTATCAATCCCTCCAGGAAGAACTTGTCCTTCAAAATATTTTCCGTCTGCACTGCCTGTGAAAGAAATCATTACAACTGAATCACCATTATCGTTTTTTAAATCAATTGCACTTTCTATTTTAACGTTTACTGTTAATATTTCTTCAAAATTCATATGATTTCTCCTTAGCTTATAAATTCATAGCTTGTCCCATCTTATCATTGTCTCCATTTATGATAAGGAAAGCTCATCCATGCTAATCTACATTTAAAACCTATATGTTTCTGGCAACTTCATAGGCATCCCAAATAGCGTACATTATGTTAGCTACCTTACGTGCATCCCCTATCAAATGAATATCGTCAATATCATATTTAATCTGCTCATAAATAGTCCGTTCAGAATTGTAGCCTACTGCTAAAACTACACTGTCGGCACAAATCTCTCTGATATCTCCAGAAACATCTACCAAAGCACCTTTTTCAGTTGTCTTTATTATCTTTGAGGAAGTAAGTACTTCAATGCCCTTATATGGTACTAATCTTTCCAACATCTCTGAATTTGCATGACACAGAGGGCCGTTTAATGCAAGAAGTTTGTTTTGTATTTCTACAATAGTAACTTTTTTGCCTTTTTCTGCAAGCCAGAGTGCAAGCTCACAGCCAACCAACCCACCTCCCACAACAATTACTTCATTGCCTGATTCTTCTTTTTCAAGCAGAACATCTTCTGCTGTAAAAACCTTATTATGTTCACCCAAATTGAATATCTTGGGTTTTGAACCTGTGGCAATTATAACTGTATCTGCATCACTGTTTTTTATAATCTCCGCAGTTAATTCTGTATTACAATTCACCTTTACACCAAGTTCTTTAAGAGTTTCTTCATACCAAGCCACCAACAAAAGATCATCTTCTTTAAAGTCAGGCGCTCCTCCGGGTAACAAATTACCACCAAGTCGACTGCGTTTTTCGTACACAACCGGCTTGTGACCACGAAGTGCCAGAACCCTGGCTGCTTCACAACCTGCAACTCCTCCACCTACTATAAGTACTGTTTTACTTTTTAAAGCTGGAGTCAAGCCATGTATTGTTTCTCTACACGCTTCAGGGTTTACAGCACAGTTTAAAGCAGAATATTCTTGAATACGCCCCATACATCCTTCTTGGCAGGACAGACAAGGTCTTATGGATTTTAGTTTACCTGCTCTAAGTTTATTCACTAAATCTGGATCAGCTAGCAAAGGACGGCCAAGACTGATAATATCACAGGCGCCATCATCAATAGCTTTTAGCGCCAGATCAGGATTATCCATACGCCCTGCACACAAAACAGGAACATTTACAGCCTCTTTTACAATTTTAGCAAAGGGTATATATAGCCCTTTTTCCTGATACATTGGAGGATGACTCCACCACCAGGAATCATAAGAACCTACATCTACGTCAAGAGCATCATACCCATAGGAAACCAGTAATTTTGCCGCTTCGATACCTTCCGGTATATCTCTTCCTTTTTCCTCAAACTCTTCTCCCGGCAAAGCTCCTTCACACCAATCCTTAATAAAGCTCTTAGGACTGAATCTCAATGTAACAGGGAAGTCCTCTCCGCATCTCATTTTAATCTCTTCAACAATTTCTCTGGCAAATCTAAGCCTGTTCTCAAGACATCCTCCATATTCGTCTGTACGGTGGTTGAAAAAAGAAATTGCAAACTGATCAATAAGGTAGCCTTCGTGTACAGCATGAATCTGAACTCCGTCAAACCCTGCACGTTTTGCGTTATAGGCCCCGTCTCCGAATTTCTTAATTATTGATTTTATCTCCTCCACAGTCAATTCACGACAAGTTTTGTCCAACCACCTGTGTTTAATTGGTGAAGGTGCAACAGGAGGATATTCACCCAGATTTGTTGGAATTGTTACTCTACCGAAGCCTCCGCTAAGTTGTAAAAATATCTTTGCATCGTATGCGTGAATGCGTTCTGTCATCTCTCTAGCAGTACGGACAAAGTGTACCGAATTGTGAGTAGAACATGGGACATTTGGCATTCCATGTTCTTCAATCTCATTATCTACAAATGTAACTCCGGTAATAATCAATCCTGTACCACCTTTGGCACGAGCAGTATAGTAGTCGATTCCACGCTGATTGAAACCGCCCTCTGCATCTGCCAAACCTAACGGCCCCATAGGAGCCATGGCAAACCGGTTTTTCATTTCTACAGAACCAATTTTGATGGTTTCGAATAACTTTTCATACTTTTTTAGCATAGAAATTCCCCAACCTTACTTAAATTATTTTTATTATGTAAATTTATATTATGTTGCTTAAAATGTTTTTAAGATTTATATATTGATTGATAAATACTTCAGACAAGATCTCATTATTAATGATAGTTGTTAACATAACATCATATCCTTTTTCAATAGATTTTATAACAAATATTTTGAATGATTTATATAAATAATTGTATACTTATATCATATATAAAGTAAAGTTCCTATATTAAAGTAAAATTACCTATTAATAAAAGAATATGTATATTTTTCATAGCTCATTTCTGCCGAAATGTTACATAAAATCAAAACAGCAGCTGTAAAAAATACAACTGCTGTTTTATTAATAATTAAGTTATTTTATACTTTTTTAAAGTGAGTTAACATAAATATTTCTTACTGATTCCTTGGTTGCCTTAACAGGTGCAATACCCAGCAGTCCATCAAGACTCGGTGTCTCAAATGCAAGGTTTACAAGTTTGTCAACAACACTGTCGTCAAACCCTTCATCTCTCAAATGTGACTTAACACCTACACTCTCTATCCAACTTCTAAGGCCTGCATACACCTTATCAGCTTCATCTGCTGAGCCCTTCAATCCTGGAAGAATCGGCTCAAAAATCTCTGCCAGGACTTCTCCTGAAGCTGGATAAATTTCCTTTACAACCGCTGGCAGCAGCATTGCCAGTCCAAGTCCATGTGCAAGGTCAGGTTTTACGGCACTTAATGGATGTTCCAGCGCATGTGTATAATGCAGCAAGCCGTTGTCAAAGGAAGTTCCTGCTATCAATGAAGCATATAAAAGATAATATCTTGCAGTCAGATTTTCAGGTTCCTTTATTGCGATAGGTAAATATTTTGCAACCAGTCTTATTGTTTCCTTTGCCAGAAGAATAGCCAAAGGATTTGTTACTACGGTTGTTGAAGCCTCAACAACATGATTTATAGCGTCAACTGATACATATATTGTTTGTTCAGTCGGTAACTTTGTCATTAATGCAGGGTCGTCAATAGCAAACAAAGGATAAATGCAATCATATGCTATTGCAGGCTTATATTCTTTAGCCGGAATACTAACAACTGCAAATCTGTCAACTTCAGTACCTGTTCCATGAGTAAGGTTTATAGCAATAACCGGAACTGCCTTATCAGGAGCAAACTTTAATTCATAAAGCTCTGTTGCATTCTTTTCAGGATAAGCCAAAAGTATTGCAACACTCTTAGCTGCATCAATAGGGCTTCCTCCGCCTATTGCAATAACAGCCTCAGCACCAAATGCTTTTGCTTCTGCAGTTGCTTCGTCTACATGATCAACTGTTGGGTTGGGAGTAACTTTACTATATAATAAGTACTTGATTCCATTATCTTCAAGGGCTTTCTTTGTTACGTCCCATGCACCTGTTTTAATATGTGAACTTTTCCCCGTCATAACTATAACTTTTGTTATACCTCTTCCGGACAAGTTTGCTGCAACATCCGCCATCTTGTTGATAGCCCCTACACCAAAAAAGGTTGTTGTTTTAGCCCTAATTTCTACTACTTGGTTAATGTCAATTTTATTTTCCCACATAACTTTACCCTCCATTTATTTTAATTTATTTACCTACTAACTTTATACCCTATGTCATTAATATAAAACTACATTGTTAAAAAAACAACAATGATTTTCTATATTTAAACATACTTTTTCTCTGTCTGCGTATTTTATCTTCATCTAATAGAGGATTACATAATTTTATCAATATATCAACCGTTTTCCTTTATTATTGGTTTAGTACTTCAAACCAACCCTGAGGATGTTTACATACAGGACAAATTCCTGGTGCTTCCGTACCCTCATGTATGTGTCCGCAGTTGGTACAAATCCACTTAACAGGTGCAGTCTTTTTATATAATGTCTGATTTTCAAGTTCAGCTGCCAACTGTTTGAATTTTTTCTCATGTTCCCCTTCGATTTTTGCTATCATTCTAAAAGCAGCCTCTACTTGGGGAAAACCCTCTTCCTTGGCAACATCAGCAAAGGCAGGATATGCTTTTGAATTTTCTTCATGCTCACCTTCAGCAGCTGCTTTAAGGTTTGCAAGTGTATCTCCCAGTTCAAATGGGTATCCCCCGTTTACATTAACATTATTCTCGCCAGGCCCCAATCCATTAATCAATAAATCATAGAATACCTTTGCGTGAGCCTCCTCGTTTTTTAATATTTTTGTAAACTCCTGTTCGATAATAGTATGGCCCTCTTTCTTGGCATACTTTGCGTAAAATGTATACCTATTTTTTGCCTGTGATTCCCCCGCAAAAGCTCTTGCAAGGTTTTCAGAAGTTCTTGTTCCTGATAACTTTCCCATAGATATCCTCCTATAATAGAATTTAATGTATATTGTTTCCTCTGAAAAGTAATTTATGCAAATTATCCAAAAACATATTTAATCTACCAACATTATAGATAAGGCAACTAATTACATAAAGCAAAACCCTATGGTTCGACTTATTTCACAGTCTGTCCATAGGGTTTTTATACTTAAAAAAAGTTTATTTATTTTGAAGTAATCTCAGTCCATATCTTATCATAATCCTTGATAGAGGCATCCAAATCAACGAAAACCTCGCAGTCTTTTATCTGTTCATCAGTTGGATATGCTGCAATGTCCTTTAACAACGCAGGGTCAAGCTTTTTCTTTGCTTCAGTTTGTGGAGTTGAGTATCCAATATAGTTGGTATTTTCAAGTGCAATTTCAGTATCACACATAAAGTTTATAAACTCCTCAGCTTCCTTCTGGTGCTTTGCTGTACTTGGTATTACCATAGAGTCAAACCACAAATTGCTACCTTCCTTAGGAATTACATAGTCCAAATCTTTGTTCTGACTCTTCATGTATACTGCATCTCCTGACCAGACTACAGCCAATGCTCCTTCTCCCATTATCATCTTATCCTTGACTTCGTCTCCAACATAGGCCTGTACAATATCTTTCTGTTTTATTAATTCGTTCTTGGCTTTTTCGAGTTCATCTTTGTTTTTAGTGTTAAGGGAATAACCAAGTTTCTTTAATGCAACTGCTATAGAATCTCTTTGGCTGTCAAGCATGAATATCTGTTTGTCATATTTCTTGTCCCATAGTATATTCCAGCTGTCCACAGGTTCCTTAACCATTGTTTTATTGTAAATAATACCTACAGTCCCCCACATATAAGGAACCGAGTACTCATTATTGGGGTCGAAAGAAAGATTCTTGAACTTTTCTTCAATATACTTGTAGTTTGGTATATTATTAAGATTTATTTTCTTAACCAAACCTTCTTTTATCATTTTCTTTATCATATAGTCTGATGGAATGGCAACATCATAATCACTTCCACCGGCTTTAAGCTTTACATACATTTCTTCATTAGTAGGGAATATATCATAAACAACGTTTATGTTGAATTTATCCTCAAATTTCTGAATCACATCCTCCCCGATGTAATCTCCCCAGTTGTAAACCTTTAAGGTTACTTTATCACTTGAAGCCCCTCCGCAACCTGTTAATGCTACACTACCAGCAACCACAACTGCTGCTAAAATACCAGATAATATTCTTCTCATTTTAAACCTCCATGCCACCAGTTTTAATTGACTTCCTTTTCTTTTCCTCTCTGTCTGAACGTATATTTATTATAAAAAGTAGAAGCAGTACGCCGCCAAACATAAGAGTAGATAATGCATTAATTGTTGGTTTTACACCTGTTCTTGCCATTGAATATATGGTAATGGACAGATTTGAAACTCCTGAACCTGTAGTAAAGTAGCTTATGACAAAATCATCTATTGAGAGGGTTATTGCCATAAGAAATCCCGATACAATCCCCGGCATTATTTCGGGTATTATTACTTTTCTAAGTGCATATGATGAACTTGCACCTAAATCCAAAGCCGCCTCATACAAATTTGAATTCATTTGCTTCAACTTTGGCAAAACAGATAAAATAACATATGGTATATTAAATGTCACATGTGCAAGAAGCATTGTAAAAAAGCCCATTTGCATTTTGACAAACGTACCTATGAATACAAACATCAACATAAGAGAAACCCCGGTAACAATGTCCGGATTCAGAACAGGCAAATAAGTCAGATTCATTACAGCAGTCTTTTTTGCCTTCTTCATACTATGTATTCCTATTGCCGCCAATGTTCCTATTACAACGGCAATTATCGAAGAAAGCAATGCTATGACAATCGTATTGTAAAGAGCATCCTTTATCTGGGAATTTCTAAACAACTCCCCATACCATTTTAAAGTAAAGCCGGTCCAGTTACCTCGGGACTTGGATTTATTAAAGGAAAAGGCAATCAAAACTACTATGGGTAAATACATAAAAAGCAGTATTAGACCTAAGTATGACTTCATTATTATCTTTTTTACCATAGTGCTGCCCCTCCTCCCTTGTCCTCATCAAATCTGGACATAATTGCTATGCTTATTAATATGAATATCATCATTATTATTGAAATAGTCGCACCAAAATTCCAATCATACACCGTCAGGAACTGTCTCTCAATGAGATTTCCTATAAGGGTATACTGTGCACCTCCTAGAAGCTTTGATATTACAAAGGTTGTAACTGCCGGCATAAATACCATAGTCAGTCCTGACATAACTCCTGGCAAGCTAAGAGGGAGAATTACTCTTCTGAAAACCGTAACCCAGTTTCCTCCCAAATCCTGTGCAGCCTCTACCAACTTGTTGTCTATTTTCATTAGCACTGTATATATAGGCAAAATCATAAACGGAAGAAAATTATAAACCATACCAAGTATTACAGCCCCATTTGTGTACAATATATTAATGGTTGGGAGATGGAAAAACGACAGTATGGAGTTTATTATTCCGTTTTTTTCCAGCAATGTTAGCCATGCATATGTACGAAGCAGAAAGTTCATCCACATGGGTATTATAAAAAGTAAGGACATGGTAGTCTTTTTACTGTACTCCTTACTGGCAAGTATAAGTGCAACTGGATACCCTACTATAAGACACACAAAGGTACTTAAAAGTGCCAGCCAGAGTGACTTAAATAAAACACCAAAAAATATAGGGTCACAAAATCTATAAAAATTTTGCAGTGAAAACCTGAATCCCTGCTCATCCTTTACTGTAAATCCATAAAAAAGAATTAGCAATGAAGGTATAATTATAAATATAGCCATCCATACAAGGTATGGATAAGACAACCACTTCTTTTTCATTATCAGCCCATCCTTTTCATAATATGAATATCATTTGGGTTCATTACCATACCTACCTTTTTCCCAGTCTCTTCCATCTGGGTGCTGTGGACTGTCCAGACGTAATCCTGCCCTTCCACAAGCATTTCATAATGAACTCCTTTAAAGGTAACTGACTTTACCATACCTGATATCATTCCTTTATTTTCACTGACAAGTTTGATATCCTCAGGTCGCACTACTACATCTATTTCCTCATTCTCTGAAAAGCCTTTGTCGAGGCACTCAAAGACCCTGTTTGCAAATTCAACAGTGAAATCCTTTATCATCTTTCCTTTTATAATATTGCTCTCACCTATAAAATCAGCTACAAACGCATTCTTAGGCTCGTTGTAAATCATTTGAGGAGTACCTATTTGCTGTATACTGCCTGCATTCATAACCACTATTGTGTCAGACATTGTAAGAGCTTCTTCCTGGTCATGGGTAACATATACAAAGGTTATACCCGTTTGTTTGTGTATATTTTTCAGCTCTATCTGCATCTCTTTACGAAGTTTTAAATCCAATGCCCCAAGTGGCTCGTCAAGCAACAAAACCTCCGGCTGGTTTACAAGTGCCCTGGCTATTGCAACTCTCTGCTGCTGTCCACCTGACAAGGAATCCACCGATCTTTTCTGAAAGCCTTTAAGATTTACAAGCTCTAGCATCTCATCAACTTTCTTGTTTATTGTTACTTTGTCCAATTTTTTGATTTTCAGTCCAAATGCTATATTTTCATATACATTCATATGAGGGAAAAGTGCATATTTCTGAAATACTGTATTGACCTTTCTTTGATATGGAGGAAGATCATTTATCCTTTTGCCTTCAAAAAAAACATCTCCACTATCAGGCTTTTCAAACCCACCTATTATTCTAAGTGTAGTTGTTTTTCCGCATCCGCTTGGCCCAAGAAAGGTAATGAACTCATTTTTTAAAATGTACAAATTGATATTGTTTAGAACCTGCATATCATCAAAACTTTTTTTAACATTCTGTAGTAATATAATTGGTTTATTTTCGCTCATTATTTTCCTCCATTTTAAAAACTAGGCGGTGATGATACCCATAGGATAACAGACTGACTTTTGACTGAATTAACTATTTTATGGGTTTTGACAGGTTTAAAGTAAAAACATTCACCTTTTTTCACCTTGTACTTTTGAGTCCCCAGAAAAACTGTCACTCCCCCGCTGATAACATATCCGAATTCTTCACCATCATGGGGATTGTCAAGCTCCGAACTGCCTCCCGGCTCCAATTTTATGAGAATAGGCTCCATGGTGTTCTTCTGGGCATTCGAAACAAGCCAGTGTATTATATAACCCGAATCCTTGTCTTCTTTTGTAAAAACGTCATCTTTTTTAAAAACAACCTTCTCGTTAACAGATTCATTAAAGAAGTCTTTTATATTAGTTCCAAGTGATTCAAGGATATCTATCAGGGTTGCAATAGAAGGAGAAGTCAAATCCCTCTCAAGCTGTGATATAAAGCCTTTTGACAATTCGCACCTTCCGGCAAGTTCTTCCTGTGTAAGACCATTTTTAACTCTTAGCTGTTTTATTTTTTCACCGATTTTCATTTATGTTCCTCATTTAGCATAAGTAAACTTTTTGTTTACTCTAATTAAACAACAAATAAATGTATATCATATTATATTATCAGTGTCAATAAAATCTTTGGTTTTTTTGCATAAATATACAACATGCACTTAAAATGCTAACTTTTTATCCATAAAAAAGCAGTTACACATTTTAGAATGTGCAACTGCTTTACACAAATTTACATATTTTTTTATCCGGCGAAACCCCTTATAAATGCTCTAGTTCTTTCTTTTTTGGGATTTTCAAATATATCCTCAGGCTTCCCTTCTTCTACAATAACTCCGCCATCCATAAAAATTACCCTATCCGCAACTTCTCGTGCAAAATTCATTTCGTGGGTTACAACCACCATTGTCATATGTTCTTCAGCAAGCTGTCTGATAACTTTAAGCACTTCGTTTGTAAGCTGGGGATCAAGAGCAGATGTTGGCTCATCAAAGAACAAAACTTCAGGTTTCAGGGCAAGTGCCCTTGCTATAGCTACTCTCTGACACTGACCTCCTGATAGGTTACACGGATATGCATCTGCTTTATCTTCTAGCCCCATTTTTACAAGCAATTCCATTGCTGCTTTTTTGGCCTCAGTCTTGCTCACTCCTGCAACGCTTACAGGAGCTGCTATAATGTTGTTTAAAACACTATAATGAGGAAAAAGATTGAAGTTTTGAAATACAAGACCTATTTTCAAACGTATCTCCCTCAGCTTCTTTTTGTCTGCGTAGACAGCCCTGCCATGTGCATTTGTAGAAACCATTTCGTCATTCTCTACAAAAATTTCACCCATATCTACTTTTTCCAAAAGATTAATACATCTGAGCAGTGTGCTTTTCCCAGACCCCGATGGGCCTATTATTGCAACAACCTCACCTTTATTAACCTCAAATGAGATTCCTGAAAGTACTACATTACCGTCAAAGCTTTTATATATATCTTTTGCTCTTATCATTTCCATACATTCCCTCCGGATAAATCCCTTTTAACTATCTATAATAATTAAGCTTTTTCTCTGCAAATGAAAAGGCCTGAGCCACAACAAGATTCATTACATAATAGAAGGCTCCGGCAACAAACAAGGGCTGTACCGAGGATATCCTGCTGGAAGCATTTTGGGCTACTCTAAACATTTCTTCCACAGCGATTGTTGATACAAGTGCAGTATCCTTTACAAGAGTTATTACTTCATTGCTAATAGGCGGCAATACCCTTTTTATAACTTGAGGCAAAATTATCTTAAAAAACACCTGCAGTTTTGTAAAGCCTAGAACTTCTCCTGCTTCATACTGCCCTTTCGGAATAGACTCAATTCCACCTCTGAATATTTCAGCAAAGTAAGCCGCATAGTTAAGTACAAATGCAATAACAGCAGCAGTAAATCTGCCCACTTTAGCGTCAAAAACATAGGATGGTGCAAAATATACAACCAGTAGTTGCAGTATTAATGGCGTTCCTCTCATTATGGAAATATAAATACTTGTAATGCCGCTAATAATTATGTTTTTTGATTTTCTACCAAAGGATATAATAAGCCCTAATGGTATTGCAAAAATAAGCGTTAATGCAAATATTTGCAAAGAAACTACCATTCCTTCCAATAACAACAATACCAGCTTCACTGATAAATCCCCTCTCCCTAAAATCATTAACCAAACCGGGCCAACACCCATACTTATCTATTTTATATTACAATAGTACAATTTTCTACACTTATAATGCATTATTTGCTGCTATTTTTCAACTATTCGCCTGAAAAAAGGGCCGATATATGAGGTATCAGCCCTTAAAAGTTTCACTTATCATTCATTTTTATTGTAACCTTTAAAATTACTTTTCTATAATAGATATATCCTTACCAAACCATTTGTTTGATATTTCAGTTATCTTACCGTCTTTAGCCATTGCTTTTAGGGTGTCATTTACCTGTGTCATCAGTTTAACGTCACCTTTTCTGAAACCAATACCATACTCCTCAACAGCCAAAGATTCATCTATTATCCTATATTTCCCATTATTTATCTTAATCTGATACCTTGCTACTACTTCATCCATTACAACTCCGTCAGTATTACCAGTTTTCAGATCCATGAGACACAATGTGTTGTCCTTGAGTTCTACTACATCTTTAAGAGAACTTTTAAAATCTTTATTCTTATCTATTGCATCAGCAGCGCTTGATTGTGCCTGAAGTGAAACTGTCTTTCCTTTCAGGTCTGCCAGAGTGTTGTACTTTGAATCAGCCATTACAACAACCACCTGATTGTTTTTCATGTAAGGGTCTGAAAACAGTATATTTTGTTTTCTTTTTTCGCTAATAGAAAAACCATTCCATATACAATCTATGTTTCCAGTGTTCAATTCCTGGTCCTTTGAATCCCAGTTAATGGGCTGAAGTGTAAGTTTAACACCTAAACGTGCTGCAACTTCCTTTGCAAGGTCTATATCATATCCTACGATATTATTATCTTCATCTCTGAATCCCATAGGAGGAAAACTCTCATCCAAGCCCAGCACAAGCTCACCCTTTTCCTTTACCTTGTCCCATGACTGATCTACAGCCGCAGTGGTGCTTGAAGCAGTTGTGCTTTCACTAGCTGTACTTGAACTCTTTGAAGATTCTCCCGGAGTCCCGCAACCTGCAATTAAAAACGACAATGCCATCACGCTGACCAAAGCCTTGATTATCCTACCTTTTTTCACAAAAACCAATCCCTTCAAATAAATTAATGTTCTCTTTTTCTCTCTATTTCGATTTTCTTCTACATATTATTCTACTTCATAACTTTAATAAAGTAAAGTTATAAGTTAATAAATTTAATTTGGAATTTATTAACTGAAAATAAATTGCTAGGATATGTTGGGTTTGTACTGCATAGATTTAAATAGTAGATACTTGTCTTTCATTAAACGGTTAAGAGGTGAGTTTATTTGTCTAGAACCAAGTTCTTTAAAATAATAATGTGTTTCGGTTTAATAATTTGTATCCTTGCCGGGTCAACTGCAATATTATTAAGGGATAACACAGGTCAGGTATTATCGGTAAGTAACGAGGGCTACATAAAATGGGTTGAATATAATGTACCCTATGAAGCAATGGAAAAGGCATTAAGTATGGACGTAAAATCCCATGATAAACCTGTTCAACTTCACTGGGTTGAAATGCTTGCATATATTGCTACCAAATACGGCGGAAACTTCAAGAAGTATAAAGCAAAGGATTTGGACGAACTTGCCGACAAGCTAAATCAAGGTCATACAATGGAAGAACTCACTTCAAAAATGAAACACTATAACTATTTTTATCAGGCATATGATGCTATCCTTGGTAATTTTGTAGGTGAATACGACATTCAGGTAAAAGACCCTGATAACAGTGAAAAAAAAATCTGGCAGAAAAAGTACGGTTTAAAGGTCTTTTCCCCTATTGCCAAAGGATACAGTTTTAGTCATTACGACGATTTTGGTAACAGCCGTTCTTTTGGCTTTTCCAGAAAGCACTTGGGCAACGATCTCATGGGCTCTATAGGAACCCCTATTATAGCGGTGGAATCCGGTATTGTAGAGGTAATGGGCTGGAATATGTACGGAGGCTGGAGAATAGGTATCCGTAGTTTTGACCAGAAAAGATATTATTATTATGCACATTTAAGAAAAGACAGACCATTTCATGGGGATCTCTATGAGGGTAAGATTGTTAAAGCCGGAGATGTTATAGGATATCTTGGAATGACAGGTTACAGCACACGTGAAAATGTTAACAATATTACCACACCTCATCTTCATTTTGGTATGCAGCTTATTTTTGATGAATCCCAAAAAGAGAGTAATAATGAAATCTGGATTGATGTATACAACATTATAAACCTTCTTCAAAAAAATCGTTCGGCAGTAACAAAGGACGATGAGACCCGTGATTTTTACCGTACTTATGATATTATTGAGCCAAATATGAATTACCACTTTTAAAAGTTCAATATAAACTGGAGGCTTTTTATGTATGAATTGTTTAATAAAAGATTAATTAAATATATTCTACTTGTTTTAGCAGTTATTTTAATTCTAATACTACCTTTGACTCTTATTTTCTCTTCTGCAATCAGCGTTTTTGATGATGCACTTGAAGGCTTGGGAAAATATAACGGAATTAGATTACCCATAGTAATGTATCACGGGACAATTCCAAAATCCAAAGATTTAGGCAAATTTGTAATTACTCCCAAGGAGCTGGAAAGTGATATTAAATATCTTAAAGACCACGGATATACTTCTATAACAATGACTGACCTTATAAATTATGTATACAATGATGGGGAACTTCCTTCTAAGCCTGTTATGCTCACATTTGATGACGGATACTATAATAATTATATATATGCCACACCTATTCTCAAAAACTACAATATGAAAGCTGTAATATCTGTTGTTGGAGAGTTTACCGAAGCATCTACCAAAATACCCGAAAACAACGTTCAGTATTCCTACGTAACATGGGAGCAAATTAAAAATATGAATGACTCAGGTATCTATGAAATACAAAATCATACATATAATCTTCACAAATATAATAAAAACAGATTGGGAGCAAAAAAGAACAAGAACGAATCTATAGAAGCCTACAAGGACCTTTTATTATCGGATGTTGGTCTTCTTCAGCAAAAACTAAAGGAACTTGCAGGTGTTGAGCCAAATACCTTTACATATCCTTTTGGCTATATCTGCAATGATTCAATTCCTATTTTAAAGGAAATGGGTTTTAAGGCAACTTTGACTTGTGCTGAAGGTGTAAATATCATTAATAAAAATAAAAAAGATATTCTTTTCGGCTTAAAGAGAAAAAATCGACCTCATGGAGTTTCTACAGAAAGTTTCTTTAAAAACTTCTGCCCTTAGATACCTATCTCTTCAGTGGTGTATAATGATTGCGGGTAACAGTCACATCTAGATTTTATCTAATCTGCTTTTCCCGTTTGTTGGAATATAAAATCACTTTAACGCATGGACCTTCTTGGTTTATGCGTTTTTAATTTTATATAAATCTTTAACCATTTCAGGATTATGTCAATATACTGTATTAAGAGTTTGTATATAAATTAATACAAATGGCGGGAGGTGTCTATTTTGTCATACATAGTTGAAATTAAAAACATTGGAATGAATTATCAATCACCAAATGGTGAAATCCCTGCCATAGCTGACATCAGTATGAATATTTCCAAGGGGGAATTTATTTGCATTGTAGGACCCAGTGGCTGCGGCAAGTCGACGCTCTTATCGATTATAGCAGGACTTGTCAAACCCTCTTACGGCAAAATTGTCATAAATGGTGGTCTTAACAATGAATGTTTGCAGCAGGTAGGTTATATGCTTCAAAAGGATTTTCTCTTTGAATGGAGTACTATACTTGAGAATGTTATGCTGGGGCTTAATATTAAGAAAGCCCTTACCCCTGAAAACAAAGAATATGTTTATAATCTTCTTGATACATATGGACTCAGTGAGTTTAAAGATAAATATCCTTCTCAGCTGTCAGGCGGAATGCGGCAGCGTGCTGCCTTGATTAGAACCCTGGCCTTAAGACCCGAAATACTTCTTTTAGATGAAGCATTTTCTGCTTTGGATTACCAGACCAGACTAGCAGTAACAGAAGATATATATTATATTATCAAGAAAGAAAATAAAACTGCAATTATGGTTACCCATGACATAGCTGAAAGTATAAGTATGGCTGACAGAATTTTTGTTCTTACAGGGAGACCATCGTCTATAAAAAGTGAGCACAACATATCGTTAACCTGTAATGATGTAAGAACCCCTTTTAACAGCCGTGAAGCTCCAGAATTCAGACACTATTTTAATTTAATATGGAAGGAGCTAGATGTGCATGTTTAACCATAAACAAGAAAGGAATTTATCTCCGGAAAGGCTTGAGTATCTTAAATCCAGGAAGCGACGGAAAGTATCTGTCCTTGTGACACAAATAGTTATACTTGTAGTGTTTTTGGCACAGTGGGAGATACTTGCAAGGCTCAATATTGTAGACTCCTTTATTACAAGCCAACCGTCACGTATTGTTAATACCATAATCAATCTTTATAAAGAAGGGCAATTACTTCACCACATTGGTATTACATGCTTAGAAACCGTTGTAGGCTTTGCAGCCGGTACAGTGTTTGGTACGTTAATTGCTGTGGTACTTTGGTGGTCAGAGTTTTTATCAAAGGTCCTTGAACCGTATCTCGTGATTCTAAACAGCCTTCCAAAGATAGCTCTTGGACCTATTTTCATTGTTTGGTTCGGAGCAGGGACTACTTCAATTATCATTATTGCCCTTGCTATATCTATTATTGTATCTATTCTGGAGGTTCTCAATGGATTCATGGCAACCGACGAAGACCAGATAAAGCTGGTTAAAACCTTTGGTGCCAGCAGATTTCAGGTATTCACAAAAGTTGTTTTCCCTGCGAACCTTCCTGTAATAATCAACTCGTTAAAAGTAAATGTTGGTCTTTCATGGGTAGGGGTAATTGTTGGTGAATTTCTGGTTTCAAAATCAGGACTTGGTTATCTCATAGTATATGGCGGTCAGGTTTTCAAGCTAGACCTGGTTATGGCAAGCGTTATTATATTATGCATTGCTGCAGGTATCATGTATCAGGGTGTTGTTTTTCTTCAAAAAATTCTTATAAGAAAACATATCTGATATTAATCTAAGTTTAATAAAAGAAAGGGGAGTTATGTATGAAGAAATTAATTATTTTACTAGCTATATTGATATGCACTGTTTTTGTACTGCCATCCTGTGGTGGTAATGGTGGTCTAACTAAAGTAAAGTTAAGCGAAGTAACACATTCTGTCTTTTATGCTCCACAGTATGTTGCGTTGAATAAAGGTTTTTTTAAGGATGCAGGGTTGGAAATTGAGCTTCAGAACGGTCAAGGCGCCGACAAAGTTATGACAGCAGTTTTGTCAGGACAATGCGATATAGGCCTTGCAGGCCCCGAAGCAAGCATTTATGTATATAATGAGGGAAAAGCTGACTACGCGCAGGTTTTTGCCCAGGTAACTAAAAGAGACGGTTCCTTTCTTGTAGGAAGAAAACCCGAACCTGATTTTAAGTGGAGCGATCTTAAAGGTAAGAATATTATAGGTGGAAGAAAAGGCGGAGTTCCCGAAATGACTCTTGAGTATGTATTGAATAAAAATGGGCATGTTCCCGGAGTAGATGTAAATGTTGATACAAGTATACAGTTTGCGCTTATGGCAGGTGCATTTACCGGTGGTAAAGGCGACTATGTAACTTTGTTTGAACCTGTTGCATCATCTCTGGAGAAAGAAGGAAAAGGTTACATACTGGCTTCCTTAGGGCAAGAAAGCGGTGAAATACCTTACACAGCATATTTCGCCAAAAAAAGTTTTATTGAAAAAAATAAGGATGTAATTCAGAAGTTTACAGATGCTATTTACAAAGGCCAAGTATGGGTAGATACCCATTCTCCAAAAGAAATTGCGGAAGTGCTGAAACCTTCCTTTCCTGATACCGATACAGAGCTTTTGACGGTTGTAGCTGAAAGGTATAAGAAAATTGATGCTTGGTGTAAGGAACCATCAATGAAAAAGGAATCTTTCGAGCTGCTCCAGACTGTAATGAATAAGGCAGGAGAGCTAAAGGAAAAAGCCCCCTATGACAAGGTAGTTGTAAACACTTACGCCGACAAGGCAACTAAGTAGGTTTTATATAACAGGGGTTGTCACAAAAATTTTTCTGCTTTAACACCGTACTCCCGTATAAAATTGTATCAATGATTGCTTCCAAGATATTTGCAAGAGCTTCTGGCGGCTCAGCTTTGGATATTTTACCGTCGCTCACATTCATCGTCCATGATTCATGGTGTCGCTAAAATCCACATCGTGTAGGTTTTTCGGTAAAACATCCTTACTTCGCCGATAAACATCTGCAAATATCTTTAACCAAGCTTCCATTGATACGATTTGCACTTGCGTAATGTTAAAAAGATAAAAATTAATTTTGTGACAACCCCTATATTATACCGCTATTTTATTTATAAATTAGAATAGTGGAACAACTGCTCCCTTGTACTTTTCCTCTATAAATTTCTTAACCTTTTCACTTTTTAGCGCATCTACCAATGCTTTTATGTCCTCTCTGTTCTCGTCACCTTCACGTATAGCAAGTATATTTGCATATGTCTTTGCCGCTACAGAATCAGATTCCTCTTTGGCAAGAGCATCAGTTGCAACATTGAAACCTGCCTGTAATGCATAATTTCCGTTTATAACTGCCACATCCACATCAGGTAGAGTTCTTGCCAGCTGAGCTGCTTCCAGTTCTTTAATTTTAATATTCTTTGGGTTTTCCGTAATATCCTTAACTGTTGCCTTCAGCCCTGAATCAGGATTTACCTTTATCAGCCCGGCAGTTTCCAGAAGTAAAAGTGCTCTTGCTTCATTTGTAGTGTCGTTTGGAACTGCAATAGTTGCCCCCTCAGGAATAGCATCAAGTGACTTCACCTTTCCAGGATATATTCCCAATGGCTCGTAATGGATTTCTGCTGCAGATACTAATTGTGTATTGTTTTCTTCATTGAAATTTTCCATGTACGGCTTATGTTGGAAATAGTTTGCATCCAGAGTTTTGTCCTGTAATGCAAGATTGGGTTGGACAAAGTCAGTAAATTCTTTTATTTCAAGTTCATATCCTTTGTCCTTTAGCACACTTTGAATCTCTTTGAGTATCTCCGCATGTGGTGTAGGCGATGCTCCAACCACAAGTTTTTTAGACTGGGATCCGCAGCCTGACAATATACCTGAGACTGCAAATACCGTTGTTAGTAATAATGCAAGTAATTTTTTCTTCATTTTGCTACCTCCTTGTTTATATTAAATTAAAAATATATTAACTTTGTTTTCTCTTATCACGCTTTCTTGCTATTCCTGTTCCTACTTCCTGCGCTATCTGAACAATAATAACAAGCAGTGCAACAGTGATAAACATTATGTCATTTTGATACCTGTAAAGGCCATAGCGTATTGCAATATCACCTAGTCCTCCTCCACCCACTATTCCTGCCATTGCAGAGTAGCCGAGTATTGTTGTGGTTGCTATTGCCGCCCCTGTAATAAGGGATGGTACGGATTCAGGCAGCATTACCTTATAGATTATCTGAAACGGGCTACAGCCCATTGAAACAGCAGCTTCTATAACACCTTTATCAATCTCCTGAAGGGATGACTCCACAAGTCTTGCAATAAAAGGCGCTGCCGCTATTACAAGGGGTACTACGGTAGCAGTTGAGCCGATGGTACTTCCCACTAATAATCTTGTTAATGGCATTACGGCTATTAATAAAATTAGAAAAGGAATTGAACGAAGCAGGTTCACTATTACGTTCAGAACCTTGTTTAGCTTGGGCATAGGAAAAATTCCGCTGTTTTCGCTTGTAACAAGGAGTACTCCCATGGGAAGGCCTATCACATAGGCTGCTAATGTAGAAAACAATGTCATATAAACTGTTTCAAGAATACCTTTTCCAAGCATTAGCCATGTTGAACTATCCCACATGATCAAAAACCTCCTCTACTGCCAGATTTCTTTCTTTCAGGTAATTAATGATTTTTTCTGATGTCAGTGGGTCCTCTGGAAGTTGTATAACCATCTGTCCGAATGCTTTCCCCTCAATGTCACGCATATCCGCAAACATTATATTAACAGGTGCTCCGCAATCCAATATCATTCTGGCTATAACAGGCTCATAAGAAGAACTTCCATCAAATACTATTCTTAAGCAGCGGCTTCCTATTTTTCTTTCGTTTTTATTGCCATTTGGATAAACCAATCTTTGAGCTGCAGGTGTCTTAGGATGTGAGAAGACCTCTGATACCTTTCCCTGCTCTGCAATCCCACTTTTATCAATGATTGCCACATGTGAGCATATCTGTTCAACTACGCTCATTTCATGAGTAATTATTACTATGGTTATTCCCAGTCTACTGTTTATATCTTTTAGCAGTGAAAGGATTGATTTTGTTGTGTTTGGGTCAAGTGCAGATGTAGCCTCATCGCACAATAAAACTTTAGGGTTTGTTGATAATGCCCTGGCTATAGCAACTCTCTGTTTTTGTCCACCAGACAGTTGGGACGGATAAGCCTCGGCCTTGTCTGCCAAATCAACAAGGTTTAGCAACTCTTTTGCACGCTTTAAAGCATCTTTTTTATCTATACCTGATATTTCAAGAGGAAATGTTATGTTCTCTATTGCGGTACGCTGCATCAGTAGATTGAATTGTTGGAATATCATCCCCATAGACTGGCGAACCTTTCTCAATTCCTTTTCATTGAGGCTTGCCAAATCTACCCCATCTACTGCCACCCTTCCGCTTGTGGGCTTTTCAAGGTAGTTAATACACCTGACTAGAGTGCTTTTTCCTGCTCCACTCATTCCGATTATTCCAAAAATATCGCCTCGGTTTATTGTAAGATTTATATTTTCAAGAGCCTTAACCTCTCTTGTTTCTCCTGAAAATATTTTTGTTAATCCCTCTATCTCAATTACAGGCTTGCTGTCCATCATATATTCACCTACCTGTTAGTATATATACATACTATTCATATAATTCATATATGTATTCTATTGTTTTTATTTAGTATAATGTCTGTTTCTAATATTGTCAATGTTTATTTTAACTATTCTTATTGTATCATATTGGAATAAATGTGAATAAAAACTAAAAATATTGACACATTATAAAGTATGTGGTTCAATAAAACATATATAATTAGTATGAAATCGGAGGTAAATATGCGAATTTCTTCAAAAGGCAGATACGGTATGGCATCCATGATATGTGTTGCACAATTAGGCAAAAGCGGTGATTTTGTAACCGTAATAAGTATTTCAGAAAAACTTGGAATATCGAAAATATACCTTGAACAGGTATTTTCGCTTTTGAAAAGATCCAAGCTTGTTACTTCAGTCAAGGGGTCTCAGGGTGGTTATCAATTAGCTAAATCACCAGAAAAGATTACTGCTTATGATATCTTGCAAGCAGTTGAAATAAGTCTGTTTGAGAAGACCGAGCGTTCTGTTTCCCAGCAGGCTGAGGGGATTGAGAGCTCAATAACTAACCTGGTATGGAATAAAATTGATGAATCAATTTCCGAAGTCCTAAAGAATACTACACTTAGTGATCTTGTTGATGAAGCTGAAAGAAACCAGGAAGAAGATTCCTTTATGTTTTATATTTAAATTTGGTTTACTGCTGCAAAAATCCTGCTGTATATATTAATTATTGCAGCAGTGTACCAACATGTTCTTTATAACTTTAATCCTTCATTCATACTGCCTGTTCTATAACCTTTTAAATCTAAAGCAGTATACATAAAGCCTATTTTTTTGAATTCAGAATAAACCTTTTCTCTTATTTCGCTATCAATAAATTTAAGGAACTGTTCCTGTCCTACTTCTATTCTTGCTATATCACCATGGAACCTTACTCTCACCTGTTTAAAGCCCAAGTCCATAAGTAGCTGTTCCGCTCTGTCTATCATTCTAAGCCTTTGGTGAGTTATTTTCTCCCCATATGGAAATCTGGAGGAAAGGCATGCAAATGCAGGTTTATCCCATGTATTAAGGCCCATTTCCTTTGAAAGAAAACGTATTTCGTCCTTTGTAAGCAGAGCATCCTTTAGTGGGCTAAGGACACCATGTTCACTTACTGCCTTAAGTCCTGGACGGTAATCCCCAAGGTCATCATGGTTAGAGCCTTCCAGAATATATTTTACATTTTCTTCTTTTGCAACCGCCTGAATTTTATCATATAACTCGTTTTTACATAAATAGCATCGGTTAACCGGATTATCTGAAAATCCTTCAACATCCAGTTCCTCAGAATGGATTATCCTATGCCTTATACCGTAGCTTGCAGCAAATTCCTTTGCTTCATTCATTTCTCTTTCAGGATATGTAGAAGAATGTGCCGTTACTGCTACAACATCTTTTCCAAGTACATCAAATGCTACCTTTAATAAAAAGGAAGAATCCACACCGCCAGAAAAAGCTACAGCAGCACTTCCCAATGATTTTATGTTGGTTTTCAGAAAATCAAGTTTATCAAATACGCTCATAAATTCCTCCCAGAAGCCTTATTCCTAGTTATCCTATATAAATTATAATGATAATACAATAATCAATTATTTGTGTCAATTATTTCTTCCACTTGGCTAATGCATCGGCAAGAGCTGAATTTATACTTTGATTCTTATCCTGTTGCCTCATAAATTTTGCAACATCCTTTTTATCCACCTGTTGACTCTTACGCTTTTTAAATGCCTCCAGCTTCTCCCTGTATCCACATGAACAGTAGAAGGATTTATTCTCTCCCTCTCCCCTAATTTCCATCTTCTTGTGACATTCAGGACATCTTGCATTTGATATTAGGGTTACAGATTTTCTATAGCCACATTCTCTATCAGGGCAGATGTGCATTTTCCCCTTCTTGCCATTTACTTCTAAAAGGTATTTCCCACACTCGGGACATTTTTCCCTTATTACATTATCATGTTTAAACTGCTCCGAGCTTGCTATAACTGCTCCCACCAGTTTTTTTGCATAATTCTTCATTTCCCCTATAAATGCAGCTGAATTAACCTTTCCTTTACTTATTAAGGTAAGCTGCTGCTCCCACTTTGCTGTAAGCTCAGGAGATTTCAAGTCAGCCGGCACCAGAGAAATAAGTTGTGTTCCTTTTGATGTAGGATATATTTCCTTTCCTCTTCTTTCAATATAAAACGTATTAAAAAGCTTTTCGATAATATCTGCCCTAGTGGCAGGTGTACCAAGTCCGCTGCTACTTTCCAAAGCCTCCTTTAATTCTTTATTGTCAACAAACTTACCTGGACGTTCCATTGCTGAAAGTAAAGTTGCCTCGGTATATCTTGCAGGGGGCTTAGTTTTCCCGTTTATTGCTTTAGGTTCAATAACTTTTGCCTTGTGCCCTTTTTGAATATCCGGTAATGACTGGTCATTGTCATCTTCATCACTATCTTCATCAAGCTTTCCAAAACCGTCATATACAGTTTTCCAGCCAGATGACCTGACTATCTTTCCTTTTGCATAGAAGCTTTCTCCTGATATATTAAGCTTTACCGTAGTCTGTTCATATTCAAAAGGCTGGCTAAGTACTGCTATAAATCTCTTGACTATAAGGTCATATATATTTCTCTCTTCTGAATTTAAAGAGGACAAATCAACAAATTGCTCTGTTGGTATAATTGCATGGTGGTCTGAAACCTTACTGTTGTCCACAAACCTTTTTGTAACACTTATTTTGTTTCTCATAACCCCCTGCACAAGCTTTGCATATGGGCCTACTGCTATGCTTTTCAAGCGTTCATTCAAAGTTGGTACAATGTCATCTGTTATGTACCTTGAATCTGTTCTTGGGTACGTAACCAGCTTGTGTGACTCATAAAGGCGCTGCATTATGTTCAGGGTTTGTTTGGCTGAATATGAGAATTTTTTGTTTGCATCTCTTTGCAGCTCTGTCAGGTCATAGGCCAATGGAGGCAATTCTTTCTTGGTTTCTTTTTTCACCTCAACTACTTCACCCATTTGCCCTGTTATTTTTGCTACTATTCTATCTGCCTCTTCTTTGTTAAAAGTTCTGGTTTGGTTAGTTTTGCTATCCTGCCACTGAACCGTAAATCCGTTAAATTGTGCGGAAATAGTCCAGTAGTCTTTTGGTCTGAACTTACGAATTTCCTCTTCTCTTTCTACAATCATGGCAAGAGTAGGTGTCTGCACTCTTCCCGCTGACAACTGTGCATTGTATTTACAGGTCAATGCCCTTGTAACATTAAGTCCCACCAACCAGTCGGCTTCTGCCCTGCTTTGTGCCGAGTAATACAGGTTGTCATATTCTTTGGAAGGCCTTAATTTTGCAAAACCTTCTTTTATGGCTTTGTCTGTCTGTGAAGATATCCATAGACGTTTTATAGGCTTCTTAAACCCAGCCTTCATTATAATCCATCTGGCAACAAGTTCTCCTTCTCGCCCAGAATCAGTAGCTATAACAAGTTCATCAACATCCTTCCTGTTCAAAAGGCTTTTAACTATGCCATACTGTTTTGCAGTCTGCTTTATTACTACCAGTTCCATTTTGTTTGGAAGCATTGGCAGGTCTTCTAAATTCCATGTCTTGTACTTACTACCATAAGCCTCTGGGTCTGCAAGTGTAACAAGATGGCCCAAAGCCCAGGTTACTATATATTTTTTTCCCATTATATATCCATTGGCATTTTGTCCGCAGTTTAAAACTTTTGCCAAGTCTCTTGCCACCGAAGGTTTTTCTGCTAGTACTAATGTAAAACCCATATTAAACTATTCTCCTCGTATACCTATTTTATGGCTGTACTTTATCATTATATTATAAATAAATGTATGGTTTTATTCAATTCAGTTATAATCGATAGTCACATTTCAGTCAAATGCAATGGTAATTTTTTATTGATAAAAATCTGTATTTATGATATAATTTGTACATATATTGTATTTTATGTATATTATTGTCAATTATGTCTCAATACCATTATTATATTACTTTATATGTAATATATTGAATCGAGGTAATAAATATGGAATTGGAACTTCACAATCCACCCATAAATTGTTATTTACATCATGCCTATCCGCTAACAGTGGCAATGAGCCACAAAGATTTCAATGCTTGGTTTTATAGTAATTATATTCAATTGGAATATTTCATCAATGGTAATACTTTAAACTTCCTTACATACCCAATAAGCGGTTTCAGTAGCTTATGTCCTTTGCTAGATTATGAAAGGCTGGATTTAGAATTTATATACAAGTCCAATATAAATGTCATTGATCTTATAAAAAACAGTATAAGTCTCGGGTATTATGTAATGACATATACTGATGAATATTACATACCTGATAGAATATCCTACGAACGAAAAATACATTTCAGACACGAAATTATGATTTATGGCTTTGATTCAGATAAAAGTGTATTTAATGTAATAGGCTTTAATAAAGAGCTAAAATATAGTCCCTCATGTGTAAGTTTTTCTGAATTTGAAACAAGTTACTTAAATTCTATTAACAAAACCAATGATTTCATATTAATGAAAGCGAAAGATAGTAAATCATATAGACCATCATATGAATTTGATATCGTGAATGTTAAAAATCTATTAACTGATTATTTATTTTCTAAAAACACATCTGAAAACTTCCGCCTAATAGGTAAACCCAATAACGGTATATGCGGAATTTCAGTATATG
Organism: Ruminiclostridium josui JCM 17888; assembly: GCF_000526495.1. Classification (NCBI taxonomy): domain Bacteria; kingdom Bacillati; phylum Bacillota; class Clostridia; order Eubacteriales; family Oscillospiraceae; genus Ruminiclostridium; species Ruminiclostridium josui. The sequence continues at coordinate 2,434,717 of NZ_JAGE01000001.1, read as the reverse complement.
ATGAGTTAATAAAATATTACCAGAATATACTTAATGATGATTCTGGAAAAGTATGTGACATTAAACATTTTCATTTGCTTTATGAACATAAAAAAGCCATGGTATCTCGTCTAGAATATTTAGCAGAAAATAAGTACATCAATTCTAATAATGATATAACTTCCATATTTGGTGAATTAGAAAAGAAATCTTTAAACATGCGAAATATCATAATGAAATATAATTCTACTAAAAACAAAAAACATTTAAACTATATAATTGATTCTTTGCCTAAAATGTATCAAATTGAAAAAAAGGCAATAGAAGATTTATTGGGAGATTTATAAGTTAAATCTGTTTTAGCTTATCTTCATATTGCCCTTTAAAAAATTTAATGTAGACACATTTTTATTCTAGTGTAAAAGAAGCCAAACTTGCACTTCCTGACCCAGTATAGGTGAAATATAAAGCATTTACTCCGTCAGGTATCACAATATCAGCAGAATACTCTTTCCATATGTTAGAAAACTCCACTGGTATCTTTCCAAGAACCGCACCGTTCCAGGCAGTTTTTACTTCGAATTCGCCTATACAATAACCTCGAACCTTAATTTTTACTTTCTTGATACCCTTACAGTCAAAATACTTAAATCCGGCTGTAGCAGAATCCTTCATATTAGCAATATAGCCAATCTCTTCATCTCCATCTCTTCCGTCCTGGGTAATCTTAGGGAACTGATGATCCATCCATGCTCCGGTCCAGTCCGTATATATGGATTCCTCTTTGTAATACAGGTTACATGCCAGATAAGTAGGATATTCTCCACGTCCTACAAGCGGGCCTCCATTTGGGCCGCAAGAAGTCATTTCCACTTGTGGAATTGAGCCGTCTTCAAGAATAGAAATAGGCTCAATACAGCCTTGACGGCTGAAATTAGTTCCATTGGTATGTCTATGATAAAAAATGTACCACTGACCATTGATTTCGCAGATGCTTCCATGGTTGTTAGCACCATAAAACATAGGTTTTTCAGCCGGCTTGTAAGTGTCAATATGAAGATCACTGTTGCTCACAATTACTCCACCGTAAGTAAAACCTTTTGTGGGATATTTGCTGGTAGCATAACACAATTCATGGTAAACAATTGAGGAATAAATGAAATAATAGGTATCCCCTTTCTTGCGTATGGAAGGAGCTTCAAAGAACTCATGTCCTTCATATCCGCTACCTGCACTGTATGGTTCACTTGGTGCTATAAACACCGGATTTTCAATTATCGTAAGCATATCTGGACCAAGTACTGTTGCCATAGGCCCTTTCCTTGATTTATCACCTTTTCCGCAAAATCCGGTATAGAGATATGTTTTATCTCCTTCTGTCAATACTCCTGGATCAAATTGAGGCTGGTCTCCTTCTTTTTCACCCAGGCGTGTTCCATCGGAATAATGTACAAATCCATAAAATTCATACTTACCTGCAGGAGTATCACAAACTGCTACTGAAACAACGGATACTTTATCGAGTACATAGTATAGATAATAGCGTCCATCAGGCCCTTGAGTAACATCAGGAGCATAAAGACACGCACTCCCGTCAGGATTCTGAGGATCATCTGTCTTTTTATAAATCACACCTTCGTACCGCCAATCAGACAAATCATCTACTGGTGCCGACCAGCATACATAGTCATTTAAACAGTATGCATAACCGTTAAAACGATCATGAGAGCCGTAAGCATAGACTCTGCCATTGAAAACATGGGGTTCTGCGTCAGGAACATATTCCCATGACGGGAGATATGGGTTTACACCTTGCTTTTTTTCCATCATAATATTTACCTTCCTTTGCTATGATTTTTACTACTATTTATTTGCACTTTGTTATAACTATATATAACAACCGTACTACTCTAATTGATAATTTCAAATAACCCCAAAAGTATTTGGTATCTATTATCAATATGCAATACGTATAATATACACAGCTGTATCAATAAAATTGTAAAATATTGAATCATATAAAACAATGATTTATACTAATATAAAATTGATTTATTCTAAGATTGGAGAAAGAAATGGCTCATATATACTATGTGGAGTACGATGCTACTCACCCTGAAAATTTTGTTTTTGATATGCCAAAAGGCCATGATTGTTGGTTGTTGGTTCTTACACAAACTCCAGCACAATTTTGGGTAAATGGAGAAATGATAGAATATCCTGCTAACAGTGCTGTTTTATACCCTCCACATCACAAAATTCTTTACCGAGCCTGCTCAGATAAATATGTTAACGATTGGGTTCGCTTTGATTCCGCCGAGCCATACCTCATTGATACTGCAATCCCTCTGGGTATCCCTTTCCCTTTATCCGATCCCGGATATTGCCACAAGCTGTTTCAGTTACTTGTAGCAGAAAATACATTGAGCAACAGCTACAGAGAACTTACTATTGACTATTTACTTAAAGTACTGTTTATTAAACTCCACGAAGCCTCCAAATATACGAAAAACTTCAGTCAATTTCAATCAATATTGGATTTACGAAGGAAGATTCATAACAATCCGGGGTTTCCTTGGAGCGTTCCTGCCATGGCAGAAAGCCTTCATTTAAGCCCAGGATATCTGCAAGCGTTGTATAAAGAGACATTTGGGATTTCCTGCATGAAAGACGTAATAAATTGCCGTATTCGTTTTGCAAAAGACCAACTTATTCATAGTCCCCATACCATCGCAGAAATTTCAACTCTTTGCGGATATAACAACGTAGAACATTTTGTCAGGCAGTTTCATAAAATCACTGGTCTTTCACCTGGTACCTTCCGAAACTCAATAAAACGCTGACAAAAACAAAAAAAGTGGTGCTGTTGCAAAACAATAACTTACTGTTTTAGCACTTGTACTTCCGTATAAAATTATATCAATGCTTTTCATTGATAAATTTTTACTCACGTACATGTTAAGAAAGGTAAGAATTATTTTGCAACAGCCCCGTTTTTTTAGTCAACCAGCGTTTATATTACTTTATACTTTCATAAAATGTAATTGTTACTCCACCTGCTCCACCGCCGGGATCTGAGCTCAAATATAGCTTTTGGTTCAGGTATGAGTATTTACTGTCTGCACGAACTTCAAATGTAGGTACAAGAGATCCAAATTGTCCCCCATTTCGCACAATAATAATTTCTCCGTCATTAGTTTGCCAAAGATATCTTGCATCGATTGTCATAGGATTCGCTAGGTTCTGATAATCGGCACCTGCCGGTAAAATCTTAGCCGTTAAATTTCCGCTTACAGTTCCACCAGTTATAGGAATAATATTTCTGCTCCCTTTCTTGCTTGCTCCTACCGATTGACTCGCCCCAAGGCTAACTGACTCAGTTATAAATATATTACCTTTTCTCTCAGAAGATGCCTTTCTAAAGTCCCAAGGTTGGTCTGGCACATCACTGGGCTCAGTTACTTTTATTGAGTTTGTGGAATCCGGTGTAAAGTTTATACCAGATACGTCATAAACACTTATCTTCATTGTTCCGGCTGCCGAGTCTATAACACGTCTGCCCGCATATTTTCCGGAGTTAAGCCAATTGTATGAACTTGAGTTGGGAGCCTCAAAATCCCAAACCATCCTCACATCATTCTGGTTAATGGCTGTTCCAGCACTTCTTAGATAAATATAACTTCCGTCATTGGCTTTTAACACTAATAATTGTTCTATTTCCATTGCGCCATTTGAAAGAGTCAGCTGAAAATCAAGTCCTCCGGACATTACAGAGCCTTGTATTTTGTTACCTGTTATGCTACCATTTTGAACTACCAAAACCTTTCTCTGTCCATATTGGGTTTTTCCTAAATCGTAACTATTCTGCAACTTCATGGTAGCTTCAAATACAAGAACACCGTTTTCAGGCTTAGGTATTCCATTAGCCATTCCACACGTCCATGATTCATGAGGAATAAGAATCTTATCACTGCTATCTGCTGAATCAGCAGGCAGTGTAGTAATTAGGCCCAAAAGATACTTTTTAAGTATAGCGTAATCAAGTGCATCAAGGGTACCGTCACCTGTAACATCCGCCGCTGTAACATTGGGCAGAGTACTTGATTTTGCTAAGAGATAAGCCTTTAATAATGCCAAATCCACAGAATCAACGGTATCATCCATATTAACATCACCATATTTAACATAACCTGTAGCTGATGATGTCACCGAATCTGTTTCCCCATCTCTAGGGTTTACTGTTTGCGCCCCAGCCGATGTTCCCGAAGTCATTGTCCAAACAACTATATTACTAATCACAAGGGCTAGTAATAATGTCTTTTTAAGCATATAAATCCTCCTCTACTTACTAATTTTATTAAATATTATCCTATTATTGGTAAATAGTAAATACTTTGGAAATTCATAAATTAGTTTAAAACGTAGGAAGGATTTAATATAAATCTACTCTTTATTCGTTATGTTCATATAAAACGATACTCTCTATATAATTGGTAAATCTCCTTAGTTCTTTCTCCTGCTCTGCGTTTATCTCGCCATCTTCATACATTCTGCGTATTTCAGAGCGTTCCGCGTCCATTACCTCAAAACGCAATTCTTCCTTTTTGCTTTCAAGACTTTCATTATAACTTTCACCTGTATGCTTTAATCTTTGCAGAATTTTTTCATAGTCCAGAAGCACGGCATAAACATATTCCGGCTGTTCCTGTGTTTTTGCATATTCCTCTAACCCCTTAATCGCTACACTTATAGCCTTAATTTGGATATCTCTTGCAAAATGTAAATTATTAAAACCGCTACCTCTGGAAATGTGCTTTTTCACACCTAATCGACGAAAATCACCCATGGCTCGTTTTAAAAAAACTGTAGTGGAGAACCGAAAATTATTATCCAAAGTTTCTTCTCGAAGATTCAAAAATTTGGTTATTGTATCGAAAACATTTATGTCTATTTCGTCATTAGCCAAAAGAGTATTGATATACTTTCTTTGAAGGTTTATGGCAAGTAAGCGGGCTTCATTTATTTTCCTGTTATAATATTCAGCCTGCTGTTCATCAGATTGTTGTCCCGAAAGATTTCTCTGAAAACTGACGGTGTATTCGTGTATTAATTCTGAGGCCGCCAATTCATTTTCCTCATTTGTTTCTGCTTTAATTTTTTTAATTGCCGTCAGCAAAAGCCTATTCTTCGCCCAGGTCAAATCCTCATGCTTCCCTTTATCTTCGGAGAGTTCTTCCTTTCTACAGAGCAATGGCAAAAATACCGTTGCAAGAATTAACAACAGGAGAACTACTCCTGCAGCTATAAATAGAAGCAGTGAACGTGATGGGAATACTTCTCCGTTTCCTAAAAAAGCAGGCACTGTAAGGACTCCTGCCATGGTTACTGCACCGCGCACACCTGCTAAGGTTGTAATCAGGGCTTCTCTTACTTTTGGCTTTTCAACATCACTTTTTTTACTAAAATAATAACTGTGAGCTTTGCTCAAAAAGGACCAAACAAACCGAATGGCGAGAATTACAAATCCAATAACTACAACATAGCCCAAAGCCAGCCAATTGCCTATATCAGGGTTTGAAATAGTATCAAACATCGCTGCTGGAATATTCATTCCTAACAATAAAAAAACAAATCCGTTTAAGACAAACAATACGATTGACCATGTATTTTCTGTGAGCAACTGTTCTTCGGGTATGTATGTTTCTGTATGTTCATTGACAATGGAGTGAATAATTCCGGCAGTTACAACGGCGATAACTCCCGAAGCGTGGAGAATATCCTCGGCTACTATAAAGACTCCAAATGGGGTCAAAATCTGCAGCAATGAATGGAACACCGTATCATTTATACCGTTTTTGCGCAGTCTGAAGCGTACAAAGGTTACAATCAGCCCTAGCAATATTCCTGCTACAGCTCCAATAAGTAATGTATAGGAAAAATCCCAAAGGGCTTCTCGAAGAGAAAAATAACCTGTAACAGCGGCTGCTATTGCATATTCAAAGGCTACAAGTCCGGAAGCATCATTTATAAGTGATTCTCCTCTAACAAGAACCATCACCTTTTCAGGTATTTTTATCCTCTTAGCAATGCCATTGACAGCTACTGGGTCTGTGGGGGAAAGAACTGCCGCCAGAGCCAAGGTAACAGCTAACGGAATACCGGGTATAAGCAAGTTAATTATATATCCCCCAAGTATTGTGGTTAATATTACAAGGATGAATGCATTTCCAAAAATCTGCGACTTCATTCCCCATAATTCTGTGCGGGAAAAATGGCGCCCGTCATTATACAATAGTGGTGCAACAAACAATAACAAAAACCACTCTGCACCAATTTCAAAATTATAATCCCCAATCGCAAAGGCTATAATTATCCCAAATAGAATTTGGGTCAAAGCTGTAGGGATGAAGGGAATATAATGACTTACAATATCAGATATAAGTAATCCAAGCATTAATAATAAAATGATTGTTAATAAATCCACAATTAATATCCTCCGTATAAAACCCGATTTAAATAATTTGAAATAATTTTACCTTTATTTTCATAGCTTCTGCAACATAATTTTTTTAAGTTTCTCACTCTGTTTTGGTAACAACTCTCTTTTTTCATTTATCATTGTAAAATCTCCATTCCTTCTTCTGGAATCCATTTATTTTCTCCCATTTCTCTCATTCTATTCTCAGTATCATTCCTCCTTATGCTATAAACAGTCATAAGTGAATATTTTATTATTAAAAAAAAGATACGCCAGCCTGCTTTCGCAAACTGGCATATCTTTTTATTTTTAATTAACTTTGATTACACTTGTGCAGGGAATTTTGATATAAGTCCGATTAAATATTGCTTCATAACAGCAAAATCTAACGCATCAATTGTTCCACTGCCATTTACATCTGCAGCAGTCAAACCATTTTCAGATGGGAATTTGGTTATTGAACCAAGCAGATATTGTTTTAACAGTGAATAATCTATAGCATCAACACTGCCGCTACCATCAAGGTCACCATAAACTATTGTTGGTGCAGGAGCTGTAGCGAGAGCAGCTTGTACTGCGTAATAAGCAGGTTTTGGATTATAGTTTCTGTCGAAGAGCAGAGCATTGTCTCTACCTGAGAATGTTTGAGGTACCCAAGAATATTTATCTGTGAAGCCCCAGAACTGAATAGCTTTTACTGCTGGCTGCGCCATACATTTCTCGATAATATTTTTGTAGTAGCTTGCTTGAGTTTGGAGTTCTGAAGATGAAGCATTACTTGATATACGTACATCCATCTCAGTTATGTATATCTCAAGACCTAAATCTGCGAAACGTTGCATATTCTTTGCAAAATCATTATAGTCAATTGCGTATTGTATATCCAGATGCATTTGGAAACCAATACCATCTACAGGTATACCACGGCTCTTGAAATCTTTGAGCATCTCATAAGCAGCATTTGACTTAGGACCAGTGTACTCAAGATTATAATCGTTGTATATCAGCTTTGCAGAAGGGTCAGCAGCACGAGCACGAATAAATGCTTTTTCAATAAAGCTCTTACCCATAGTTCTATACCAGAAGGAATTTCTGTAGCTTCCGTTTTCCTCAAAAACTTCGTTAGCTACGTCCCATACTTCAATCTGACCTTTATAGCGTCCCATTACCTTGTCAATATGATTGTTCATGGCAGACTCCATAGCGCTGGCACTAAGATTCTGTATCCAACCAGGAGCTTGACTATGCCAAACAAATGTATGACCATGAACTTTATAATTGTTGGTTTTCGCCCAGTTCATGAGTTTATCTGCTTCGCTCCAATTAAATTGATTTTGTGAAGGCTCCAAAGCATCCCACTTCATACAATTTTCTGCTGTTACCAGATTGAATTCTGGAGTGGCAGTTGCGAGAAATGTGGAAGCATCTGACATTGTAGAAAAACCACTTGGGAATTCAGTTCCCACCAGAACCTTGCTTTGAACATCCTTTAACCTTTTGCCTGTAGGAGTAGCGGCACTAACTGTAGATGAAGAAACCATCAGCACTGTCAATAAGACAGAAAGCGCCACTGATAAAGATTTAAAACCGTTTTTTCTCATAAATCAACTCTCCTTTTTAATATAGTACTTGTGCAGATAACGTTATCTGCCCTTGCTAACCGATGCCAGATTCTGTTTTCTTTGTCCCACCGCCATTTATATTCAATTACATATCAGCAGCGAATTTATTATCATACCAAGCTTATGTTTCTTCAGGCTGTCAAGACGGAGCTCAATATTTCCACCGCTGGTTGCAAGGCTACTCTTGTGTTAAATAACTTTTTGCCGGTATTAATCTACATAACTTACAGATTTTCTCAAATATTCACCTCCATTACTTTAATTTTCATTTATATTCAAAACTGAGATTTCACAAAAGACCGGTTAACCGGCAATATCCGCATCTTTTGATTCTCATTTTTGAAACATGACTTTCAATTTTCAGGGTATTCTCTACTGCTATGGAAGATGGCATAATGATAAGAGTTTTGTTTGTTAGTTTGGATTAAATATCCGATGCATCGAATAAATAAATTTGATTAGAAAATGCTACTACCAGTAATACTTTAAAATATATAACTATATTATACTATATTTGGAGTCAATTTCAAATTATCCCTTTATTTTTTTTATTGGACCAATTAGCAAGTAATTCATAATTATTTCATTCGAAGGATTTTATCCATAGATTTTCCCTTTGCCAATTCATCAATCAGTTTATCCAAATAACGAATTTCCCGCATAATCGGCTCCTTAATGTCTTCAACTCTAACACCACAAATAACTCCTTTTATTAGGGTTCGTGACGGGTTTAGCAAAGGCGCATCTTTAAAAAATGTTTCAAAGTCTGTTTGCTTATTTAAATGTTCCTCTATCTCATCCTGCGTATATCCGGTTAACCAGCGAATGATTTCATCAACTTCGGATTTTGTACGCCCTTTTTTCTCCGCCTTTGCTATATAAAGTGGATAGACACTTGCAACACTCATTGAATAAATTTTATGATTGGACATTGCTTTTCCTCCTAGTATTAATATTTTAAATGCCTTACTTGCTTTAGTATATACTTATCAATGTATGTTAAGTTTATCTTTTTATACATTGTATGGTTTTTGCAGGTCTTTCATTGATTCTACTGTTTGAGTTCAGCCTTACAAAAGTACCTTTCCAGCTTCGCTGAAAACCTCTAATTTTACTCCTTCGGGAAGCCTTTTAATTATTTCCTTTAGATTCATATAATGTAAATTATTAGTGTAAAGTTTTTTCAAATATTATATAATTATTATATGAAAAATTTTTCATTTCCGCGCGGATTTTTCTCATCTACAAAAGAAGGGCTCAGAACAGATAAATATACTTACTCTGAGCCTTGGTAATACTCAATTTGAAGTAAAAACTCTATTTTATTTTAAGGAGGACTTATCCATGTTATTGAAAAAAGGTTTTAAAAGGAGCCTGTGTTTTATTCTTTCTAGTATCATGACTCTCAGTATGGTAGCTGCTGCTAATACATCGGTATCTGCAGTTGATGCCACTGAGAAAATTTACAAACCCCTTCCTAATGAATATAAAATGAATAGTTCAAAGCAAGGTACTATTGAAAGGTTAAGTTACAAATGGGGTAATGATACTAAGTATTTTAACGTCTATCTTCCTTACGGCTATAACCAGTCTGATACTTCTAAGAAGTATAACGTTGTATATCTGATGCACGGTGGCGGTGAAGATGAAAATTTATTATTCGGCGGACCTGGTCAGAACAAGGAATTAAAAGTAATCATTGATAATATGATTGAAAAGGGAGATATTAAACCAGCTATTTTTGTTACACCTTCATTCTACAAAGGTAATAATGATGTTGCAGGTTTCCCTCAAGAATTAACTACTTCAGTTATTCCATTAGTTGAAACTAAATATAATACATATCTAAAATCAAGTAGTGCTGCAGATATGAAAGCTTCCAGAGAGCACAGGGCATTTGGTGGATTCTCAATGGGTTCAGTATGTACATGGTATACATTTATTAACTGTCTTGACTATATTAAATATTTTATACCTTTAAGTGGTGACTGTTGGGCATTAGGTTCAACTGCTGGAAGTAGTAAACCTGCAGAAACAGCACAGTACTTGGCAGATGTTGTAAGTAAATCCGGTTATAAAGCACCTCAAGACTTCAAGTTGTTCTGCGCTACAGGCAGTGAAGATATTGCATATCCTAATATGAGACCACAGATAGAAGCAATGAAAAAATACACAAATACTTTCATATATTCATCAGATATCAAAAATGGAAACTTCTATTTTATGGTAGCTAATGGTGGTACTCATTGGTGGGGATATATTAATCAGTACATATATAATATATTACCGGATTTATTTCAAGATGTCGCAGAACCAGTCCAAATCTTAGGTGATTTGAATGGCGATGGTTCAGTTGACGCAACAGATTATGCACTCTTAAAAATGCATATACTCAATACCACACCTCTTACGGGAGATGCTCTAAAAAATGCTGATGTGGACAAAAATGGTGAAGTTAACGCTCTTGACTTTGCAGTTATGAAAAAGTATCTGCTTGGTGTCATAACAACTTTCTAAAAGACATTAGCAAAAAAGAACCTTCCAATCTGTATTTACCATATTTATAAGATTTTAACACACTGTACAGACTGGCGTAGTCCAATTTCTCTGGATATACGGCGCACGCCAAAAAAGTCGTAGGTTATTTATTATACCTACGACTTTTTCAAATGTAGCTCTTAAGAGCTTTTGGTGTTATTTAATTAATTTCCAAGTATCATCATTTTTAACTTCGCAAAGTCAATGGCATTGATATCTCCATCCGAGTTAATATCTGCATTCACTTTATTTATGCTAATAGATGAATCCAGTAAGTATTTTTTTAGCAATGCAAAGTCTATTGCATCAACATTGCCATCTTCATTAACATCTCCAATTTTTCCTCCAGTTTGCTCTTCTGGTAGGCCAACCAACTTAATATTATCAATATTTAAAACACCTGAATTACCGTTACTATACATGAAATGTAAGGAGCCTACTTTGTAGACGTCAAAAGTGTCACTGGCATCTTGTGCAGGTGGCTGATAATCCATTCTTTTTGTAAAAGCTGAAAATGGAATTTCAACAGTAGTCCAAGAAGTACTTGGTTTTATGACATAAACCCAATGTTCTCCGTCTTCTCCTTCTATCTTACTTTGCTCAGCTATAAGTAGTCTAATTTCATTTGTGTTTGAAGATTTTATATCGAAGGATATTTTTTGCCATTTCTCCCAATCTTGATTTCTATGTTTGTTGTCCACAACACCCCAATATCCATTTGATGAACCTGCATATGTTATTTCCAATCCGTTACCGGATTTACCACTAGAAACCTTACAGGATGCAGTTGCATTAACACCGGAATATGCCGACCACTGCAAAGCACCTTCAAAATCCTCAATAAGCTCTTCTCCATAAGCTGGTGTTGCAGGTGTATGAGGAGGATCTGGCTCTGTTTCAGCTGGAGGAGTCCATTCATAGGTTGTTCCAGTAGTTAATATTGCATTTAAGATTTCCCTATCAAATTGTCTTGTATCTCTATTATAAAATGCCATATCATTATCAACAGAACCAAACACTCCATTATCCCAAGCTCCGGATGCAAATCCATATGATGCAGCCTGGTCGCTAACAAAATCCCACCACTTTATAGCAGAATTTCTATCGGAATGTCCCATTACACCATATTCTCCAAGATACACAGGTATGTTATTTTTATCTGACCATTTTTTAACCTGTTTAAATACCATATTTATGGCATCCATATCATTTTTTGTTCCCCATGTACCCTGCCATTGGTGAGTGAAAGAATATGGGTCATAGTAGTGGAAAGTTGCAATAAGATTTTGATCGTTTGGAATTTCCAGCTGACTTAATGAATTATAGCTATTCCAGAAACCTGCTCCGATAATTACATTTCTAGTTGGATTAGTCTTTCTTATTATATTTAGAATTCTTTTGTTCATATCGTTTATCTGGCTATCTGTTATATTACCATTTGGCTCATTTAATATTTCAAAAATCAGATTTTCAGACTTGTCCTTAAAACGTTCTGCAATTTGCTGCCATATTCTTTCAAATCGTCCGATATTCTGATTATAATTTTCCATAATCCAAGTATCATGATGAGAATTAATTACTGTAACAAATCCACGAGAAAGTGACCAATTTATTACTTCTTCGACTCTGTCTAAGAAGCTGCTATCAATTGTATAAGGACTGTTTACTTGTGTATGCTGATCCCAACGGATTGGAATTCTCACATGCTGAAAACCTGCCTGTTTAAAATCATCAAAATAATACTCCTGAGCTGCCTTTGACCAAGACCCTTCCGTTGGTGCGTCAAAGGTATTTCCAAGGTTGATTCCTATTCCCATCTTCTTTACCATATCATGTGAACTGGTGGCACCATAGACAGACATAGGTAACAAACTCATAATAATACTGCACAATACAATCAGTGCTAAAACCTTTTTCATTAAATTTCCCTCCTGTGTAAATTTTACATATTATCTAATTAAATTATATAAACCCATATCTTTGAATTCAATTCTAACATCGCACTCAATTGTACTATATTACTCAATTTATAAAAATTCTTATACCATAGACGTACCTATATGTGTTATCATTATATTGATACTGGAAATTGTCTTATATATTATGTAATTTTATGAATCTCTAGAAACCTATAGCATCAAAGTGCTTTTTAACATAATAAGAAAAAATAGTACTGTTTAAAACCTAGTAAGGAAGATAGTATGATTAATGAAAAGCAATCAATATTTAATCCCTATATTATTGAGGTTTATTGCATAAACGAAAAAAATGTCCCCTATCCTGTAGGAACCCATTTTGAAGAGAGAGTTGTCAAGTTTTATGAGCTTGAACTAATTACAGGTGGAAATGGAACTATTATTACCAACGGTGAAACTGCTAAAGCCTCAAAAGGAGATGTTTTTTTAAGAGAACCCGGCACAATTGTTGAAGGATATTCCGGTTATTATTTTATTGTTATTATGTTTGACGCTTTTTATGATGTATCTAGAAAAGATATTTACGCAAGCTCTTTACCTTATTGGATTACAAATGAAAAGGAAATGCTTTCTAACATTGGTTTTTTCAAGGACGTGCCTTATAAACTTACAACTTATAACTATGAGATTGAGTACTTATTTAAATCCGTATTCAATGAGTTTATTAAAAAGCAGCAGAATTGCCAGTTGATTTTAAAAGCGCACCTTATGAACATTTTAAATCTCTTACTTGTATCCCCCGAAAACACCATTAAAAGAATCAATACACGGTCTTTTGAAAATAATTATGAAATAATTAAGTCTTCTCAAAAGTACATAGATAACAACCTACATAAGGATTTAACCTTGTTAGAGCTTGCTGAAAGATGTGGAGTTAGTAAAAATTTCTACTGCAAGATATTCAAAAGTATAATTGGACTATCGCCATTTGATTATATTATTCAAAGCAGGATGAATACCGCAAAAAGGTTATTGACTACAACAAATATGAAAATTTCTGATATAAGTAATATGTGTGGCATAAACAACATAACTTACTTTCATAAGCTTTTTAAAAAACATGTTAATATGACTCCAGGAAATTTTCGTGAAAGATTTGGTTTCACAAAAACAAAATGTAAATTGTGATTTTATAGTAGGTTTACTCTATTTTTTACTGGTAACCAAATGACATTAAGATGAAGAACTCAGGAGCCTTAGAAAACATGTTGCAAACCTTGAAATAGAGAATGAAATCCTAAAAAAAGTAACGGCCATCTTCGCGAAAGACCGGAAGTAAAATATTCTATCATTCATAAACACCGCGTCATATTTCCTGTTGAGAAGATGTGCCAAATACTTTATGTATCAAGAAACGGTTATTATGCCTGGGCTACAAGACCGAAAAGCCATCGTAAGCAATTAAACTGTGAGTTTCTTGAAAGAATTAAGGAAATCCAAAAGGTATCTCGTGAAACTTACGGAAGTCCCAGAGTAACAAAAGCCTTAAACAATGGTGGAATAAAATGCGGCAAAAACCGTGTAGCGACCTCAGTAATCAAATGTCACACAGGTGATAATTTTTTTACACTAAACATTCCGCTAATTTTACATCCGCAGGTGCCATATTATATAATTTCAATTCATTTATATTGACCCATTTTACTTCGCTATGGTCATTTAGACTCATTTCACCAGATATAAACTTACATATATAACCCTTTAGGTTAATTGTCCCAAAATCATATTCATAAACCGATTCGCTTAGATATTTATCTACCGAAATCTGTATTCCTAGTTCTTCTTTAATTTCCCTTATAACAGCTGTTTCCGGGGCCTCTCCTTCTTCAATTTTTCCTCCAGGAAATTCCCAGTAACTGCCCAAACTTTTTTCTGGTTTTCTTTTCGCAATTAGAACTTTATCATCTTTAAATATTATTGCTGCAACAACATTTATCATAATAACTAAATCCTATGTTAATGATTCCATTAACTCCTTTTCCTTAATAAATATCATTTGTAATAGTTTACTATTTAATTGATCTCTATTTGCTCCATAATGAGCTTCACGATGACAGTTAGGACATACACCTGCAACCCATTCTGGCTTATCAGGGCCACCATCTGAAAGCCTTTTTATATGATGAACTTCTAAATACGGTGTTCCATCATCTTTTGTAAATGGTGCTTGCTCATTACAATATTCGCACTTTCCTGACGCCCTTTGTAAGGCATATTCTTTTACAGCATTACTTCTAACCCTAACTTCTTTTTGCTTCTCAACTATTGTCCTATGTTTTTCCTCGGAATTTGTTGCCATATTTCTTAAATCCTTTAAGGATTTATTATTAAGTTTGTTGGATACATCAGATACTATGCTTCATTGTGCTTATAGTCTTCAACTCTCTGAAGTTCAAATACTATAGCCTGGCGCATATCTCCGTTTTTATCATTTGATTCTCTATAGTGATAACCAATACAAATCATATTCCCAATAAATTCAACAATTCCGTTGCCAACATACTGAAATAAAAGAGATAATTAAAAATATTCGCCATCTGATTTTTACAAATCTAAAAACCAAGTTGTATGACCCAAGTTTATTATTATAATAATTTATAAGTTTACAAAACATTTTAGCCACCATTTAGCCATAATTTCCAGTGAACCTATAGATATTCGGTAATAAAATTATATCAATCATTGTAAATATTTACAATATTATGGAATTCTAATTAATCTATGAAATCCTGAAGTAATTGACTGCTTTTTTCACTCATCATCTTGCTCTCCACTCACAAATAAGAATATGAAGTACATTACCATTTTATTATTTCATTTCACTAAAGACAAGTTTTATCGCTGACTTTACCTATTATCTACGCTTTCTGGCCGTTATCCAAATCATTGACACCGCAATATCCAGTTGGGTACTGATAGTGCTGATGGTAAAGGCATGATTTTATCTCCCGATGCTTATCCTTGGAGTGGTGTACTGCTTAAAAATATTTTACATATATTGTAATAAACAGCTAGTGTGTACTTGACCTTTTTGTTATGGTAGTGGTATAATTAATTTTGACCCTTTCCCAAAAGGGTTATTTTTATCTTAATGAAGCATATATTAATTAAAATTAGCATTGGGCGGTAAAAAAATGGTTAAAGAAGCAGTTAAGATTGTTGCTCAAAATAAAAAGGCTCGTCATGATTATTTTATCGAAGAAACTATAGAGGCAGGCATTGTACTGTCAGGTACAGAGGTAAAATCTGTCAGACAGGGCAAAATAAATTTAAAGGAAAGCTACGCATCTATTGTTGATGGTGAAGTTTTTGTCAGCGGAATGCATATAAGCCCTTACGAGCAAGGAAATATTTTTAACAAGGATCCTTTGCGTGACAGGAAACTTCTTTTGCACAAGTCTGAAATAAACAGGCTTATAGGGTTGATTCAGCAAAAGGGTTTTACATTGGTTCCCGTTCAGGCATACTTAAAACATGGAATGGTAAAAATAGAGTTGGGCGTTGCTCGTGGTAAGAAACTGTATGATAAAAGAGATGATATTGCTTCCCGTGATGCCAAGAGAGAAATTGACAGAAAGTTGAAAGAACAGTTTAGGTAATATATGTGAATTTACCATAAATCACTTGTTGTAGTTCTGCGAGTCAGATGTTATTATAATAATCTGATTATTGATAATTTAATATTGATTAAAAGCTTATTTGTTCGCCTTTAATTTGATTAATTAATCTGTTACAATTATTTATAGAGCAATTTTGGGACTCTATAATATTTTATACATGGGGGCGTAATGGTTTCGACGGGATTGTTGAGACTTGATAAGCGGGTAGAGGATTCTCGTTGGCCTCTTAAAAAACGAGAACTTAAAATTAAACGCTAAAAACGATAATTTCGCTTTAGCTGCTGCCTAATGGCAGCCCGTCAGTCCCAGGTTGCTGCACCTGGGGGCACTGGCGTCGACAAGTCAGCCCTTTTGCATAGGAAGGTTAAATGCTAGCACTGATTCGGTAGTAGCCTTGAGCCGAATCGGAATTTAAAGGCTACCGAAAGTGGCACCCTGCCTGTAGGGGTCCACCGTAGGGAAACGCAGGGTTCAAGTCCCGCAAGGGATACTGAGCAATGCACAAAATACAGGCTACACCCGTAGAAGTTCTTGAGGATATGATTTCGGACAGGGGTTCAATTCCCCTCGCCTCCACCATTGAATCCCAACTGCCGCCTTGATGATCAGAATCATGATCATTCAGGCGGTTTTCGCTTTTATCAGAAGGGCCGCCTGACGTATCCGATCCGCCGCCCTTTCCCTTATTGTTGCTTCCGCCGCCGATTGTCGTAAGTATGTCCATATCGATATAATCTTCGTAGACCGTCACACGTTCCACAAAGACACTGACGGCCTGTTTTTGCTCTTCCGGTGACATACTCTTGATTCCGGCATATCGGCTTAAATAATTACGAATTTGTTCCCTTGTAAGGGAATGCTTCGCCACATGAAGGTTTGCTTCATCAATACGAATCTGAATGGCCTTTTTGGATGATTCCAATTCGGCCATTTTTTCTTTCATGGCCGGATTATATAGTCCGTCGGCTATGGCATTAACCAGATTGTTCAGCTTGATTTCGATAGCCGTTAACTGACGTTTGTATTCTGCGATCTGGTCTGGAACGTCGCTTTTCAGCTTTTGAGCATGGCTGTATATTTTGTCCGTTGCAATATCAATGGCTTCGTCAGAGAAAAGGTTATCATAAAGGGCGTTTATAACCTTTCGTTCAACGACGTCTTTATTTATTGGCTTCATGTCGCATGTTCTATGCTGTTTTCTAACAGAGCATTCATAGTAGGAGTACATTTCATGGTTTCTTCCCATCCTGCCCCGTTTGCCTACCATAGCGCCGCCACACGCACCACAGAATATTTTACCGGATAGGATATATACCTGTTTCGCTTTATATGATCCTGATTTGTGCTTGTTATTGTCCATTTTTGCCTTCACCCTTTCCCATAACGCAACGGGAATAATCGCCGGCATTCCGCCAGGCACCCGAATAATTTCTTCATCTGACTTGGTTCTATGCCCATTCCGCTTCCCAGCGATTTTCCGTTCAGTTTTATTAAAAACAAATACACCGGCATATTTTTCGTTGGAAAGAATTGAACTGATCGAATTCTTCCCAAAAGTCATGCCGTTCTTTGTTTTATAGCCTTTAGCATTCAAGGCGTCGATAATAGAACTATATCCGTATCCATCACAATACATTTCAAATATCATTCGGACAGCTTCGGCTTCATATTGATTGATTTCGTAAGTCTTGTCAGGTTTTACATTATAACCTAACGGTGGTATGCCGCCCGTGTGTTTGCACTGATACGCCGTTTCGCGCATACCCTTCATAACCTCACGGGCCAGGTTGCGGCTGTAATATTCTGCCATACCTTCAAGAACTGATTCAAGTATAGCAGATTCGGGCGAATCATCAAGATTTTCCATGACAGAATACAGCCGAACACCGTGAAGCTTCAAGTGCCGCTTATAGTAGGCACTGTCAAACCTGTCCCTGCTAAACCGGTCCAATTTATGTACAATTATGCCTTCAAAAATTCTGGTGGTGGCGTCCTTCATCATGTCTTGAAAGCCTGGGCGCTGATCGGTCGTAGCGCTTTTGGCTTCATCTGTGTATGTTCTGACGATTTCATAACCGTTTCGCTGAGCATATTCCTGAATGGCACGAAGCTGGGCAAATATGCTTTCTTCGCGCTGGTTGTCAGATGAAAAACGTGCATAAGCGGCAACTCTCATTTTGCGTCACCGTCCTTTTTTAGCTGTGATAATTGGGCAAAATACAATTCGGCTTTTAATGCGTCGATATGTGGTGGTTTTATAAGCTGTTTAAATTCGTCGATAGTTAGTAATTCGCGCTCTGTACATTCTTTCAAAACCTTTGCAGTATTACGCCATTTTTCAAAATCGTTTATTGGATAAGCAGATGGATAACGGGAACAACGTTTACGGTGGTTGACTTCTGCTTTTTTATAAACCTCATTTAGTCCCCCGTCCTTAAATTTTTCTTGAAAATTCTTTTGGGGAGCATATTCCTTGCATGTTTTTCCAGTGTCTTTGTATTCACGATCACAGTATTTCGAAGCGGAAGAATACATGACAAAGTATCGACCGCAGTTCTCACATTTCTTTACCCGTTTGCCGGATTTAATAAGTTCCCAAAAATCTACATAGCACAGCGATAAAATGGAATCGCATTCAATTACAGATTTTACAGTTCCGTCAACGACTACATATCCAGCTTTAAGATCGCTGTTTTTGCCAAATGCTATATCTTGTATCACACTTCGCCGGCTATACTCTAACAAGTCGAATCGTTCGCAAGAAGTCAATTCTGCGCCTTCTCCATCAATATCTAAACATGACGAAATGGCACTTCGGAAAGTGGCTTGCTTTCTTTGGAGTGCCTTTATCTTTTTTCTGGTTACGTCCGGCGTGTCCGTCATAGATGCGATAGCATTCAAAATAAACCCCGCAACGCTTATATTTGACGATTCACGTATATCGGATAAGGCCGGAAGCGTTTCATTAAAATCGTATGTTGAAGCAATTAAATGACTAAGATCAGCCTCTATAAAATCAAACACAAAATGACCGACGGTATAAGTTCCATCATATCCGCATGATTCGCTTATAGTTAGGCTTCCATCTGACATTTCGATTTTCAATATATACGGTAGTAACCAGAGAGATTTTGGTTGCATTAAAAAGAATATTGCCAATATGACAGAATATCTGGACAGGATTAGTAAAAGAATAGCCGGAGTGATAGTGGAAAACAGAGACTTCGAAAATCTGATTAAAATATACGACAGGCCCGAAGCTTTCTTCTATCTGGATCCGCCGTATTATGGAACAGAAAAGTATTATCAGGCTGAGTTCAAACCGGAGGATCATGAAAGACTTGCCAAAACATTGAAAAACATGAAAGGTAAATTCCTGTTATCATACAATGATTGTGAGTATGTAAGGGAACTGTACAAAGACTTTACTATTGAAGAAATACAGAGGAATCATAATTTACTGAGCAGGTATGAGGGGAAGGAGAAGACGTATTGTGAGGTGTTGGTGAGGAATTATTGAGGAATATTAATTTAATTGCTAGAGAATTGACTTCACTTGACAGTATCTGAATAATGTTGGGCAATATCTCCTCTGGACAATAATTAAATTGTAGGAGGAGATTTCAATTATGACAGCACAAGATCGTATAGTTAAAAACAAAATGAGCCTGATTGAGTTGGCCGAATATCTTCAAAACGTAAGTGAAGCATGTAAAATTCATGGAGTCAGCAGACAGCACTTCTATGACATTAAGAAAGCTTACGAGGAAAATGGTCTGGAAGGGTTAAAGGACAAGACCAGAAGAAAGCCTTGTATGAAAAACAGGGTTGCTCCAGAAACTGAGGAAGCCGTATTAAGAATAGCATATGAAAAGCCGGCATACGGGCAACTCAGGGCAAGTAACGAACTGAGAAAACAAGGAGTTCTTGTATCAGCCGGAGGGGTAAGATCAATCTGGCAGAGATATAATATAGAAACCTTTGACAAGAGACTTAAGAAGCTTGAAGAAAAGGCTGCAAAGGAAGGTATACTCTACACTGAAGACCAACTTGCTGCTCTGGAAAAGGCACAGCAGGAAAAGAATATATCAATAGATGAGATTGATACTCAGCATCCGGGATATTTATTAGCACAAGACACCTTCTATGTAGGCTATATCAAAGGTGTTGGACGAATATATCAGCAAACTGCCATAGATACTTACTCGGCAGTGGGATTCGCAAAATTGTATACAGCCAAGGTGCCAGTGACAGCAGCAGATATATTAAATGATAGAGTATTGCCGTTCTTTGAGAACCACATGATACCTGTAATGAGAGTACTCACGGACAGAGGAACGGAATATTGCGGAGCACCCGAGAAGCACCTGTATGAACTATTTCTGCAGATGAATGACATAGAGCATACAATGACAAAGGCTAAAAGCCCCCAAACGAACGGTATTTGCGAACGATTTAACCAAACGATTTTGAACGAATTTTATAAACCCGCATTCCGAAGGACAATGTATAAATCAGTTGAACAAATGCAGGAAGATTTGGATTTCTTTATGCTAGAATACAACGAAGAGCGTACACATCAGGGTAAAAGGTGTAAAGGCAGAACACCGATGCAGACGTTTCTGGACAGCCTGCTACTTGCCAGAGAGAAACTTCTGAATGATCCGGCAAGTTAAGTTGTAGGGTCTAGCCCGCCCGGCGATGAGGGCAAAAGAAAGATATCAGACCAGGCGCCGGTTTGACATAGAAAGGCACCTCCATATTGGAAGTGCCGAATAAACAAAACTTAATATTTCCCAGAGGAGTGTCAACCCAAGTACCGTTCAGGACAATTTAATTATATACATAGCACGTAAGCGGTAAACCATGAGTACCTATACAAAAATACCGCCTTTCGGCGGATATAATTTTGCTAATTTTGAGTTGCTTTTCTGCATTCTTCAGGCAAATCTTCTGACCAAGGAAGCAGCTTGTCTATAAAGGATGTATTCTTATCATCCATATGTTGGGGAAGCTGCTGCAGTAAATATTTAAAGTAATGGTATGGTTTTAAGTTATTAGCCTTAGCTGTTTCTGCAATACTGTAAATTATTGCGCTTGCCTGGGCTCCTTGAACTGTGTCTATCAAATGCCAGTTGTTTTTTCCTATGCAGAAGCCCCTTATAGCTCCCTCTGTAGCATTATTATCCAGAGGTACGTAACCATTTTCAAGAAATGTTCTTAGATATTTTTCTTGATTTAGGCAATAGGTAAAGCCTTTGCCTGTTTCTGATTGTGATGGAACGTCACTTCTATGCTCTTTAACCCATGCAAAGAAAGCTTCTACTTGAGGTTTTACAAGAAGCTTACGTCTGACAACTCTCTCTTGTGGAGATAGCCCCAAAAGATCATTATCTGTTTTATATATCAAAGCTATTTGTTTTAATGCTGCATATGCTAATGTATCTTTAGCGGTTTCTTTGTCCATTGTCTTGACAACATCCGCAAACCTACGACGGGCATAACTCCAACATCCTGCTATCTTTATGTCTGGTTCTTCTTTCTCAAGCTTGTGGTAAACTTCATATCCATCGGTTACAATAATCCCTTTATACCCCTTGAGAAATTCTCTTGGATGATCAGCTTTACGCGTTTTCTGGTAATCATACAGGATAATGGGCGGAGCCTCGTACATTTTGCCCGTACGATATACCCACATGTAGCTTTTAGAACCGGCAGATCTACCATCCTTTGAAACAAGCACTGGTGTCTCATCAGCCTGTGATACGCTGCACTGATAGAGTTCCTGATGCATTCTATCATACAATAGTGACAGGTACCTCTCGGCACATTGTATTGTCCAGTTTGCCATTACCTGTCTGGATATATGTATGTCATTTCTCTTAAACTCCTGTTCCAACCTGTATAGAGGAAGAGCATTTATATATTTTCCATTTAGTATACCAGCTGCCAGAGTTGGCGTTACAATACTGTTGCGCAATAGATCAACAGGGCGGTTTGCCTTTACAATGGTTTGATTGTCCTTTCCTGCATATACTGCAACATGATGCTCTTCCACCTCAAATGTAGCAGGGTGAAATTGAAGGCGCTTGTACACTTCATCAGGCAGTCGTTTCCATGTGTCTCCGAAAATAGATCTTAGCTCATCGTCATTAAGAGTATGTTCAATGATACTGACAGGCAAATCCTTTAAGTCCTCATTACGTTTTCCTTTTGCTTTTTTTCGCTTATATGGCTTAGGACATACTTCATCAAATTCAGGTTCTTCAATAAGCTTTCCGGCAGCAGTTACTTCTGCTTCGTTAAAGCACAGTTCCATCTGCTCATCATATACCATCTTTTCAGATGAACGTCCAAATCTTTTCTGCTTTCCAATTTTATTTGCTTCTATCAGAAGAGTGATGTTTTTATTCATTTCTTCTAATTGAGTGCTTTGTTTTTCAAGTATGGCCTGCTGCTTCAGAAAAAGCTGAACAATATCTTTTTTACTATATTTAGTTAATTCCAGTTCTGTAAATGTTTTATCCATGAATCTACAATATCATGAAAAAAGACACAATGGAATAGAAAAGTCTCAAGTTTTAAAAGTCGTGGATAATTACGGAAAATATGTGAGGTTTTGCACAATTTCAAAAGAGTTATCCACTAGATAATACGGCTGGGAGACACTTTCTTAACAGCTTTTGCTTGCTCAATGGCAAGACCTTCTGTTAGCCATCGGAATTGTTTAGGTGTGATTTCTTTCATTTCTGCTTCACTGCGAGGCCATTGAAATCTTCCGCCTTCTAAACGCTTGTATAGTAATACAAAACCATCACCTTCCCAAAGAAGACCTTTTATCCTTGTTGTTTTTCTTCCGCAGAAAAGAAACAGGATATTTTGAAAAGGATTTAAATGAAATTGATTTTGAACCATCCCAGCAAGGCCATCAATTCCTTGGCGCAAATCGGTATAACCACATGCAATGTAAATCTGGTCAAAACCAGTAGCATTATTAAACATTTTGGAGTACCTTCAGTACTGTCTCTAGCAGCTTAGGGCTAGTATCATTATTAATTTGTAATTGGCAGCCTCCAACGTTAACAATCATCTCTGTGCTAAAAGATACTTCTTGCAAGGACTTATTACGGGAATTCGTGAGTTGAACGGGTGCGAAAGTGATTGACGAATCCTTTGCTGAATTATCTACCGATGAACAGAGTTGCTTACGTATTTTACGCTGCCAATAAAAAAATTGAGCCATATTCACATTGTTTTCCAAGCACCAATCCTTCACAGACATTCCGGTAGCACGGCATTCCTGAATAGTAGCAGCCCATTTTGAAAGAAGGTACTGTTGTTGTACTTTTTTAGTCTCCATTGATAAAACCTCCTTGAAAAACTTTATTAAAGTTTTTCAAGCTAACTTTAAAAAGTTGTACAATTTTTTAAAGTAGCTTGTGAAAACATGGAAGAATTATCTCATATTAAAGAGAGTCTATCGAGGTACTCATGGTTTACCGCTTACCATAGCACGTTGGAATATTGCATTAAGGGAATAAATAAAAATATAGGGTTTCAACCCATTACTTTTGGTTGAAACCCCACTTATACTTAATTTCTCTGTTATTTAAACGGAAACATCGTTTGTAAGCTTTCCATTATATAATAGATTAAAATAATAGGAAAAGAAAACGATTAGTACCAAAAAAAATATAACTTCTTTAATAAAGCCGGGTATTGAGATTGAGTTTGAAAAAATCCATAAAGTTAGACAACCCGTTATAATAATTTCAATTAACATAACTTTCATTCTGATTTTAGGTTGTATTAACCTACTCTTAATGGCCAAAAAAATTCCACCAATTATTAGAGCACCAATCCAAAAATAAATCATTTTTCTGTTAATTGTATATCCAAACAAAGGGAAGAATAGTAATGTATACGTTAAGATAGATTTTTGTTTTAATTTCAACTCTTTATCAGATAAAGTGTATGTTTTCCGATCCTTATTCATTTTCAATCTCCTATTCTATTTAAATTATTACCACATGCCCTGTGTATAATTAGGGAACGGTCCATTCCAATCTATACCTATGTATATCCCTTTACCATAATATGCTGATTGTATAATAAGATAACAGAGATTAGTAATTGATGCAATCCCTACGATATCAAGAATAACTGAAGCGACTGCTCCAGCGGGTCCACCGAGCATTGTCAATACACCATCCACTGCTAACATCAGTGCTTCAGGACCAATTGCAGCAGCTGCTGAAAAATACATAGCTACTTCGTCTAGTGTAAAATATAGCTTCCAATCTTTTACTGTTATACATGGTTTTATAGTGCCTGGAACAACATTACCTTGATTGTTTGTATTCTGCTCATAGCTTACAGGGTTCTGTTTTCTATTATTTAAGTCAACAATTGAAGCTTTTAATTTGCTTAAGAAGTTATCGTCTAAATTATACGTTGACTTTAAATACTCATCTGTTTGGTTCAATACTATAAGTCCATTTGTATCTGTCGAAATTTCAGCTGATACTCCACTGCTGGTTAATGCTTTAAGATAATCCTTGCAATCTTGATTTAATGTAATAAGGTAATTGCCTTTTGGGGGCATTTTATCTACCGAATTTATAGTACTCTCTGTAGATGCAAATGCAGTTGTAAATGTTAAACTTAACAAAGATAATATTGTTACCAAACTAATAAGAAATTTAATCTTTTTGTTCATTTAATGACCTCCACGTATTTTTATGTATTATGAATAGTTGATCAACTATTCATCTAACATTATAAAGCATTAATTCCATTTTTGCAACATATATGTAAAATAATGTAAACAAATAACAATACAAAGGATTAAATAATTTACTATATAATCAGTATCATTGCAAGGCCTTGTATGCATTACATATACCTGCACCATAATATTGGCTAGAATTGATACCGCTTATTTTATCTGCAGTCTTATATATTTTTTTTGCAACTTCTTTTGGTGTAAGACAACCGTTTTTACTAATAATAAGTGCCGCTATTGCTGATACTTCAGGTGCTGCGATTGAAGTTCCTGCTGAAAAAGAATACTGGGAATTAATAGCCGTTGTCAGGCATAAATCGTCAATAGTAGCTGTATCAGATAAGTCTCCACCGGGTGCTGATATATCTATAAAATCCTCACCATAATTTGAATATGACGAGAGTGTATCATTTCTGTTTGTAGAAGATACAGTAATAACACCTTTAATAGTACCAGGTACCTCGTATGTTAATCCAACATATTTGAATCCATAATCACCATATAAGTAATTAAGATAGCTAGTTAATTCCTTTTTATTAGAACAATCTTGTCCCTCATTTCCAGCTGCCGAAACTACTGTGACACCATTTTCAATAGCATATTTTATTGCTCTTTTATATAATGAATATTCAGCCATATCGTCACCTATATAGTTTTCGATTCCAGTATTAGGATCTACCCAATAGCATTTCCCTTTTAATTCATATACTCCAAGGCTTAAATTTATAACTTTAACACCATCTTTTGTTGCAGCAATTATTGCAGATGAGCAGATAGATGCAGTAGTTTCTCCCCCCTTATTAAAAATACGATAACTTTTGATACCAATATTAGGGGCGATACCTTTTGTCCTACCATTTGCTGCAATGATTCCGGCGACATTTGTTCCATGCCCTAATCTGTCAGTTACATCATTCAAATCCCCAAATTCAGATAAATCACCTTGAAATCCAGCCGGAACTAAATTTTTTCCACCTAAAAAATTATTGACTAAGTCAGGATGAGTTTGATCAATACCTGAATCTATAATACCAATAACTACATTATGATTTCCAGATTCCAAACTGTAGCTCTTTCCATTATTAGTGACTCTTTTGATATTCCATTGATAATTTTCATATAAATCTGCTATTGAAGTATTAAAAGCATCTTTTACTTCAACAAAATCTTCTGATTTCTCATCTGATATTTTTATCACATGATTAGGTGATAATGATTGCACACTATCTTCAGCTTTGATTTTTGGAATTAAAGCCGAAGTACATTCAACTTCAATCCCACCTAACTCTGGATACTCATCTATCACTTTTCCACCAGAATTAACAATAATGTCCTTGACATTTTCATCAATATTATTGTCATTAAATAAAATTACTAAATCGATATTTTTATAATTTATCTCTTTTGCATATGCACCAATATTAGCGGTTATCATAATTAAACTAAAAATACATGATACTAATAAGCAATTCAGTATTTTCTTTTTATTTTTTTTCTTCATAGTAACGCAGGTTCCTTTCGTTTTGATTTGTCAATAGAAATTAAGTTCAAAATGCTATGAATTAGATATTACTTATTTACATATTATAACATAAATTACAATAAACGTACAATTCTTCCTTGTATTTTGTAGTACTAATTTGGTTAGATTCTATGCCTATACCCACTTATATCCGTTGTTATCTTTGACTGGTACGGTTCGCCTCCACCACAATTTGTCTGAAAAGCCTGATTTTATCAGGCTTTTCAGCGTTTTATAAGCAAAAAGCTTTTTACCTATCGGACATGTTACGCTTCCGCCATCATTTAAAGTAAAAATACATAAGTTCTATATTTCTTGTACATTCCTGCATCAGTTTCCGACTAGAACGGATATTGCAGGTCGCGGGAATCGTAAGATGGTATACCTGTCTCGTTTGGCTTTGCTCTATTAAATCCCATTGCATCCATATCCAGTTGATTCACAAATTGAATAAACCATGCTTCTTAAAAAAATAATGAAAAGTTGCCTTTATCCGTACCGTATTAATTTTGAAGATCCATTACTTTATTTATAATATCTAGCGTTCCATCTTCTGATATAACACAGCCAACGCAGCTATACCCTTTAACAGCCATAGAATAAACATAATTTTTTGCCGAATTATATCTTGAACCTCTGCTTGGATTTCCTTTCACGCTCGCTTCTCCATCAACAATCATCCCAATACCATAGCACATACATTTTTCATCTATTATCAATGCACCATCAATAGAAGAAAGTCTCAACGCAACTTTATTATCTGTCGATAAGTCATATGGAATTTCTAATTGTATCCCCCTCTGACATGATGATAACCTTTCTGTTTCGCTCTGTGCAACTCTTGTATCCTTAAACACAATTACCATAGTTCCATGTTTCTGTTCACATAATACACGAATTAAATCTTGTAGTTTCGTAGATTGCGACATATTTTTAATTTGCTTTTTAAATGTATCAGTTTTATAAAAAATGCATTCCTTATCATAAGAAACTAATTGTGTATCGTTATATTCTAAAGTCCATTTCATAAAGCCATCAAATTTAAGTATGTGCAACTTTTTAGTGTCTATTATTTCAGCAATACCAATGATATCTTTATCAGAACAGACAAGGTAATATTTGCCGCCTGAAATCTCCAACAGTTTTCTAATATAACGCATATTATCATGTGAAAATAGTATTTTTCTATGAAACTCAATAATTTTCAAACCATTTATATCTTGTATATCTTGATTTTTAGTCAAAAATGCAATTTGTCCGCAACACGACGAGCTTTCGTACGGCATAGATGATAATAAATTAAAATATAAATACGATGGCAAACCTCTTCCTTCAGTGATATCACGTGCAGCCAGTTGAAGCGTAGCACTGTAATTCATAATATATTTACTTGTAGTGTTATCTAGTTCATGTTGGATATTTTCTATCCATTTTTCAAGAGTTATATTTACAATTTGCAAAATGAATGATTCATAATCATCTGGAAGATAAGCATTATCTTGACTAAAAACCTCCCGGTGATTCTGACAGTATGATTCATTAATTGACACTCCCAAGATAACAACTTGCTCATCCACTAAAGCTATTTTTGAAAAGAGAAACATTTGCTTTTCATCATAAAACTGTTCAAGTAAAGTTTGAAATAATGGCTTAATTTTTTTTAATAAAATACATATTTTTTGATTTTGAATTTGCTCAACTACCTCATAATAATTAAAATTTTCAAATTCATAGCCAGTTGTAAAATAACTGATAAGAATTTTGCGTTCTTTAGCTATTGTTTCATCAATATAAGTTTGCTTAAGTTGTTCTTTATTCATACCTTGTCTTTGTAGTTTTGCGAAGTCAGAAATCTCACTAAATGATTGATAAATAGAAAAGAATGTCTCATGTACAATGCTTAGAAGTTCTTTCGGATTTTTATACTGCTCTTCTATTAGATTTTTCAACTTTTCTATATCACGTGCCTGTTCTAATTTTTCAAGAAACTCTTGTATGTTTTTACTTAGATTAGTATTGATATCATCATTTTCTAACATTCTCTTAAGAGTAAATTCATTAATATATTCATCGCTTAAAAGAAGTAATTCTTTGCTATTATTTTTGCTTTTCTTATTTCCAAAAGTAATATTAATGTTTAAATTTTCTCGTTGTGAATCGCATATAGGTTCTAGAATAAATGTATTTAAATGCTCTCTAATGTCAGGCATTGCTTTTTCTAACAACATATCAAGTTCTTCACTGAACTCCTCTAGTGTATGATACCATGTTCGTTTTTCTTTTTCACGCATATAAATTCCTCTTTCAATCCAGTAATCAAATTGTATCCATTGCCATATTAGTGTTTATACTCAACTTTTAATTCGACACATTCTATTATATTCCTTCATTTGGTAACAATGTTTTTATTTTACTCATCCCTTCGTCGCAACAAAAAAACAACCTCCCATATAGAAAAGTTGTTACTTTATTTGAAATTTATTTAATTAAATTTTCCAGATTTGTATCATTCTAACATTTTTATTGAAATAACCTCTGCCGCTTGCTTAGCAGATATCTTACTAACATCTATTTTCTCTGTATTTAGGCAATCATACATTTTAATTCTATCTATACTTCTTTGAATCCCAGCTTTCGTTCTTTTACCGTTTTCAATATCTTTGTTCAATCTATCTTCCAACGCTTTTGCATCTGCTGTCAAAGAAAAAAGTTTCACTGAGCAGCTTCCAGTTTCAAGTCGTGAAAGCAACTCATCAATAATCCATTGCTCGTGCATAACCCAGCAAAAAATAATATTTTTAAATTCTGAACAGCGTATAAAATTGTTGAGTAAGTAGCAGATATTATCCATTACCATTGCTTTCGTTTCATCATTAACCGTAAACGGAGTCATGTCCTAGCACCAGTCACCGTCAAGAAAAACATTTAGCGGCAGGATTTTTTGTAGTTCTCGACACGTAGTTGTTTTACCTACACCCATTGTGCCATTTATTATTACTAAATTCTTCACACAAAAACCTCAAAAATACAAATATTCTTCGTTTCTATATATTCATATTATTCCGGTATTCTCTAAGTTTGTCCAGCAATTCATATGAAACTTTGAGACCGCCTCTTCCGCATCCCAGCTTAATTCCTGGTTTAAAACTTCCGTGAAAATCACTTCCCCCGGTTACAACCAATCCATGCTTAATAGCAAGCCTTAAAAAGTTACCAGTATCTTCATTAGTATTTTCACTATAATATGCTTCTATGCCTCCTAGACCGTACTCTTTGAGCTCTTGCAGCAGCTTGTCCATCTCATCATAGCTTTTCCTCAAAAAAACAGGATGGGCAATAATCGGCACACCTCCAAATTTTCTTATAGCCTTAATTCCATCCACAGGCTCAAGTTCAAATCTCTGAAAATAAGCAAGACCTTCCTTAGATAAATAAATGTCAAAGGCTTCATCTATGGTTTTGACATAACCTTTAGCCACTAAAACTCTGGCGATATGGGGTCTTCCGGTAATATCCCCCATGGCTTCGTCCTTTACCTCATCCTCGGTTATTTCAATTCCCAACTCATTAAGCCTATTTATTATCTTTCTGTTTCTGTCTTCCCTTCCTTTTTTTACAGTCAACAGCTCAGAACGGATATCAAGATAATTATCAGAATCGGGAAACAAGCCCAAAATGTGCATTTCAGGCTTATATCTGACACTCATTTCTATCCCGGGTATAACTTCAACACCTGACCGTTTTCCTTCTTTGATAGCCTCTTCAATTCCATCCACAGTATCATGATCGGTTAACGCTATTGCTGCAAGACCTATATCCTTAGCATGGCGGACAAGCTCTGCCGGACTCATGCTTCCGTCTGATGCTGTACTATGCGTATGCAAATCTATAAATTTTTCCATCCAATCATCTCCGTGTTTAAAGTAATCGGGATATCCCTCTTCGTTTATCCTAAATCGTAATATTAACTAAACCTTCCAATACATTTCTTCCATACATATTGCAGGTGGAAAAACACCTTTATAAATCTGCTGTAGAATATTGTCCATTTTTTTTAGAGAGCTGCAGGCCTGTTCTTGGGTTATCAGGCCCTTTTCCAGTGCTTCTGCAAGTTCGTCGGCATCAAGTACTTTCATAGTACCATCCGGCATCAACTTGACATCTAAAAGTAAGTCAATCAATGTAAATCTGTCTGCTTCATTATCATATTCAACATCAATTATATCACAATACCAATACGCAAATCTTTTTTCTGCGTCGTAGAAACGACTTATCTTAATGCCTTCTTTCAAAAAAGTATATGAAATTCCACCGGAAATATCATTTCTAGGTCTAATTGCCTTCCACCTTGTAATTAATAACTCCTCATCCCTAAACAAAAGCTCGTCGCTGGAAATATCAACAGTCTCAAATGGGATATATCTAGTTCGAAATATGCTTGGCTTATTCATTTTATCTCCTAAAATCGTCAAAAAATTCTTATGGTTAATTATACATTACAACTAATTATTTTTGAAGTATCTATATTATTATATGCTATATGTATTTCCCATTTTATCACTTTTATAACAGTTAGTGCTATAATGTAGTAAATCATTTTATTTTATGGCAGTTTGGGTCACGGAGGTTTAAAAATATGAAACACAAGAAGTGCTGCAAAAGCTGTGAGAGAGGGTTATCCCTGCATCTGACAAATGATATTTTATGCAAATACCACGGGGTTGTAACGGCAGATTACGTTTGTTTCAGATACAAGGAGAGTACTGTTTTAACCGCTTCAAAAGACGTTAACCTTAAATGTATTCACTGTGAAAATTTTATTGTACATATTGACTCTCCAAATGAAAATGTAGGCCGTTGCAAGCTCTTCTCAGAAAGGCATTTTGATGGTACAAACAGGAAATCTTGCTCAAAATTCAGCAAAAAAATATTAATATCATAATGCAGTATATAAAATGCATATTAAATGTTTATTCAGTTATACCGATATAATTAATGTAGTTTATACTTACAAATGAAAATGTTAAGGTGATTATATGAATATAGATATAGACGCAATTTTTAAACAAAAACTGGCAGAGATAGAAAGCAGACTAGCTGGTATTCCCGGAATTAATACAGGAAACTCCAGCAGCTCAGATATTCCTTTTAAAAAGTATCTTGATGACGTAACTCAGTCAGGTTTAGCTAATTCCCTTAACGGGCTTGAAGCAAACTCTTTGCAGGATACGTCACTGACAGACTTACTAGGTCAGCTTAGTAACAGCAGTACAAGTAGTAGTAGTACCAGTAACATTTTAAAAGCCCGTACGGCTCTGGCAAATTCAAAAGCATATATACCCACTGATATAACTGAACTGATGAACTTAATCAATTCAAGTATTGACAATGCCTCGGCAAAGTACGGAGTAGACAAAGAATTAATTAGAGCAGTCATTAAGCAGGAGTCCTCCTTTGACCCTACTGCTATTTCTACCGCAGGAGCACAAGGTTTAATGCAGCTTATGCCAGGTACCGCAGACGGACTTGGTATAAAAGATCCTTTTGATATTGCTCAAAACATCGACGGTGGAACCCGTTATTTAAAAACTCAGTTGGAAAGATTCAACGGAAATATAAGTCTTGCCTTAGCAGCATATAATGCTGGTCCAAACAGTGTAAACAAATACGGAGGAATTCCCCCCTATACAGAAACGCAAAATTATGTAAAAAATGTCACAGAGTATTTTAATCAGTACAAAATGTCAACAAGCAGGTAATCACCTGCTTGTATTTTATTTCTAGCTATTACATTTCCTGAATTTTAGAACAGTTAACCCCAAACTTATTCACAATATCCACAAATTTATCCACAAGTCTCAAACACTTATTTCCCAAATGTTCTACCGGGTTTCCACAGAATCTATAAATTATTCACAGTTTTTTATTCACATTTAAGACTTCAAAGGCCAGAACACCTATGTTTACATGGTTTAACGGTGATTATAAAAATTGTGTAAAAAAATGTAATACTCTTCTACTTACTAATATCACTGTGAAAGGGGGCACTCTTGTCTTTGGAAATACTTGTGGATAACTTTAATCCTGGAACTGCATTTAAGTCCATCCCTGCTCTTTTTCCATTAATAAATTCGTAGTAAGCTGCACACCCTATCATAGCAGCATTATCTGTACAAAGAATCAATTCTGGATACATTACCTTGATACCTTGCTTTTCGGCTGTATGCTTCATATCATTTCTAAGTTGTGTATTAGCGGCAACTCCGCCTGCTAAAGCTATTTTATTAATATTTTTCATTTTTGCTGCTGCGATTGTATTTCTTACCAAAACATCCACAACTGCCTGCTGAAAGCTTGCTGCAACATCAGGAATATTAATCTTCTCCCCTGTTTGCTCCATCCTGTTAAGGTAATTCAAAACCGCTGTCTTAAGCCCGCTAAAACTAAAATCCAGAGAACCGTCATCAAAGGTTACACGTGGAAATTGAATTGCTTTACTGTTGCCAGTCAGCGCATTTTTATCAATTAAAGGTCCTCCCGGATATCCCAATCCGATAGCTCTGGAAATCTTATCAAAAGCCTCTCCAGCAGCATCATCCCTGGTTTGTCCAAGAATTTCAAATTCGCTGTAACTTATAACATGGACAATATGACTGTGCCCCCCTGAGGCTACAAGGCATATAAAAGGCGGCTCCAACTCGGGCTCCTGCAAGTAGTTTGCCGCAATATGCCCCTCAATATGATGTACGCCAACAAGAGGCTTGTTAGCAGCAAATGCAATTGCCTTGGCAGCAGTCAACCCAACAAGTAGAGCTCCTACCAATCCGGGCCCATAAGTAACACCTACAGCATCTATTTCTTTTAAGGAAACACCTGCCTCCTCTAGTGCCTGATGGATAACCGGCATAATCAATTCTACGTGCTTTCTTGATGCGATTTCAGGAACAACTCCGCCATACTTTTTATGCAAATCTATTTGAGATGAAATAACATTTGACATTATATATCTTCCGTTTTTTATAACCGAAGCAGCGGTTTCATCACAGCTGCTTTCTATACCAAGTATAAGTGTATCCATTTATTTTCCTCCGACTTTATATGCTTTATTTTATCATAGCTTAATGAATCTCAATAATCAAGGATTGGGAAAAGTGGTGGTTTCAAAATAAAAACTTTCTGTTTCGTAACCACCACTTTTGCTTCTAGAATGAATCTTTATCTGTTGGGTTGTTAAAAATACCAAAGGCTGTAAGGGCAGCAAAAATAAGGGTTGTCAATTCCTTAAAGCTATCCTCACTCAAACCTATAGGTGCAAGAAAGTTAAATGTTTTCAGTACAAACAATACTAAAGCTGCAAAAGCTGTCCATGCAACCGGGCTTCTTAATCTGTTCATAAATCCTCCTATTACGTACCATTTGAATATCATAGTACATAATATGAAAATCTCTGTTTTATGTTTACTTGTTCCATTAATTTGAAAAAAAGGGAAACAAAAAAACATGGAGCCTTCGGGCTCCATGCCCCTAAAAAGGAGAAATGCTAATGTTCAATATTATATTACCAAAAAAACCTTATACAATATATAGAAAAAATTTACCAATAATGATAGTTCTAAAGTCCCAAATTTTGTGAAATTTCGATTAATAACTATATTATTTACTATTTTTGTATGACGCTACATATTTTCCCTTTTGGTTTTTAATATATGGTCGCTGGTTTTCTGGCAGTTCCCAGAAGCCCTTCCCTTCTTTGATAGCATCATTTTGCAGCTTATCGAAAAAGGACTTTAAAAGGGTGTTAGGACTATAAAAAACTGAAATAGCATACCCTCCGTTTACCATCATGGCATTATAAAAGCTTCCGTCCTCAAGAACTACATGAGCAAGAAGTCTGCCATACTGGTCTGTTGTATCCTTTTCAAAAATCAGTTTTACAGTCTTATTTGTAAGGGTATCTTTAGTTAAATCTGATGCCTCACCAGAAAAAGGTTGGGGATCAACACCTGATTTAACTGATTCTGGAGTATCTATGTCAAGCATTCTAACCTTGTATTCCTTTTTTTTGTATTCCGCACGAAAAGTGTCACCATCAATTACCTTTGAAACAGTTACATTTATGTAGCCAAAAGGTTCAATTCCCTCTCCCGACACATCAAAAACATAATTTGGAAATTCAATTTTTTCCAGCGTCTGAGCACTGCTATACGTACCTATTTTTCTATTAACTGCTGTTTTATTTTCGTCCTGATAAAAGTAGCCACCAAAAACCACAAAAACAGCAGTTATTATTGATGCTACCGATGCTATAGTTTTTTTCTTCATGTGCTTTCCTTTCGATATGCATAATAAAAATTTGCTCTTGATATTCTATCATTTTTACTTGAAAAAGAACATAGTTTCTTTTTCTGCTATAATAAAAGGAGATTTATGCCATAAGGGCAGGTTTATTCATGTACATTGAAGTTTATGAAGATGATTTATTAATGAATATGCCAAAAGCCCTGTTCCTTCCTATGGGGAACAGGGCTTTTTCTGCGAGGGTTCAAATTGTATTGGCCGATATCACGTAAGCTGGTTTAAATTGCTTAGGGCTGTTGAAAACACCTATGTTCCTTGTGCGGTAAGCACTGTAATAGGAGTAGAACCATTGGAAATTGCTTCGTCTTTTTTTTCTATTAAATCAACATCAAATACCGCCTTCATAACTTCACTAATATTTTCAACCGGTATAACGTCAATATCCATATCTTCGAATATCTCTTGATAATTATCTTTGGGAATAAACACTTTTTTTATACCCGCAGCTTTAGCAGCATCTACTTTGGCCACAACGCCTCCAACAGGCTTTACTTTTCCCTTTATTGATATTTCACCTGTCATTGCTAGTTCTCCACTTACAGGTATATTTTTGACCGCAGAGTAAACAGCTGTAGCAATAGCTATTCCCGCGGAAGGTCCATCAATAGGAATACCACCTGGAAAATTCAAATGTATTTCATAATCCTTGAAGTCAACATCCATATATTTTCTTAAAACAGTTAAAACATTTTCAACAGAAGCTTTGGCTGAACTTGTCCTTTTGAGCTTATGGCCCCTGTTATCCATTTCTTCTTCTTCAACAATTCCTGTTATTCTTATATTACCTGTTCCACATGCAACAGGTATTGCCGTTACCTCCACATCTATAACCATACCGGTACTGTCTCCAAAGACAGCTAGACCATTTATACATCCTACCTGATTTACCGGACTTACTTTCTTATCAAGTCTGGGGCTATAGTGACCGAACTCTATAACCCATTCTATATCTTTAATATCAATAGTGCTTCTGTTCTCTACCATGGAAACACCACCAGCTATCTGGATAATGTTCACTGCATCTCTGCCATTTTGGGCATATTTTGATACAAGTTCGCTGCATCCGGGTTTCAGATTAAACCCTCCTTTTGCTGCCGCATTTTCACATATTTTACATATCTCGTCAGGCCGTAAGGAGCGGAAATGTATTTCTACGCATCTTGACCTTATGGCGGCTGGTATTTCATCGGGAGTTCTTGTAGTAGCTCCTACCAGTCTAAAATCAGCGGGCAGGCCCTTTTGGAAAATATCGTGTATATAAGAGGGTATGTTGCTGTCCTCGGCACTGTAATATGCACTCTCTAAAAATACCTTCCGATCTTCCAGAACTTTTAGAAGCTTATTCATTTGTATTGGATGAAGTTCTCCTATCTCATCAATAAAAAGAACTCCTCCATGTGCTTTAGTAACAGCCCCCTGCTTTGGCTGAGGTATTCCTGCTACACCATATGCTCCGGCTCCCTGATATATCGGGTCATGTACTGAGCCTATCAATGGGTCTGCAATTCCTCTTTCATCAAATCTCAATGTTGTAGCGTCCATTTCTATAAACTTTGCTTCCTTCCTAAAAGGCGACATACTGTTCTTTTTAGCTTCTTCAAGTATAACTCTAGCAGCTGCAGTTTTACCTACTCCAGGAGGGCCGTATATTATTACGTGCTGTGGATTTGCTCCGCACAAAGCAGCCCTGAGTGCCTTTATGCCCTGCTCTTGTCCTACTATGTCTGCCAAGGTTGCAGGCCTTGTTTTTTCTGATAAAGGTTCTGAAAGATGAATATCCCTCATTCTTCTCAATTTTTCTAGTTCTTTTTTTGATTCCTTTTCTATAGCACTTTTGTTTCCTTGCTGGTTTTTTAGAAGGGATAAAAAGTAAATTCCGATAATAACTGAGAAGAAAAACTGTATAATAAACAAAGTCGTCGTAAGCATCATATCCTCCTTAAGCTTGGATAAATTCCTATAAAGATATTATTGGCAACATGTTTTATTTTATCCAAAAAATGTGGAAAATCTGAAAATAAAAAACAGGGTGTATATGTTCTAATAAACACATACATCCTGTCTGTTTTAAATAAAGAATAAATTAGGAAACGGATTCCTTCTTAACTCTCGTTTTTTTAGCTCCGGCTTTTTTTAAGGATTTGCGGTTTTCATTAAGAATCAATTGAGGTTCTGAATGTTCCGCAATCACGTCCTTCCCTATAATACACTTCTCAACATTAGTCATTGAAGGAATGTCATACATGACTCCCAACATAGCTTCTTCCAGAATAGCACGCAGTCCTCTTGCCCCTGTGTTTCGCTCTATTGCTTTTTCAGCAATAAGTTCCAAAGCTTCATCCTCTATTTCAAGTATAACATCATCCATTTCAAATAACTTCTTATACTGTTTTACCAAAGCATTCTTTGGCTCGGTAAGTATTTGAACAAGAGCATTCTTATCAAGAGACTGGAGAGTTACAACTATTGGAAGTCTTCCTACAAACTCAGGTATAAGACCGAATTTCAACAAATCTTGAGGAAGTATATCTTTCAGTAATTGTCCCACATCTTTATCCTTGTTGCTTTCAATTTTTGCACCAAAGCCCAATGATTTCTTACCTATTCTATTTTGAATTATCTTATCTATTCCATCAAAAGCACCACCACATATAAACAAAATATTAGTAGTATCTATTTGAATAAACTCCTGATGGGGGTGCTTTCTTCCACCTTGGGGTGGTACTGAAGCCAAAGTGCCTTCCAGAATCTTCAAAAGTGCCTGCTGAACACCTTCGCCGCTGACATCTCTTGTTATGGAAGGATTCTCTGATTTTCTTGCAATCTTGTCAATTTCATCAATGTAGATAATTCCCTTTTCAGCCTTTTCAATGTCATAATCCGCAGCCTGTATAAGCCTTAAAAGAATATTTTCTACATCTTCACCTACGTAGCCTGCTTCAGTGAGAGAAGTAGCATCGGCTATAGCAAAAGGAACATTTAGTATCTTAGCAAGTGTTTGAGCAAGAAAAGTTTTCCCGCTGCCGGTTGGACCCAGCATAACAATGTTACTCTTCTGAAGTTCTATATCAGAGGTCTTAACGTCGCTGTTTATTCTCTTATAGTGGTTGTAAACAGCCACCGAAAGAGACCTTTTAGCCGCATCCTGACCAATTACATACTGGTCTAGAATCTCTTTTATCTCTTTTGGTTTCGGTATCTCATTAACTTCTGCATCAATCTTTGTGTCTTCAAATTCTTCCTCGATTATTTCAGAACACAGCTCGATACACTCGTCACAGATATATACACCCGGTCCTGCCACCAACCGTTTAACCTGCTCCTGAGATTTCCCGCAAAAAGAGCACTTTAACTGCTTCTTCTCATCATATCTGGTCATCATTGCACCTCAATTATTTTCTTCTAACCATAATATCATCAATAATACCATAAGCCTTAGCCTCATCAGCAGACATAAAGAAGTCTCTCTCAGTGTCTTTCCCTATCTTTTCAAGAGTTTGACCTGTTCTTTCGCTTAGAATCTTATTAATCTTATCTCTAGTTCTTAATATATTCTCAGCATGAATCTTAATGTCTGAAGCTTGACCCTTTGCTCCTCCAAGAGGCTGGTGAATCATGATTTCACTGTTTGGCAGTGCAAATCTTTTTCCTTTTTCACCTGCCGCTAATAAGAAAGCACCCATACTTGCTGCCATTCCCATACATATAGTTGATACATCGCACTTTACATACTGCATAGTATCATATATTGCAAAACCTGATGCTACTGACCCTCCAGGGCTATTTATATAAAACTGAATATCCTTATCAGGATCCTGAGCCTCAAGATAAAGCATTTGTGCAACAATCAAACTGGCTGTAGCGTCATTAACCTCATCACTTAATACAATAATCCTATCATTTAATAGTCTTGAAAATATATCGTATGACCTTTCACCACGATTAGTTTGTTCAACAACCATAGGCACTAAACTCATATGCATACCTCCCTTATTTAATATATGTTTAGTCATAACTGATGGAACCTTAACATTGGTATTTATATAATGATACCCATTTCATCAACAATTAACTAATACAAATTAGTTAAATTTTGCATTATCTGTTAAAAGTTTGATTGTCTTTCTGAATGCGATATCATTCTTTACATATTCAATATCTTCAGGTCTCAATGTCTTCTTGAGTTCCTCAGCTGATTGCTTGTAAGCTTCTGCTGTCTTTGTGATTTCTTCTTCTACGTCAGCATCAGTTGCTTCAACATTTTCAACCTTGCTGATCTTTTCTATTACCAGCTGAATCTTAACTTCATTTGCAGCTCTCTCTCTGAACTGTTCTCTGAAGCCTTCAAAATCAGTCCCCATAATTTCCAGATATCTCTGAAGGTCAAGTCCCTGATAGCGAAGTCTCATATCAAAATCTCTTGCCATGGCATCAATATGTTTTTCAACCATAACGTTTGGTATATCAACAGTTGCATTTGCTACAACCGCTTGGATTACGCTTTCTTCATTTTCACGTTCCGCTTTGTTTTTAGCACTTTCTTCAAGTTTATTTCTCAAGTCCTTCTTATATTCTTCCAGAGTGTCAAACTCGCTTATATCCTTGGCAAATTCATCATCAACTGTAGGTAATTCCTTTACTTTTATTTCCTTAATCAATACTTTGAATAATGCTTCTTTACCATTTAATTCTTCTTTGCCGTAATCTTCAGGGAAAGTAACCTTTACATCAACATCATCGGCAATATTCTTTCCGATAAGCTGATCTTCAAATCCCGGAATAAATGTTTCAGAGCCTATAACAAGGCTGTAATCTTCGCCTTTTCCGCCTTCGAAAGGAACTGAATCAATAAAGCCTTCAAAATCAATTACAGCTGTATCTCCTGACTGTATAGGTCTGTCTGTAACAGAAATAAGACGTGCATTCTTTTCAACAATCTTGTTAAATTCATTTTCAAAATCTTCATCTGTTACATTAGCTTCAGCCTTTTTAACCTCTACGCCCATGTAAGCTCCAAGCTCAACTTCAGGCTTAACAGTAACCTTAGCAGTAAAAATCAGGTTCTGTTTATTTCCTATTTGTACTATATCAATTTCAGGTCTGTCTACTGGATGAATATTGTTCTCCTCTATAGCATTATCATATGCTTCTGAGCATACAATATTTATTGCATCATCATAAAGTACCTGTTCGCCGTAATAACGTTCAACAATGTTTCTTGGAGCTTTACCTTTTCTGAAGCCAGGAACATTGAACTTATTTGCATTCTTCTTGTATGATTGCTGCATGCCCTCTTCAAATTTAGCTGCATCAACTTCTATCTCAAGCTGCACAACATTCTTTTCAACATTTTCAACTTTTACTTTCATTTAACAAAATTCCTCCCGGTATTTAGTTTTATTTTATTAATTTTATCCGTCATTTACGTTGGCTGCACTAACTGCCGTGCAAACATTTTACCTCTTATTACCTTAAAACTCAAAAAATTAACCACTCAATTATACCACAAACAATATTACAATTCCAAGTGTAACCTTAATTATATGTTAAATTTTAGACTTTCACTTATATCAGTCTTTTTACCACCTTTTTGTTTGGAAAATCTATATGATTTTAAAAGGTTTAAAATTCAAATAATCTGATGAAACAAGTTTTAAATTGATACCTTCATACTCTCCTTCGATTGCCCCTTTTATACCTTCGCCATGCAAATGACCGTAATAACATTCCTTTATTTCGTATTTCTTCATTATGTCAATAAATCCTGTCATAGGACTTTTAACAGTAACCGGAGGATAATGCATAAATACCAGCATACGTGAAAGTTCCAGCTTTAACGCCGCCTTGATAGATAACTCCAGTCGTTCTATTTCCCTCTTGTATATTTTCTCATCATCTTTTTTAAAATCATCTTCTCCGGGGCCCTTCCATCCCCTGGTACCACATACTGCAACTCCTTCAAATTCAAAAGCATTGTTATGCATAAAAGATATTGTACTAAAGTTGTTCTCTGCCAGATACTTATTAAGCTTTGACGAAGTTGTCCACCAATAATCATGATTTCCCTTAGAAATTATTTTTTTTCCCGGCAAATTCTCAATAAACCTAAAATCTTCATATGCACTGTCAATATATGTGGCCCAGGAAACATCTCCGGGAATAATTACAGTATCATTTTCTGAAACATTACTTATCCAGTTTTCTTTAAGCTTTTCCATATAGTTTGACCATCTTCCTCCAAATACATCCATTGGCTTATCTATTCCCAATGCAAGATGAAGGTCTGCTATAGTAAAAATTGACATATAAACTTTTCTCTTTCTTATTTAATTAAAATATTCATAAATCTTTTTTGCTATTTTCTCGCTTATACCGTTTACTTCCTGTAGCTGTGTAATATCTGCCTTTTTAATGGCAGCAACTGATTTAAAATGCTTGATAAGGGCCTTTTTGCGAGTTTGACCTATACCTTCTATTTCATCAAGTTCTGACTTAACATAACGTTTTTCTCTAAGTTTTCTATTATACTCAACAGCAACCCGATGAGTTTCATCTTGTATTTCAGTAATCAACCTTAATAATGGCATATTCGCCGTCAAATCATACTCATTTCCCATATAAACCAGAGACTTTGTACGATGTCTGTCATCTTTGGCCATGCCCGCTATTTTAAAATTATAGCCAAGTTCCTCAATAACCTGTCTGGCTGCATTCACATGGTTTAAGCCTCCATCCACAAGTATTAAGTCCGGTAATTTTGAGAATTTACCATTTTCTACATTATCTTCCTTTTCACGTTTTGCACGGTTTAACCTTCTGAACAAAGTCTCCTGCATACTTCCATAATCGTTTTGCTGGTCTATTGACTTCATTTTAAATTTTCTGTATTCCTGGCGAGCTGGTCTTCCATTTTCGAATACTACCATAGAGGCAACTATTTCTGATGAACCCGTATTGGATATATCATAGGATTCAATCCTTGCCGGAGTTTCATCCAATCCTAACAGTTTTACCAACTGAGACATTCCTTCCGCATGCACTGTACCATCCCTGCTTTGGCGCTCCTTGTGAAGCTTTAACGTAATTTCGGCATTTTCCGAAACCATATGAACAAGCTTTACCAAGTCCCCTCTTTGAGGCACCCTTAAAGTTACCTTAAAGCCTCTCATTTCACTAAGCCATTTTGATATAGTTTCGCTATCATCTATTTCACTCTGGAGCACTATTTCCGAAGGAACATACTGAACTGTAGTGTAAAACTGCTTTATAAAGGTTGAAAGGGAGTAACTAATATCCTCGCTGGCCTCACCTTCAAAAATAAAATGCTCCCTGCCCAAAACTCGCCCATTCCTTACAAAAAACACCTGTACACAGAGGTCTGTGGAATCTGCATAGTAACCTATTATGTCCCTGTCTTCTAAATCTGTAGACAATACCTTCTGTGACTCCGACAGTTGCCTTATACTTGATATTTTATTTCTTAGCATTGCAGCCTTCTCAAAGTCTAACTGTTCTGCCGCACTTTCCATTTGTATACGTATGTCATTAATTATTTCGTCATATTGCCCCCCAAGAAATCTGCATATTTTCTTCATCATTTCCCTGTATTCATCTCTGTTTACCCCTCCTTGACAAGGAGCCAGGCACTGCTTCATATGGTAGTTCAAGCAGGGACGGGTTTTACCAATATCTCTGGGTAAAATTTTATTACAAGTTTTAAGAGGAAAAAGTTTATTTAAAGTATCTATGGTATCATTAACCGCAAAACCACTGGAGTAAGGGCCAAAATATTTGGCACCGTCTTTTTCTACTCTTCTGGTCTTCAGAATTCTGGGGTATTCCTCATTTAAAGTTACCTTTATATATGGATAATGTTTATCATCTTTAAGAAGAATGTTATATTTGGGTTTGTACTTTTTTATAAGATTACATTCAAGCATAAGTGCTTCAACTTCCGAGTCAACTACAATATACTCAAATTCGCTGACTTTAGAAACCATTGCCTGAACCTTTGGCGGGTGTTTTGCAGACTGCTGGAAGTACTGTCTTACCCGGTTTTTGAGTACAACTGCCTTACCTACATAAATAACCACTCCGTTAGCATCCTTCATTATATATACACCTGATTTATCGGGTAACTTTTTCAGTTCTTCCTGAATATCAAACAATTATCTCACCTCTTACTATGTTTGTTTTGTATTAATAATCACAATGCCGCCTGTATCACGCTTTTTGAGCGGTTGCAGAAGCGGCATATAGGACAAAAAGCTGTGACCTTAATATTCTAAGCCACAGCCCGTAATCAATATCAAATAAATTTAAAATTTATGGTTTATCTCTAAAATCCAACAGTAAAATATTCCGCTATTTCATCTGCTGCTTTTTTTTCATCTTCTCCGTCAGTAATTATCGTAATGGCAGCGTTCCTTTCAACTCCCAGTGAAAGCAACCCCAAAAGGCTTTTTGCATTTGCTCTTCTCTCACCCTTTTCCAGCCATATGCTAGAACTATAACCGGATACTTTCTGAACAAGCAATGCCGCAGCTTTAGAGTCCAATCCTGCAGGGCAGTTTATTGTAACTTTAGTAGATATCATTCTTGCGCTCCCCCATTTTTT
Source organism: Ruminiclostridium josui JCM 17888 (assembly GCF_000526495.1). Lineage (NCBI taxonomy): Bacteria > Bacillati > Bacillota > Clostridia > Eubacteriales > Oscillospiraceae > Ruminiclostridium > Ruminiclostridium josui. The sequence continues at coordinate 2,391,222 of NZ_JAGE01000001.1, read as the reverse complement.
TTATAAACTCGCCAATATATCATCTATTATACAAAAAACAACCCATAAAATCAAATATGTCATTTTTTATTTGCAGAAATTGATTCCTTTCCGAAACCGGTATCAATAATAGTACCTATTCCAAAAAACGCCATCGAAAATTGCAGTATTATAAAACAGATTCCATATATTAGCATAGCTGTATAGGAGCCGCTTGGTATTAGTATTAAAGGAACTATTTTAAGTATACTTACAAGTATTTCCCCTACTAAAAACTGAAGGTATATTGTTGTCCTATCATAATTTTCTTTAAAAATAAATGTCCCTACAAAAATACTGGCAACTATATCAGCAAACATAAGGAGCAATATATAAATTATAGGAGCTACTATCAAAAATAAAAGAAATATTACGATAATTGTAAATCCTATAACTATCAAACCACCCATTATTATACGTCTGGATATTCCTTGCCTCATTTTATAGGACATAACCCGGTATCTTCCTGAGAATATACTTATCAGTATAAGTCCCGCGACAAGTGTTAGTAAAGCCAGTATAATAAGGCCATTTATAATTATTCCGTGGGATTTAAATAATGATATAATATCAACGTTTATATCAACTTTAGTTCCGTTTATTACTACATCATTATCACTTTTTAGTTTTCCCATGGATACAACGTTTCCCTGTATTAAAGATCTATCCTTAATATAAACATCACCAAAAATCGAAACAACATCTCCGCCAATTATGCCGTTTATAGAAGCTTTCCCCAAGACAACAATTACACTACCGTTTATACTGGTCTTGATATCAGCATCTCCTATAACCACCGTAACATTTCCCTTGTTATCCTGTGTTATTACCTTATCTTCAAAAAATACCATTTTATTTGAAAAGTCAAACTGCGATGCTGATGCTATACAGGGTATAAATAGTATGAACAATAGTGATACCAAAATTGCCTTAATCTTTCTGTTCATCGAGCTCCTCCATTACCCGCTTTTACCATTCGGATAAATAGTCCTTGTGTTACCAGTAGTAAAATACCCAGTATCAAATATGCATAATAGTAGGTTTTGTAAATTGAAGCGGTAACACCAACAACAGCTATGGTTAAGCCCTTAATCATACTTACGGTTGCTGATAAAAAGTCCTTAACCGTCTCAAAAGCAAGGTGAGTCTGCTGTATTAATCCAATAGGCTTGTTTAATGCTTCCCATAATATACTTCCAAAAACAATTACAAATATCAGGGAAACTGCTACTAATAATATATTGTACACAAAAACATTATCATCTTTTTGCTTTTGGTACATATAAGCTTCTTTCTCAATCCTGTTCATAACTTGAAGTTCAAAGTCTTCAGGAGGTTCCGGAAACTCTGTATCCTGTTCAATTTCTGTAAATATCTGCTGCATATTAGAAAATTCTTCAGAACACTGCTCACAATTTTTGAGGTGTTGTTTTAGCTTTGCCTGCTCAATATCATTTAAGTCTTTGTCAAAATATCTCATTATATAGTTTTGTGATTCGTTACAGTTCATAATACCTCCTCCTTTCTTGCACTTTCAAGCTTTTCCTTTAACATTAGCCTAGCTCTGTAAAGGCGATTTTTTACAATTGACATGGGTTCGTCTAATATCTTTGTCATTTCTTCATATGACATTCCTCTGTTATGAAAGAGTATTATTAATATTTTATACTTTTCAGGCAATTCATCTATAGCCTTTTTTATCAATTGAGATCTTTGGTGCTTTATTACTGCTTCTTCAGGTGTATCAATCTCACTTGAAACTCCGATTGCATCGTCCAGTGCAACAGTGTCCTGTTTTTTCTTTCTGAGAGTATCCAAACATAAATTTGAGGTGATTTTTACAATCCATGTAGACATTTTATACTCTGGATTGTATTTATCAAGAGAACGGTATAGCCTTATAAAAACCTCCTGACATACGTCATGTACCTCTTCTTTGTCCGATATCATCTTATATACAACGCTGTAGACCAGCTTCTTGTATCTAGTAACTATTTCCTCAAACGCACTGCTATCACCATTCACGCACTGAGACACCAGTTCTGCATCCGTAAGTGCCAAGAGTCGATTCACCCCCTTTGAATATCATCTTAAAGGTTCTTATTTATATTTCCCTAAAAGAGCTAATACAATAGTTACGTAAATAAATAAAATATGTCTGAACTATTATTTATCTCTTTATTTTTTCTGATGATACTATAGCAGCAAATCTTCTCAGCTTTTTACTTACTAGGTAATTTATGGTACCAGCTTTATATTCTCCATTCTTCCCTTTTTCACCTGCTTTTTTGCCGGTTAATATTTCAATTCCCTGATCAATTGTCTCAACAGGGTATATATGAAACAGTTTTTTCTTTACTGCATCTATTACTTCGTCCTTTAAAACAAGATTTTTTACATTCTGGCAGGGTATAATTACTCCCTGCTCACCTGTCAAGCCTCTGAGTTTACATAGTTCAAAAAATCCTTCTATTTTATATGCTACACCGCCTACAGGTTGTATTTCACCTTTTTGATTAACAGAGCCAGTTACAGCTATTGATTGCTTAATAGGCACTTCCGCCAAACTGGATAATATTGCGTACAACTCAGCACTTGATGCACTGTCTCCGTCTACACCTCCATACATTTGCTCAAAGCAAAGGCTTGCAGTAAGGGAAAGAGGAAACTCTTGGGCATATTTTTGACCTATATATCCGCTTAATATGAGAACGCCTTTGCTGTGAGAAGTTCCGCTTAAATCAACTTCTCTTTCAACATTGACTATTCCGCTTTCTCCAATGTAAGTGGATGCTGTTATTCTGGAAGGCTTTCCAAAGGAGTAGTCTCCCATATCCATTACTGTAAGTCCGTTAATCTGGCCAATTTCGCTGCCTTCGGTATCTACCATTATTGTGCCCTCATTGAGCATTTCCAAAAGCTTTTTATCCAAGCGGTTACATCTGTAAGCTTTTTCAGAAATAGCCTTTTGGACATGCTTTGCTTTTACAAGCTTTGCACCATCGTCCTCTGCCCACATACATGATTCACAAAGTATTTCAACTATTTCATTAAACCTTGTAGACAGTTTGTTTTTATCCTCTACCAGCCATGAAGCATATTCAACTACCTTGGCTACTCCTGATTTATCAAAATGAAGAGTATTCTCTTTCCTGCAGAAGCCGCTAATAAATTTAGCCAACTTTAATATGTTTTCATCATTTCTCTCCATTTCCTCATCAAAGTCTACTTTAACCTTAAATAACTTTCTAAAATCCTCCTCATACTCATAAAGCAGCTCATATATCGCAGTACTTCCCACCAATATTACTTTGATATCTACAGGTATAGGCTGAGGCTTGATTGCAGTAACAGCCACTACACCTGTTTGATCCTTCATATTCTCAATTATTATTTTCTTTGTTTTCAGTACTCTGTTTATAGCTTCATATGCCTGTGGGTTACCAAGAACATCCTTCGCTTGTAATATTAAATATCCTCCGTTTGCAATATGAAATAATCCGGGTTTTATCTTTGTATAATCCGTTGATATAGAGCCAAATTCATTCTCATATTCTATTTTTCCAATGAGATTTGAATACGTTGGATTGGAATCCAGAATTACCGGAGCTCCTTTTAAGTTGCTATTATCAACCAATACATTTACCTTATATTTTGCAACGGATGTTTCCGGTTTTTGCATCCAAGGAATGACCAGCTGCTGCTGTTCTTCAGAAACTTCTTCATCTTTAAAGTCTTCCAGATTGTCAAGAATGTCTTTTTGTACTTCTTCAAGGTATTTTTGTATTACTTCAAATTCTTTGTATTTTTCCTTTAAATCATCTATATGCACGCCTAGTGCCAGTAAAGCAATTTTATTTTCCCATTCTGACACCTTCTTCTCTGTTTCTTTATCGTTGTTTTTTAGCTTTCTTATTATATCCAGAGTTTCCTGTTGAAGTATATTTGTTTTTTGGGTTATTTCATCTTTTGTTTCCTCATCCAAATTGCTGAATTCTTCTTCACTGATGGTTCTTCCTTCTACTATAGGCAAGAAATATATTCCAGAACTTCCTGTGTTTACCTTAAATCCATGTTCTTCAGCATCTTTGCTCAGTTTATCAAGAAGCTCTTCTTTTTTATCCTCGTACTCATCCATTATTTCTGATTTTTCTTTTTCGTACTGGTCATTGTCAAATGCATTAACTATTTCCTGTTTTATTATTTTTGTAAATTCATCCATGTCTTGCTGAAACTGCTTTCCTGTTCCGGCAGGAAGGTTTATAGCCAACGGTTGATTGGGCTGACTGAAATTATATATATAGCACCAATCATCAGGTGTCTTCTGATTTGCAGCAATTTCATTCAATATTTGTTTAGCAAAACTCGTTTTTCCGGTTCCCGTAGGCCCCGACATATATATGTTGTAGCCTCTCATTTTCATTTTGAGACCAAATTCCATAGCCTTGGAAGCTCTTTCCTGACCTATTATTCCTTCATAGGTTTCTAACTGTGATGTATTCTTAAATGGTAATGATTCCAATTTACATCTATTGTCAAGTTCTTGATATGAAAGCTCTTTTAGCTTTGACATGTTTAACCTCCGCTTTACATTTTATGTTTGAAGCTGATATTTTTAGATACCATGTTTCCACATTATCAGTGCATCCTCTCCGGTATCAGAATAATACCCTTTGCGAATGCCCTCCGATTTAAAACCATATTTGCAGTACAGATTTTGAGCTGCAACATTGCCTTTCCGAACTTCAAGGGTAAGGCTTTTTATCCCTTTTCTCTCAGATGTTTCAATTATTTTCTCTATTATACAAGAGGCTGCCCCATAGCGGCGAAATTCAGGGTGTACGGCGATATTGGTTATGTGTCCCTCATCAAATATTTTCCACATTCCTCCATAGCCAATAACCTGCCCATTACATAACGCTACAAAATATATGGCCATATCATTAGTAGTTATCTCATCCACAAAGGCCTGTCTTGACCAGGGTATTTTAAAACTGAGATTTTCTACAATCATCACACCATCTATATGGTCAGCTGTCATTTCCTTTATTTCAAATTTATTAATCATCTGATTTTACCTTTTGATTCTCTCTTTCTCTTTCAGCTTGGGATTTTCTCAAATAAAAAGGTACCATATCATAGCAGCTTTCCAGTTTTCCTTCCCTATAGGCTTTCCCCGCTAATATGGCTACTGATGATGCTTTTGCCAGCGCTATGCCAGGAGGTGCAATCTTTACTCTATTGCCTAGTTCACTCACAAAGAAATCCCTGTGCATATTGCAGGCATCTCCCAGAAAGACCGTTTCTCCTTCCATCTTACTTAATATTTCAGCCAATTCCTTAACGGGTATTCCCATGTAGTCGGTAAGCCTTTCAAATTTATCCCCTATAAATTTATATATGGCGGTAAACACCTGATTGTTACGTGCATCTATCATGGGACAAATAAGATTTTTTTCAAATGGGATATTATATGCTAGTGCATCAAGGGTGTGTACGCTTATTACAGGCTTTTCTGCTGCAAATGCCATTGCTTTTATTGTTGTAACACCAATTCTAAGGCCTGTAAATGAACCCGGCCCTATTGATGCGGAAAAGGCGTCAATATCATTCACAGTCAGTCCTGCTGTCTCCATAAGGTGCTGTACCATAGGCATAAGCCTTTGTGAATGTGTTTTTCCCCTGTTGCAGTTATATTCTCCTATTATTACATCATCTTCTAATATTGCAGCTGACGCAACATTTGTTGAAGTGTCCACAGCAAGTATTCTCATATTAGCCTCCGCTTAAATCCTGTAGTCGGAATACCGACTGCCGATAAATTCTATTGTTATTTCTCTTACATCCAATCCCTTTTGGAGATTTTTCTCAATAGTAACACGTATTATATCTGACGGAAGAATTTCTGATATCTGCTCTCCCCACTCAATTACCGTCACACCGCCATTATTTAAATATTCGTCAAAACCGATATCAAACATCTCATCCGGGTCAGCAATCCTGTATACATCAAAGTGATATAACGGCAGTCTTCCTTCATATTCATTTACCAGATTGAATGTAGGGCTAGTTATATAGTCGTCTATTCCCAAGGCTTTTGCTATACCGTTAGTCAAAGCGGTTTTCCCTGTTCCCAAGTCTCCTGACAGCCATATAACATCGCCGGGCTTTAGAATATTACCGAGCTTTAGTCCTGCTTCAACTGTTTCTTCAAATGAATGTGTTTCTATTTTATTCATCCTGTTCCCTCTCGTAAACTACAACACCGTTTATTATAGTCTTCTGTACGGTGGTTTTCAATTCCAACGGATTTCCGTTAAATATAACGATGTCGGCATCTTTTCCTTTTTCTATAGAACCTACTCGGTCACTGATACCTGTTATTTCAGCAGCGTTAATTGTTATTGCCTTTAAGGCTTCTTTTTCATCCATGCCTTCACGGGCAGCAATTGCAGCACATAAGCATAAATGGTGTTCCGGCACACAAGGGTGATCGGTCATAATTGCAACCTTTACTCCTGCTTTTGAAAGAATCCCCGGTGTTTTCAGGTTTTGATTTCTCAATTCTATTTTTGACCTATCGGTAAGCATAGGTCCAATAATTACAGGAAGTCCTGCTTCTGCTAGAATGTCTTTTATAAGGTATCCTTCTGTACAGTGGTCAAGTGTAATATCTACATCAAATTCTTTAGCTATCCTAATAGCAGTTATTATGTCATCGGCTCTATGTGCATGAGCTTTCAAAGGTATCTGCCTGTTTAATACCTGAAGCAATGCTTCCATTTTGAAGTCAAACTCAGGCTTATCATATTCTTCAGGGTCTTTTTTATAGTTTTCCCAAAGTTCCTTATATTCTTTTGCCTTAAACAAGTTCTCTCGTAGTATAGCAGCAGTAGCCATTCTGGTCATAGGTGTTTGATGTTTTTCGTTATACACTGTTTTAGGATTTTCTCCGAATGCCACCTTCATTGCTAAAGGATGCTTTATAACCATTTCATCTACACATCGTCCGCAGGTTTTCAGAGCAGCAAACTGCCCTCCTATTACATTGGCACTGCCAGGGCCAGTAACAACAGTTGTTACGCCACTTTCATAGGCTTCCACAAAAGACCTGTCTGCGTGATAGACAGCGTCTATTGCCCTTAATTGAGGCGTTACCGGATCAGTAGACTCGTTTCCGTCATCGCCTTCAAAGCCAACTGCATCCTCCCACATTCCAATATGACTGTGGGCATCTATGAAGCCAGGTAATACAAAGCCTCCCTTTGCATCTATCTTTTTTGTATCAGGAGTCAGTTTTTCTTTAACCTCTGATAAATCCTGCCCTACCGCCATTATTTTATCTTTATCAATTAGCACGTATCCATTTTCATAATCTATATCTGACATTGTTACTATTTTGCCGTTATATATTAAAAGCATTATTAACCTCCACATTTATACATAACAATACCCTTTATTTTTTACCATCCTAATTTTATTATATTATGACATCAAAAACAATATAATAAATGGTTGGTTTGTGCTCGGCACCTATAGTTCATGCACTTTCCACGGAATTTTATGTTATAAATTTTTATATATTGAATATAAATGTCTATGTGGACTTTTTAGGCGGTTATGCGGAAGGAAGTGTCATTAATGGAAGAAACATCGAAATTTCACACTGTTAGAGGATATCAGCTTTTAATGCAAAATAAAAATCTCCTCACCTCTTCAATGGAAGATTATCTTGAAATGATATACAGAAATAGCCTGACAGAGGGTTATGTGAGAATTAATACCATTTCTGAACTTCTTAACGTAGCAGCTCCCTCTGCAACTAAAATGGTTCAAAAGCTAAGCAAGCTTGGATTGCTACAATATAAAAAGTATGGGATTATTCTTTTGACTGACAATGGACGTGAACTTGGCAAGTTTTTGTTGGAAAGGCATAATATTATAGAAAGCTTTCTAAAAAATCTAGGCGCTGATGAAGATTTACTAGTTGAAACAGAATTGGTGGAACACAATATTTCTGCCGGAACCTTATCAACTTTAAATATGTTTAACAAATTTCTGTCGTTAAATCCCGATTTGATCCAAAAATTTCGGGATTTCTGTAAACAAGAGACCAAATAAAAGGTTTTTATTTCAGCTGTTTTGTGACTAATCACAAAGCAGCTTTTTTTTATATCCATATGTAACACTTTTATTTTTTCATACATATTTTAGATTAGGTAAACGAAATTAGACTTAGCTAAAGATATTAGTTAAGTATAAAAATGTCAAGAGGTGTTAATTTTGTTGGATGAGGGCTTTTCACCAGCATTGGGCTCACAAGCTGAATCTTTAAATGTTGGAAAGGTTATGACACATAATAGTAAATCAATTGGTAGAATCAGAACCGTACTTAAATTTTTAGGGCCTGCTTTTATAGTAAGTGTGGCATATATTGATCCAGGTAATTTGAAATTGGAACACTTTTTCTTTTCAATAATATCTGAAAAAACAAGCCGGAGGGGTACTGCACCCCTCCGAGAAAAATGTTATAGCTGTCCAAAAAGCTTAAGTATAATGTTAATGTATGAATTTAACATATTCTCCATATATTGTCCGTTAAGTCTTTCATTGAATTGAATCAAATCAAAGGAGATTTCATCCTGCAAGATTTTAATACAAATCTCATAGTCAAATAACACGGCCTCTTCTTTTGAAGATTTATTGCCAAACTTCAAAAGAGGTATCACTTGGTTTTCATCCATATTTTCCATAAAGGCCCTTGATATTTCACTTAAATCATAACAGTTCTTTACAGCCTCCTCCTTAGCCTCTTTTACCTTATTTACTATACTGTCCAGCAAATGATTATTTTCCAAGTCAATATCCAAAGAGTAATATTCACTGTCACTAAACTTGCATTGAATTTGAATTTGCTCCTGTTTACTGATATTATTCAGCAGGTAATAGTATACACCTGTAAATATATTCTGTAATTCAGTGTAATCATCTACTTGTCCGAGTATGCCTCTCACTTGTTCCTGCGTGCACGAATAGTTGAATCTTCCAGAGCTTCCTTTGCCCTGTTCCCCACTGAAAAATACCTCCGGTAAAGAGATTCCCTTTATTTTACTGTGTTTTCCATTTTTGCTTTGGTGTTTTCCAATAACTTCTGCCAGCATAACAATTGAAGGGTTTGCAAAAATGTCGGAAATACTAAGTGCTTTTGGATAAATTTCTTCTAGTTTTTCGTGCATACTAATCAATAATATAGAATTTCCGCCTACATCAAAGAAGTTATCGTATACACCTATATTTTCTGTCTCTAATACTTCTTTCCATACGTCCAGAACATTTTGCATTATTTCTGTCATTTCAACTGTAATTTCTACTTTTTCTTCAAAATTCTCCGGATTAGGCAACCTCTTTTTATCAACTTTTCCGTTTGAAGTTACAGGCATATTATCTAAACAGCAGTATGCATTAGGTATCATATATCCTGGGAGGAACCTTGCAATGAAAGCTTTCAATTCCTGTGTATCTATAGTCTCAGAAGCACAGTAATACAAGGCTATCCTTTTATCAGCTGATTTTGTCTCCCACACAGTTACCACACAATCTGTAATACCTGGGAACTGCAATGCCACTTTTTCAATTTCGCCTATCTCAACTCTGTTGCCTCTTATTTTAACCTGCTCATCGCATCTTCCCAGATACTCTAGATTTCCATCTTTCGTCCATCTGACAATGTCTCCAGTCAAGTATATCCTTGAATCATAGGAAAAGGCATTTTCAATAAATTTCTCCTTTGTAAGGCTTTCATTATATAAATATCCCCTAGCAAGGCTGTCTCCTGCAACAGCAAGCTGACCTGGTACTCCTTCAGGAACCAACTTATAATTTTTATCTATTACATAAGCTCTGACGTTGTCCACGGGCTTTCCTATTGGTATATTTTCATATTCTCTGTCAACCCTAAAGTAGGTGGAAACAACAGTATTTTCCGTAGGTCCATAGTTATTCACCAATGAATAGCCCCGGGAAGTAAAACTTCTCAGCTTGTCTCCTCCCGTTAGCAATATCCTGAGAGAACTGTTATCCTGTTTTATAAATTGTTCACATATCTGAGTTGGCAGGAAGCTGATAGTAATACCGTTATCCTCAAAATATTTATTCAATCCGGCCATATTCATTCGTAAGTCCTTCTCAATTATGTGGATCTGTGCACCTACTGCCAAATAAGGATATATCTCCCATACTGATGCATCAAATCCAAAGCCAGCATACTTGGTGGCAATGTCTTTCTCATTAACACCATATACTCGGTTGTGCCAATAAACCAGGTTTGTTATACATCTGTGTTCAACCATTACCCCTTTTGGCCTTCCTGTAGATCCCGATGTATATATGACATATGCCAAATCAGAAGGTTTATTTTCTGATACAAATTCCTTTGATTCATATGTGAAATCACTGTCAATGCATATTGTCTTTCCCGAAAACTTAACTTTATCCGCCAAGCTTTGCTGTGTCAGTAAAATTCCCGCTTTGCTGTCCTCAAGCATATATTCTATTCGTTCCTCAGGGTAATCAGGGTCGATGGGTAAATATGCTGCCCCCGATTTCAGTATTCCAAGTAATCCTGACAATATCAACTCTGAAGGCTCAAGCATTATTCCTACTATGTCTTCCCTGCCCACATTATTTCTCTTCAAATGGTTGGCAATACGGTTTGCCGCACTATTCAACTCCGAGTAGGACTGCCTGATACCCTTATATACTGCTGCTGTGGCATCCGGAGTTAATTCAGCCTGTTTTTCAAACAGATGACATATTGTAAGATCTCTTGGATACGTTGTCTTAGTATTGTTGAAGGCATTCAGAAGTCTGTCCTTTTCTTCCGGGCTCAGAGTCTCAATATCCATGATTTTTTGCTCCGGATTTTCCAGTGTATTTTTAAGTATAATCATAAAATGACTGATAATATTCCGGATGGTATCTTCTTTGAACAAGTCTGAGCAGTAGCCTATACTCATATCATAGCCCGAGCTTTCAGATTCTCCGATATATATTGTCAGATCAAACTTCTGGCTTTCCATACAATGCTCTACCGGTTCCATTGTTATATTATCTATTTCCAGTATTGCATTATCATTATTCTGGAATGAAAACATAACATCAAACAGTGGATTTCTGGAGAAATCTCTTGGTATGTCCAGTGCTTCCACAAGATCATCAAACTGATAATCCTGATTTTGGTATGCCTTCAATGCTTTATCTTTGATTTCCTTCAGAAAATCAATATATTTTTTATGTCCTTCCGGTTTGCCTCGTAGTGCCAGAGTATTGACAAATACACCAATGAGGTTCTCAATATCCTTGTGGGTTCTTCCGAATATAGGACTTCCCACTACAATATCCTCCTGATTGCTGAACTTGCTCAAAGTAATCATAACAGCTGATAAAAGCACCATGTATTCCGTAGCTCCGGTACTCTTCGCCAGTTTTTTGACACTATCTCTTATGCTTTCTTCAATGGATGAATTTATTATTTTGCCATTAAAGCTTTGTGTCTTTTCACGTTTAAAATCAAGAGGTAACTCAAGTACAGGTATTTCATCAGAAAATTCCTGCAACCAGTACTCTTTCTGCTTTTCAATAGCCCGTGTTGTCATCCATTGACAATAATCTCTGTACTGAATTCTCAGCTCTGGCAATTCCTTGCCCATATATAAGTCGGATAACTCTCTAAACATTATTGACACGCTCATACCATCTGAAATTATATGATGAGTGTCGATAAACAGGTAATAACTGTCACAGTACCTTACTACTTTTATCCTTAGCAGGCATCCCTCCATGAAATCAAAAGGTCTTACAAACTTTCTCACGGCTTCATCTACATTAAAGTTGCTGCTTTCTTCGTATTCAAAATCTATCCGGCAGGAATCCATAATTTCCTGTACCGCCTCATTCTGTTTCATGTAAAAGCGTGTACGCAATACTTCATGGCGGCATACCAATCTGTCAAAAGCATACTTCAGTTTTTCTATATCCAAATCACCGTGAACAACGTATACCATTGGCATATTATACGCTGTATGGGTTTCATCAAACTGGCTTACAATAAATATTCTTTTTTGTGCAGAACTCATGAGATAGTACGGTTTTTCTTCATATACCGGTATTTCAGCAAAATCGTTATTGCTTTTATCTACTATTTCACTGAGTTGTTTCACTGTAGAATACGTAAATATATCCTTTAGAGAAACTCTGCAACCTACCTCCGCTTCAAGTCTGTTTATTACCTTGGTGGCTTTCAGAGAATGTCCTCCCAGTTCAAAGAAATCGTCTTTAATTCCCACTTTCTTAATACCCAGTACATCTTCAAAAATACCGGCTATTATTTTTTGGGTATCATTTTCAGGTGCAACATAGGTATCTGTTTCCTCCATAACAATCTCAGGCAAGGCCCTAACATCCAGCTTTCCATTTCTAGTCATTGGAAGGTAATCCACTTTAGTAATATATGAAGGTATCATATAATCAGGGAACACGTTTCTCAGTGTTGCTTTGATATCAACTTCTTTGCCAGAACCATCCTCTACGGTAAACGCACATATTCTCTTGTCACCCTTATCATCCTCACGGACAATGACAGCACAATCCTTAATACCCTCAATACCCTTTATTACTGTCTCAATTTCACTAAGTTCAATTCTGAATCCTCTTATTTTTACCTGCTCGTCAATTCTTCCAAGGAATTCAATATTTCCGTCGGGAAGCCATCTTGCCAAATCTCCTGTACGATACATCCTGCCTTCTCCGAAAGGATTATCCGTAAACTTCTCTTTGGTAAGTTGTTCTCTGTTAAGATACCCTCGTGCAACACCATCTCCCGTTGTACATAATTCTCCCGGTACATTTATCCCACAGAGGTTGTTATTTTTGTCAAGTATATATACCTTTGAATTTGAAACCGGGCTGCCTATGGACATTCTTTCAAACTTGTCCGGTATGGAATATGTTGTAGTAAAAGTTGTATTTTCAGTAGGCCCATACCCGTTTATAAGCTTTGTTAATACATTATTTTGCTTAAACATTCTCACATGCTTGTCTGACAATTTCTCTCCGCCTATCAGCAAATACTTCAGAGGATTGAATATTTCACAATCTGTTTCAACAAGCTGATTGAACAAAGTAGAAGTCAGCCACATTGTATTTACATGATATTCTCTTATAGCAGCACCCAGAAGACTAGCGTTTAATATTACCTCCTGTTCTGCAAGAACAAGCCTTCCTCCGTTCAGCAATGAACCCCATACTTCTAATGTTGAAGCATCAAATGCCATAGCTCCTGTCTGCAAAATGACAGTGTCTTTATTCAACTTTAAAAAATTATTGTTTTTAACAAGGCGCAATATACTCCTGTGTTCAATCATGGTTCCTTTAGGATTTCCTGTTGTTCCAGATGTATAAATAATATATGCCAAATCTGTAGGCTTATTAATAACCTCAATCTTATTATTATCCCCTTCAAATAAATTCGCATCTGCCAGATCTATCAGTGGAACATCTGTGTCAACCCATGCATTATATGTAAGTACAACCTTTGGATTACAGTCTTTTATTATAAACTGTACTCTAGCCTCCGGATACCTGATATCAATAGGTACATACGCTCCTCCGGCTTTCAGTATAGCGCATATACCAATAATCATTTCTACACCAGTTTGCGCCAGAACAGCAACCGTATCATCCCGTCCAACACCCATGGCCCTCAGTTTAACTGCCAGCATATCGGACTTTCTATCAAGTTCCGCATATGAAATCTTATCATTGCCGCATATGACTGCTATAGCATCAGGGGTTTCTTCCGTCTGAATGTTCAGGATTTCAGACACTGTCTTATCTCTTGGATACTCGGTGTCTGTGTTGTTGAATATATTCAAAATTTTATGCTTTTCATCACAACTAATCCTATGGATGTCTTTGATACTCTGATAAGGATCCTCTACCATGCTGCTGATAATAGTATTAAGATGAGATATCATAACATTCATTGAGGACTCTTTAAACAAATCATTTCGATACCCAAGGGTAATTATATATTCATCGTCCTGCTCCCCTACAGCTATGGTAATGTCAAATTTCTCAACCTTAAAGTCTGCTGAAATATCTGTTATTCTGATGTCATTGGCATCAAACATATATTTTTCATTATTCTGCATAACAAACATAACATCAAATAACGGATTTCTGGATATATCCCTTTTAATCTCCAGCTTGTCCAGCAATTCATCAAAGGGGTACTCCTGATTTTCAGCAGCTTTTAAAGAAGTATTCCGTATTTCATTTATAAACTCCAGACATTGCTTATGCGGTGCAGGATTACCGTCAATAACTACTGTGTTTACAAACATGCCTAGCATTTCCTCAGTGTCTTTATGAGTTCTGCCGGACATTACAGTTCCTAATAGTATTTCCTCCTGTCCACTGTGTATAGAAAGCAGTACCATAGCCGCTGACATAAACACCATATATGGAGTCACCTTTTCAGTTTTACAAAATTCCTCTATTTTTTGCTTTAGTTCTTTTCCGATAGAATACTCCACCATATCCCCGCTGAATCCCTGAACTCTTGAGCGAGGATAATCCAGCCTTAAATCAAGCTCTGGAATGTGATTCTCGAATTTAGATACCCAGTACTCTTCCTGAGGTTTCATATCCCTGGAAAGCATCCATTCACTGTAATCCTTGTACTGTAGGTTTGATTCATTAGGAATCATTTCCATGTAGTATTGCATTACTTCTTTCCAGAATAATGAACTACTCATTCCATCCGATATAATGTGATGGATATCAAAGAGCATGTACCAACAACCACCATTTTCAATCAGCTTAACACGGAATAGCGGTGCCTTGCTTAAATCAAATGGGCGAACAAAGTCCTTTATGGTTTTTTCCAGTTCAGCATCACTTAACCTACTATATTCAAAATCTAAGTTTGCTGAAGCATCTATCTTCTGAACCATTTTTCCGTCAAGCATCATAAAGGAGGTTCTTAGTATTTCATGCCTTTGAATCATACTTATAAATGCTTGCTTCATTTTTTCAACATCCAAAGTTCCCTCAATCTTCATAAACCTTGGCATATTGTATGCGATTCCATCCGGCTCTATTTGATTCAGCAGATAAATCCTTCTCTGAACAGAAGACATATCATAATATGTTTTAATTTCTGCCTTTGGAATGTGTTCATATTTACTGTTGATTTTATTTTCAGATATTAATGAACAAAGCATTTCAACTGTAGGATAAACAAATATGTCTTTTAATGAAACCTTTGCTCCGGCGACTTCTTCAATACGATTAATAAGCCTTGTTGCACGTAGAGAATGACCACCTAGTTCAAAGAAGTTGTCTGTTACTCCTACTTTCTCAATATTGAGAATATCCGCAAATATTCTTGCCACAGTATTTTCAAGTTCATTCCTGGGGGCAATATATTCTGTATCTTCGGTAAAATCAACCTCCGGGAGTCGTCTTCTATCTAGTTTTCCATTTATAGTCAATGGAAGTTCATTCAATTGAACTATTTTGGCTGGTATCATATATTCCGGCAAAGTTTTACGGAGCTCACTCTTCAATCCGGAAGCATCATCTCCCTTTTTCGTTACCACATATGCACAGATATACTTTTCGTTATCGAGCTTCTCTTTTAATACAACGGCTACATCCTTTACAGTGTCACTTTTTCTTATTGTTGCTTCAATCTCACCCAGCTCAATTCTAAAACCTCTTATTTTAACCTGTTGGTCTATTCTCCCAAGGTACTCGATATTTCCGTCTGGAAGCCATCTTACAAGGTCCCCTGTATGATACATGTTTCCTTCGCCGAAAATATTGGCTTCAAACTTCTCTGCAGTCAACTGAGGATTATTGAGATAACCATTAGATAAGCCATCCCCTGATGTGCATAATTCTCCAGGCATACCTATTCCGCATACCTCATGCCCATTCATTACGTAGACCTGCGTATTTGCAATGGGGCGTCCAATGGGTATCTGGTCCATGCATTCTTTAATCTCGTATGTTGTTGTAAATGTGGTATTCTCTGTAGGCCCATAGCCGTTAATCAAATGTGTTGAATTATTTACGGCTCTGAGCATATTAACATGCTTTTCTGACAACTTTTCTCCGCCAATCAAAAGATATGAAATACTGTCAAACATATTACTGTTGTCTGAAACCATCTGATTGTAGAGAGATGCTGTCAGCCACATTGTATTAACACCCTTGTTTATTATCTCCTTATACAGATATTTCTCATTTGTAAGTACCTCATTAGATGCAATAACCAGCTTTCCGCCGTTTAACAATGCTCCCCAAATTTCAAATGTGGAGGCATCGAAGGCAAGTGAACCTGTTTGCATTATTACTGTATCCTCGTCAAGTGACACATAGTTTGTATTTTTAACTAATCTGACAACATTCCTATGCTTCACCATAACACCCTTTGGGGTTCCCGTTGTTCCCGATGTATAAATCAGATACACCAAATCATCTGGGCTGTTGATATTTTCAAGAGTTTCCAAAGGATAGTCATCTATATCTGTAATATCAATAACTTTATATCCTGTATCAAGAGGTAATTTTTCCTCGCCTTGCAGACAAACTTTGGGTTTGCAATCCTCAAGAATATATTTGAGTCTTTCCTCTGGATAGTTTAAATCAATAGGTACATATGCTCCTCCTGCTTTTACAATACCCAAAATTCCTATAATAGTCTCTAATGTTCTCTCAGTGGTGACCGCAACAAAATCACCAGCCCTTACTCCCTCATTTCTCAGGGCAGTCGCTATTTTACCCGATAGCAGGTCAAGCTCTGCATATGTTATGGCAGTGCTGTCAGACATTAATGCAATGGATTCCGGTGAACGCTTTGCCTGTTCTGCAAACAACTCTCCTATTGTCTTATGTGAAGGATAACCAGTTTTATTGTCATTAAACTTATGTATTACTTTTGTATACTCATCGTTATCCAAAGCACTTATTTCCCTGAGCTTAAGACTTGTATTTTCAATAGCATTTTCAATAACATTTTTAAAGTGTACCAATAATAAATCAATTGACTCTTCTCTGAAAAGGTCTGTACAATAGCTTGCAGATACGGTATATCCCTTCTCCGAAGGACTTATAATTATAGTCATATCAAATTTTTCAATATCTGTACCAGAAGCACACGGTTCAAGGCTGAATTCCTCTGTCTTTAAGTTTATCTTCTCGTTATTCTGGTAAACAAACATTACATCAAACAATGGATTTCTGGATACTGTTCTATCTATATTCAAATCTTCTAGCAATTCTTCAAATGGATATTCTTGATTATCGTATCCATTCATGACAGTGCTTTTTACCTCTTCCAAGAACTCTCCAAAACTCTTTTCCTTTTCTGGGAACGTTCTAAATGCCAGAGTATTTACAAACATACCTAGCATACTTTCTGTATCCTTGTGTGTTCTTCCTGATATAGGGCTGCCCACAATTATATCTTCCTGTCTGGTGTATTTGCCCAACAGCAGTGTAAATGCAGCCAACAACACCATATATTCTGTTGTCCCCGTATCCTGAGTCAGCTTTATTATCTTCTTTCTCGTTTCTTCAGTAATAGTTGTCTCTACAATTTTCCCTCGGAAGGTTTGGATCTGTGGTCTTGTAAAGTCCAAAGGAAAATCAAGTACCGGTATATCTCCATTGAATTGATCCTTCCAATACTGTCTTTGAGTCTCAAAATCTCTCGAGTTAATCCACTGGCTGTAATCCTTGTATTGAACCCTTAATGGTACAAGCTCCTGTTTACCATACAGTTTCATAAGTTCATCAAATAAAATTACTGAGCTCATTCCGTCAGATATAATATGGTGCATATCTAGCATCACATATTCTTCGGATTTCGTACGAACCACCTTTAATCTTATTAGTGGTAGTTCATCCAGTCTGAATTTTCTTACAAAACCATTAATTATATTTTCAAGAGAGGCATTACATTCCTCGTATTTGCAATCCAATACAGGATTATCCAGAATTTCCTGAACCAAATCGCCGTCTATCATTTTAAATACGGTTCTCAAAATTTCATGTCTTCTCAGCATTTCAGAAAAAGCATGTTCCAATCTTTCATAATCAAGCTGTCCTCCAGATACCTTCATTATAAAAGGCATATTATATGAAAGACCAGTTTCATCCATGTGATATATCATGTACATTCGCTTTTGAGCTGATGACATTGGATAATACTTGCTCTTTTCAACAGCAGGAATAGGCTCAAACACATCACATATAGATTTTTCTACATATTGAGATAGTTTCTCAATTGTAGGGTATTCAAAAATATCCTTTAATGAAAGTCGAATCCCCATTGCTTCTTCAATTTCATTAATGAGACGCATAGCCCTAAGGCTGTGTCCGCCCATTTCAAAGAAATCATCCTTTATGGACAGCTCATCTGTCTTCAATACATTGCTAAAAATCGAATAAATAACCTTCTCAGTTGGAGTACCCGGTGCAACCTGTTCTCTCAAGCTTGATGCCTTTATGTTATTTAGAGCCCTTTTATCCAGTTTTCCGTTTGCAGTTACGGGCAATTTATCCAACATAGCTATAAATGAAGGTATCATATAGTCCGGTAACAACTTACGTAATTGTTCCTTGACATCCATAACCGAAATTGTATTTTTAGGGACAATATATGCATATATTGCTTTCTGTGCTGATTCATCCTCACGAACGATTACTGCACAGTCACTAACTTCATCAAGTCCTTTTATAACTGCCTCTATTTCACTAAGCTCTATTCTGAAGCCCCTTATCTTGATTTGCTCGTCAATTCTTCCTAAATACTCAATGTTACCGTCTGGAAGCCACCTTCCCAAATCTCCAGTGCAATACAATACATTTTCACCCAGAATATCTGAAATAAACTTTTCCTTCGTGAGTTCAGGTCTGTTCAAATATCCCCGGGATACACCTGCTCCCGCTGTACATATCTCACCCGGAATCCCGATTCCACAAAGTTTTTTCCCTTCATCAACAATATAAACTCTGGTATTTGCTATAGGAGTTCCTATCGGGATCCTATCAAAGTTATCCGGAATACAGAAGGTTGTTGTAAATGTAGTATTTTCTGTTGGGCCGTATCCGTTAATCAGTTTTGTTTTAACATTTTCTTTTTTAAATGTCCTTACATGCTTATCTGACAGCTTTTCGCCCCCTATTAGCAGTGTATCAAGAGAGTCAAAAATACTGCATTTCATTTCTACCAACTGGTTAAATAACGTTGATGTAAGCCACATGGTATTGACCTTGTTCTTCAAAATAACATTTTCTAGTGCATTTGCTTCCAGTATTACATCATAGTCAGCCAGAACAAGCTTTCCGCCATTCAACAATGGCCCCCAGACTTCCATGGTAGAAGCATCAAAAGCCATTGCACCTGTTTGCAGGATTACCGAATCAGTGCCAAAAGAGATATAGTTTGTATCTTTTACAAGCCTGATAACACTCCTATGTTCTATCATGGAGCCTTTTGGATTCCCGGTGGTACCCGATGTATAAATAATGTATGCTAAATCCGAAGGTGTATTGACTCTAGGCAGATTATCACTAATACCATCCCATGTGTCTTTTTCAGCCAAATCAATTACAGGAACTTCCGCATCAATTAAGTTCATATGGACAAGAACTGCTTTTGCAGAACAATCTTCTATAATGTATTTGATTCTTGTTTCGGGGTACCTGGTGTCTATAGGTACATATGCTCCACCCGCTTTAAGAATCGCACAAATACCTATAATCACTTCTGCGCTTCGTTCTGCCAGAACAGCAATCCTATCATCCGGCTGTACTCCCATACTGCGCAGCTTGTTGGCCAATATATTTGCTCGTTTATTCAATTCATAATATGTTATATTTGTGTCATCGAATACTACAGCTATATTGTTTGGAGTTTTGCTTACCTGCTCCTCAAGGAGTTCCACTATAGTTTTGTCCTTTGGATAGTCTGTTTCAGTTTCATTGAACTTTGCAATGCTAGCTCTGTCCTCCTCTGTAAGTATTTCGATATCACCAATGAATCCATAATAGTCGGCTGTAATAGATTCGATTACTTGTATATAATGATTCATTATTCCGACAACACTGTCTTCTTTGTACAAATCCGTACTGTATTCCAATGTAAGCTGGTACCCAGTATTATGCGGCACCAAAGTAAACGTCATATCAAACTTAGATGTTGTGTGTCTGTCATCCAGTTCTGAGACGTTAAAAACAAGTCCATCAAAGTTCTCCGTATTCTGATCATTATTTTCCATTACAAACATTACATCAAAAAGCGGATTTCTTGATAAATCCCTGCTTACGCCTGCCGCTTCTACTATCTCTTCAAATGGGAATTCCTGATTTTCATATGCTTTAAGGCATGTCTCCTTTATTTCCTCTAGAAAATCAAGGTATTTCTTACCATCCTCCGGTTTAGCTCTCAAGGGTAGGGTATTTACAAACATACCGGCTATTCCCTCGGTATCTTTATGATTTCTACCTGATACAGGACTTCCAACTATAATATCATGCTGTCTGCTATATTTTGAAAGGAGTATCATCAAAGCACTAAAAAGCACCATATGCTCTGTAGTTCCCGATTTTTGTGCCAACTGAAGCACTCGCTCCTTCAGAGTTCCTCTTATGAAATATCTAACAGAACTTCCATTAAATTTCTGTTTTGAGGGTCTGGGATAATCCAATGGCATTTCCAGTACTGGAATCTCATCACTGAACTGGTTTTTCCAATATTCCCGTTGGGGTGTCAAATCCCTCGAAAGCATCCACTCACTATAATCCTTGTATTGTAACTCCAATGCGGGAAGTTTTTCACCGTTGTACAGTCTTATAAGGTCACTCTGAATAATATTCAAGCTCATACCATCTGAAATAATATGATGCATATCAATTAATATATTTGTAGTCTCATTTTTAGTATAAACAACCATTAATCGCATTAGTGGGGCTTTGCTCAAATCAAATGGTCTTACAAATCCCCTGTACAACTTCATAATATCAGCTTCCCCTGCCTCGGTAAAAGCTATGTCAATAACAGCATTTTCATTAATAACTTGCACCGGTTCACCATTTATAACGGTAAAGCTGGTTCTTAAAGCTTCATGTCTATGAATCAACTGTTCAACAGCGCTCCTGAACTTAACACTATCTAATTTTCCGGACAGCTCCAAAATACCTGAAATATTATAAGCTACTCCTGTATTATCAAGTTCATTAAGCAAGTACATTCTTTTCTGAGCCGATGAAACAGCATAATATTCTTTTTGTTCAGCCGGTACTATGCTACTGTACACCTTACTAGAATGTGCGTCAACCAATTCGGCAATAAGCTCTGGTGTAGGACTACTGAATATATCTTTCAATGATAACCTTACACCTGTATCGGATTCTATTTTATTTACCAGTTTGGTGGCTCTCAAGGAGTGTCCACCCAATTCGAAGAAATCATCATGGATTCCCGTCTGCTCTAAATTCAGCACAGAACAAAATGCAGCACAAATTGTTGCTTCAGTTTCGTTCCGTGGAGGCTGATACACACCGGAACTTCTAATTTCTATATCCGGCAGCGCACGCTTATCAACCTTTCCACTTCCGGTAACAGGAATGGAATCAATCTGCATCATATATCCGGGAACCATATATTCTGGAAGTGATTTTCTGATTTCATCCCTTAATATACCCAAATCAACTTCTTCATCAGACACCACGTATGCATAAATTGCGTTATCACCGCTAGTATCCGGCTTAGCTATTGCTACTGAGTCCTTTATATATGGGATTTTCCTGATAACATTCTCTATCTCCTCAAGCTCAATTCTAAAACCTCTAATTTTCACCTGCTCATCAATTCTGCCAAGGTATTCAATATTTCCATCAGGCAGCCAACGTGCCAAGTCTCCTGACCTGTACATTTTCCCTTCTCCAAAGGGATTATCAATGAACTTTTCACTTGTGAGATCGGAAAGATTCAAGTATCCTCTAGCCACTCCGTCACCTGTAATACATAATTCACCCGGTATGCCTATACCACACAGGTTGTTCCCGTCAAGAATATATATCCTGCTGTTGTATATAGGTTTTCCTATAGGAATATTATTAGGTATTTCAGTATTGGGAGTGTATTCCCAATGGGTTGCCAATACCGTATTCTCTGTAGGGCCATAAGCATTTATGAACCTAGTCTTTTCACCGTACTTTCTTATAACTTCCCTGTTCGCCGCAGAACCTCCGGTAGTCAACACTCTTAGTCCTTTTACCGAAGTCTGAAGACAGTACTGTGGCGGGAGAAGTGTAATTGTTACATTGTGCTCTTCTACATATTCTTCAAATAACTTTACATCGGCTATTACTTCCTGTGGTATTAAGCACAAACTAGCCCCGGTAAACAGTGAAATTGTAAGCTCCCAAACCGATGCATCAAATATGCAGTTTGCAAACTGCAGAACTACATCATCTCCACTCATTTGATACAAGTCGGCAAGATATGATGTCATTGATACAACACCCTTGTGCTCCAGCATTACACCTTTAGGTTTTCCAGAGGTACCCGAAGTATAAATTAAATACATTAAATCATTTGGTTTATTTACAACGGGAAGATTATCTTGTTCCCCTTCCCATAGCTTTTGGTTTGCAAGGTCAATTACCGGAATATCCGTTTTAATATCAGCATTATATACAAGGATAGCTTTTGCTTTGCTGTCCTCCAATATATAATCAATTCTTTCAGCAGGGTATGAGGCATCTATTGGTACATAAGCTCCTCCGGCCTTTATAACCGCCAGCATACCCACTATCATTTCCATACTGCGTTCAGCCATTACAGCCACAAAATCATCCGGCCGAATGCCCATTTCTCGTAGTCTAACCGCGATACAGTTTACCCTATTATTCAGTTCTGAATATGTTATTTTAATATCTTTAAAAATTATTGCCATACGGTCAGGTGAATTTTTGACCTGCTCTTCAAATAATTCAATTACGGTTTTTTCTTTAGCATACGGCTTTGAGGTATCATTAAATATGTTCAGTATGAGGTTCTTTTCTTCGTTTGTTGCAGTATTTATTTCTGCTAAAGTCAAATCTTTCCTGTCTGTTATTTCATCTATAATCTTTTTAAAATGCTCGGCCATTGCAAGTATGCTTTCTTTCTTAAATAAATCGCTGCAATATTCAAAAAGGACCAGATATCCTCCATTGCTTTCGCCGGCACTGATGGCTAAATCAAATTTTGCAATATTATGGTTTAAAACCTCTGCAGTTTCATTTATATATATACCTTCAAATTCATCATCAAAATTCCTGTTATTCTGCACTGAAAACATTACATCAAACATAGGGTTACGGGATATATCCCTATTAACCTTAACTTCTTCCAAGAGTTCTTCAAAAGGAAACTCTTGATTTTCATATGCAGATAAACAAATTTCCCTTATTTCTGACAGGAAATCAGTATACTGTTTTGTTGTTTCAGGTTTTGCCCTCATCACAAGGGTATTAACGAACATACCAAGCATATCTTCGGTATCCTTATGGGTTCTACCTGAAACAGGGGTACCTACTGTAACATCATCTTGTCTGCTGTACTTTCCAAGTAAGATAAACACCGCACTGAGAAGCACCATATATTCCGTTGTTCCGGTTCTGCGTGCCAGATTTTTGATTGCCGCAGTTCGGTCAGCTCCTATAAAAGTACTCACTCCGCCACCTTTAAATGACTGAACAGAAGGTCTCTTATAGTCCAAAGGCAGATTTAATACAGGTACCTCATCACTGAATCGACTGACCCAGTATTCTTTTTGCTTTGATAAATCCCTGTGTTTCATCCATTGGCTGTAATCCTTATAGTGAACTCTTACTTCATTAAGTTCTTCACCGTAATACAGTTTCATTAGCTCATTTTTCAATATATCCATGCTCATACCGTCTGATATAATATGGTGTATATCAATCAGCAGTACTGTTTCAGTTTCCCTTTTTACGGCACATACTCTCATAAGAGGTGCCTCCTGAAGGTTAAATGGCTTTCTGAAATCATCCTGAAGCTTACTCAGTTCAGTTTTATCATCTTCAATAACCGAAAAATCTATTTTATTATATTGACTTATTTTTTGAACCATTTCGCCATTTACCATATGGAAACTTGTTCTTAAAGTTTCATGGCGTGCTGTCAATTTTTCAACTGCATGCCTTATTTTCATTTCATTAAACTTATCAAAGAGAGAAAATGAACCAGAAATATTATATACAGTTGATACATCACCTATTTGGCTAATTAAATACAAGCGCTTTTGGGCTGAAGACATTGGATAGTACTCCATATCCTTTGCCTTAGGAATCGGTGTATACGTGTTTTCTCTTAATTTATCCAGTTCATGGGCTATTTCCTCAGGACTTCCAGCCCTGAAAATAGTTTTCAGAGGAATTCTAATCCCAAGCTCTGCTTCTATTCGGTTTACAAGTTTTGTGGCACTGAGGGAATGTCCACCAAGATCAAAGAACCCATCATGTACTCCGACTTTCTGTACCCCAAGAATCTCCTTAAAAATCCCGCATATTTTCTCTTCTGTCTCGTTACGAGGCGCTTCATATTCATCAGAACCTGACAGCTCAATCTCAGGTAGACTTTTCTTGTCCAACTTTCCATTCTTGTTCATTGGTAAAGATTCTATCTGCATTATTCTTGCCGGCACCATATAATTGGGCAATTCACTATTTAACAGATTTTTAATTTTACCAATGTCTATAGTTTTATCCGAAACTACGTATGCAAGCAGATACTTTATCCCATCCTTTTCTCTTGCAATTACAACCGCTTCTTTTATATCTTCAAGTTTCTTAATAACATTTTCTATTTCACCTGGCTCAACCCTGAAGCCCCTAATTTTTACCTGCTCATCAATTCTTCCCATGTACTCAAGGTTTCCATCTGAGGTCCAACGGGCCAAATCTCCCGAGCGGTACATTTTTCCATCACCGAAAGGATTATCAATGAATTTCTCCGCATTAAGCTCTGGTCTGTTCAAGTACCCTCTTGCCACACCAATACCTGCAATACATAATTCTCCAGGTACCCCTATACCGCAAGGCTCCCCGTCATTCATAATAAATATTTGTGTGTTTGCAATTGGCTTACCGATTGAGACAGTTCTGGTTTTAATCCCTTTATGATATATATAATCACAACAGCCTATTGTTGTTTCTGTAGGTCCATACTCGTTATGGATATCTATGTGCTCTCCATATTTCTCAACTATAAGTCTAGAAGTGTGTGAATCCAGTTCCTCTCCTCCAAGTATAAGGGAATTCAGATTAGGAAGTTTACCCACATTCTGAAGTGCCGCAGCTTCCTTCAGATGTAATGGTGTTAGCTTTACTGACGTCAACTCCTGATTTCGGAATACATTATTTATATCATTATCAACAGTGTCATTATACACTACTAATTTTCCACCAAAGCATAATGGCAGGAATATAGAGGTCTGAGTTAAGTCAAAGCTTGGATTGGTGAAAAATGGCATACAGATATCCGACTTTACATAGCTGTTTCTGGCATATGTAATATAATTCATTAAGGATTTGTGTTCAATCATTACGCCCTTAGGTTTACCTGTGGTTCCAGATGTATATATTATGTAAACATGACTGTCCTCCCTGCATATCAACGGCAAATTTTCCTGTATACTGCTGTAATTTTCCTGATTTTTTAAATCTATTATTTCTATATTCAATGTCAGTATACAATCCTTAACAGATTGTTCTGTCTTACCAATAAGTATAGCTTTCGGACTACAATCCTCAATCATAAACTGTATTCTGTCCACAGGATAGCCTGGGTCAATGGGAACATATGCTCCTCCGGCTTTAAGAACAGCAACAACTCCGAGAACTGTTTCAATACTTCTCTCTGCAATGATTGCCACTCTGTCATCAGTCTTCACTCCGAGATTTCTCAACTTAGAAGCAATACAATTTGCTCTTGCGTTAAGTTCACCATAAGTTAATTGGATGTCACCATATTCCAGTGCAATTTTATCTGGACTAATTTTCACCTGTTCTTCAAACAGCTCAATTACAGTTCTCTCAAGTGGATATGCTTTAAATGTATTATTAAACTGATGGATTACCTGGTCCTTCTCATCTAATGTAAGAATACCTACATCCTTAATTTTTTTACTGGTATCCGCCATCATATTACATAGAATTACTTCTAGGTGCTTCATCATGATTTTTATTGAATCTTCACAGAACAAATCCAAGCAATAGCTGAATGCAATTAGGTATTCATCATCCGTAACGTCTACGTGTATTGTCAAGTCAAACTTCTCAACATTTATTTCAGGAGCACAAGCCTCCAGAGTAAGTTTCTTTGATTTTAAATTTCGCTTTTCATAATTCTGATATACAAACATTACGTCAAATAAAGCGTTTCTTGAAATTTCACTTTGAATATTAAGGTCTTCCACAAGTTGCTCAAATGGGTATTCCTGATTTTCATAGGCTTGTAAGGTCATTTCCTTTACAGTATTAATAAATCCAAGAACCGTTTCATCTTTACGGGGTTTGGCCCTCATTGCAAGTGTATTGATAAACATACCCATCATATTTTCAATATCCTTGTGAGTTCTTCCGGATATAGGACTTCCCACAATGATATCTTCCTGCCGACTGTATTTCCCCAGCAAAATCATTACGGCAGACAATAATATCATATACTCTGTTGAACCTGTACTCTTTGAGACCTTCATAACTTGTTCTTTTATTTCTTTGCCGAATGACGTTTTTACCATTTTACCTTTGTAGCTACGATTCTGTGGTCGGGTAAAATCATAGGGCAGGTCAATAACAGGTATTTCTCCCTCAAAGGTCTTTATCCAAAACTCTTTTTGCTTGGAGAAATCTCTGGTATTCATCCACTCGCTATAATCCTTATATTGAATTCTGAGTTCTTCCAAATCCATGTCATTATAGCGCTTTAAAAGTTCATTGATAAATACGCCCTCACTTACACCATCTGAAACAATATGATGCATATCAAGAAGAATGTATGTTTCATCATATGATTTTGCAACCTGCATTCTTATAAGCGGAAGTTTTTCCAGGTCAAATCTTCTTACAAATGATGCTGCAAGTTCATCAATGGACAGCTGAGATTCAATATATGTAAAGTCAACAACAGGTTTTTCGTGGATTTCCTGAACCATATTACCATCTTGCATATGAAACTCAGTTCTTAAAATCTCATGTCTGTATAGAAGATATGAAAAAGCATCCTTTAGCTTTTCAATGTCCAGACTGCCCTTGACCCGCATTATATTTGGCATGTTGTAGGAAATACCTGACTCATCAATCTGGTACATAAAGTACATTCTTTTTTGGGTTGAAGACATGGGATAATATTTTTTTACTTCTGCTTTGGGAATTGAAGCATACTGGCCCTCAATCCGAGTTGTAAGTTCCTCTGCAATCCCCTCAACTGTAGGTTTGTTAAATATAAACTGCAATGGAAGTCTTATTCCGGTATTAATTTCAATCTGGTTTATAACCCGGGTAGCTCTCAGACTATGGCCTCCAATTTCAAAGAAATTGTCTCGGACACCTATTTTTTCTTTGTTTAAAACATCTTCGAATATGCTGCAAATACTTTTTTCAATTTCATTTCTTGGAGCTAGATATTCTGTACTGCTCATGACGTCTATTACCGGCAGCTTTCTCTTATCCAGTTTTCCATTAAGAGTAAGAGGTATTTCATCAATTGTCATCATATAATTTGGTATCATATAATCTGGGAGTATTCTTCTCATTTTTTCCCTTACCTGGTCATATCTCATAGCTATATCTGACACAAGGTAAGCATAAAGCTCATTTTCTCCGTTTTCGTCTTTTCTTGGTATTACTACCGCATCATTGATACCTTCTATGCTGCGCAGAACATTTTCAATCTCCGCTGTTTCAATTCTAAACCCTCTGATTTTTACCTGATCATCTATTCTATCAATAAATTCAATAGTTCCGTCAGGCAGCCATCGTGCCAAATCCCCTGACCTATACAGCTTTCCTTCTTCAAAAGGATTATCTATAAACTTTTCTGCAGTCAAATCATCATTATTTAAATATCCAGTAGACAGGCCTATACCGCTTATGCATAGCTCTCCCACAATGCCTATACCACAAAGTTTTGTACCATCAAGAATATAAATATGCATATTTTCAACGGGATTTCCTATTGTAACGATTTTCTCGCTGTCTTTTTCCATAAGAGTACTGGTGGCGAAAACAGTAGCTTCTGTGGGGCCGTATTCATTATGAATTTCAACCTCTTCCCCAAGAAGTTCATAGGCTTTATTTAAAAGTGCCTTATCCAGTTTTTCTCCGCCAAGAACAATACATTTCAGATTTTTAGGCTTTTTTAGATTGCTGTCCATACAAATTGTTTTCAGCAAAGATGGAGTAAGCTTAACCAATGTAATTTCATCATTTTTGAAAATATCTGCTATACCTTCGTCAATATTTTCATAAATATAGCACTTGCTTCCAAAGGAAATAGGTCCAAATATAGATGGAACCGTCAAGTCAAATGAAGGGTTGGTAAATAAAGGTGTTACCCCTACATCACCCTTGTAAAATCTGTCTCTGACGATATATAAATGGTTGACCACGGACTTATGTCTTATCACAACTCCCTTTGGTTTTCCTGTAGTTCCCGAGGTATAAATAATATATACCGGGTCCTCAGGTGAATTTACGATAGGCAGATTTGTATCTTCACATTTATAATTGTTGTCATCAATTAATGATATAAAAGGCACCTCAGTATTAAAACCAAGACAATCTCGGCGTGACAATATTACCTTTGGTTTACAGTCACTTACTATATACTCCAATCTTTCCTGAGGATAGGTGGGGTCTACTGGAATATATGTGCCTCCTGCCTTCATAACGGCATACAATGCAATCAGAAGTTCTATACTTCTTTCGGCCATGATTACAACTGTATCTTTAGGCATGACTCCAAGCTCTTTCAGCTTTCTTGCAATTTGGTTGGACTTTGAGTTCAACTGTCGATAGGTTATCTCAGTCCCCTTAAAATATGCTGCTATATTATCAGGATTTTCTTCCACCTGCTTTTCAAATAATTCATGTAGACATAAATTCTGGGGATAGTCTTTGTCTGTATTGTTAAATACATATTTTATCCTGTCTGTCTCTTCTCTAGAAATCAATTCAATGTCTGATACTTTTATGTCCTGCTTATAAAGAATCTGAGCAAGAATAATTTCATATCTCTTGAGTAATTGCTCTATCTCCTGATGTGTATATCTTTTAGGGTCATACATAATACTTAAATCTAAACTGTCCTCACCAGAAAGCAAAAATCCCTGATCTGAAAAAGAGGCTTTGAATGAGATAGCATAATTAGTCTGTTCCCTTGCAGACTCCAATTGCATACTTAGGTCATCTACGCCTTTTTCATAAGCTTCTTTATCTACATAATAATTTTCAAATACAAACAGTGTCTTTATCAAGTCCTTGCCGAGCCCGGTAATTTCCTGAATATCAGCAAGGGAATTATAAACATAATTGGAACTTTCCACTGATTGCTCCATTGTCTGGTCAACCAATTCTTTTATAGAAATATTTTCATCCGCCTTAATTCGGGCAGGAATTGTATTTATGAAAAGCCCTACTGTTTCGTTTATTCCTTTCAAATCAGCATTTCTACCTGATACGACTTTACCGAAAACAACATCATTTGTCCTGTTATATTTTTGGAGTAACACACCCCATGCAACTTCCAGATATGTATTAATTGTTATTTTATTCTTCTTACTAATATCTTTTATTGCATCGCACAGACCCTTTTCTACCTTCAGTTCAGCAGTCTTGACCTGTTCTTCAGTCTTTGTGCCCTCAGTCTGAGGTATAATATCCGCTGTACTTCCGTAGTCCTCTAGAACGCTCCTCCAATAATCCAAGCCTTCATTTCTGTCCTGCTTTTCAAGCCATTTCAAGTATTCCCCATAGCTTGTTCGTCCTGCATTACATTCTTTAATCTCCTTTACAAGCTCTTCCCTTGAGCTACCTTTTTGCAGTCTGTCATAGTTTGACATAAAGTCTTTAAGAATTAAGGAAAAGCACCAGCCGTCCATAATTATATGATGAAAGCTCCATATCATTTTATACTCATCATTGCTGATTTTTATAAGTATAGCTCTCATTAACGAATCTCTGGATAAATCAAATCCCCTGGCAACATCTTCTTTCTTAATTCTCTCTAATTCAGTGCTTATATCTTGAACATTTGATAAATCAATGTATTGATATTCAAGCTTTCTTTCTGTCATAACAACCTGACGTGGCTTGACAACCTTTTTATACAAAAATACCGTTCTTAAGGCATCATGTTTTACGGCCAATAAATCAATGGCTTCCTGGATGTTTTTTATATCAACAATACCCTTCAGATTTAATACAGATTGTATAACATAACTGGTATCTTTTTCATTCAAGTTTTTATAAAACAACATTCCTTCCTGCATGGAAGTCAAAAGATATATACCTTCAACCTTATTGTTTATTTCTTTGCTCATGTATAACACTCCCCAGTTTTTATATTCATACCTTAAGCAATAGTTTTATTGTCCGATTAACTGTTTTTGGATTGAAGAAGTTATTCCGTTAGCATCCTCATTCAGATAAAAATGTGACCCTTCAAATGCCACAAGCTTAAAGCCGGAACCAGCAACCTCCTGCCATGCAATCATATCATCATAAGTAACGCTGCTGTCATTCCTGCCATAATATACCACTATATCTGTTTTGATTTTTTCTCTTCCGGGAACAAATTTATATTCCTCATATATGCGGAAATCAGCTCTTAGAATTGGAATAAACAAATCACATAAATCTTTGCTTTTGAATACGTCTTCGCTATTACCACCGTAATGTAGAACCACTTTCATAAATTCTTCATCCGGTAACTGATACCTTTTAATTTCATTTTGAGGAAGGTATGGTGCCTTGGAACCCGAAAAGAAAATCTTTATGGGTTCCTTAAAACCTTTTTCCATTAACTTCTAATAAACCTCATATGTTAAACGCGCTCCCATACTGTGTCCAAAGAGTGCATAATTAATATCTTTAGCCTCATCAATAATTGTATTTGATAAATCCTCTGCTGCTTCGTCCATATCGTTGTAGAATTTGTCGTTGAGTCTTCTTCCCCTTCCGGCAAGTTCCAAAGGGAATACCTCAATTTCTTTATTTATAAGTTTACTCCATCTGGAATAGACCGTGGCAGATGCCCCTGAATATGGTATACAAAATAGTTTTATCATAGAAATCACTCCTGAAATATTTTATGTTTTACAATAAATCCATTAGTTTGCTCAGTTCATCCAGTTCAAAATCCTCCAGACTTTCTGCGCCAACGTCAGATACCGTTTTTATAACCTCATCGTTTTCAGTGCAATGTAAAATAATCTCCTCCAACATTCCTTTGAATTCCTTTATTATTCCGGCAATAAATTCCTTACCGTATTTACTGCAATCATACAGGATTTCAAATACAAGCTTTCCGTTAATTATTTGACCATCAATTAATATTGAGTTATCGAAATAATTGTCTCTTCCTCTGTTTTCTCCTGTTGTAAATTCAGAACTCTTTATATCCAAACTGGTTAAAGTCTCAGATTCATTGATTTCCCCAAGATAATTAAAAGCAACTTCTGTTTTCACGCCTTCCATTTCTTTAAGCAGACTAAACCCAATACCATTATCCGGAACCTTTCTGAGAGTTTCTTTAACTGAAATAATATCTTTTTTCAAATCTCCCGACATAACAAGTACAACAGGATAAATGTTTGTAAACCATCCTACCGTTCGTTCAACCTGTATTGAAGCATCTATTTCATGTCTGCCGTGGCTTTCCAATGTAATTGCAATACTCTCAGAATTAGTTACTTTATAGAGAGTGCGACCCAGAGCAGTCAGCAGCAAGTCGTTTATCTCAGTATTATATTTTCTCCAGGCAGAACGGGTGAGCTTATATGTAAACTCCTGGTCTATACATAACTCCTCTTTTATCAAATTTCTCTCTTCTTTGACTTCAGATGGTAAAAATCTATCGCCTAAAGAAAACTCCTGAACTTTATTTTTTACATTATTCCAATATTCAAATTGAGACAGTATCCCCTGACTTTGAGAATACTGCTCCAACGTATCAGACCACACTTTGTACGACGTAGATTTAGGAGGAAGCTTTATTTTTTGTCCTGATATATGCTGTCTGTATCCACTATTCAAGTCATCAAGTATTATCCTCCAGGATACTCCGTCAACTACCAGATGGTGTATGCAAAGCATCAAGTGGTCTTCCTTATTACCAGAAAACAAAATAGCTTTTATTAGCGGGCCTTTTTCCAAGTCAAAAGAGCCTTGTACTATATTACACTTCTCACTTATATACCCTTGCAGCTTTTCAAATGGAATCTGAGAAACATCGTATTCATAAAGTTCATAAAGACTACTCTCCTCCACGCTTAGTACGTATTGTCTTCCGTTGTAAAAAACTGCCCTAAGCATATCATGGTGAATGACTATTTCAGTCAACACAGCCTTTAGTGCCTCCCTGTCAAAACGTTGGGTCTTTACCATAACTGATTGATTCAGGTGATTTAAATTCGACAGTTCCCATCTATAAAATAATTTTTGTATAGGTGTAAGTTTAACTTCGCCTGTAAGTTCACTATCATCTTGTAATATAACAGAAGTATCTTTCTTGATATATTTTGATATGTTTCTTATACTCCTGCCCAGCATAATATCCTTTACAGATACTCTATATCCTAAATCCTTTAATTTGGATATGATTCGTATTGCCTTTATTGAATCGCCTCCAAGTTCAAAAAAGTCAACATTAACACTGACTTTTTCAATAGATAGTATCTCTTCAAAAGTCTGACATAGCACTTTCTCATCCTCATTTTGAGGAGGCATATAATCTTCCCCTGCCATTGACTGTATTTCTGGAAGCAATTCTTTATTTACTTTTCCGTTGCGGTTAAGAGCTATGCTTTCTACCTGCATTATAAAGGAAGGCATCATGTACTCGGGCAGAATATTTTTTATCTGCTCCCTTATACTATCTATATTTTGATTCTGCTCAGATACAATATAAGAACAAAGGAATTTTTCATTGTTTTGCTCCCGGATAATAGTAACAGCATCTTTTATTTTGTCGAGACTTTTAAGAACACTGTCTATCTCTCCCAGTTCAATACGATATCCTCTTATCTTTACCTGCTCGTCTATTCTGCCTAGATATTCAATATTCCCATTAGGAAGCCATCTTGCCAAATCTCCTGAGCGGTAGATTTTACCCTCACCATATGGATTGTCTATGAACCTCTCTAAAGTCAGCTCAGGACGGTTCAAGTATCCTCTTGCTACTCCCACCCCTGCAATGCACAATTCTCCCGGTATTCCTATACCGCATAATTCCATACCATTTAGTATGTAAACCTGTGTGTTGGGTATGGGTTTTCCAATTGGAATACTGTCCTTTATATCTTCCGATGTCATATACTCCCAATGTGTAGCACAAACTGTGGTTTCTGTAGGGCCATATGCATTTATGTACCTTATTTCGCTTCCCGCTTTTTCTATTATCTTTTTACTTGACTCAGAACCTGCTGTTATCAACAGTCTTGGAGCAAAATTATTCAATGTCTGATAGTACTGGGGAGGCAGAGTTGCCACCGTTACACTATTTTCGCTGCAGTATTTTTCAAACAATGCTGTGTCCATAATACATTCTGATGGAACAACTATCAGTGTCGCCCCTGTCAGCAGTCCCATGGTCATTTCCCAAACAGATGCGTCAAAGGATATGTTTGCAAACTGCAAAACATTATCTTTAGGGGTGATTTTAAAGCTTGTCTCAAAATAGCTCTTTAAATTTGCTATACCATGGTTTTCTACCATAACCCCTTTGGGCCTGCCTGTTGTTCCTGAGGTGTATATAATATATGCTATATCTTCGGGTTTGCTTACAATTTTCGGGTTTTGTCCATCGCCTTCCCAGATAGTTTTATCCTGTAAGTCTATTACAGGAAGCTCTGTTTCAATTTCTGTGTTGTACACAAGTATTGCCTTGGGACTG
Organism: Ruminiclostridium josui JCM 17888; assembly: GCF_000526495.1. Taxonomy (NCBI): domain Bacteria; kingdom Bacillati; phylum Bacillota; class Clostridia; order Eubacteriales; family Oscillospiraceae; genus Ruminiclostridium; species Ruminiclostridium josui. The sequence continues at coordinate 2,356,946 of NZ_JAGE01000001.1, read as the reverse complement.
CTATCAGATATCATGTACTCTATTCTGTCTCTTGGATAGCCTGGGTCAACAGGCACATAGGCCGCTCCTGATTTTATTATGCCCAGAATACCCGCAACCATCTCCACACTGCGCTCCGTCATAATCGCCACAAAATCATTTTTCCCTATTCCCATATTACGGAGCCTGTTTGCAAGGCAATTTGCCCTTCTGTTTAATTCTCTATATATAACCTTTTCTTCTCCGAATACTACCGCCAAATTGTCTGGGGAGCTTTCCACCATCTCCTCAAACAACTCTGCCATGACCTTGTCCTTTGGAAAATCCATTTCTGTTTTATTGAAGTCATATAGGATTCTCTTCTTTTCATTCTCATCCAGAACTTCAATTTTGCCTATGAGCTGTTCACAATCTGAAGCTATTTCCTTCACAAGGTTGATATAGTGATTTTTCAGAAGTTCTGCTGTTTCTTCTGTGTATAAGTCTTTACAATACTCCAAAACAATCTTGTATCCGTCACGTTGTTTGGTAATAATTACTGATAAATCAAACCTTGCCGACCTGTGCCATTCACACTTGTCAAGTTCCTGCATTTCCATTGTGTCAAAGCTTCCGACACCATAGTCATAATTTTGCAAAACAAACATTATGTCAAACAAGGGATTCCTGGATGATTCCCTGTTTACATTCACTGCTTCTACTAGCTTTTCAAATGGGTAGTCCTGATTTTCATATCCATTCAGGCATATTTCCTTTATCTCTTTCAAGAACTCGGAATATCTTTTTGCTTTTTCTGGCTTTCCTCGGAATGCCAATGTATTTACAAACATACCAGGAATATTTTGAGTGTCTTTGTGAGTTCTTCCAGACATAGGGCTGCCTATGACTATATCCTCCTGTCCTGAATATTTTGACAGTAGGATCATTAGTGCACTCATAAATATCATGTAATCTGTTGTCTCTGTCTTACGTTGGATTTTCTCAATATCCGCAGCTAACTCTCCTTGTATGCTAGCTGCCACAGCCCCGCCTCTGAAGCTCTGTACCGATGGTCTCCTATAATCCAAGGGCATATTTAGAACAGGAACTTCATCTGAAAACATTCCTTTCCAATATTCTCCCTGGGCTGTAGTATCCCCTGTTTTTAACCATTCACAGTAATCCTTGAACTGCACTCTCAGTTCTGGAAGGGTACCGTTGCCATACAGGCATGACAGCTCACTAAGCAGTACATTCATGCTTATTCCATCTGTAATAATATGATGGATGTCTAGTAAAAGGAGACTTAAACCATCACCCGTATTTATTACCATAACTCTCATAAGTGGAGCCCTACTTAAATCAAAAGGCCTTACAAAATCTTTAAGTATTTCATCAATATCTTCTTTTTGAGCATCTACAAACTCCAAATCTACATGGGCATCTTCCGAAATATTCTGTACTGGTTCTCCATTTACCATTGAAAAGCTTGTCCTGAGAATTTCATGACGTTCCACAAGCTTCTTTACTGCTTTTTCAAATCTCTCTCTTTCAAGAATACCTTTGATTTCATACACACAAGGCAAATTATATGCAATGCCTGTCTCATCTATCTGAGCAACCATATATAGTCTTTGCTGAGCCGAGGACATAGGATAGTATTCCTTTGCAGCAACAGCAGAAATAGGGTTATATTCGTTTGCCACACATTGATTTACTGCATCAGCAATCTTTTCCGGTGTTCGGTACAAGAAAATATCCTTGTGTGACAGACGTACTCCTGCTTTTTCTTCAATGAGATTTACAAGCATTGTTGCTCTTAAAGAATGTCCTCCTAATTCAAAGAAGGAATCAAAGATGCCTACCTTATCTAGTTTTAAAACCTCACAGAAAGACTGACATATTATATTTTCCAGTTTATTTCTTGGAGCTTTATAACCGTCAGTACCAGCTTTAATAGCCGGTAGTGCTTTTTTGTCAACCTTTCCGTTTCTATTAAGGGGTATGTAGTCAAGCTGCATTAAATATGCCGGAATCATATAGTCTGGAAGACTTTTGGCAATAATACTTCTGATTTCTTCTGAATCTATTTTTTCAGCTGAAACCATATATGCAAATATTGCTTTCTCTCCTTTTGAATCTTCCCGAGCAATAACTGCGGCATCTGTAATATAATCTATCTTTCTGATTACATTTTCTATCTCTCCTAATTCAATACGATATCCTCTTATCTTTACCTGCTCGTCTATTCTGCCTAGATATTCAATATTCCCATTGGGAAGCCATCTTGCCAAATCTCCTGAGCGGTAGATTTTACCCTCACCATATGGATTGTCTATGAACCTCTCTAAAGTCAGCTCAGGACGGTTCAAGTATCCTCTTGCTACTCCCACCCCTGCAATGCACAATTCTCCCGGTATTCCTATACCGCATAATTCCATACCATTTAGTATGTAAACCTGTGTGTTGGGTATGGGTTTTCCAATTGGAATACTGTCCTTTATATCTTCCGATGTCATATACTCCCAATGTGTAGCACAAACTGTGGTTTCTGTAGGGCCATATGCATTTATGTACCTTATTTCGCTTCCCGCTTTTTCTATTATCTTTTTACTTGACTCAGAACCTGCTGTTATCAACAGTCTTGGAGCAAAATTATTCAATGTCTGATAGTACTGGGGAGGCAGAGTTGCCACCGTTACACTATTTTCGCTGCAGTATTTTTCAAACAATGCTGTGTCCATAATACATTCTGATGGAACAACTATCAGTGTCGCCCCTGTCAGCAGTCCCATGGTCATTTCCCAAACAGATGCGTCAAAGGATATGTTTGCAAACTGCAAAACATTATCTTTAGGGGTGATTTTAAAGCTTGTCTCAAAATAGCTCTTTAAATTTGCTATACCATGGTTTTCTACCATAACCCCTTTGGGCCTGCCTGTTGTTCCTGAGGTGTATATAATATATGCTATATCTTCGGGTTTGCTTACAATTTTCGGGTTTTGTCCATCGCCTTCCCAGATAGTTTTATCCTGTAAGTCTATTACAGGAAGCTCTGTTTCAATTTCTGTGTTGTACACAAGTATTGCCTTGGGACTGCTATCAGATATCATGTACTCTATTCTGTCTCTTGGATAGCCTGGGTCAACAGGCACATAGGCCGCTCCTGATTTTATTATGCCCAGAATACCCGCAACCATCTCCACACTGCGCTCCGTCATAATCGCCACAAAATCATTTTTCCCTATTCCCATATTACGGAGCCTGTTTGCAAGGCAATTTGCCCTTCTGTTTAATTCTCTATATATAACCTTTTCTTCTCCGAATACTACCGCCAAATTGTCTGGGGAGCTTTCCACCATCTCCTCAAACAACTCTGCCATGACCTTGTCCTTTGGAAAATCCATTTCTGTTTTATTGAAGTCATATAGGATTCTCTTCTTTTCATTCTCATCCAGAACTTCAATTTTGCCTATGAGCTGTTCACAATCTGAAGCTATTTCCTTCACAAGGTTGATATAGTGATTTTTCAGAAGTTCTGCTGTTTCTTCTGTGTATAAGTCTTTACAATACTCCAAAACAATCTTGTATCCGTCACGTTGTTTGGTAATAATTACTGATAAATCAAACCTTGCCGACCTGTGCCATTCACACTTGTCAAGTTCCTGCATTTCCATTGTGTCAAAGCTTCCGACACCATAGTCATAATTTTGCAAAACAAACATTATGTCAAACAAGGGATTCCTGGATGATTCCCTGTTTACATTCACTGCTTCTACTAGCTTTTCAAATGGGTAGTCCTGATTTTCATATCCATTCAGGCATATTTCCTTTATCTCTTTCAAGAACTCGGAATATCTTTTTGCTTTTTCTGGCTTTCCTCGGAATGCCAATGTATTTACAAACATACCAGGAATATTTTGAGTGTCTTTGTGAGTTCTTCCAGACATAGGGCTGCCTATGACTATATCCTCCTGTCCTGAATATTTTGACAGTAGGATCATTAGTGCACTCATAAATATCATGTAATCTGTTGTCTCTGTCTTACGTTGGATTTTCTCAATATCCGCAGCTAACTCTCCTTGTATGCTAGCTGCCACAGCCCCGCCTCTGAAGCTCTGTACCGATGGTCTCCTATAATCCAAGGGCATATTTAGAACAGGAACTTCATCTGAAAACATTCCTTTCCAATATTCTCCCTGGGCTGTAGTATCCCCTGTTTTTAACCATTCACAGTAATCCTTGAACTGCACTCTCAGTTCTGGAAGGGTACCGTTGCCATACAGGCATGACAGCTCACTAAGCAGTACATTCATGCTTATTCCATCTGTAATAATATGATGGATGTCTAGTAAAAGGAGACTTAAACCATCACCCGTATTTATTACCATAACTCTCATAAGTGGAGCCCTACTTAAATCAAAAGGCCTTACAAAATCTTTAAGTATTTCATCAATATCTTCTTTTTGAGCATCTACAAACTCCAAATCTACATGGGCATCTTCCGAAATATTCTGTACTGGTTCTCCATTTACCATTGAAAAGCTTGTCCTGAGAATTTCATGACGTTCCACAAGCTTCTTTACTGCTTTTTCAAATCTCTCTCTTTCAAGAATACCTTTGATTTCATACACACAAGGCAAATTATATGCAATGCCTGTCTCATCTATCTGAGCAACCATATATAGTCTTTGCTGAGCCGGCAAAATAGCGTAAAATTTCTTATCTTCACATTCGGGAATCATGATATCATCACAAGATAAATTATTTAATGTAAATTTATCTTTACCGCGATAATTGACCATAGGAATCTTGTCTTCATAACGTTTGTTTTCTTCCATTATTTCTTCCAAACTCCTTTTGTACAATTAATCTATTTTACAAATCTCCTTCATTTGCTACTGTCTATAAAATAAAAACATTTTCAAGTACTCCTAATCTTTGATTTCTAAACTGGCAAATTTAGTTCCACTATAATGTAATTAGCACATTCACATTCAAATAAATGTGTTCTAATAAACTTTCTGGAGCACTCAAATCTCCGTTGTAACTTCCGAAAATTTCTTCCAACTGGGAAGCAAGTTTGACATTTTTCTTAACTAACCTATCTAAAGTTTCACCCTCGGTTATATATTTCTGGAGCTTAGTTGTATCAAAGCACTCACCATTATTTATATTTACCATTGCCAAAGCTATATCCTTATCATAGTGACCTGTACTTAATATCAGCGCAACACAATCATTTACAAGTCTATTTATTAATTTATCTCTACTTTTCAAGCTGTTTTTTGAAGATAGGTAAGATGAAAGTTGCTGAAATAGTCTGATTTTTGCATTTAACTGGATATTTTCTATTGAATCCGTACTGAGTTCAGGATAACTATGAGTCTCACCCAACTTTTGACTACATACAATAACTGTTTCCGTATAATTTTTTCTGTTACTAAGGAAAACACTCAATTCTTTTTCCCACTCATTTCCTCCCTGTCGGACATATTCATTTTTGTGCTCTCTAATCTTCTCCCAGTTTGTAACTCCATTAAGAACAAAAACGTTTGATTTGTCAGGAATATGTACGGGTTCACAGCGATATGCCATTACTTGAATAAATCTTTCATAGTCAGTACGGTTATGTATATAAATAAGTTCTATTGGTTCAGACCTTGTATCCAAATGAATCATAAAATCTTTATCCGAAGTAATAAACAAATTATCACTATTTCTATATACTTTCCCCCTGTTCACAACATCTCGGTATAATTCAGTTGAGGACATACCCTTTTCAACCGGCAACAGTAATTTAGGATATCTTCTCTCCAATGCTTTATACAAGGAAGATTGTCCGCCTTGGCTCTGATTATTTTTATTAGATTTGCCTTTAAACATTGAAGCATACGATTTAATTGTTTTCATGATGTCTGGATTTTCTTCAAGGGCTTTTTTACATACCGGGCTCTTCTGTACGAAACTATCCAGTATACTTAAGAAATCACCCAACTCTTCATATTTGGGTAGTATTCCCCCAATAGTTTTATTTTGGAAGAAGCTTACTACTTCATCCCTGCTGAATTTAAAGAAATCCAAATACATTTCCAGAATATTGTTATTATAATATTCTATAATCAAATCTATTGCTTCATAAATAAATGAATAGCAGAAATTAAACAAGTACATTATTAAAACATTTAAAAATTTAAACTCTTCCGTACTGTTTTTTTCAATACTGTAAAAATTTAGAAATATTTGTTTGTTTTCTTTTACAAGATTGCTAACTTCGGGACATCGGGTATAATCACTATTATTAAAATCCATTCCCCGAAATTCATTGAACTTTAGATCATCATAATAGTTTTGTCCCATAATTGTACCCGGAAGGAATGCCAGTGGCCATAATTCGATTAGAAAAGTTCCTTTAAAGTTTCTTGTAATCGTACTTTTTTTAATTCGGTGTATCATAGTAAGAGTATCATTCAGATCTTCATCCAACTCAGTTGGAAATCCATAAATAAAGGAAAAAACCGCGGTTATATTACTTTCTATCAACCCTTTTAAAACCTGATCCACCTTTTCAAGCTTTAAGTTTTTATTTACAGTTCTTTGAACTGTTTTTGACCCGGTCTCAACACCAAAAAATATTCCTGTGCACCCGGACTCAGACATTTTAAGAAGCATTTCACTGTCTACTGTGTCAATTCTTGCACTGCACTTCCAAGTTATATTCATTTTCCTTTTAATTATTTCATCACAAAATTCAAGTATGTATTTCTTATTAAAAGTAAATAAATCATGTTGGAAATTGAAGTCCTTAATCTGAAGTTTTTCCATATAAAACTCTACTTCAGAAATAATTTTTGGAATACTTTTGACTCTAAAATGGTTTCCCCAAAATTTTTGGGTTGAGCAAAATGCACATCTAAAAGGACATCCTCTTCCGCCTTCAATGTCAACAGAACCAAGTGCCCTGATTTTATCAGCTTCAACTCCTACCTTAGTAAAGTCAATCACTTCCAGATTTTCAATATCTGCGATATCTGTCCTGTTCCAGTTGACTATAATTTTTCCTTCACTGTCTCTATACGCCAAACCAGCGATTCCCTCAACATTATTATTAAAAATTCCATTTAGTATTGGGACAATTGTTTCCTCACCTTCACCCAAACCAATGTAATCAATGGAATTAAATCCGCTTAGTGTTTCTTCTGCGACCATAGTTGCATGAGGGCCCGCAAGCAATGTTATAATATTGGGATTCTTTTTTCTGATAGCCTCACACAGAAACAGAGCTATGTGATAATTGTTACACATTGTGTAAACACTTATTAAATCAGGATTCTTTCCAATAATATAATCAACCATGCAATCAATATTCTTCTGGAAACCATCATCCTGTAGAATACCATCATAGTAAACATCATTAAAATCACATATCTCCACATCGTAATCAGTTTTCTTCTTTAAAATAAAGTATAAAGACAATAATCCCAATGGGGTCTGTATACGTTTTAAGCTTGAAAAATCATATAGATTTATAAACATTACCTTTTTCATATAACGCTCCTCTATTAATACAATACTTACGGGCACTATATAATTAGTCAGTGAATCAGGACTTTGCCAAATCAACCTTTCGGAAGAAAGTCAATATGAACATTACAAGGGTAAAGACAAGCATTAATCCTATCTGTAGAGCACAATCAGCTATACTCTTTCCCTCAAATATTTTTGTTGTAGCCAACATATACCATCTGGTAGGTAACAATTGCCCTATCCTCTGTAGTGATTCTGGCATGAAATCAAATGGCCACAGACAGCCCCCCAACATAAGCATTGGCATAGTCAATAAAGTAACTGTTGCATTTACATGGGATGACTTTTTTGCATATCTTGAGATTATTATTCCTATAGAAACGCAGGTAAGCGCAAACAACATGGATAATAAAATTAATTGTGGGAACACCTCTCCAAAATCCATGTTATACCCTTTCCATAATATGTACAGTACCACTACAATTTGGATAAAGGCCACAAGTGCAAAGCTAATGATATTCTGGAGGAAATAACTCCTAGCTGAAACAGGAGTTGTCATAATTCTTGTAAAGGTCTTATATTCCTTATCCTTCATTATCAATGTTGTAGCTGACATCATAAGTAGCATCAGACCCATTGCAAAAAATCCTATTGATAATGACTTTCTCTCACTGTTTTCTGCTTCCCCGTCAAATTTCTTGTTGTCTAGTTTCAATGACCCATTGATATATTTATCCATAGATTGATAGAATAGATTTTCATCTTGATTTACAGATTTGCTTATTGTCTTGGCCGCACTGAAGAAACTGCTTATTGACAGCTTTATAGGTTCATTTGCGTTAGTTCCTTCCAGCATGTAAAAATCTACATTATCATCTTTTCCACTTATGACATTGTTAGTGAAGTCTTTATTTATTACAATTCCACAATCAATTTTGGAATTTATCACTGCATTTTTTATTTCGTCTTCTTTGAAGTCTACCAGCTTAATATTATCACTTTTATCCTTCAAAAAATCTAAAAACAACTGAGTCAGTTTTGTATTGTCATTATCCACCAAAGTCACTTTATATACCGCATTACCTGTTGAACCAACCACAACTATAACAGTTAAAAGAACCGGTATAACCAACATAAAAAGAAAATTCAATTTCTTTTTGAAAATACGTCTTATATTACTTAATAATACTGTCAATTTGTTCTCCTCCTTGCCAATATAATAGAAACAGTCGAAATAACAACGGTAGCTATAAGCAGTGCAAGAACATTGGTTACTACCAGATGCTGATCCCCATTGTAAATGGTATTGAAAAACGCAGTATGTGCCCATTGGTTTGGTGAAAGGTATTTAATAGGTCCAAAATCAATTTTTATATACCCTCCTGCAATAAATGTAAATATGGGAACAAGCAGACTTGATAAAGCCCCAGCCCGGTTTACATCATTGAAAATTATGCATAGCATAGCACCTATCGCTGTAGCAAATACTGCCACTAGTAATGTGAAAGCCAATATTAAGAATATATTGCTTCCCCAATTAGCCTTTAAAACAAATTTAGTAAACAAGACCATTACAAGTCCCTGCGCAAAGTTTGAAAGACATGCTCCAATCATCTTTCCTGCATATTGTTGAACAGGACTAACTGGAGTACTTTTTATTCTCTTTCCCATTACTCCTATGTAATCTTCTCCCACCAGCTCACATCCAAATGCTGCACCTGACAACAGGGACAGAACAAGTATCGTGACTGCATAATAGTCAATAGCCTTTGGTCTGTTACCGTCTATGGAAATTGGTATTTCATTAATACTGGAAGAAGAATCGTATTCTGCAGGTTTACCCGTTACCATAGCAACCGCTATATTTGTGTTAACAATATTGACATAAGAATCCATAATGTTCTGTACCACTGTCAGTTTATAGTCGGAATATTTGCTGGAGTATATTGTAACACTTGATTTCTCACCACTTTCTATTTGCTTCGTATAATCTTTATCAATAAATATGAAGGATGAAATTTTGTCGTCAGAAATCATTTGCTCGGCTTTGTCAACCGAATCAACCGGAACAAGACTGATAAGTTCTTTAATAGATTTATCCTCTTTTAAGATTTTTACAAGGTTCTCTCCCTGTTTTCCATTATCAAGATTTAGATACCCAACCTTTATAATGTCCATGCTTGATAGCTCAAAAGAGCTTTTTAATGCCACACCCAATATTACTATAGCAACAATCGGAATTAATATTTTCATAATATTGGTTCTTTTATCAAGCATGATTCTTTTTATCGTATAATAAGCAATATGTAATGTATTCATTGCTCTCCTCCAATCACTTAATCTCTTAGTGTTTTACCTGTTAATGACAGAAATGCAGCTTCCAATGTTGGTTGCTCAATATTCACAGATATGATTTTAACTCCACCTTTTACAAGCTTTTCTATCATAATAGGAAGATTATCGATGTCTTTCTTTGACTTTACCAGAAGAGCATTGCCACTTTCATTAACTTTGCAACTGATTACACCTTCTATGTCTTTTATGATATTCTCACATTTGCTGTTGTCGTCCTCAACTTCAAATTTTGTTAATCTCTCAGTTAGAATACTATTTTTAATACTCTCGCTTGTTCCTTCTGCAATAAGCTTTCCTAAGTCAATAATCGCTACTTTTGTACATATTTCTTCTATTTCTTCCATGTAGTGGGAAGTATAAATGACTGTTGTCCCATTTTCATTGAGTATTTTAATTGTTTCCAGGATATTATTTCTTGATTGCGGGTCAACACCTACTGTCGGTTCATCCATTATCAAAAGTTCAGGTTCATGTACAATAGCACATGCAATATTTAAACGTCTTTGCATTCCCCCTGAGAATTTTTTTGGATTTTCCTTTCTTCTGTCCCAAAGTCCGGTGAACTCCAATGATTTTTTTACTGCTTCCTTCAACTTCGCTCCTCTTAGGCCATATAATTTTCCAAAGAATACAACATTGTCATATGCATTAAGCTCATAACATATAGCAATCTCCTGAGGCACAAAACCAATTTTCTTTTTAGCAGCCCTTGAAATTTTATTACCGAAAATCTCTATGGTTCCTTCATCAACTTTTGTAAGTCCCAAAATCGCATTGATAAATGTTGACTTACCTGCACCATTGGGTCCAAGCAATCCTAAGATGTCCCCTTCATTAACCTGCAAGCTTATACCGTTTACTGCAACTAATTTATTGTAACTCTTAACCATGTTTTCAACTTTTAAAACCACTGTATACCCCTCCAAACTTTTTATTTTAACTTATATTTTATATTTGATATTACACAGTTCCTAATACAGCTGTACAAAAACAAAACAACCACTATGACCATAACTATATTAAGATAATTCATACCTTCCAAAGCATCCTTAAATTCCGGAACCTCATTCCGGTAAAATGTTATGACGTTTATAGCAGCCCATAATAATATGAATCTAATGGTTGTCAATAAAATCTCTCCTGAGATTTTTCCTGATAATGCTTTAAAGAGGTAGTTGATAAAATGAATTCCCGTTACTACTATAATTGCTATAGAAACAGCCTTGCATATTACACTGTCGGCAAGAATTACATTGGAATCCTTTAATGAAGATATAACAAACAGCGTATTATATTTTGCATAAACTACTAACTCTACAGCAAATACAACTATGCTGACCACCGTCATAATGATATTATCTTTTTTTTGCTTGGGACGGAAAAAACTAATATCCGATAAACTAGAACTCTCGTCACTGTCATTTGCAAATTTGAAGAACTTAATGTTAGACTTCTTTTTAAATATATAAGCTGTAATAGGCAGTAACAAAAGAGTGTCCATTAGCAAGACAACAAATATACTTAATATTTGTAAAAGAAGCTGTACATTAGCAGTATATGAATTGTCAAAAGCCAAAGTATCAATATTATAAATCATTAGAAACATATAAATGCTTGAGTGAATTGCAAATACTATACTCAGAAGCATCATAAAAAATCTTTTCCTGGGGATTGTATTCTCTTGGAGTTCATGCATATACCTTTTTGCTACCTCTCTTGGAGAGCCGAAATCTTTTGTTACTTTAAGGATTCCATCTTCCGTTACTTTCTGATAGGTATTTTTGGTTTCTTCAAGAATATACGCCTCAATCTCTTTCAAAATATCTTCTTTGTCCTTTGAATTATTTGTGTAAAGATATTGACTGATTTCATTCAAATAGGTTTTTAAATTATTCGTCATACATTCTCCCCTTTACTTTCATCATGATATTACATTGCTTTTTCCATATTTCATTTAACTGCTTTCGTACACTTATCCCTTCAGCTGTAATAGTGTACTTTTTCTGTGGCTGACCATCGTTAATTGTCCATTCGCCACTTGCCCAGCCGTTTTTCTCAAATCGGCACAATAATGGATATAGAGTATTTGCTTCTATCGAATCATACCCAATATCTTTTAACTTTTTGATGAGCCCATAGCCATGAATTGGTTCACAAAGGCATTCCAAAACTATCAACTGCACATAGCCCCTGTTCATTTCACTAATAAGTTTCGCGTCCAAATTACCCCCTCTTTCCCTTTAATCAACACCCTCTAGGTGCCTTAAAGTATTTCATATTACAAAATGTTTTGTACTATATACTATTGTGTATGACACAGTAGTATATAACATATTATATTATTATATGAAATATATGTCAACTAAACTATTAAAAGGGTATGTGCTCAAATTAATACTCGTAATACACTTATTGGATTTATTTTTTCTTATATTGGTCAAGTATGCAGCATCTTTTTCTATCAAAAGCATAATTGGGCAAGGTACATATCCTAACTTTTTTTGTTTCGTATAATTTACTGAAACTCATATTACTTCCCTTACAAAATTCCTTGGCCAAAATATCTAAATCTCTATCTTTAAGTAAAGATTCAAATCTCATATCTGGTCTTGCTGACCTTGTATTAGCTTGTTCATTACACTGGTAATAAACTTTATCAAGAATCTTTCCTTCTTTAAAAGCCTTTAGTTTTAAATACAAATCCTCACAACTGTTTGCAACTATTGCTAGCCTGTAGTTTAGGTAAATAGCTCTACCCACACTTGCAGTATAGCAAATATCAACTATGCGGTTATTTGTTTCTGCTTTTAAAAACTCAATATAAGAATCAATATTTTTATTGAAGGAATAGTCTGATTTAGCTGTCAAAATAAATAATTCATCTTCATGGGATTCTTCTAATATTTCAGATTCCGGTGCTTCCTGGAAAAATGTAACTATATTATTTCCACCGTATCCAAATGAATATATGCCTGAATATCGTTTAGTATCAGGACGTTTTTCCCATTTAACAGGAAAATCATTCACATAAAAGGGAGTACTAGCAAAATTAAGCAAAGAAGTTGGTTTAATAAAGTGGTATACAGGTGGGATTATATTATGCTTCATAGACAAAATACCCTTAATAGCGCAGAAAGCTCCCATTGCAGCCTGTATATACCCTATATTGGGTGGTACACTTCCTATTGCACAATATTGCCTCTTATTAGTAAGCATCTTAATTCCCTCACTCAGTCCGGTGGTCTGTATCATTTCCTCATGTCTGTCAGAAGAGCCTTCCCCATCAAAGCAACCAACATCTTCAATATTGATTCCTGTTTTTTTAACCGCACTGAGTAAAACATTTTTAATTGCAGCGACGCTACTGCCGTTAAAATCACACTCTTTTCCATTATTGTTAATGCTCCCACCTTTAAGTACAGCATGAATCCTGTCTCCATCTGCAATAGCCTTTTTTAACGGTTTCAAGAAAAGTGCTGCTGCCGCCTCACCGTGGTAAACGCCACCCGGATTATCATCATAATCTCTTTGAATAACATCATTTCCGTGTTCGAAAATCTTATCATCGGTTCCCGGTATACGGATATTGGGTTTCAGAATTATATTTATCCCACCTGCAATTGCCGAGTCACATTGCTTGTCCAATATTGCCTTATACGCATTAAATATGGCAAGTGAAGAAGAAGCACAACTTAAATCAATGACATAAGATGGTCCTTTCAGGTCAAATTGCTTTGATATCCTTGTGGCCAAACCGCTGGACCAATTGTACATAATGGACTCAAATCCCCCGACTCCAGCTTGTGCAACTATGGAAGCGTGTGAAATCAATAATTCCGAGGTAAAATTATTGCCTATATAAACTCCTGTCATATTTTCTTCTAATCTTTCACCCAGATAGCCTGCATCTTCAAGAGTTCTATATGCAACCTCTAGCATAATCCTTTGACTGGGAGCCATTATCATTGCATTTTCAAAGGTAAGATCAAATAGCTGATAATCAAAATCAAATAGGTTATTGATATAGGAGCCTTTACTATGGGTTGTAACATCATCCATAATCCCTTCTGGCAGGATTTTTTCCATTGAATGAACCCTTTTTTTAGCACATCTATCCACTGCAGTTCTCTTATTTACAATTAAATTCCAAAAAGATTCATAATCATCAGCCTCTCTAAATCTGCAGCCAATCCCTACCACAGCTACTTCACTGTCCTGAGGATCTGTATAGTTTATCTGCTTTACCAGTTCTATAGCTGTTCCCTTTGTTATATTTCCGTTTTTCAATTCATTTAATATGTACTTACTTAATTTCTTCTCGTCAATCATAATATTCTCCTGAGTTATTAATTCATATCAATATAATCATTGATACAAATTAGCGTTTCTTCAGTAAGCATTCTATAACGTTCCTCTATTTCTTCCGCTGGTACCTGCTTATACACTAGAATACTATTTAACAACTTTACAGCTTCACAAACATCTTCCTTCGATACTTCAACTCCGGTATTTTCAAGCCTGCCGCATAAATCCTTGAGTTTTCCGTAATTTATTACTACTTCCGCCTCATAACTTGAATAGTCTGTATTGAAGTTCTGTGTTGATGCAGCTATACCAAGCAGCCTCATAATAACATACTTCATATTGAAGAATTTTCTGAAGCCCATATTCTCAAGTGTATAGTTACGGTCCTTCATTGTATCAAAGTAACCATAAATAATTTTTTGGGGCATAACACTGAATTCTTTAAATAAACGGTTATCAGGTCCTATTTCCAATAAACAATCTATTTGTCGATTTACTAATACAGTCGTACACTCTTTTATATTCAAACTTTCGAAATCTAAACTCTTTTTTACGATGCATGGAATATCTTCCTTTTTAAACTCTTTGTATCCATTAGCTTTACAAAGTATTGGATATTCTGGGTTTTTGAATATAAATTTTTCCACATTACATGTATTCTGAATAATGCATACAGCATCATTTATAGTGATTGCTCCGGCACATACCAGTGCCGGAACAATCCCCAAACCCTCTGCAACAAAACATTCAGGGCAAATTCTATATTTCTCCTGCCATAACTTGAAACCTATGATCTCAGCAGCTAACAGAGATAGTCTCTTTTCCTTTAATGTAAACCCTTCACAGCAGTAACTGTCAAAGAGCCTGTCGGTTAAATTGCACCCGGTAAGCGATTCTATTTCCCTGTATGTTTCCATTGCAATGGGGTAATTTATATACAATTCTTTTCCCATTCCGGCGTAAAACGATGCCGTTCCCGGAAAAATAACTCCTAGTTTTTCCATAGGTTTTCCTTCCTGTTCTTATTATCGGGTATGATTATTACTCATCCTCTGATTCAAAGAATTGAATCATATCTTCTACTTCGATTTCTCCCTCTTCAAATTTCTCCAGCATGTCATCCACATTTTCATTCTGCTCCAATACTGAAGGTCCGCTACTAAGCAGTTTGCTATCCACGTATTCCGCCATCTCAGCAACTGTTGGATAAACAAACATATCTGAAACCTCTAATAACCCTGGATAATAGTGATTTAATATTTTGAATACTTCTGTTGCAATAATAGAATCACCGCCCATTGCATTGAAGCTGTCATAAATATCAATCTCGTTAAGTTCCAATACAGCTGAGTATATTTGTGCCAGTTTGATTTCAGACTCAGTGAGCTCGTCAGTGGGCTTTCCAAGTATAACTATTTCTCTTGATTGCAGGGATTCATAAGAAGTCGCCTTGCCAGTCTTAACCTCACTGTTTTTCTTTCTTCTAGATAATGCCTTGGTAAATTCTTCGGATAACAGCATTGGCATAGCATCTACCAACGATGCCAGAATATCGTAATCAATTTCTCCTGGAATTACATTTGAAATACCAGTGTTGATTATTGTATCCAATGCAGAAAGTGCTCTATTGGTAGGAATTGATTTAAACAACGTAACTGCATTTGCTATGTTGTAATCAACTGCCATACCAGTTTCACTCCAACCAGACCAATTAATAGCAAAGGTCCTCTTGCCCATTTTGTTTCTGTATTGGGCATATGCATCAAGATATGCATTTGCTACCGTGTAGTCACCTTGGCCGGGGGCGCTGAAAAACGTAGTCATAGAGGAGAACAAGATTAGGAAATCCAGATCCTGACCTTCGGTTATATGCTCTAGAACCTTTGTTCCAGCTATTTTAGGATTTAATACATTAGAGAATACTTCCACTTTTTTATTGAACAAGAAGCCATCTCCTGCAATACCTGCACAATGGAAAATACCGTTTATTTTCCCAAATTTCTTTATTATGTCTTTGGAGATTTCCTCCATTTTAGATTTATCACTTGTATCGGAGCTATATGTTGAAACAACAGATCCTTGTTCTTCTATCTCTTGGATTTTGCTTATTATCTTGCATAGTTTTTTATCCGAAGCTTCTTGCAATATATTACTCCAGGTATCTCTAGAAGGAAGCTCCTTTCTTGATACAAGACAAATATTTGTTTTATTTTTCATAGCCAGATATCTGGCAACTTCCAAGCCAAGACCGCCTGTGCCTCCAGTAATTAAATATGCTCCCTGATTCTTGATTTTGATTCCAGTTACTGATTCTTCCGAGCTGTTAACGTCCCTCTTTACAAGGCATTCTCTATATCTTATGTTATTTCTGTAAGCAGTTCTCAGGCGATATTCAGCATTGTGGATTTCTTTGTAGACCAATTCAATATCAGTGCTTTCATCTATATCTATACTTCTAATCTTGATATTCGGGTATTCCATAACAATTGTTTTGGCCAGTGATATAAATGCAGCATTCAGCGGTTTAATAGTCTTTTCACTACCGTTAACCTCTTGAGCATTATCAGTAACTAAAACAAAATTTATCTCTCCACTTATTTTGTTTTTAAGCATAGTTCTCGAAGTAAACAGCAGACTATAGATACTGTTGTTCTGAGCCATTTGGTAGTCCTCAATTTTACTGTCCGAAATGTCAAAATCTACAGTTCCCATATGAATTATGTCAGTAATACCATCAGAAGATAACTCCTTCATAAGCATATCGTAATCTTCTTCCTGCTCTCCAACTATGTATTGGTTTGCATTTACTTTCTTGAACTCATTGCCAAACTCAACAGTAACAAGGTTTTGTGCACTCTCTCTAAGTTTAGCTTCAACCTTTTGGGATAAATCACTGTTTCCTTTGAATAATAGAACTTGTTTTCCGGTATCTCTCAAATTAATGTCACTGTCAGTTTCCACCCAATCTATTCCATAGAATGAATTTGCTACGTAATCATTAAGTGCATTTACCTTTTTAACAACATAACCTTCTATTTCGGCTACAATTTTTCCGTTTGTATCAGATATAACAACATCATATGTTTTTGTTTCGTCATTATGGGTGTTCTTATCCAAAAGGGTAGCCTTACTAAATACATGTGCAGGCAGAGGTGCATACATAGTGAACTTCTTGTAATAATAAGGCAAATACATTCCGGTAGTAAATTCCTGAACCGGTCTGTTAACCGCCATATCCAGCACACTTGTATGGTATTTGAATCCCTTTAAATCCTCTGCATATTTGTCAGACAATTTTATTTCACTCACTGCCACATTCTTGTGTCTGTATGTTTTGAGTACATTGTCCCATCTATCTCCAAGTCCCATCAACCCTTGTGCATTAAGAGCAGGAAGATTAGTAGGTGATTCCTGAGCTTCTTTGGAACTTATAACACCTGTAAAGTCAAGGATTTCCGCTGTGCTCTTTTTGTGCTGTGTTATTTCACCTTTTGCATGTGTAACCCATCTTTCAACACCGCTTTTCTCATCCTTAACCTTGCTAGCTACTGTAATCTGAATTTGCTCATCCTTTTTGGAAACTATAATCTGGGGTTCCACTTGTGTACCATTTGGTACTACCAGCGGAGTCAGAAAAATAAAATTATTGATTTCCAGTTCATCAGTATTAAAATAAATTTCTCCGATAGCCCTGGCAATCTCTATGTATGCTGTTCCAGGAACAGTGCTGTTTCCAAGGATAACATGTTCTTTCAATACCCAGTGAGTTTCAGGAGACAACTTAACACGGTATATATCCTCGTTCATTGAGGAGATAACAAGTTCGTCGATAAGGTAATGCAGTTTTTCATTGTTTTCTGTTTGAACACTGCCTGTAATTTTCGTTTTCTTTACGTCAGCCCAATAATGTGTTTTGTCGAAAGGATATGTAGGCAGACTTACTCTGCGGTTCTTTCTGCCTGAGTGCAACTTTTTCCAGTCTATGTTGGCACCCTGTACATAATATGTACACATTTTTTGAAGCATACTGTTATAGGAATCTTTATCAGCCTTCAATAACTCTGACATCATTTGCTCAACTTCAGTATTTAATGCCCGTAGACTTCCTTCTTTGATTTCATTATCCTGCAAGGATTGTCTTTTATCCGATACAATTTTATGCTGACCAAAAAAGATGTTTTCTTCAGCATAAGTAGCTATTCCCCGTTCTGCTAAAATATCAATTTTTTCTTTTAATGAATTTAAATCATCAATCAGCATTATAATCCTGTATTCATAATGCCCTCTACCTGTATTGGCTGTATAGCAGGCATCTTTAATATCAAGTTCTGTCTTGTCACTCAAAAATTTCTGATACCGTTTAACAAGATTGTTTATAGCTGTATCGCTTTTTGCTGAAAGGGTAATAACATTAAGCTTTCCGTCTTTTATATCATCTCTTTTTTCCAATGCAGGAGCTTCTTCAATGATTGCATGTGCATTTGTTCCACTGAACCCAAAGGAGCTGACTCCAGCCCTTCTTGGCAAGTCCCCTTTCTTCCATGGCATAGGTTTGTCTACAACAAACATAGGTGATTCAACAAAATTAATGTGTGGATTTGGTTCCTCAAAATACATGCTTGCAGGAATAACATTGTTTTGTAGGCTTAATACTACTTTCATTACACCCGCACATCCTGATGCTCCAACCATATGCCCCATATTAGTCTTTAATGAACCCAGACCGCAGAATTGCTTTTTATTGGTAAATTTTTGAAAAGCATTAGTAAGACCTTTTACCTCAATAGGATCTCCCAATAGAGTACCTGTTCCATGAGCCTCCACATATTGAATTGTCTCGGGATTAATGTTCGCCTGACTCCATGCCTCTTTTATTACATCTTCTTGGGCAACAGGATTTGGTGCTGTAATACCGTTAGAAGCCCCATCATTATTCAGAGCGCTTCCTTTTATTACACCATATATATTATCCCCGTCTTTTATAGCATTTTTTAAGAGCTTTAATACAATTGCTATACATCCTTCTCCGAAAACAGTTCCTGAGCACTTTTTGTCAAAAGCTCTTACAACGTCATCAGATGCAACTGCAGTTAATGCATCTTCTGTGGCATCTTCATCGTCAGGTCCGGTTCCTGTTGTTCCGCCACCCAACGAAATACCACCGGCAATAGCCATTTCACAATCATGGTTCTTTAATGCATTACTTGCCTCATGAATAGCAACCAAACCTGAAGAACATGCTGTATCCAAAACCATAGCAGGTCCCCTTAAGTTAAATATGTAATTTATTCGGCTTGCCATTATTCCTTCCCATGACCCAGTCAAATGCATCTGGTCAGGTTCTGTTATATATTTGTATAAAAGTGTATTATTATGGTCTTCACCCACAAACACACCTGTGTTACTGCCCTGTATGGTATCTACTCCATAACCGGCATCTTCAATGGCAGACCATGCAGTTTGCAGAAATATTCTTTGTCCCGGGTGAATATATTTTGCCTCTCTGGGAGGAATTCCAAAAAAAGCAGCATCAAACTTATCAATATCAGTAATTACAGAAACAAGACTGGTATCCTCTGTTTCTGTTCGTCTTGGTATGGCTTTCATTCCTAAAAATTCAGCGTAATGAGGATTTCTAAATGGGTCATAAAAATCGTGCCTTTCAGAAGGCATTGGAATAAAACACCTATACTCACTTATAAGGTTATTCCAGAATTCCTGTGGACTTTCTGCCTCTGGAAGCTTGCAAGCCATACCAATTATAGCTATTTCATCCTTTGCATAATTGCTCTCCTGGAGTTCTTTTAACATTTTAAAAGCATCATCTTGGGACAATTTTTTACTTCCGACCTGCTCTAAAATGTACTTTTTTAAATTACTCATATTTTTTCTCCTCCCGATTTATAGCAGCCTTTTCTCCGCTTCTTCAATATCAATGGAGCCGGAGTTGAGTTTCATTAATAAATCTCTTAACTCATCATCCGTCTGAACTTTATTATTTTCCGTTACCTCTGGTCCTGGTTTATTTATTTTACTGTCAATATATTTGGACATTTCGTAAACGGATACATACGTAAACACATCTGTAATATCAACTACATTAGGAAATAATTTGTCTAGCTCCTTTTTAAAGGAAGCTGCCAGTAAAGAATCCCCACCCATTTCAAAGAATTTATCATATATATTAACTTCTTCAAATTTGAGTGTTTTAGCTACCGCCTTTGCAACCTGATATTCGGTAGGTGTTATATCACCGCTGCTTTTACCTGTAACGCTTATTTTTATTTCCCCTTGATCATCTTCTTCATTACTCAAATTTTGATATTGCCTTAGCTTGTTCTCAATGCTATCTGAAAAAATAATTAAATCATCTAGAAAGTTTCTGCTATTTTGAATCATTTCGTAGTTGGGCTCACCAATAATAATTCTCTGTTGTGTGGAGCCCAGAGCAAATTCAAAAGCTTCCTGTCCCCTTGCATTATCAATAAATTTGAATAAGCTTTCCCCCTGATCAACCTTGTAATCTACTGCCATACCGGTTTCTTTCCAGCCTGTCCAATTTATTGCCAGAGTGTTCTTATTCCTTTTACTTCTTAGTTCTGCAAAGCTGTCTATATAAGAATTGGCTGCTGAATAATCGCTCTGGCCGCTTGATGTGAAAATAGATGAAATGGATGAGCACATGATAAAGAAGTCAAGCTCATCACTTTCAGTAACCTTGTCTACCATCCATGTACCATATATCTTTGGTCTTAAAACATTTTCAAACTCATCCCATGTTTTTCTCAACAAAAATCCTTTTCCGGCAACACCTGCACAATGAATTACACCATTAATTTTTCCATACTTTTCTCTTAGTAAGGATATTTCACGGTTCAGACTTTCAATGTCGGCAATATCCACGGATATGATTTCCAGTAAATTTTTATCTCCTGTAATTTCATAAATCTCCTCAAGAGAGCCAATAGTCCTGCCATCTTTTTCTGAAAGTACTTCTTGTGGAGCCTTGCTTCTGTTTAGAAGTGCTATCTTTACGTTTCTATTCATTTCAGCCAACTGCTTTGCAATAACAAGACCAACACCGCCAAGGCCTCCGGTAATTATGTATACTCCATCATTTTTGATTGAAATTTCCCTTCGTTCACTTTGAACAAGCTCAGAAAAGGCTTCAATAAACCTGGAATTTCTCCTGTATGCTGACAAAACCATATCTTCACCGTGTAGTACTTCATCCAATACCACACTGCTATCCGTTTGTTTATCAATATCAATAATTTTGAATTGGATATTATCAAATTCTCTGGAAGCTGACTTAAGCATTCCTGATAATGCTCTATTCATAGGCTTTATTTCTTCTTCATTACCACTTATGGTAATTGAATTATCTATACACGCCATAATATTTTTTACTTTGACCTGATGCTTAGCAATACTCTGCAAGAAAACAAAAGTACTTTTCATCCCCATATCAATACTGTGTTGGAGATTCTCAAGTGTATCTTCATTATTTTCTTCCAATGATGCAATGTGGAATACATAGTCAATGTGTCTATCCGAAAAAGAATCAAATACTTCTCCAAAATCCTCTTCGCAGCACCTTATTTTATAACTGTCAGTACTGAGCTTCTTGTACTCATCCGAGATAGCTACATCAATTATAGCTTTTGCATTCAAGGTTTTTATTTGCTTATAAATCCTGTTATCCTGCTGGTTTTCTCTTCTAATCATTAATATGGATTTATCGGCAAACAAACTACTATCAGCAGTTTCTATTCTTTGACTTTCAATCCACTTTACTGAGTAAAGCATTTCTCCTTTAACTCTGCTCATCTCCCTCTCATCTACCTCTTTTAAAATATAATCAAAAATCTCAGCAATAATCTCACCTTCATTTGATATTATGCAAATATCAAATATTGTAATTTCATCGCTGTTTTTTAAATTTTTTACTTTTAGATAGCTGTAAAATTCCCCTGGCAGCGGCTTGTAAAACTTTGCGTTACCATATGACAGAGGGAGGCAAAACCCACTTTTTGTAAATATATTACCAATATTAACTGCGCCATCTAATAAGGGAGGATATAAATAATAGTCATTTAATTCTTCATGGTACTCTTTTGACAGTTCAAATTTTGCAATCAATTCGGTCTCATTAAAATGAACCATCCTGTTAGTTTTCCATCTGTCTGTAACAGCAACATGTCCATTTTGCGAATGTCCTTTTGAATATACATCTAAAGTCTCCGGACATCTTTTGATAATTTCAGCTATGTCAAACTTGCGGACAACATTAGGAGAAATTTTTCTCACTTTCGCCGTTACATGGCTAATCCATGTTTTTTCAATTTCATTTACGTCAGCACTGACAATTCCTATCTCGATACAATCATTTGCATTCTTTCCTATAACCTGTATTTTTCTTTGCTCTCCTTCATTACATGAAAAAGGCATTAAGAACATCAAATCATCTATTTCAATACTATTTGTCTTAAAATACTTGCTTCCCGCCTTATGTATCATTTCCACAAATGCGGTACCAGGCAAGACATGGTTTCTTCCAATGACATGTTCCTTAAGTTCCCAGCAATTATCTACATGTACATTTTTTGAAAAAACTACAATATCCATTGAATCAACGAGACATTGATCCAAAAGAGGGTGAATTCTTTTTTCATACTCTTTTTTTGATGTGGAACTAACCACTGCAGCACGCTTTTCAGCACTTATCCAATATCGCTTATGATCAAAGGGATAGGTGGGAATGCTTAATATTTTACAGCATTGCTCTTTGTATAATATATCCCATTCAACATCTGCACCCGATACATAAAGCAAGGCCAAATCCTGTAATAATATTTTCTTCTTTTGCTGAGATTTTTCAGAAATTAAGTTATTAACAATTTCTTTAGCCTTTTTAGTATACTCAGCCTTTTGCTGAATAGTTATACTTCCTTCGTGATTATGTGGTTCACCATTGGTACTAATTTGAAATTCCCCGTAATATGTAAATGCTCTTTCTGGTTTTAAGTCGCCCACATTGTTGATTACAAGGGCCATACGGCAATTATAGTGTCCTCTTCCTACGTTTGTCGTATAGCATAAATCTCTTAAAGAGATTTCCTTATTTCTATTCACCCATTGGCAATATTTATTTAATATTTTATCAACTGTATTTCTATTCTTTGCAGATATTGTTAAAATATGGTAATTACTTTCTTTCTCACTTTCTATTACAGCAGGAGCTTCTTCCAGCACCATGTGACAATTTGTGCCGCTTATACCAAAAGAACTCACGCCGCATCTTCTAGGTGTCTGGCATCTTTCCCAGTTATCAAGTTTATCATTTATGTAAACAGGTGAATTGATAAAGTCTATCTTACGATTTCCGCTCTTAAAATGAATATTAGGCGGTATTTTCCTATTTTTAAGCATCATAACCCCATTAATGAGGCCTGCAATACCTGCTGCACAATCAAGATGCCCTACATTTGTTTTTACTGATCCAATAGCACAAAATTGGGTTCTATCTGTATATCTTTGAAAGGCCCTGGTAATTGATTCAATCTCTATTGGATCTCCCAGATTAGTAGCTGTTCCATGTGCTTCTATATATTGAAGGGTTAGAGGATTTATTTTTGCATCCTCCCATGCTGCCAGCAACACATCTGTCTGAGCCTGTGAATTAGGAGCGGTAATGCCTACAGAGGCTCCGTCCTGATTTGTTGCAGTCCCTTTTATTACTGCATGTATATTATCACCATCTTCTATCGCCTTGTACAATGGCTTTAAAAGAACTACTCCTGCTCCTTCTCCGGCTCCGGTTCCATCAGCCTCATCATCAAAGGTCTTTGTTCTTCCCGTAGAAGATGTGATTCCTATGTCATTTTCATTGCTTACAGTCCTCGGAATCAAACCGATTTTTATTCCTCCGGCAAAAGCCATATCAACTTCACCACTTCTGAGAGCTTGACAAGCGGTATGTACTGCCACTAATGAAGATGAGCACGCAGTATCTATCACTTCTGCGGGGCCTCTTAAATTGAATAAATAGCTGAATCTGCTTGCTACTACTGAATTTAAATTCCCCGCTAATGCCAAGCCCATTTTTGAAGGCGAAAGCGCTGATATCATAGAAAAGTAATTATCATTTGTATTACTGTTGCAGCCAACATAGACTCCAGTCTTTGATCCGAATAATCTATTGCCGCCATAACCCGCATCTTCGGCAGCTACCAGCATACACTCAAGAAATATCCTTTGTACCGGATCCATTAATTCTGCCTCCACAGGAGTCATATTAAACAGTCCAGCATCAAACAAATCCACATTTTTCAAATACGCCATCTCAATGAAACTGCTACTTTCTTTTCCAAAACATGTCTTAAGATACCTATCAATATCTCTCTGCCTGTCTGGCGGAAAGGTATCTATTAAGTCGTATCCATTACATATACAATCCCAGAATTCATTAACATCTTCAGCACTACCAATTTTTGCACTAATTCCTATTATTGCTATATCATTTGTTGAAATGGGTTTTTGTTGGACCAATTTATTTTGACTATTAATAGCTGATATAAAATCTTCCATATCCACATTTAAATTCATAGATATTTTTTCCTCTCCCTAGCGATAACCATACTCACATTACGCTGATTTTTTTATATCTAAATTTAAATCTTTGAGATTTTACTATAACGTTTACTCAGCCTTACAGAACATATCCATTGTGTCCGTATCCCAGAAAAATTGCTCCATTCTTGCTTTGATTTCATCCTCAGATGTACCTTTGGTCTTAAGAATCATCAATAACATATCAACAGCTTTCTTCATATCTTCAATTGATATCTCTGAATTTTCATTTTCGGCTTTTTCATTGAGTTTTTGTATTACTCTGTATGGCTCAACCACGCCTTTTTGGTATTCTTCATTATCCCAATTTTTATTAGGAGTTGCCACAGCTATACCCATAGCTCTAGAGAAAAATGGGTATTTACTAGTTAAATCTATCTCTCCCAAAGTCTTAATATCATTATCATTGTCATATGTAAATACACGAATAGAAGGTGTATTGTATAGCATCAGATTTTTAAGTACACTTCCTGCCCCTAATTCAATCCCTAATTCAACTGTTTTTCTACGTAGGTATAACATGGACTCAATCCATTGAACAGGGCTTACAATCTGCTTTACAAGATTTTCTATAATTGATTCCTTTCCTTCATAAGGTCGAGCAGTAACATTAGAAATGACTTTATATCTCACATCTTTAAATGTGTATTTCTCCAGTTCAGTCTTAAACTTATCTGCAGCCGGCTGCATTAGTGGACAATGAAATGGTGCACTTACTTGAAGCATTTTGGCTTCGGCGCCCATATTAGTCAGGATTTCAGTTACCTTCAGCACATCTTCCTTATAGCCGGATACTACAATTTGATTTCTGGAATTATAGTTGGAAACAGAGACTGAATCTTTATCTCCTGCAACCTGTTTGCACGTTAACTCAATTGACTCTTTGTCTATATTACGAATTGCAGCCATTGCACCAACATTTTCGGCAACGGCCTCCTGCATGAACTTTCCTCTTAGACGGGCTATTTTTACTGCATCTTCAAAAGCTATTGCTCCAGCACACGTCAAGGCTGATATTTCTCCCAAGCTGTGTCCTGCCATATAATCTGCCCTTGCTCCAAATTGCTCAGTAAAGGCTCTGAATGAAGCAACACTCATAGTCAATATTGCGGGCTGAAGATTTTCAGTTTTTGTAAGTTCGGTAAGCTCCCCATTGAAACATAATTTTTTCAAATCGAAATTCAGTATTTCACTTGCTTCATCAAATGTTTTTGATGCAATTTCAGAACGTTTGCATAGCTTTTCTCCCATACCTACGTATTGTGACCCTTGTCCCGGAAATAAAAATACTTTTCTTAACATATCCTATCCTTTCTTTTGCTTCAACTTACAATACTCCATTTACATAACTTAATAAGTAAATGTTTCATTAATATTAAGTTTGAAGCAGTTAATTCAGATTTATTTTTACATTTTCACTTAAGGTGAAAAAATACTAATCTGTTAACACAAAAGATTTCTGTTAATTTCAGTAAACTTATTATGTTTGAATATAAAAATTTAATTATATATTTTAACCTCGTAATATCCTATTATTAATTACTTGATGGCATAAAAATACCAATGTATAACGCGAATATTATAGCTGAAACTTAGAGTCCAATATCTATTTAATCTTTTCTGTTGAGAGAATACTTTATGCTGTTGTCTGTTATAATAATTTGTTATTAATAATTTATCACTTAAATTATATTTTGTCAATTTATGTTATAATTGTTTCTACTTTGTTGTTTTGTATTATATTTTATAATATAAAGTAAAATAGTAAAATTACTTCATCATTCCTTTTATGTAAAATAAGCTTTCTAAGTCTATTAATTTACTTATCTTCGCATTCTGGCTACTAAGACAAGCATTTTAAGTCATATACATTGTAGAGGGTGATAGTTATGGGTAAAAAAAGTAAGTCATTTCAATGCAACGTAATATCTGAGTATAAATCGTCAGGCAAACCCTTTGAGAAGCTCGTTTTGGAAAGTTTAATATTTTATTTGCTAAATACATTACCTAATAATCCCGATCTAAGAGTTTAAAAGGAGGAATGGATTTTGTTTTCATTATCTGAGAATTATGTCGAAAATAGTAATGACTTTTTCAAAGTCGGAATATATGCCCGTTTATCACGAGAAGACAAAAATTCTGAGAGCATTGAAAATCAGATACAGTTTTTAAAACCTATAGTCTTAAGTAAGCCTAACTGGAAATTGGTAGGTATTTATTATGATGACGGTGTGTCTGGCACGACTTTTGACAGACCTGGCTATAATAGACTGATTCATGATGTTGAAAACAATAGTGTCAACTTAATAATTGTAAAGGACCTGTCACGTTTAGGCAGAAACCTCTTGGAATCATTAAAGTTTTTTGAGTATTGCTCAACGAATAATGTCAGATTAATTGCCGTTAATGACAGTACCGATTCATATTGCCGAAATTTTCAGACAGACATCATGCCGGTTTTAAGAAGCTTTTTGAATGAGATTTACTCATCCGATACCTCCTCCAAAATAACAAGTATTCTTAAATCTAAAAAAGAAGAAGGCAGTTTTATAGGGGCATTTGCCCCATATGGTTATCTTAAGGATAAACATAATAAGAATTTACTTGTGGTAAATCCCGAAACCTGTGAGGTGGTTAAAAGAATATATCAAATGTATATTCAAGGTATGAGTTTTAATGGAATTGCAAAAATACTAAATCAAGAGCACATTATGTCACCAGCAAAATATAAAGAAAATACCACTTTATACAGATGTGGAAGATCAAAAAACTATCTTTGGAATCCCGAAACAATAAAGATTATACTTTCAAACCCCACTTATGCAGGTTCACTTTCCCAAGGCAAGCTTCAAAAAGTAAGCTATAAGTCAAAAAAATTCAAAAATATACCTAAAGAAAATTGGATTGTCGTTGAAAATACTCATGAACCCATTATATCAAAAGAAGATTTCGAAGCAGTTCAATGCCTTATGAGTAAGAGAAACTACCACAGAAACAATATAGTGCACCACCACTTACTGTCAGGTCTAATTTTTTGTGGAGATTGTGGGGGAACTATAACATTTTCTAAGACAGGCAGATATTTCTACACAATATGCTCCAACTATAAAAGATATAGAACATGTACAAGGCATACTTTTTCAGAGGAAATTCTCTGCAATATTATAAAAAAAGAATTAGGCACAATAGCTGAACAAATCTTGGATATTAAAACCTTAACTTCTATGGCAGAAAAGTACATTAATTCACAAATAAATGCTAAAAATCGCAGTAAATTGTCTACCAGCAAGAAGGAAATCCGAGATATTGAAAAAAGACTAACAGAAATTAAAAAGCACTTTTTCAAATTGTATCAGGACAAAAATAACGGTGTGATTACTGTAGACGAATTCAAAGACATCAATAGCATGTTATCTGAAGAAAAACATTATTTGAACACAAGGCTCAATAATCTCAAAAATAAATTTGAGTCTAAAGAAAAAATTAATCAGTCAAGTGACTCAATTAAAAAATATGTTGATGACTTTGCAAGTTTTAAATATATTGAAAGACATACCGTTGCTAAATTAATCAATAAAATAGAAATCTTTGAAGATATGACTATAAAAATTCACTATAACTTTGAAAACCCTTTTTAGTGTGCCAATGCGTACATAGCACCAGGTAATTTTGCAACAAATATCAGTGGAGGCTCCAAGTTTAATTATAATTTGGTGTGGGTTATTCTTTGGAGCAACATAATGGCAATATTTTTGCAGTCCTTGTCTGCAAAACTTGGTATTGCTACAGGATACAATCTTCCTCAGATGTGTGGCAAGGTTTTTACCAGAAAAGTAAACTGGTGCTTCTGGGTTGTAGCTGAACTTGCCGCTATTGCTACAAATCTGGCAGAATTTCTTGGATGTACTCTTGGTTTGTATCTGCTGTTTCGAATACCTATGGAAGTTGCAGGATTGATTACTGCTGTACTTACTTTTTTTATTGTATATATGGGCAAATACGGACAGAGAGTTTTGGAAGGCATTATTTCCGTTTTAGTTGCAGTCATATGCATTTCATATACCTTAGAAGTATTTCTTGCAAAGCCTGATTGGACCTCGGCAGGTCTACACGTTTTAATTCCATCACTTCCTAATGGTGAGGCAGTCATGATTGCTGTTGGTATGTTAGGGGCAACCGTTATGCCTCATGTTATATTCCTGCATTCTCAATTGGTACAGCCGAGAAACAAGGGCTTGACAGATGAGCAAAAGAAAAAGCATTTCAAGCTTGAAAGGCTGGATATTACTATTGCAATGAATATTGCCTTTATTATAAATGCATCAATGGTCATTGTTTCAGCCGCTGTTTTCTACAGAAACGGTTTGGTTGTTGAAACTATTGAGCAGGCACACCAATCACTATCACCACTTTTAGGAGCTGCCTCAAGCGGTGCTTTCGGTCTTGCACTTATTGCTTCGGGACTCTCATCCGCTGTTGTGGGCACTATGGCAGGTACTACCATCATGCAAGGTTTTGTAGGCCTTAAGATAAACGATAACGTCACAAGGCTTGTTACAATGCTTCCAGCAATGCTGATAATAATCTTGGGAATTAATCCAATGCAGGCTCTTGTGATAAGTCAGGTAGTTCTCAGCTTTATTCTCCCTGTTGCAATCATTCCTATGCTGTTAATTACTAAGAGGAAAGACCTTATGGGTTCCTTGGTAAATAAACCTGTAACAAATGTGGTAGGCTGGATTATAACTTCTGTAATCCTGGCAGCAAATGCAGTACTTTTGATTCTGACATTTACAGGTGGAGTGTAAGGTGAACCTCCCATCTTGATTGTATGTAAGATGGGAGGTTTTGCACAAATACCAATTCAAATTATAAGCAAAACTATTAAATTATACTCTTTCCTTAATCTTTTCCTTATTCTTAACTTCTTTCTTCTTATTTTCTTTGATTTTTTTAATAAGGCCATCTTTAAGCTTTTCTATCTGTTCAACCGAAAACTTTTCCTTTGAATAAATATAAAAGAATCTCTTACTGTCTGAATCTCTAATATCACCTTTCAGAAATTTATATGTAACATAATTATTTTTATCTCTGCAGGGCAGACTTCCAAATCTTATAAAAACCCGCTCCGGGTCAAAGCTTGGAGCAAAGGAATTTGAAGATGATAATATTACAAAATTAAACTCTATTTCGTTTTCATTGCAAAATTTCCATAAAAATTTAGCAGCTTCTTTAACTGCTGGCGGGGCCTTTTTTTTCAAATTAGTATATAGCTTTTTATCCAAAACAAAACTGTCATTAGTCTTCATATAATCTATTAAACCTTTAAAATATAAGAATATGTTTTCCTCGCCAGATTTTCCATCATTAAAAAGATACTTATATTCATAGTACGATTTCCAGATTGGATGTCGACGCAGACCTCTTTCATATAGCTCACTCATTAATTCATTACCTAAGCAGCATTTCTTTAAGTCAGAATTAATATCTATATCACTTAAAAGTCTGTAAGTCTTATTTTCATATTCTATTCCCTTACTGCCTAAAGCTTCTAGTGAGAAAACTTTTTCAATATACTCTTCGCCAATACATTTGTTTAAAGAATTTATACAAAATGACAGCAATTCCGAATCATAAAGTACAACGGGGTGAGAAACCATCCATAAGCTTTGTTCTATTTTAGCCCGGAATACATTGTCAATCACACTTAATGCGTTTTTACGAAAAGCCGGATAAATCCACCCATCTTTTTCTTTTATTGCAGTAACTGATTTGACAAGCCTTTCAATATCAATAGGTACATTATCAAAACCTGACATACGAGTATCTCTAGTAATATAATCCATTTTATCTACATCTACAGTTGAAGAATTTAGTAATCTGATAAAACAATTTTTTATTCCCAAAATATTTTTGTCATCACCATTTTCAAGTAAGTAGGAGTTATAATCATATGTACATCCTATAACCATTCTTGCCGCTAGCTCCAAATATACCCTGTCTTTATTAGCACCCAAAAATTCATCTGCTTTATTTATAAGAATTGTTGCACTCATTATTTCGTGTGGTGATGGTGAGCATCCTGAAAATTCCTTAATAAAATTCTCTAAGCTATCTTTACCTACGACTCTCTTGACAGCCTTAATCAAGTCTTCATAAATCGCAACTTTATTAAATTCATATTCCCTGTCCAACAATTCTTTCCGCTTAAAGAATTTCTCGGTAGTATGTGAAAATGGGGCATGTCCGATATCATGTAATAATGAAGCATAATAAAAAGTATTTTGAATCTTATCTAGTTCAATTTGAGATATACTTATGCCCAAGTCTTCCTTTATATTTATAACGAAATGCTCGGAAAATTTTCTGGCCAGATAGTATGTGCCTAAAGAGTGAATAAATCTGTCATGACGGGCGGCAGGATATAGTACACGAAAACTTCCCTGTTCTACAGATTTTAATCTTTGAAATTCTGCACTGTTAACTATTCCTGTAAACATATCATCAAGGGTTATATATCCATGTACAGAATCTCTGATAATTTTATGTGACATTAGTTTTACCTCAATAGCACTTTTTTAATGCACTTTCTAAAACCACATTAACGGTATCATTAATATCCTCAGGTATTCCGGCTGAAAAATATGTTTTTAAAGTTTCAACAAAATATTCTTTATCTTCTGGTGACTGAATTTTTTGTTTCATTCTATCGCATATCTCAATGCAATTTTCCCTTACTTGAAAAAAATCCTGATATTCATCTATTGCAGAATAAAGTTCCTTACTTGAAACACAAAGGATTGCATTGTTTTTTTTACGTATAGAGCAATCTACCTTTTTTTCTATCTCGCTAAACAATGATAATTCAATTTGCTGCAAATTATTTTGCAATAAATTAACAAAAGTAACCCCCAAAAATTGTTCAGTTTGAATATACCTGCACATATAATCACTACCTTTAGTCTTATAATTTATTATTGTGGTTATTATATTATATCATATGATGTTACCCAATTAAAATGTTTTTAAACTATTATTTACATTTAATTCCTATTGAGTTATTCAGAATATCTATAATAGCAAAAGAGTTGTTACACTATGAATAGGTTTTTCATTGGATAGCATCACCTTTTTATTCCTAAAATAGAAAAATGCGGGTCCTGCATGACCCGCAAGTATTGTATATACTGTAAGAAATCCCAATATATTTTCTCTTACTTTGCCGGAATAAAGACTACCTTTCCGTGTTCTGGTGCTGAGCCGGTATGGGACCAAACAATAACTTTTGTACCATTAGCACTCTTCTCACCGCTTGCATTGACAAGCAGCTTTTGGTTTCCATAATCTCTGATTGTACAGAAGGAAGTATATTTATTGATTCTCCACGTATGAGTAAGAGCAGCTGATTGCAACTGAGCTCCGTTCTTTGATGATGGTTGCCCTATAGCTCTTCCGTTATAGTGAATGGTGTACGCCGGCCCTCGGTCTTCAATGTAGTTCACCAGCTTTATAGCAAAGGGCTTTTCAGGTTTTTTGTCCGAAAGTTCCAGCCAGTAGGTACCATTTGCCATTACAGGATAAATATATTTACCAAGTATTTTCATATAATACTCGCCATTTGTCACGATACTACTTTTCGTTTCTTTTAACACCCTAACGTCAAAAGTATCAACCTTTTTGTCTTTATACCGTACCTCCACCGTTTTAACTCCGCTGGTTGTAAATGCTCTGCCTTGGGTCAGTTCCACTGTACCGGATGTGTAAAACTTAAGCTTTGAATTATCAATAATGCTGCGAACTCCATTTTCATCTTGATAATGTACGATAAGGCCCTTAACATCAAATCCGTCGCCTATTAAATACATCCGATTTTCCGGATACGCAACAATGTAGAATTTAGCATTTATAGGCTCTGGCTTAGGTTTAACATAGGTTGTAGTAGGCAGCTTGCCATTTATTTTTAGTCTTGAAATATTAATAGAGCCAACCTTTCCGTCTTTCACCACAAGTGTATAGTTTGTATCATCTTCTGCTCTGTTAAATACAATTCGTCCATCTGCTCCAAAGTAATCATTATAGGTGTTATAAAACAATCCTCGGCTTGATGGTTTCATAACCAAATAAGTTGAAGTGACTTGTTGCCCAATATCCATGTCAAATAGAGCATTCAAACTATTTCCTACATTAATAGGAACTGTACCACCAATATTTCCCCAACCCTCTTCTAAAAATTCCTTGGTGTTAATGGCTCCTGGTAAACTGCAGGGAGTTGTAATTTTGGAGGTATTGAAGTTGAATATGCCATACTTCCCTGTGGTATAATCCTGAATATTGTAATAACCATCCTCGCCCCATGAAATAGATTTATAGTTACATGCTAAAAGCACTTTTCCTGTTGCATCAACCATACCCCATTTCCCATTTTTCTTTACAAGTGCATAGGGTTTTGTTTTTTCTTCCCAAGATGAAACATTTATATCCTCATACTCGAATGGAAGAATTGTTTTACCACTCACATTAACAAGCCCCCACTTGTTGTTCTTCCTTATCCAAAGGGTGTCCTTAACACTGACCGTAGTACAAGCAGAACCTTTTATACTTTCAATAGAATAGGTTTTACCGGTCTTTATTGCCATAATCTTCTTCGGTGATAATATATAACCATTGGTGTCTACTAAAGTACCAGCTTCTTTACTGGTCTTGCCAAATATAATATACCCATTCACAATATCATAGGTTGCCCTGTCTGCTGTTCCAGCAATCTTGCTCCCATTGGGCTTATAAATAGGTTTTAATAAATCTGCAAGAATCACCTTATTCTCAGAATCATAGTTTAAAGATTGAGAACTTCCAAATGGAATAATTACCTTGTTGCTGAAATTAATAACACCCCATTGAGCAGCAGATTCTTTGATACCTTCGTAACCACATTTATATGTTAAAGCCAATGATAGTTCAGGGATTAACTTCATTTGGGCACCGGGGGGATACCATCCTACAGCGGAGTTACCCCAAATACCTCCATGATATTGGGCAGTTACAAGAATGCTCTTCGGACCCACGATACCGGACTCAAGGTGTGATTTATAGATTACCTCTCCCCCTGTGTCCATTTTCATGCGAATCTTTTTTGTGGAGAACTGGTCATATACCATATAGGCTCCTGCTTGTGGGTAATCTCTAGTAGTAGCTGGATTTATATTAAAAGGGTACGGTCCGCCTTTTAGCACTTCCTTGCCGCTTTTATCAATAATTTGAGCATAGACTAGTGTTCTTTTACGAGAGTCTCTATTATTTGTACACTCTTCAGTAACATTAACCACTTTTCCTGTTGGCACTAAAGCATATCCGTCATAAAAATCAAATGCCACAGCAATCCTGTTTTCACCAATATCAGGCATATAGAATCCATATATAGTACCTCCTTCGGGATCTCCTAAATTTTCATACCCGCTAGGAAGAACATACTTATTTGGCGCTACAATCTCTTTGCCTTTAGTTAAGCTCCAAAAGCCAAGGTAAGTCTTTCCGTTTGTTTTTTTTACAATACGGCATATGCCTTCAGATGGCAGTCCTACCGCATCATAATTACATGGAATGACTTCTTTTCCCTTCATATCAAGCAATCCCATTTTTCCATTCCGTGTTGCTTGAGTATATCCTCCAACAAATATGCTTTCTGTTTTTTTATTTTGGTTGGTTGATTTTGTTTCGCTGCGTTCTTTATGTAAGTAATATGCCTCTATATTATCATAGATTGGCTGTACGACGAAGGCTCCAGATTGCTCCACAAGCCCGTACTTCTTGCCGACAGATACCTTTCGCAATCCTGCATCAAAGAAACCCTTGAGTGTTTTTTGATACTCAGTGGTAGTACCAAGCCATGTAACATCTTCGTCATAGTAGTTTGCATCATTATTCGTGTCTGCCAGTGTCGTCGCAGGCAACAAAGTAAGAATCACACACAGCATGAGTAAAATACTCATAAGTCGTTTCATCATATATTATTCCTCCTATCTAATATTTGTTGGTTAATGGTAGGAAGTCCTCTATTCCATGTTAAGTTTATCAAGAATATTACCAGGAAAACTGTCTGCGGCATGAAACATGGTTTTTTTGGAGTGAAATGTATATTTTTTTACATTATATAGGAAACACATAATAAAACTGGGGTCTAAGTTGTACACAAATACCCCAGTTTTAAATTGAACTCTCTATATTTTATTTTTATTTATCCCAACTTAATTGGTATAAGGCAAATTTTCTATACTACCTAGTAAGTATTTCTTGAACACAGCAAAATCAAGTGCGTTTATTACACCATCCTTATTTAAGTCTCCTGCCTCAATATCGTTTTGTGCAGGTAAATCGTTAATTAGTCCAAGAAGATACATTTTCATCATAGCAAAGTCAGTTGCATCAATAGTATTATCTCCGTTGAGATCTCCTGCAAGTACTGTAGAGACATCTTCTTTTATAAATTTAAACCAGTTAATATTAAATAAGTATCCACTATCTCCAACAAATTTAAGATAAATATCATGTTTACCTGTTACGTCACTAACACTGCATTTTGAATCAGTGAAAATTTGCCATCCTCCTGTACTGGTAACTTTACACGTACCTACCAAAGGACCGGTAATGCTGTCAAGTCTAATCTCGATTTTCCCATCATTTTGAGCGCTAGATGTTCTTGCCACAAACTCTATTGCCCTAGAATCAAAATCCATATTTTTGTAAACTGCATAATCACCGTTTTCTATATACCCTATTGCACTTGTTCCCTCATCACATGTTACATCTTGGATACCTGACTGAGCATTATAGCTTTCTGCTTCAATCTTAGTAAAGGGATTCCTTGGGCCTGTAAACGAACCTTTTAATGTAAAGTAGATACCATATCGTCCAGTATAATGTTTGTAATAAGGCGTGAATACCAGACTATTATCACAATCTGTTTCTTTAAAAGTAAATTCCAATTTTCCAGGTGTCTGAACCAAATATTTATTAATATTACCTAGCCAGTCATCTAAACTTGCAGAGGTAGAGGAATTTATGTTTATTGTATCCCTCACATTAACAGTTTTGGTAGCTGTTGTTACATTCCATCCAACAGAAGATGTAGTCATACTTTCACTTCCCAGTCCTGCGCATAAAACTACAGGGCCATAGGTGAAGGCTGCTACACTCTGGTTGTCAGTACATCTTGAAGTCTGTACCTCGGCAGGAATGGTTAACTCTATTTTATCCTCGACTTTCCATACCCTGCTTACATCCAGATATCCGTTAACTGCTGAAACATTAACTGATGAACCATTAACCTTAACAGTTACCTTTTTACCAGTAGCAACCCAATAAGGTGATCTAAATTTTAATCTTACTTCGGAAGAAGGAGCACTGTCAATTGTAAAGGTTACAGTGTCCGATAATGGTACATCTGCCTTCTGTGTCAATGAAAGGCCTTTTTCACTCCAGTTCAAGGTAGAACTGATATACATATTTATATATAAGTCTGTACCGTTATTAAAATATATGCTGTCATTTAGCTTTGTAAAATTCTCCATGCCAGTTCCTGTACAACACCAGAAGTTATCAAATGGCTTACTGAATACTTTAAAATATCCTGTTCCCATTGGTTTAAAATATGTTGTCATTCCTGTTTCAGGATTTTGAGATGCTAAAATTTCATTTATAAATGCTCTTTCATAGAAATCTGCATATTTGACATCCCCTGTCACTTGAAATAGCTCACGGGTTAACTTTAGCATATTGTAGGAATTGCAGGTCTCATTATTTACTTCGTCACGATATTGATCAAGTTTTCCTGCTGCTCTGAAGGCTTCCCATTGACTGTTACCACCTGTAACATATGTATGATCTCTTACTACAAAATTCCAAAATTGTTGTGCTGCTGTAAGGTAAGAAGTTTCAGATGTTCCCAAGGTACGATAACGATTAATTGCACCAATAAATTTCGGTATTATAGTATTGGCATGTTTACCCGGCAACACATTATTTCCCGAAGCAATGGTATTTAGTAAAGAAGGTTCTTCAAATTTCTTGGCAGCTGCTAAATGATTACTTTTACCGGTGAGCTTGTATAATTCAAGGAGACAATCATTCATTCCCCCGTACTCTACGCTCAATACCTTAGCCTGTGTTGCAGAGTCCCACGCATTTACACGGTTGTAAATCCAGTCTCCCAATTTGCTTGCCACTGTTAACGCTGTTGGATTACCTTCTAATTGGTAAATTGAAATAAGCCCTGCCATTATTTTATGCATAGTGTACCAAGGTGCCCAGAGTGTACCTGTTGCTTTTCCTTCCACAACATTAAACTGTGCCGGTGACTCGGCATATATATATCCGTCACCCCTTTTGTTCTGACAAGCTTGTAATTCAGAAATAATTAAATCAATCCTCTTTTTAATATCTGCATTTACTGTAGAATTGGATTTAGTGTTTTTGTAGGCCTGTGCCAATGCTGACATGTAATGACCCAATGTATGTCCTTCAAGAGGTGTACTCTCCCACCCCCCATACTTACTATAACTTGTGGATAAGCCTGCGGTTTGCTTATATCCAACCAGTAGACGGTTAGGATCAATAGATTGCAGATACGAAATCTCTTTGTTAAATGCATTTACCAAATATGGATCGGTTACATTAACCTGTTCCATATCAAATGGCTGAAGTTTATCAACACTTTCCGCATACACAATTGAAGGTGTCAGAAAAGCCAATAACAGTAGTACAAGCATATAAAATATTGATGAACAAATGAACTCTTTAGGAATTTTAGACATGTTAAATCTCTCCTTCTTTTTTAATAATGTTGGAGTTTTTTAGTCAATGCCATGCATCCATTATTATATTTTTAACTTGGCCATACTAATTGGGAATATATACTGTATAGTTCAGCAAATTAATTTGTACATTACATAGCAGTGCCTTATACCACCAGTTTTCGTTTCACTGACGTAAAAAACTCTCATATACTTATTAAGTGCCTCTCCAAATTCCAATGTAAGAAAGCTACTTATCAAATATTTGATTTAGAATATAAACTTTTGATATAATTTAATAAATGAGTTATTTTATACCAAATACACTAAACTGCTACTCATTATACAGTCTTTGCTATCAACTTCCTATCACCCGGGTAGTTTTCTGCTTTAGGTGTTAGGCCTCTTTCTATAAAGCAGAAAATAAGTTGTTGCAGTCAAAGGCTTTGGAAATACCAAATTTTTTAGGATGCATTTAGCTTATATGGATGATATGAATTCCATCCCAGTAGATGCATATTTATGAATTAACTGGTATTTCTATTTAAGTGTACCAATTTGCGAATATAAATTAAATGTATTTTCTACAGAATTGGTGGTAAAAAGTCATATGACATATTATGAAATTTCACTCGAAACCCCATTGAAATACGATTTAACAGGCAAATTCCAGGCTCCTTCTCCTGAGTGGATGCATTTTACAAGGTACATGCAGAATTTTGAGCTTATTGTGGTTACGGAAGGTACGGCTTACTTACAAATAGATGAGCAGTTCTTTAATGTATGTAGGGGTGAATTTATGCTCTTTCCACCGCTATCTAAACAATCAGGATATAAAAGCAGCAGCTGTGCTTTTTATTGGTTACACTTTACATATGAGAATTCATTTCAAATATTATCTTCAGATGAAATTCCATTGGAATTTCCTATTGAAAAAATATATATTCCCAGATACGGTAAAACAACAAATCTTGAGAAGATTATAGTTCTGATGAAGCACCTTCAGGATAGTGTCAGAAGCTATCACAACAGCATTCAGAACAATTATCTGTGTACAGCCGTTCTATGCGAATTATTCTGCCAGTTCAAGGAAAGAAATTCTCCTCAGAATTCAAGTATGAAGAAAAGGCAACTGTTTAATGATATACAGGATTATATTAAATGGTATCGAAATACTGATATTAAAGTATCTGAAATAGCAGAGTATTTTGGATATAACAAGCGGTATCTATCGGAGTTTTTTAAATCATATTCCGGATATTCTCTTAAGCAGTATATAATTAAGGAAAAAATCGATTTGGCCAAATATTTGCTGTGCGAGACTAATGACAATATCAGCGACATAGCTTACAGTCTTGGTTTTAATGATAACCATATTTTCATGAAGGTATTCAAGAAAACTGTAGGACTAACGCCTACACAATACCGAAATGCCAACTCAAAAAGGTTATTATTCTATAAATAGTACAGCTTTTTTCGTAAGCATTTAGCTCAAATAAGATGGTATTCTTTTCATATTCCAGAAAATACGTTGAATGTTTTTCTCTGATAGAAAACCATTTTGAAAGTCATTAAATATCTGAAGATAATTTCATAAAACTTATAGTTTTATTCTTTGTATCTACTTTTTAACAATTTTTACAAAATAACCATCATTAGTAATATTTTGATTTATAAGAACATTTACAGCAAATGATTCCAATGCTTCAACAGCTTCTTTTCCATGGAGTTTTTGAAACATAGCAAATGTTTTTGGTTGAACATCATATAGTTGTGCATCATCTGTTCTAATTTGACCATGTGCATCTATTCCAAACATTTTTCCTGAGAAACTAAGCATATTAATTACCTCTTCATATCTATTTTATATTTCGAATTTCTTTTTTCTTATAAAAATTACTCAAAGAATCAATTGGTAAATCTTAAGATATGATTAATCATTTTCTTCTCATCTTTACTATATTAATAATTGAAATAATTAATCCCAATTTTAATGTAATAAAATAGAATGTAGCTCCA
Source organism: Ruminiclostridium josui JCM 17888 (assembly GCF_000526495.1). Lineage (NCBI taxonomy): Bacteria > Bacillati > Bacillota > Clostridia > Eubacteriales > Oscillospiraceae > Ruminiclostridium > Ruminiclostridium josui. The sequence continues at coordinate 2,317,365 of NZ_JAGE01000001.1, read as the reverse complement.
TTATATCAAATTTACTTTATGATACAAGAATTATTTATATATTTCACCTTGCGTGCCAATGCTAATTCCAACCCAATTCCGTTAGTCTCACACAGAGACAATCAGGCTACATCTCTGTCATCATCAATATTGCCTATAAGCACAAAAAAAGAACCATTGGTGAATGTATTCTCCATGGTTCTTTTGTATGCGCTTGCACGCAATATTATCTCTTTGAGAACTGTGGTGCTCTTCTTGCTTTTTTGAGACCGTATTTCTTTCTTTCCTTCATTCTTGGGTCTCTTGTCAAGAATCCAGCTTTCTTCAATGCTGGTCTTAATTCTTCATCAGCCTTTAAGAGAGCTCTTGAAATACCGTGTCTGATAGCACCGGCTTGACCTGTAAATCCTCCGCCGATAACTTTGCATATAACATCAAACTTTGTAAGAGTGTCAGTGAGGGTTAATGGTTGTTTAACTATAACCTTCAAAGTTTCTAATCCAAAGTAATCATCCAATGTTCTATCGTTTATAACAATTTTTCCTTCTCCAGGAACAAGTCTTACTCTTGCAATTGATTTTTTTCTACGTCCTGTACCGTAGTAATATACCTTAGCCATTATTTTTTCCTCCCTCCATTAAATGTCCAAATCAAGTACTTCTGGTTTTTGTGCTTGATGGTTATGTTCAGATCCTCTGTAAACCTTGAGTTTTCTGTACATTTGTCTTCCAAGACTGTTCTTTGGAAGCATTCCCTTTACAGCTACTTCAATAGCTTTCTCTGGGTGTCTTTCCAGCAAGTGTTTGTACTTGATTTCCTTTAATCCGCCTGGATGAAGAGTATGGTATCTGTAAAGCTTCTGATCCAATTTCTTACCAGTTAAAAGCACTTTTTCAGCATTAAGTACTATTACATGATCTCCAGTATCAACGTGTGGAGTGAAAATTGGCTTATTTTTTCCTCTTAAAATGCTGGCGATTTCACTTGCCAATCTTCCAAGGGGCTTACCTTCTGCATCAATAATGTACCATTTTCTTTCAACTTCTTGTGGCTTTGCCATGAAAGTTTTCATTTCTTAATACAACCTCCTTAAAATCTATAACCTATTTATGTTAGCAGTTAGTTTCAGAATATTCACCAAAAGTAACCGTTTAGGACACTACAACATTTTAATATACAGAAATTTGTCTGTCAAGTAGAAAATGCGATAAATTTAATTTACCTCTCATTATCTCTCTATTTTTCTAAATATATCTCCATATCTCTTATATAATCGTTCTTCATTTCACTTTTTTTTTAGTTTTTAATAGTATATCTCCATTAGATATAATCCCTGTGCAGGGGCGGTCTTACCAGCCTTTGTCCTTTCAAGTCCTGCAATAATCCCAGGAATTTGAGACTCATGCAGCTTTCCCATTCCAACATATATTAGAGTTCCTGCTATTATTCTTACCATATTATATAGAAATCCGTTTCCGGAAACCTCTATGTAAATTATATTATCTTCTTTCCTAGATACCTCCATACTATAAATCTCTCTTACAGTACTTCTAACCTGTCCTCCAGTGGCCTGAAATGCTGCAAAATCATGTTCCCCTATGAAATATCTGGCGGCTTTTTGCATTTGCTCAATGTTAAGTTCAGGTCTTACATGACAAGACCTGTTTCTCATAATAGCTGAAGGATGTGGAGCATTATATATCATGTACCTGTATTTTTTGCCTTTTGCAGAATATCTTGCATGAAATTCATCTGAAACCTCTTCTGAATACTTAATAACTATATCATCAGGAAGCAAATTGTTTATAGCATAAGAGAATTTATCTCCAGGTATTTTTGAATCTGTAAGAAAATGTGCAACCTGTCCGTATGCATGTACTCCAACATCCGTTCTACTGCAGCCCGTAACTCCAATTTCTTCACCCAATAGCTTAGAAATCGCATTTTGAATTACTTCCTGTACTGTTTTAGCATTTTTCTGAACCTGCCAACCATGATAATTTGTACCGTCATATTCAATAGTAAGCTTAATTTTCCTCATAAATTTATCTGATTATTCCTTTTCTAAAATAACACATATTCCATTAATAATACCCACGTCATAAAAGCAACCGTTATACCTGTTACAACAACGTCACTTACTGAAAAATGAAGTTGCTTCATCCTTGTCCGTCCCTCACTGCCTCTGTAACATCTACCCTCCATTGCCGTAGCCAATTCATCAGCTCTTCTGAATGCACTAATAAATAACGGAATGAGAACAGGTATAAAACTTTTTGCACGCTCAATCATATTTCCAGAATCAAAATCTGCTCCTCTGGATGACTGTGCTTTTATAATCTTATCTGTCTCATCCAGCAGTGTGGGAATAAACCTTAAAGCTATAGTCATCATCATTGCTATTTCATGAACAGGTACTTTTATGCGCTTTAGCGGTCCTAATAGCTTTTCAATTGCATCCGTAAGAGCAATGGGTGTAGTAGTATAGGTTAACAGACTTGCTGTAATTATAAGCAGAAATAGCCTTATAGCCATCTTAATAGCTACATTAATACCCTCATATGTTATGCTTAAAAAGCCCCAACTCCAAATTTCATTTCCTTTTATTGTAAAAATGTTTATAATCCCAGCAAAAATAACAATAAATAATACCGGTTTCAGGCCTTTAATTACAAATTTAACAGGTATGTTTGAGGATATTACCGTAATAGCAGTAAATAATGTCAGTAACAAATATCCCCAGTAAGTATTTATTAAAAAAATGAATATCATCATTATAAAAGTCAAAATTATTTTTGTTCGAGGGTCAGCCTTATGCAGAAGTGAATCTCCCGGCACATACTGCCCTATGGTTATATCTTTTATCAATTGCCTATCTCCTTCCAGTACACTTCTAATGGTTTAAATATTTTACCAATTCTTTTGCTGCATCTTCTACTGTAAATATATTCTCATTTATTCCGGGATAAACTGCTTTAAGCTTCTTCATTAGGTATGTTACCTGGGGAGCTGAAAGCCCTATTTTCTCTAATTCTTCAGGCTGTGAATATATCTTATTTGAAGGTTTGTCCATATATACGGTACCCTCATTCATGACAATTACCCTCTCCGTTAGTCTTGCAATATCTTCCATGCTATGTGAAACAAGAATAATAGTCATGTTTGAATCTTTGTGCAATCTTGTTATATAACCAAATATTTCATCTCTTCCCTTTGGGTCAAGCCCCGCCGTAGGCTCATCCAATACCAAAATCTGAGGAGTCATTGCTACAACCCCTGCAATTGCAACCCTTCTTTTCTGTCCTCCAGAAAGCTCAAAAGGTGATTTTTCAAGAACTGATTCATCAAGACCCACCGATTTTATCGCAGCCATTACTCTCTCATCAATTTCATTCTGTGAAAGCCCTTGTTTCAATAATCCAAAGGATATATCTTTTTTTACTGTTTCTTCAAAAAGCTGATGTTCCGGGTACTGAAATACAATGCCCACCTGTTGTCTTAATTCCTTCAGGTTCTTTTGCTTTGTATCAATTCCATTAATTATTACCCGTCCCTTCGTGGGCTTTAAAATACCGTTCAAATGCTGTATTAATGTAGACTTTCCTGAACCTGTGTGTCCTATAATTCCTATAAAGGAGCCATCACTTATTTCAATATTTACGTCATGGAGGGCATTTTTTTCAAAAGGTCCTCCTTCCATATACGTATAATATAAATCCTCAACTTTTATTGGCATGTCCTACTCCTCTGGTTAAATTATCTTATAACATTACAAATTATAATACCATAAATTAGTTATATTAGTGAAGGGTTACGCATTTTAATGCTTTATACCTTAAACTATATATTTAATATTCATATTGATGAATGAAATATTTCAAATTATATATTATAATATTTATTATTATAAGTTACGGAGGCTGTTAAACTCTATGAGTCAGCATTATTTTACTGAAAATCCTGAATCTGAAATAAAAGAAAAGAACTTTACAGAGAGTATATGCGGTTCTACCCTTACTTTTACCTCCGTAAGCGGTGTTTTTTCATTTGATACAAAAATAGACAGGGCCTCAGAAAATCTAATTAAAAATTTTACTCCAAGTGGCTTGTCAATACTTGATATCGGTTGCGGATACGGGGCTATAGGACTTTTTATTAAAAGCATATTTCCTCAGCAAAAAATTACAATGATAGATGTTAATAATAGAGCATTGGACTATACCAAAAAAAATGCCGCAATTAACAACCTTTCCATAGAAGCATTAAACAGCAATCTTTTTTGTTCTCTTGAAGAAAGAACATTTGACGATATAGTGTCAAATCCTCCATTAGCCGCTGGTAAAGAATTAAACACCAGATTAATAACCGAATCCTACAAACACCTTTCAAAAAATGGTGCACTATGGCTTGTAGCATTTCATAATAAAGGTGGTTCCACTTTAAAGAAGATTATGGAAACAGTTTTCGGCAATGTAACTGATGTAGACAAAAGTGGCGGGGTAAGAGTATATAAATCTATAAAAAAATAATTATATTTTCTTTAAAAGTTCAAAAGCTTCTTCCACTGTCAACGGTAGTTTATCAATCTTTATACCGTAATTTTTCAGACGATAAATCAGTTCAGTAACCTGAGGAACATCAAGTCCAAGATTTTTTACTGTATCAACATTACTAAATACCTCTTTAGGAGTCCCATCCAGAACAACACTCCCATTATCTATAATTATAAGCCTATTTGCAATGGCTGCTTCGTCCATATGATGGGTTATATGTATTATAGTAATACCCTCTTCTTTGTTTAGTTTTTTTAATACATTTATAACTTCTTTTCTCCCTATAGGATCAAGCATAGAGGTAGCTTCATCAAGAATAATACATTGCGGCTTCATGGCAAGGATACCTGCAATAGCAACTCTTTGCTTCTGTCCTCCTGACAGCATATGGGGCGCACTTTTCTTATAATCTGCAATGCCTACTGTCTGTAGTGCTTCATCAACCCTTTTTCTTATTTCAGAAGGTTCTACTCCCAGATTTTCCGGTCCGAATGCTACATCTTCTTCAACAGTTGTTGCAATTATCTGGTTGTCGGGGTTTTGGAACACCATTCCTGCAGTGCTTCTAATATCCCATAAATTGTTTTCATCAGCGGTATTTTTACCTAAAACAATGACCTTGCCTTCAACTGGCTTCAAAAGAGCATTAAGAAGCCTAGCAAATGTTGACTTTCCTGAACCGTTTCTGCCTAAAATTACTACAAAATCACCTTTTTCTATAGTAGTATTTACATGTTCCAATGCAGGAATATCAATATTTACTTCTCCGTATGATTTATATGAAAAACTGACATTATCAATTTCGAAGATATTATTACTCATTGAAAAGCCTCCCAAATAACAACCCTATTATATATTTTACAGTTATTTTGTTTTCTATCAAAGTATATAAATATAGGGATTAAACATTTTTACTGTTTAATCCCCACATAATAATCACTTAGATATATGTTGATACAGATATTTAAGTATATTAAACCAATTCAAGTATTACCATCTCTGCAGCGTCGCCTCTTCTAGGTCCGAGCTTATAGATTCTGGTATAACCGCCCTTTTTGTCCTTATATTTAGGAGCTATTTCATCAAAAAGCTTGTCTGTGATGTTTATGTTCTTTCCATCAGCAGTTGTTGGTCTATATACCCAGTTCATTATAAGTCTTCTTGCATGTAGTCTTGAAGGATTATCAACAGAAACCATATCTGTCTTAACTTCTCTGTCTACTACAAAATACTTCTTACCGTTCTTTGATGTCTTAGAATCGGTAAGCTTCTTTCCTTTGCTATCAACTTTTGCAGCACTAACTTTTACTTGCTTTGAAGTAAAGTTATCTGCTTCCTTGATTGCTAAAGTGATAAGTTTTTCTGCTATATTTTTAACTTCTTTGGCTCTTGCCTCAGTAGTTTCAATTCTACCACTTACAAATAAAGCTGTTGTAAGATTCTTTAAAATTGCCTTTCTCTGGTCTGTTGCACGCCCCAACTTTCTTTGACCTGGCATTACCTATCCCTCCTTGCCTCGTATTTTACACTACTATATAATATTAGCATCTAATTTTTGTAACAAACTATTCTTCACTTGGTGCTAAGTACAATCCAAGTGCCTGAAGTTTTTGAAGAACCTCTTCAAGAGACTTTCTTCCCAAATTTCTTACCTTCATCATATCCTCTTCGGTTCTGTTGGTAAGATCCTCAACTGTATTGATTCCTGCTCTCTTTAAACAGTTATAAGATCTAACTGACAAATCAAGCTCTTCAATAGTCATTTCGAGAACTTTCTCTTTTTTGGTTTCTTCCTTTTCAACCATAATCTCAGTATGCTTAGCTTGATCAGACAAATCTACAAATAGATTTAAATGCTCGCTAAGTATTTTTGCCCCAAGACTTATAGCTTCATCAGGATTAATACTTCCGTCAGTCCATACTTCAAGTGTCAGCTTATCATAATCAGTAATCTGACCAACACGTGTATTTTCAACCGTGTAATTTACTTTCTTGACGGGAGTATATATTGAATCAACAGGAATGACACCTATTGGTTGACCAGCCTGTTTATTCTTATCGGCAGACACATATCCTCTGCCTTTACTGATTACCATCTCCATGTAGAATCTATGATCGCCATTCAGTGTTGCAATATGAAGGTCAGGATTAAGTATTTCTACATCCTGGTCAGTGATAATATCACCAGCTGTTATTGGCCCTTCTCCATTTGCATCAATATAAATAACCTTTGATCCTTCGCCATGAATTAATAATGAAAGAGATTTGATGTTAAGTATTATCTCTGTTACGTCTTCTACTACTCCTGGAACTGTGGAGAATTCATGCAATACTCCATCAATCTTTATTGAATTGACAGCAGCACCGGGTAATGAAGAAAGTAATATTCTTCTTAAAGAATTACCGAGGGTAATACCATAGCCTCTTTCCAAAGGCTCAACTATAAACTTGCCATAAGTGTTATCATCGCTATTAGATACACATTCAATTCTAGGCTTTTCTATTTCTATCACCAAGAACCCTCCCTTAACAACTTTTTATTTTTTGAGGGCAACTGATTCTAAACGCACTTTTCATAGAGAATTATAAATAATTCTTTCAGTTGCTTCCAAGTTATTAATCCATCTAGTATATATTACTTGGAGTACAACTCTACGATTAAGTGTTCCTTGATTGGTAAATCAATGTCTTCTCTTGCAGGAAGAGCAACAACTTTTCCTACTAAGTTTTCTTCATTAAATTCCAACCACTTTGGAACTACTTTTCCACCGGCAATTTCTCTAATCGATTTAACTTTTGGTGAATTCTTGCTCTTATCAGCTACTGCTATAACATCTCCAACCTTTATCAGGTATGAAGGTATGTTAACACGCTTACCATTTACTGTGAAATGACCATGTGTAACTAACTGTCTTGACTCAGGTCTTGATGTACCAAGTCCAAGTCTGTATACTACATTGTCAAGTCTTGTTTCAAGGATTTGAAGCAGGTTTTCACCTGTTATACCCTTACGTCTTGAAGCCATTTCAAAGTATTCACTGAACTGACCTTCCAAAACGCCATAAAATCTTCTTACCTTAGCCTTTTCACGAAGCTGTATGCCGTATTCTGACATCTTCTTCTTAGCCTGTCCATGTTGTCCAGGTGCATAAGGTCTTCTTGCTACAGAACATTTATCAGTATAGCATCTCTCACCCTTTAGAAAAAGTTTTTCGCCTTCTCTTCTGCAGAGTCTGCAAGATGCATCAGTATATCTTGCCATCTAAGTTTACACCTCCATAATAATTATCAATTATACTCTTCTGCGCTTAGGTGGTCTGCAGCCGTTGTGCGGAATTGGTGTAACGTCCTTTATAAGACTTACTTCAAGTCCAGCAGCTTGCAAAGCTCTAATTGCTGCTTCTCTACCTGCTCCAGGTCCCTTTACGTATACTTCAACAGTTTTAAGTCCATGTTCCATTGCAGCCTTTGCAGCTGTTTCAGCAGCCATTTGTGCAGCAAATGGTGTGCTCTTTCTTGAACCTCTGAAACCAAGTCCACCTGCACTTGCCCATGAAAGTGCATTTCTGGCAGTATCTGTTAAGGTAACAATTGTATTATTAAAAGATGAACGGATATGAGCAGCTCCACGTTCAATGTTCTTACGTTCTCTTCTTTTTCTGGTAGTTCTTTTAGCACCAGTCTTAGTTGCCATTTGTTCGCAAACCTCCTTTAACTATTTCTTTTTGCCGCTAACGGGCTTTGAAGGGCCTTTTCTAGTCCTTGCATTAGTCTTTGTACGCTGACCTCTTACTGGAAGACCCATTCTGTGTCTTCTTCCTCTGTAGCATCCGATTTCAATAAGACGCTTAATATTTAATGCTACTTCTCTTCTAAGGTCACCTTCAACCTTGTATTCTTTGTCGATTACTTCTCTGATTTTGTTTATTTCATCATCAGTTAGATCTCTAACACGAGTATCAGGATTAACGCCAGTCTTAGAAAGAATTTCATTAGACTTAGGTCTTCCAATACCGTAAATATAAGTGAGACCAATTTCTACCCTTTTTTCTCTGGGCAAATCTACTCCGGCAATACGTGCCATCTTTACTTACACCTCCATTAAAATTCGTGCCACCATATTCGGGCACTCAAACTAATTCTCCACCGAATGAACCATGATGTAATATAATGCCATTCCCATAGGCTCATGTTCAAACGATATCGTCAAATATTTAAAATATCAACAAGAAAACAATGAATCGGGAAATTCTTTTGTTCAGCCGCTTCTTGCCGAGATTTTACGAAATTTAATAAAACATAGATGTGGGTTCAATATTAACCCTGTTTTTGCTTATGCTTTGGGTTTTCGCAGATAACCATTACTCTGCCTTTTCTTCTAATAATTTTGCACTTTTCGCATATAGTCTTAACTGATGGTTTTACTTTCATCGCTATATCCTCCTTATAATAAGAAAAAAATCTGCTTAATTAGTTAATCGGGTAATACTTTAATTTTTATATTAATAAATAATACCTTTAGGTATATATTATTTTGCTCTCCAAGTTATCCTTCCTCTGGTAAGGTCGTATGGTGACAATTCAAGGGTTACCTTATCTCCCGGAAGAATCCTTATGAAATTCATTCTGAGCTTACCTGATATATGAGCCAATACCTTATGTCCATTCTCAAGCTCTACCTGAAACATAGCATTCGGTAATGCTTCAATAACAGTACCTTCAACCTCTATAACATCATCTTTTGCCAAACTAACACCTCCTCCAAAGGATAAATACATTTATAAATTTATTGCTCTCAACTAAACGTTACTGTCAACAGGTATATTATATTCAACAAGTGCCTTTCTTACCTCGGCATTTGTGCATTTTTCTCCTGAAGAAATTTTCTGTGCAATAGCTTCGATAACATTGTCTGTAATAATCAGGTGCTTTAACTTCTTTTTTTTAGGATTCTCTAATCTCCTAGAGCTTCCATCACTGATAAGTACATAATTATCATCAATAAAACCTGTTACTACAAATGTTTTTCCTGCGTCCCGCCCTGCTTTAGAATGTACAACCTGTCCCAGGACCACGTTCAATGTAATTCACCTCTAAGCATAAAATTTACACAGTCAAACCAAATATAAATTATACAGGAAAACTAAAATTATAACAATACAATTTATAAAAATATCTAAAAATATTTATTAGAACCTTGTCAATATAATCGGTCCGTTATTAGTGATTGCTACTGTATTCTCATAGTGTGCAGAAAGCGATTTGTCAGTTGTAACAACAGTCCATCTATTTTCTAATACTTTTACACTATAGCTACCTGCATTAATCATTGGCTCAACAGCTATTGTCATTCCGTTTTCAAGCCGTGGGCCTCTTCTCTTTGTAACATAATTAGGTATATCAGGCATCTCATGCAATTCTCTTCCAATACCGTGTCCTACAAAATCTCTTACAACCGAGAATCCCTTACTCTCAACATGATTTTGAATAGCTTCTGAAATATCTCTTATGTGATTGCCTATAACCATTTGTTTTAATCCTTCAAAAAAACTCTGACGCGTTTCATCAATAAGTCTTTGCGCTTCAGCAGTTATATTTCCAACGGCAAAAGTCCTTGCTGCATCCGCATGATATCCGTTTAAGTACACACCTACATCTATACTGATAATATCGCCATCTTTTAAAGGCTTTAAACTTGGTATCCCATGAACCACTTCCTCATTGACAGATGTACATATACTGCCGGGAAAAGGAACCATTCCAGGAATACCAGCATCATATCCTTTAAAAGAAGCAGTTGCATGATTCTTTTTAATATACTCTTCAGCAATTCTATCTAATTCCTTTGTGGTAACACCAGGTACAGTATTTTTCTTTATTAGCTGCAGAGTTTCATATAAAATCTCTCCAGCTTTTTTCATCTTTTCAATTTCAGATTGTGATTTAATAGTAAACATTTTAAATACCTAAAACTTTCATCACACGTTTTGACGTTTCTTCAACTTCTCCGGCACCTTCTGCTACTTTCAGCTTGCCAGCTTTCTCATAATAACTGATAAGGGGCTGTGTTTGCTTGTGGTATGTCTCAAGTCTGTTTAATACTGTTTCTGCAGCATCATCGGCTCTTTGAATAACTGGAGATTTGCACACATCACATATTCCTTCTTCTTTTGTGGGATTGAATACAACATTATATGTTGCTCCACAATTTGTACAAACACGTCTTCCAGACATTCTTTGTATGATATCTTCATCCTTTACATCTATTAAAAGAGCGACATCAAGATTTATGTTCATTTGTACCAATACCTTATCAAGATATTCGGCCTGAGGAATTGTTCTTGGGAAACCATCTAAAATAAATCCATTTTCGCAGTCTGAATTTCCCAATCTGTCCTTTACAATTTCCACAGTCAGTTCATCCGGTACAAGCTCTCCCTTATCCATATATTCTTTTGCCTTCTGTCCAAGAGGAGTATTTCCCTTTATGTTTGCTCTAAAAATATCACCGGTTGAAATATGTGGAATATTAAGTTTTTCAGATATAATTTTTGCTTGAGTTCCCTTTCCTGCTCCGGGAGCTCCTAATAATATGATCCTCATTATTGTCACCTCTTTACAATTACTCATAACATCAAGTTTAGGGCTTATGACGTATCATAAACCCCAAACCATTTGCTAACTAATCTAATTTGATAGGACCTTATTCTAAGAATCCTTTATAGTGTCTCATAAGCATTTGTGACTCGATTTGTCTTACGGTATCAATTGCGACACCAACTAAGATCAGAACGCTTGTTCCTGCGAACCATACTCCTTGTATCCCTGTAATCCAACCAATAATGTAAGGGAATATAGTTATAAGTGCAAGGAACAATGCACCAAACCATGTTATTCTATTCAATACTTTTGCGATATAATCGGAAGTTGGCTTACCAGGTCTTATACCAGGTATAAAACCACCATTCTTCTTCATGTTATTAGCAAGCTCAATTGGATTGAACTGTACGTATGTGTAGAAAAATGTAAATCCGATAATTAGTAAAGCATAAAGAACTGCATAAGACCAATGATTTCCCCAATCCTTTATAAATGCTGCAACTCCGCTAGTTGCATTTGGTCTTGCAAATCCAACAATTGTTGATGGCAGCATCATAATTGACATTGCAAAGATTATAGGAATAACTCCTGCCCAGTTTACCTTTATTGGTAAATGAGTGCTTTGTCCTCCGTAAACCTTTCTACCAACAACTCTTTTTGCGTATTGCACAGGTATACGACGCTCAGCCTGATTGACCCAAACAACACAAGCAATAACAGCAACGAATACAACAAGTATTCCTATTATTGATAAAATACCTATTGCACCACTTCCCAAGTTACCCAAAGTGTAGTTCTTTATAATGTAACTAGCCCCTGTAGGACCAGCTGATAATATACCTGCAAAAATCAACATTGAAATACCGTTTCCAATACCGTACTCAGTGATTTGTTCACCAAGCCACATCAAAAATGCTGTTCCGGCAGTAAGTGTAAGTGTTACTGTAATGAAGGTTATAACGTTAAGTCCTGAAATAAGTGCACCTCTTAGACCAATAGTAATGGCTGTTGCCTGTAAGAATGCCAAAATAACTGTTGCATATCTTATCCATTGACCTATCTTTTTCCTGCCCTCTTCGCCTTCCTTTGATAACTGTTCCAATTTTGGAATAGCAATCGTTAACAACTGCATAATAATTGATGCATTGATATATGGTGTTATGCTCATTGCAAAAATGGTTGCATTCTTAAAAGAACCACCACCAATGATATCAATAAAGTTAAACAACTGTCCACCCTTTGCAATAAGCTGTGCAAACCAATTAGGGTCCAGTCCAGGAACAGGGATTTTTGATCCTAATCTAAAAACTAAAAGAAGGCCAATTGTTATTAATATTTTTTTCTTTAAATCAGGAATTTTCCAGGAATTCTTAAGTGTATCCATCATTCCACTCACGTTATACCACCTCGACCTTTCCTCCCGCAGCTTCTATCTTTTCAGTAGCTGTTTTTGTAAATTTAGTCGCTTGAACTGTTAACTTTTTAGTTAACTCTCCGTTACCTAAAATTGCTACTCCGTCTATAATCTTTTTAGCAAGGCCCGAAGATTTAAGAAGTTCCTCAGTAACAACTGTACCTTCATCAAAAATATTTAAATCAGATACGTTAACTTCAGTATACTTTTTAGAAAATTCGTAGTTATTAAATCCTCTTTTTGGTAATCTCATATACAAAGGCATTTGACCACCTTCAAAACCTGGTCTAACACCACCACCAGCACGGGCATTTTGTCCTTTATGACCCTTACCAGCGGTTTTACCATTACCACTGCCTATACCTCTACCTTTTCTATTAGGTAGCTTTTTTGATCCAGGAGCAGGCTGTAATTCAAATAATTTCATTGACTACACCTCCCTTTATATTTCTTCTACACAAACAAGATGTGAAACTTTTCTAATCATTCCTCTAATTTGAGGGTTGTCATTTTTTTCAACTGTAGTTCCGATTTTACCTAAACCAAGAGCTTTTACAGTTGCGGCCTGACTTTTAATAGCCTTATTTGTGCTCTTCTTTAGAGTTATCTTTAACTTAGCCATTTAATGTCCCCCCTAGCCCAGAATCTCTTCTGCTGTTTTTCCGCGAAGTCTGGCAACTTCTTCAGCTGTTTTTAACTGAGCAAGGCCTTCAATAGTTGCATTAACCATATTAATTGGGTTGTTTGAGCCCAATGACTTCGTTCTTATATCACGGATTCCTGCAAGTTCAAGTACGGCCCTTACAGGTCCTCCGGCAATAACTCCGGTACCTTGTCCAGCAGGCTTAAGTAATACTTTACCTGCTCCAAATACTCCCAATGCTTCGTGTGGAATTGTTGTATCAACAAGTGGAACTTTAATCAGGTTCTTCTTTGCATCTTCAATACCTTTACGAATAGCTTCAGGTATTTCAGCAGCTTTACCCATTCCACTTCCAACATAACCGTTCTCGTCTCCTACTACTACTAAAGCACTGAAACGGAAGTTTCTACCACCTTTAACAACCTTTGTTACACGTCCTATATTAACAACTTTTTCTTTAAGCTCTAAAGTGCTGGCATCAATTCGTTGCATGTATTCCCCTCCTTCTCCTTAAAAATCCAAGCCTGCTTCTCTAGCAGCGTCAGCAAGCTCTTTAACTCTTCCATGATAGATATATCCGCCTCTATCAAATACAACTTTCTTTATACCCTTGTCAATAGCTTTAGAAGCTATTAATTTTCCAACCTCTTTAGCTGCTTCCTTATTTCCGCCGTTAGCAAGCTTTCCTTTTAATGCGGCATCAAGGGTTGAAGCGGATACAAGAGTATTACCGGTTGTATCATCGATTATCTGAACATAAATGTTGTTTAAACTTCTAAAAACGTTCATTCTTGGACGTTCAACAGTTCCAGTAATCTTTTTGCGTACTCTCAGATGCTTTCTGAGTCTTACTTCGTTTCTATTTGTTTTATTTATCATTTACTCTCATCTCCTTTCTACTTTTTACCCTTGCCACCAGTTTTACCTTCTTTACGTCTTATAACTTCAGTTTCGTATTTGATACCCTTACCCTTATAAGGCTCAGGAGGTCTCTTTTCACGAATCTTAGCAGCTACTTCTCCAACTACCTGCTTATCAATTCCCTTAACAATTATCTTGTTAGGTGCAGGTACTTCCGTTGTTATACCTTCAGGATCTTCCATTTCAACAGGATGTGAATATCCTAGTGTTAAAACCAACTTCTTACCCTGTTTTTGTGCTCTATAACCAACACCGTTGATATCAAGAGCCTTTTGATATCCATTGGTAACACCTTCCACCATATTGTTAATAAGTGTTCTAGTTAAACCATGAAGTGATTTGTGCATTTTTAAATCAGATGGTCTTTCAACTACTATCTGATCAGCTTCTACCTTAATAATCATATCCTTATGGAACTGCTTTGTAAGAGTTCCTTTTGTACCTTTTACAGTCAATAAATTTTCGCCGTCCAGTTTAACTGTTACTCCCTTTGGAACAGCTACTGGCAACTTTCCTATTCTTGACATGTCATAATACCTCCAGTTCTTAAAATTATGAGCATTTTTTAGCCCTTTTCAGACCTTAGAGTATTTTCAAATTCTTAAATAAGAATTTGAAAATACTTTACCTGAGGATTTATAACTTACCAAACAAATGCCAGAACTTCTCCGCCTATACCTTCTACTCTGGCTTTCCTGTCAGTCATTATTCCTTTTGATGTTGAGATAATTGCTATACCGAGTCCACCCAATACCTTTGGTAACTCGTCTTTTCCCGCATATACTCTCAAACCAGGCTTACTAATTCTCTTTATTCCAGTTATAACGTTTTGCTTATTGTTAGTGTACTTTAAATTAACTCTAAGTACGCCTTGCTTTCCGTCACTAATTTCTTCAAAATTCTTAATATATCCTTCTTCCAGCAAAATGTTTGCTATAGACCTCTTAAGGTTGGAAGCGGGTATATCAACTGATTCATGTTTAGCAGAACCTGCATTTCTTATTCTGGTTAACATATCAGCTATTGCATCAGTAATTTGCATATGTTTAACCTCCTTCCAATGATATTACCAGCTTGCTTTTTTAACGCCAGGTATTTGACCTTTGTACGCTAATTGTCTAAAGCATAAACGGCAAATTCCAAATTTTCTAATGTATGCGTGTGGTCTTCCACATATTTTACATCTATTGTAAGCCCTTGTACTAAACTTAGGTGTACGCTGTTGCTTTATAATCATAGATTTCTTTGCCATGCCTTCAATCCCTCCTTAGCTCTGGCTGAATGGCATACCAAGTAATTTTAAAAGCTCTTTAGCTTCTTCATCACTCTTAGCCGTAGTTACAAAAACGATATCCATTCCTCTTAGCTTATCAACCTTGTCATACTCAATTTCAGGGAATATTAGCTGGTCCTTGACACCCATAGAGTAATTTCCTCTACCATCAAATGAGTTGTTAGAAAGACCTCTGAAGTCTCTTACTCTAGGAATGGCTACATTAAAGAGTTTATCAACGAATTCATACATTCTGTCGCCTCTTAATGTAACCTTACAACCAATATTCATTCCTTGTCTTAATTTAAATGCCGCTACTGACTTTTTAGCCTTGGTTACAATCGGCTTTTGTCCGGTAATCAATGTCAAATCATTTACTGCTGAATCCATAGCCTTTGGGTTGTCTTTAACTTCTCCAACTCCCATGTTAAGAACTACTTTTTCAAGCTTTGGAACCTGCATGATACTGCTATATTTAAACTTATCTTTCAAAGCAGGAACTGCTTCATTAAGATATTTATCTTTTAACCTTGCCATTTGCTATACCTCCTTTCGGCAGTGCTATTAACCGTCTTTGTTTTTATCTAATACTATATCAATAATCTCGTCACACTTCTTACAAGTTCTAGCCTTCTGCCCATTGTCGAGAATTTTCTTTGCAACTTTGGTAGGCTTACCACATTTATCACAAACTAACATAACGTTTGAACTGTCTATATGTGACTCCTGATGAATTATGCCACCTTGTTGATATTTTCCTCTGGGCTTTTTGTGCTTTGTTGACATGTTAACGCCTTCAACAAGTACTTGATTAGTAGAAGGATTTACGCTTAATACCTTGCCCTTCTTGCCTCTATCTTTTCCTGAAAGCACAAGAACTGTGTCATCCTTTTTTACATGAACTTTATTTGCCAAATTAAGCCGCCTCCTTCCTTACAATACTTCCGGTGCAAGAGAAAGAATTTTCATAAAGTCCTTATCTCTTAATTCTCTTGCAACAGGTCCAAATATACGAGTTCCTCTTGGGTTCTTATCTTCTTTAATTATAACTGCAGCGTTTTCATCAAATCTGATGTAAGAACCGTCAGGTCTTCTAACGCCTTTCTTAGAGCGTACAATAACGCACTTTACAACGTCACCTTTTTTTACAACACCGCCGGGTGTTGCATTTTTAACTGAAGCTACTACAACATCCCCTATATTAGCATACTTTCTCCAAGAACCGCCAAGAACTTTTATACACATAAGTTCTTTAGCTCCGGTATTATCAGCTACTTTCATTCTAGACTGAACTTGAATCATAGTGGTACCTCCTTCCAAAATTTCTGCTCAGACTGCACATACATTATTGTGCCTTTTCAACGATTTCAACAAGTCTCCATCTCTTTTCCTTACTTAATGGTCTTGTTTCCATTACTTTAACTTTATCACCAATCTGGCATTGATTTTCTTCATCATGTGCCTTTAGTTTGTAAGTTCTCTTAACAATTTTTCCGTATAACGGATGCTTTACACTAGTTTCTATAGCAACAACAATAGTTTTATCCATCTTATTGCTGACAACTTTGCCAACCCTAGTCTTTCTTAAAGCTCTTTCAACCAAGTGGAATTACCTCCTTCCGAATACTCATCTTTGTAATACTATCAATTGATGTACTACAAAGAACATAACTGACGTTATTCATTATGGTTAAGGTTTTTCAATTACTTTAGCAAACAGCTATTACTTGTTATCGCTAAGCTCTTTTTCCCTTATTATTGTTTTAACTCTGGCAATGGATTTTTTAACATCCTTAAGTTTCATTGGGTTCTCAAGCTGATTTGTAGCAAGCTGAAATCTAAGCTTAAAGAGTTCAGACTTTAATTCGCCCAATTCCTTGTTTAATTCAACAATATCCTTTTCTCTGATTTCACTAGCTTTCATTTGCTTCACCACCCATTTCTTTCTCGCGGGTTACAAATTTACATTTAACCGGAAGTTTGTGCATAGCGAGTCTTAATGCCTCTCTAGCTGTCTCTTCAGGTACTCCCGCAATCTCAAATAATACTCTTCCAGGTTTTACTACTGCTACCCAATACTCCGGTGAACCTTTACCACTACCCATACGAGTTTCAGCTGGTTTCTTTGTTACCGGCTTATCAGGGAATATTTTAATCCAAACCTTACCACCACGTTTGATGAAACGAGTCATCGCTATTCTGGCAGCCTCAATCTGGTTGCTTGTTATCCAAGCAGGTTCTAAAGCCTGAATTCCGAAATCACCGTTGCTAACGTAGTTACCTCTAGTAGCTCTTCCGGTCATTCTACCTCTGTGAACCCTTCTATGTTTTACTCTTTTGGGCATTAACATTACTTATCTCCTCCTTCCGCTTTTCTGTCTCTTTTGACAGCAGGAAGAACTTCTCCTTTATATATCCATACCTTGACACCAATCTTACCATAAGTTGTGTCTGCTTCAGCAAAACCGTAGTCTATATCAGCACGAAGTGTTTGCAGAGGAATAGTACCTTCATGGTAATGTTCAGTTCTTGCGATTTCAGCACCGCCAAGTCTTCCTGAACATGCAGTCTTGATACCCTTTGCGCCGAGCTTCATTGTTCTTGACATAGCTTGCTTCATTGCTCTTCTGAAAGATATACGTTTTTCGAGCTGTGATGCAATATTTTCTGCAACAAGCTGAGCATCCATTTCAGGAACTTTAATCTCTGTGATATTAATCAGAACGCTCTTTCCTGTCATTTTTTCTACTTCTTTTCTAAGCTCTTCAATACCTTGGCCACCCTTGCCTATTACAAGTCCTGGCTTTGCAGTATTTACATTAATTTTCACCTTATTAGCGGCACGGTCTATCTCAATTCTAGAAATACCTGAAATATAAAGTTTCTTTTTTATGAAATTTCTTATTTTCACATCTTCAACAAGATAGCTGCTAAAAGATTTATCATTAGCATACCATTTTGTATCCCAATCTTTAATGATTCCAATTCTTAATCCATGAGGATTTACTTTCTGGCCCATTACCCAACCTCCTTCTCGCTTATTCTCTTTCCTTTACAACCAATGTTATATGGCTGGTTCTTTTTTGAATTCTAAATGCTCTACCTTGAGCACGTGGCATAATTCTTTTTAATGTTGGCCCTTGAGTTGCAAAAGCTTCTGCAATATAAAGGTTATCATGATTCAAGCTATTATTGTTAACAGCATTTGCCTCCGCTGATTTTAGAAGCTTGTACAAAACTTCTGATGCAGCCTTAGGTGTAAATTTGAGAATAGCATAAGCCTCATCAATACCCTTATTTTTTATCAAATCTAAAACGATTTTAACCTTTCTGGACGATATACGTGCATATTTTAAAACTGCTCTTCCTTCATCTTTACCAATTCCAAGAACTTTTCTCTCTTTCTTAGTAAGAAGTGTAGGCTTATTTGACTTAGTATGCTTAGCATTTTGTTCAGCCAAAATCTGATCTTTATTCTTTAATAGCTCCTCTTTGGACAATACTTTTTTCTCCAACTGAATAGCCTCCTTTCAGTTCTAATCTTAAACTTAAACTCTCAGTATCAAAAAATTTTTTTGTT
The DNA here is from genome assembly GCF_000526495.1 of Ruminiclostridium josui JCM 17888. NCBI lineage: Bacteria > Bacillati > Bacillota > Clostridia > Eubacteriales > Oscillospiraceae > Ruminiclostridium > Ruminiclostridium josui. Next base: position 2,298,402 of record NZ_JAGE01000001.1, on the reverse strand, counting down.
ACCTTAGAGAAGTAGACTTCTCGTTACCACTATGTCCCTTATATGTTCTAGTTGGTGCAAATTCACCAAGCTTATGACCAACCATTTCTTCTGTTATATATACAGGAACATGCTTCTTTCCGTCATGAACAGCAATTGTGTGTCCGACCATCTGAGGGAATATAGTTGAAGCCCTTGACCAGGTCTTGATAACTTTCTTATCATTTGCTTTATTCATTTCTTCAATTTTCTTAAGTAATGAATCAAGCACGTAAGGTCCCTTTTTAACTGATCTACTCATTATTCTAAAATCCTCCCTTCGCCGCCATCTCATAGGATTTGGCGGAGCGGTTAAACCGCTCTTACTTCCAAATATCCCGATATATTACTTTTGATTTCTTCTCTTAACAATAAACTTATCTGACTTGTTTTTCTTCTTTCTAGTCTTCAAGCCAAGAGTTGGTTTACCCCAAGGTGTTACAGGACTTGGTCTACCGATAGGTGATTTACCTTCTCCACCACCGTGAGGGTGATCAACTGGGTTCATAACAACACCACGTACTGTAGGTCTGATACCCATCCATCTTTTTCTTCCTGCCTTACCTAAAGACACATTTTCATGTTCAAGGTTTCCAACTTGACCAATTGTAGCTTTACAATTGATTCTAATCATACGAACTTCACCAGAAGGAAGTCTTACCTGAGCATAATCGCCCTCTTTAGCCATTAACTGAGCAGCATTTCCTGCAGCTCTAACCATCTGGCCACCCTTACCTGGCTTAAGTTCAATATTATGAATCAATGAACCTACAGGAATATTTGCAAGAGGAAGTGCGTTACCTGGTTTGATATCCGCTGATTCTCCTGATTCAACAATATCGCCTACACTTAATCCAACTGGTGCAAGAATATATCTCTTTTCACCATCTAAATAGTTAAGAAGCGCAATATTTGCAGTCCTGTTTGGATCATACTCGATTGTAGCAACCTTTGCCTTGATTCCATCTTTGTCTCTTTTAAAATCTATAACTCTGTATTTTTGTCTGTTACCGCCGCCTTGATGACGAACAGTAATCCTACCATAAGAGTTTCTTCCTCCATTTTTCTTCAGAGGTTCCAGCAATGACTTTTCAGGTTCAACTTTTGATAACTCTGAGTAATCCATTACTGTCATAAACCTTCTGGATGGAGAAGTAGGACTATACTTTTTTAATGCCATCTCTTCTCACTCCTTTTATAACCTGGCTTAATTACTGAGCAACGCCAAATTCTTCGATGCTAGTTTTATATTTCTTATTATTTGTTACAGTCTTGCCGCCCTTTGTCAAGTATTCAACAGGCTTTGGATCAGTATCGATTTTAACGATTGCCTTTTTCCAAGCTGGACGAGGTCCTTCGTGAACACCTGTGCGCTTAATTTTACCGTCAAAGTTCATTGTATTAACTTGTAATACTTTAACGCTGAATAATGCTTCAACTGCCTTTTTAATTTCGGTTTTTGTTGATTTTACATCAACGATAAAAGTGTACTTACCAGCAGCTATTTCCATATTACTTTTCTCAGTTATATATGGCTTTAAAATTATGTCTTGTGGTAATCTCATTATGCGTACACCTCCTCAACCTTTTCAACAGCATCCTTTGTTATAATGAACTTATCATATTTCAATATATCAAATACATTAAGAGTATTTACATATGCTGTTTTTACTCCTGGTATGTTTCTAGCAGACTTAACAACGTTTTCATTCTTTGAGTCAATTACTATTAAAGCACTTGAATCAACCTTCAAACTGTTAAGTACACCCACCATTGACTTAGTCTTAATTGCATCTAATGTCAAAGCATCCAAAACAAAAATTTCATTTCCTGAAACCTTTGATGTTAATGCTGATTTCATTGCAATACGTTTTACTTTCTTTGGCATAGTGTATCTGTAGCTACGTGGCTTAGGTCCTAATACTATACCACCTTTAATCCACTGTGCTGAACGGATACTTCCCTGTCTTGCACGACCGGTTCCCTTTTGTCTCCATGGCTTCTTACCGCCACCTCTAACTTCACTCTTGGTTTTTGTTGACTGAGTACCTTGCCTTTTATTTGCTAACTGATTTACTACTACTGCGTGAAGTACTTCTTTATTTACTTCTGCACCAAAAACATTATCGCAAAGTTGAATATCTCCAACTACTTCACCTTTCATGTTATATAAATCAACCTTTGGCATGTGTTACTTCCTCCCTTCACGTTATTATTTACCGGATTTAACCGTACTTTTAATAACAAGCAATCCACCTTTAGGTCCTGGAAGAGCACCTTTTACAAGAATAAGGTTTCTTTCTGCATCAACTCTAACAACTTCAAGATTTTGAACTGTAGTGTTGTCCATACCCATATGACCTGGCAACTTCTTGCCCTTAAATACTCTTGCCGGATTGGTGTTAGCACTCATGGAACCAACTCTTCTATGATACATTGAACCGTGAGTTTCTCTACCACCCTTTTGACCGTATCTCTTAATAGTACCTTGAAATCCTTTACCTTTTGAAACACCGCTTACATCTATTTTATCTCCAGATTGGAACATATCCTCAACTTTAATTTCCTGACCAACTTCAAAACTTGATATATCTTCCAGTCTGAATTCTCTTAGATACTTCATTGGAGCAAGCTTAGTCTTACTGAACTGACCTAAAGCAGGTTTGCTGAGTTTTTTTTCTTCAATCTTCTGATATCCAACCTTTATAGCATCATATCCGTCAGTTTCAACAGTCTTCTTTTGAACAACTGTTAATGGGCCTGCTTCTACAACTGTAACTGGTATAACCAAACCATTTTCATCAAATATTTGAGTCATTCCAATTTTCTTACCTAACATTGCTTTTTTCATTAAAATTACCTCCTATGGTTATTGGTTCATATTTTCTATGAACATGACCTACTATTAACACTTAACTCTGTAGACTAGCTTGACATTAATTTCTTCAAATTATTTAAAATTATAATTTAATCTCAATGTCTACACCAGCTGGAAGATCCAACCTCATTAATGCGTCAACAGTCTTTGGCGTTGGTAAAACTACATCTATCAATCTCTTATGAGTTCTCATTTCAAACTGCTCTCTTGAGTCCTTATATTTATGTGGAGCTCTCAAGATTGTAATAATCTCTTTCTCAGTAGGAAGCGGTACAGGTCCTGAAACCTTCGCGCCTGTCCTTTTAGCAGTTTCAACGATCTTCTCAGCTGACTGATCAAGCACCTGATGATCGAACGCCTTTAGTCTGATACGTATTTTCTGTTTGTTTGACATACATAAACCTCCTCGTACGTTGGATTTTGTCACGTACAACAAGTTTTGTCTGTACACTATGCCGGGTGTTTCATAACGTTTTATATAAAAACCCAGGATCGTTCTTATCCTAATTGGACAAACTTAACCTGGGCATTTAAAGCGATTATATTACACTTCAAAATGTACAGTGACTTGTCGCCCGGTTTCTTGAATCGGACATTCTCAGCAAAAGTTACCTATTTCTAAGAATAGCAATCTCCTGCGTCATCGTATGCCACGCCACAACATTCAATATTTTACTACATATTTTTTATATTTGCAAGTAGTTTTAAAATATATTTTTATTTTATGTTGAATGAAAAAGTAAATTCCACTTTTAAAAAATTAGAGTAGAATTTAGTCTTACGTAAATTCCACTACTTCATGTATAATTAATTTTGGTTTCCCAATCCGCAGTGAAAGGAGTTAATTATGTCTAATTTAATACCAGGAAACCAAAAACATCTTACCCTAGATAATAGGATTTTTATTGAAAAATCACTAGACAACAATTTACCTTTTAAAGTGATTGCGAAATATTTGTGCAAAGACCCTACTACTGTTTCAAAGGAAGTCAAGAAACACCGTTCTCTTACTTCTAGAAACAATTTTGTATCCCATAATCATTGTGTTCATCGTGGTAAATGTGGCCTTACAAATGTCTGCAAACGTACTGTTGCTTGTAAGAAGCAATGCAGAACATGTAATGCTTGTAATACCCATTGTGACCAGTTTAAAAATGAAATATGCAGTAAAGTAGTAAAGGCTCCTTTTGTTTGTAACGGTTGTTCTAAAAAAGCTGGATGCAGGCTTGATAAATATTTCTACAAAGCAACTCAGGCTAATCGTCAATATAAGACTATCCTTGTTGAATCTAGAAATGGAATCAATATATCTGAAGATTCACTTAATCAGATGGATGCAATTGTCACACCTTTAATTTTGCAGGGGCAGACTCCGTACCAAATACTTAAAAATCATCCCGAAATAAAATGTTCTGAAAAAACAATTTATAATTATATTGCATCTGGTGTGTTATCTGTGAAAAACATTGATCTCCCCAGAAAAGTAAAGTATAAGCCTCGCAAACAAGACAGACCAAAAGCCAAAGATACAGGGATTTTTGAAGGACGAACTTATAATGATTTCATGAAATATATGGAAGCCCATCCAGAGACGAATGTTGTTGAAATGGATACAGTAGTCGGTTGTGAGGGTAGCCAAAAAGTACTACTTACATTATTCTTTCGCAGCTGCAAATTGATGTTAATTTATCTATTGCCAGATAAGACAGCAACTTCTGTTAAAAAACATTTGACCATCTGGAAGAAAAAATGTCTCCTATCGGCTTCTACAACACATTTCCAGTTATTTTAACAGACAGAGGTACGGAATTTTCAAACCCAGAAGGACTGGAATGTGGGATTGATAATACCATACGCACATCCATATTTTTTTGTGATCCTATGGCTTCGTGGCAAAAACCAGGTATAGAAAAGAACCACGAATATATACGTTCTGTTCTTCCCAAAGGCTCATCCTTTGATAAACTAACGCAATGGGATGTAACAAGACTTGCAAATCATATTAACAGTACAGCAAGAGCCAGTCTAAATGGTAGAACCCCATTAGAACTGGCTCAATTGCTACTGGAAAAACATGCATTAAATGCATTCGGACTAAGAGAGATATCCTGCGACGATATCATCCTAAAACCAAAACTGCTGAAATAGAAACACAAACCAAGAGTTAAAACTGCGGATAGAAACCTCAATATCAACTCTATTCCGAGTGGAATTTAGTTTTACAAAAAATCCTCCAGTCGGCTGTTTGCCATGCAATTTTTTCTTCAGAGCAATTTTCTGTATGCTTATTATACTATATTTCAGGCACAAAGAATATAGTTCAAAGACTTGATTTAGTGGAATTTACTCTTCATTGTGGAATTAAAATTTACAGTGGAATTTAACTTTTCAATTAACGTATTTTTATTTTACTTGTACATTTATCAGATAATGTAAAAAAGCCTCAAGCAATGAACTTGAGGCTTTCATATAAATCTGGCAGAGACCTACTTTCCCGGGCCGTCTCCAGCCAAGTATTATCGGCACTGAGATGCTTAACTGCCGTGTTCGGTATGGGAACGGGTGTGACCATCTCGTCATTTCCACCAGAAGATTTATTAGGTACTTTGTACCTTCAGAACTGATTAATGTTACTCTTCTAAGAAGATGTGAAGCTCTCTCATTGTCTAGTTTTAAGACCTTCTACTTTTTTGATACCTGTTTCTTTTGGGTCAAACCCTCGACCTATTAGTATCAGTCAGCTTAACACATTACTATGCTTACACTCCTGACCTATCAACCATGTAGTCTACATGGGGTCTTACCTATTGCTAGTGGGATATCTCATCTTGAGGTGGGTTTCACGCTTAGATGCCTTCAGCGTTTATCCCTGCCGAACTTGGCTACCCAGCTGTGCCATTGGTATGACAACTGGTGCACTAGAGGTTCGTCCATCCCGGTCCTCTCGTACTAAGGACAGATCCTCTCAAATATCCTGCGCCCGCGACAGATAGGGACCGAACTGTCTCACGACGTTCTGAACCCAGCTCGCGTACCGCTTTAATTGGCGAACAGCCAAACCCTTGGAACCTGCTACAGCTCCAGGATGCGATGAGCCGACATCGAGGTGCCAAACCTCCCCGTCGATGTGGACTCTTGGGGGAGATAAGCCTGTTATCCCCAGGGTAGCTTTTATCCGTTGAGCGATGGCAATTCCACTTTCATACCACCGGATCACTAAGCCCTACTTTCGTACCTGCTCGAGGTGTCTCTCTCGCAGTCAGGCTACCTTATGCCTTTGCACTCGCTGTGCGATTTCCAACCGCACTGAGGTAACCTTTGGACGCCTCCGTTACTCTTTGGGAGGCGACCGCCCCAGTCAAACTGCCCACCTGACAGTGTCCCTAGACCAGCTTATGGTCTCAGGTTAGAGTTCCAGTACTTTTAGAGTGGTATCCCAACGTCGACTCCATGATGGCTGGCGCCACCACTTCTCAGTCTCCCACCTATCCTGTACAAAAAATACCGAAACCCAATATCAAGCTACAGTGAAGCTCCATGGGGTCTTTCCGTCTAGTCGCGGGTAACTTGCATCTTCACAAGTACTACAATTTCGCCGGGTACGTTGTTGAGACAGTGCCCAAGTCATTACGCCATTCGTGCGGGTCAGAACTTACCTGACAAGGAATTTCGCTACCTTAGGACCGTTATAGTTACGGCCGCCGTTTACTGGGGCTTAAGTTCATGCCTTCGGGTTTCCCCTAAGCAATTCCCGTAACCTTCCAGCACCGGGCAGGCGTCAGCCCCTATACTTCATCTTTCGATTTAGCAGAGACCTGTGTTTTTGATAAACAGTTGCTTGGGCCTATTCTCTGCGGCCTCAATCTCTTGAGGCACCCCTTTTCGCTAACTTACGGGGTCAATTTGCCGAGTTCCTTAACAACGCTTCTCCCGCTCGTCTTAGGATTCTCTCCTCACCTACCTGTGTCGGTTTGCGGTACTGGTACCTTTAATCTGGATAGTGGTTTTTCTCGTCAGTGTGGAATCTGTCACTTCGGTACTTGTTTTCCCTCCGCATCACGTCTTCGAAACATCCGGCGGATTTGCCTACCGGACTATCTACCCCGCTTGCACGATCTTTTCCAGCTGATCGCTTGACTTATCCTCCTGCGTCACCACCTCTCTCATAACGATTAACGGTAGTACAGGAATTTCAACCTGTTGTCCATCACCTACGCCTTTCGGCCTCAGCTTAGGTCCAGACTTACCCTGGGCGGACGAACCTTCCCCAGGAAACCTTAGGCTTTCGACGGTAAAGATTCTCACTTTACTCTCGCTACTTATTCCGGCATTCTCACTACTGTCTCGTCCACAAGTCCTTTCGATCTTGCTTCAACCTACTACAGTAAGCTCCCCTACCACCCTCGTACATCCAATACTACTGCTAACGGTACAAGTTTAGCTGTATGTAATTTGACGAAATGTTTTGATTTATTTTTCATTTGTTACATTTCGTGAAATTACCTCTTCGCTTCTTATTTCATTTAGCAATACTATTGGATGTACGCTGATCCATAGCTTCGGTACACAGTTTAGCCCCGGTAATTTTCGGCGCAGGCTCACTCGACTAGTGAGCTATTACGCACTCTTTGAATGAGTGGCTGCTTCTAAGCCAACATCCTAGTTGTCTTAGCAAACCCACATCCTTTTCCACTTAACTGTGATTTTGGGACCTTAGCTGATGGTCTGGGCTGTTTCCCTTTTGACCATGGGACTTATCTCTCATAGTCTGACTCCCAAGTAACATCATTACGGCATTCGGAGTTTGATAGGGTTCGGTAACCCGGTAAGGCCCCTAGCCCATTCAGTGCTCTACCTCCGTTTGATTTTCCCTTGAGGCTAGCCCTAAAGCTATTTCGGGGAGAACCAGCTATCTCCGAGTTCGATTGGAATTTCTCCGCCACCCACAGCTCATCCCAGACCTTTTCAACGGTCATGTGGTTCGGTCCTCCACGAGATTTTACTCCCGCTTCAACCTGTCCATGGGTAGGTCACCCGGTTTCGGGTCTATAGCATGCAACTTCTCGCGCTTTTAACACTCGGTTTCCCTTCGGCTCCGTACCTTCTAGTACTTAACCTTGCTGCATACAATAACTCGCCGGACCGTTCTACAAAAAGTACGCTGTCGAGCTTTAACGCTCTTCAACTGCTTGTAAACATAGGGTTTCAGGTTCTCTTTCACTCCCCTCCCGGGGTTCTTTTCACCTTTCCCTCACGGTACTGCTTCACTATCGGTCACCAGTTAGTATTTAGCCTTGGATGGTGGTCCACCCTGCTTCCCACGAGGTTTCACGTGCCTCGTGGTACTCTGGATTCTAGCCTGCCTCTCAACATTTCGCTTACGGGACTTTTACCCTCTATGGTCTCAGCTTTCCAGCTGCTCATTCTGCTATGTCTCAAGGATCATTATGCTAGTCCTCAACCCCAAAAGATATTGCTATCTTTTGGTTTGGGCTCTTCCGCTTTC